>DATMMD010000103.1:0-4406 GCA_035569875.1 Bryobacteraceae bacterium
GCTTCCGGCAGGCTCACCCCATTCACCGTACGCACAATGGGGCTGGCGCATTCCGTTCTTCCTCGGAGCCTTGCTTGCGAGCGGGGTCTTCCTTTATTACGTCAAGAAGGTTCCGGAATCCAAGCTTTGGGCCAAGGCCGAAAAGCCCGAGTTTCCGCTAAAGGAACTATTCCGTGGAGACAATTTCCGCTGCCTGTCGCAGGTGTTCCTGGTCTTGAGTGGGGCCTGGTTCACGCTCAACGCAGTGTCCTCCATTCTTCCCGGCGTGCTGTTGACGGTCAGACATGTGAACAGCGTCGTCGTCACCAACGCGTTATTGGCGGCGCATTTGTTTTTGGCTATTGTTTTTGTTCCGATCGGCATGTTGGGCCAGAAGATCGGCCGCCGGGCTATTTTGGCTCTGATCGGACTGGCGGGGCTTACCGTTGGTCCTATTCTGTACTATGTGCTCGTAAGTTCCGGCTACCGGAGCGCCTTGCAGGTGACCCTGCTGGTGACCTTGATCAATTTGTGTTCCACGCCCGTATGGGCAATCGTAACCTCCTATATCATCGAGCGCTTCCCAACCGGAGTTAGGGCGTCTGGCTACGGCGTCGGTTACAGCGCGGCCACAATTATTCCGGCATTTTCCTCCTTTTATATGTTGGGTCTGAAGGGATTGGGAATGCCCTACGAATACACCCAGATCGTAATCCTCGCGGTCGGAGGTCTTCTTTTGTTCCTGGGTGCGCTGTCCGGACCGGAAACCAAGCACGTCGAGTTGTCATAACGTCGGAGTGGTCTGCTATTAACCGGAGGAATCATCCATGCCAGGCGATGTGTATCCCAAGTTTCGTGCGGCAGCGGTGCAGGCCGCTCCCGTGTTCCTGGACCGCGATGCGACCATCGACAAGCTGGACACCCTGGTCCAGAAGGCCGTCGATGCCGGCGCTGAGCTGGTTGTGTTTGGAGAGTCCCTCATCCCCGCCTTCCCAGTTTGGAATTTGATCTATGCTCCCATGGATCAGCACGGTTTCTTCCGGCGGCTGTTCGATAACGCCGTCCAAGTCCCCGGGCCACACACCAGAAGATTGAGTGAGATCGCGAAGCGTCATCGAGTGGTCCTGTCCGTCGGCATCACGGAGAAAGGCGCCGTTAGCATGGGCGCCCTGTGGAACACGAACCTTCTGTTCGATCGCGACGGCACCCTGCTGAACCGCCATCGCAAGCTGGTCCCTACCTGGGCGGAAAAACTCACGTGGGCCAATGGCGACGCCGCTTATCTTCGTCCCGAGCAGACCGACATCGGGCGTATTGGGATGCTCATCTGCGGTGAGAACACGAATACGCTGGCCCGGTTCGCGCTTTTGGCGCAAGGAGAACAGGTCCACATCGCCACTTATCCCCCGGCGTGGCCCTTTCACCGGCCTGAGGGCGGCGCGCAAAACTACAATCTGGGTGAGGCGATCCGCATTCGCTCGGCAGCGCATGCCTTCGAGGGCAAGGTTTTCAATATTGTCGCTGCCTGCGCGCTCGATGCCGATGCCATCGAGCAACTTTCGCAGGGCGATATCAAGATGAAAGAATTGTTGAAAGCAACGCCGGCTCCACTCTCGATGATCGTCGGCCCGAACGGTGAATTGCTCGGCGATCCGCTTGTAGGGAACGAGGGTATGGTTGTCGCTGAGATCGACATCGCTCGCAGCATTGAGTACAAATTGATCCATGACATCGTCGGGTCTTACAACCGATTCGATATCTTTCGCCTGGAGATCGACCCGACTCCGAACCGTCCAGTGTGGATCAAGAAACCGGGCCAGCGCCAAGAAGAAGCGGACGGCTGGAGCCAAATGTCAGAGACAGAAGATGCGCCTTCCAGCCATGAGCACGATGCCATCGCGGGGATCCGCCGCGCCAAAGCTTAGCCAAGTCATTGGTTTAAGCTTTACCGCATGGTACTGCAAGAGAACGCCTGATGCGCGAATAAGTCTCTTCTTATGCACACATATCAACGTACCTATATTGCTATCACTTTCTTCTTGACTCAATATTACGAATTATTGAAATACCGGATGTTCGTAGTTGTGACTTCCATTATGAAAGGAGAAGGGAATTGGCGGCCACTACCGCTATATGCAGAACCCCCAGAACCAGAAATGCGGGCACCGAGTCAGAGATCGAAAGGTTACGCCAGCGCCTTCGCGCGATGTCGGATCCGGAACTGCTGCTGTTTGGTGTGACTACGAAATGCCAATGTTCATGGGAGACGGAACCCGATCATCCACCGCCAGAGAATATCCTTCTCCAACTGAGTGAGGCTCGGAAAGAGTGGAAGAGACGAAACCCGAGATTGTCTCTCAGTGAGTCGTTTTAATCCAGAATGAGTCTCGACAACAGATGCGCGGGCGGCTGCGCCATGTCCATCGCCAATGAAGCAGGCCCGACGGTCCTTTTCGATGGTCGGGCTTGTCTCGCTATCAGATGAATGAATGGTGGAAACGACGTCCGTGCTTCCATCCGCAGGGTTAAGCGCATCGACGCGGCGCCACTGACTCATCACTTCCGGCCTACTCGTGACGGATAGGCGGCAGATGAAGAGGATTGCTCGGGCCCGCGCGGGCAATGGCGTTAGCATCGCAACAGCCTTCCCCCGAGGGGTGAATACTGATGCGAACCGAACGACGCCGCTCACCGCGGTATCCATTTATTGCGAGGGCCGAGATCATCGACGAAAAGGAAAATGCCCGCACGTCCTCGCGAGTGAGCGATCTAAGCCAGCATGGATGTTACGTGGAAATGTCGAATCCGTTTCCGGAAGGGACCAGCGTAGTCATCGAGATCTACACCGAGACGGAGTTTCTGGAAGCTCATGGTACCGTGGCACGGATCGAACCTCGACGAGGGATGGGCCTAACGTTCGATGAGATGCCGTCCTCGTTCGCAGGCATTTTGAACAAGTGGGTGGAGCAGGCCAACGGTCGAAGCCTTGTCTGATGGCATCGTTTGATGGCTGGTGCCGGCTCGCTGGGACGCGCTGAAGCGCGCCCCTACTCTGTGAACGCTATTCTCCCCGCAGGGCCTCGACTGGGTCGACTCCGGCTACGCGCCGGGACGGCAGATAGCTAGCCAGCCATGCTGGCACGACCAATCCACCGCAAACTACAAGATAGGTGATGGGATCAACAGGGCTGACGTTGAAGAGCAGCGTTGACATCAGGCGCATCACAGCTATCGCGGCGATGACTCCAAAGACGACTCCGATTGCCGTCAGGCGCAAGCCGTGACGCACGAACATTGTGGTCAATGCCCGCGTTTGCGCGCCCAGGGCCATACGAATGCCGATCTCGCGTGTTCGCTGGGAGACGGAATAGGCGATTACGCCGTAGATGCCGACCACGCCAAGTAAGAGCGCCATGCTTCCAGCAACGCCGAGCATGATCAGCGTGAACGAAGTGCGGGCGATCGACCTCTTGTAGAAGAAATCCACGGTGTTGACTGAGGAGAGCGGCAGGTTGGGATTGACCGACCATACCGCCTCGCGAACGTCCTTCATGAGGCTTTCTGAGCCGGCGCGCGAGGTGCGGATGGCGAAGGCCACATCGCGCGCGACGTACTCTTTTTGACCCTCGAAGCGATCCATCAGGACGGGCCAGAAGATCGTTGCAGGGGCGGGCTGGCTGAGGCCGTTGTCGTAGACGTTGCCGACGACCCCGATGATTTCGCGCCAGTCGTCGGTGGTCGCGACGCGAATACGTTTGCCCAGAGCATCGGCGGGATTGGGCCAGTTCTCTCGCGCGAAGTTCTCGGAGACTACGGCAACAGGAAGATGTTGGTAGGTATCGGCCCAGGTGAAGAGGCGACCGGCGATCAGCGGAGTGCCCAGCGTCTCGAGAAAGCCGGGAGCTGCGCGTTTGAAGCGGCGAATCGGGGGTAGTGCGCCTTCCGCGTAGGTGCGGTCGGCGATGAAGACAGGGTCGTTGCTGGAGTTGCCGTCCATGGGGATGCTTGAGCCCCATGCGACCGCTGATACGCCTGGAATTGCTTTTATTTTGTTCAGGATCGCTTCGTTCATGCGGACTACTTGTTCGCGGTCGGGGACTTGCGTGTCCAGGATGGCGATGCGGAAGGTTTGCAGCTCGGCAGGTCTGGAGAAACCGGGATCGACCTTGGTGAGGGCGCGGAAGGTACGAATCATCAGGCCGGAGCAGATGAGCAGGACCAGAGCGAGCGAGACCTGAACTACAACCAGAACGCCGCGGGCGCGGTGCTGCTCCTTGCTTTGGCTCAGCCCGCGGCCGCCTTCGCGGATGCCGGTGTTGAGACGTATACCGGCGTACTTGAGAACCGGGATGCAGCCGAATAGTACGCTGGAAAAGAGAGAAACGAATAAGGTGAAGAGCAGGACCGGTCCATTGATCGTGATTTCG
>DATMMD010000104.1:0-2510 GCA_035569875.1 Bryobacteraceae bacterium
TCTTCCAGAGCGCCTCAGCGGTTTTTAGATCGAGCGCGTAGCCGCGGACGCCTTCACTTACGCCGCTAATCGGCACGTCGCCCGGCACGATTCTCGCGACGTGGCAGTTCTCGCAATAGTGCCCGCCGATCTCATCGGCCGGAGCAACGGCACCGGCCCACACGGACGTTGCCGCTCCTTGCGGGATCGTCTTCCATCGGAAGGGCCCCTTTCCCTCCGCAAGGAGCTGATCGTTGATTTGTTTAATCAGGGTGTCAAGGCGGCTCGGGTCCACGTGCCGCCCCAACTCGGTCTCAATGACTCCCGGGTGTACGGCCGCACCGCGCACCCCACGTTCGCGGTGCCTTTGGTCGAACGCTACGGCGAAAAGAATGTTTGCGGTTTTCGACCGGCCATACGCGACAAAGGGATCGTAGGGAGTCTTCTTAAAGTTCGGATCCTCGAGATCGACGTTCGAGTAGCGGTGACCTGCGGAAGACAAGTTGATCAGCCGCCCTCCCTTGCGGATGAGAGGCGCAATCCGGTTCACCAAGACAAAGTGGCCCAAGTGATTGGTGCCGAACTGCATCTCGAAATGGTCGGTCGTATAGCTGAGCGGCGTGGCCATCACACCTGCGTTGGCGATGATGACATCGAGCGGCTCTCCCTTCCGGAGCAGTTGATCGGCGCAGTTTCGGACACTCGCGAGGCTGGCCAGATCGAGTTCGACGAACTCGAAGCTTCCACCATTCGCCGCCGCGTCCTTTCGTATTTGAGCAGTCGCCGCCTCGGCCTTGGCCAAGTCGCGCGCGGCGCCGACTACGTTCGCGCCATGGGCGGCGAGTGACCGAGCCGTCTCTACGCCGAGCCCAGCCGAAACGCCAGTGACGAGGATTCGCTTACCGTGTAGGTCGATACCGGACAAAACATCTTCAGTGGTTGATGTGGCTCCAAATGCCTTCGCCATCTTTTTCTCCTCCCGCCGGCTCGCTTGAGGTGTGCCTATTGACAAGCGGCCGCGGCTCGCATAAAACGGAGAGTGTCTCCGAATAGTAAGATTACCGGAGACTGTCTCCGGTTACAAGTTTTTTTGAGATGTTGAGGATGACTAAGAAACGTTCATCGGACGGCCGAAAGCCGCGCGCGGACGCGCAGCGGAATCGCGAGCGCATCCTGGAGGTTGCGAAGCAGGCGTTCACCAGGTCGGGCGCCGATACCAGCTTGGACGACATCGCCAAACAGGCGGGCGTCGGACCGGGAACTCTGTATCGCCACTTTCCTACGCGCGAAGAACTTCTAAAGGCGGTTTACCGGAATGAACTGGAAAGCCTAGCAACAGCGCAGGAGAAGTTTGCTGAGACCATGCCTCCGGTCGAGGCATTGCGGGCGTGGTTATTGTTGTTCGTTGACGTCGTGGCGGCAAAACAAATCATCGCGCCGGCGCTGAATACGTTGGTTGGAGACCACAAGAAGGTGTTCGAAGCTTCCTACGCTCAGATGCATGAAGCAATTCGTAGACTGGTGAAGCGCGCGGTCAAGAGCGGCGACATACGGAAGGACCTGGACCCAATGGATCTACTTCGGGCTCTTGTCGGCGTCGCCAACGTGGCGTCCAGCCCGGATTGGCAACAGAGCGCCAGGAGACTCGTGGATATCCTGGTCAGCGGTTCGCAGGCGATCAAATAAGGCGCGGATCTGACTCCCGAATCGTCGGCAACACGGAAGTAATCCAGGGAGATCTATTTCATCATCACCCCGAAACGGTAGAATTAGGCTTTCGGCACAGGCCGATCAGTAGGTCCTCCAGGCCGTGCCTAAGCGGCGCCCGGGTTCAGCTTCCGGATGCCCCATCACTCGAGCCTAATAGCCAGGAACCGATGACGAGCTCTCCTATGCCAGCACGATTCGTCGACTATTTTTAGCATCTGTGCTGGAGAACGGAGGTGCCGATCATTAAGCGCGGCCAGGAGACCACACGGTATAATCAATCTGCATGCTATCCATCGACAACATCTCCATGCGCTTCGGCGATAGACGTCTTTTCGAGGACGTCACCTGTACATTCATGGCTGGGCGTCGCTACGCCATCACCGGGCCGAACGGCGCGGGCAAGTCCACCCTCATGAAGATTCTGACCCGCGAGATCGAGCCTTCGCATGGTTCAGTCACCCGGCCGAAAAAGGTCGGTATTCTTCGTCAGGACCAGTTTTCCTTCGACAAATTCCGCGTAATCGACACCGTCATTATGGGCAATGCCCCGCTTTGGAAAGCCCTGGAAGAGCGGGACGCGCTCTACGCGAAACCCCACGACTCGATCACCGAAAAAGAGGGCATACGCCTCGGGGAGCTCGAGGGAATTGTCGGCGAAGAGGACGGTTACACGGCGGAGTCCGATGCCGCGGTGCTGCTCGACGGATTGGGTGTGGAAGCCGCATTGCACGAGCGCAAGATGGGCGAATTGCAGGGCGGCCAGAAGGTTCGGGTGCTCCTGGCGCAGGCGCTGTTTGGCAACCCGCCGGCGTTGCTGCTGG
>DATMMD010000105.1:0-62536 GCA_035569875.1 Bryobacteraceae bacterium
CGTTCGTCCATAACAGAACTTTCCTTCCATGGCATCCCACTTTTCCGCCCCCTTCCAGAGGAAAAAGTGTAACCCATGTCTCCGGTACGTTCTGTTACCTATGTGTCGAGCTGGACAGGTCTTGGAACAAGTCCCAGTCAATGACCGTACTTAAGACTGGAGGCTTGCCATGCTCGGTTTCCTGCTGTTTGTCATCCTCTTCATTCTCTGCTGGCCTTTAGCTTTGATGGCTCTATTCCTCTATCCCATCGTGTGGCTGATTCTGCTTCCGTTCCGCCTGATCGGCATCGCTGTGGGCGGTGTGCTTGAGCTGGTATGGGCGCTCGTCACGCTGCCGGCGCGCTTGATACGCCGCATCGCTTAATCCGGCGTTTACAATAGGGCCATGGCCCGCTTCCCCGGCGTTGATTACTTTCTCATCGATTCACAATTCTCCGAGCAGGAACTTCTGGTGCGTCAGACTGCGCGGCAGTTCGTCGACGACCGCGTTGTTCCCATCGTGCGCGACTGTTTCCGCGACGCTCGTTTTCCGCGCGAGTTGATACCGGAATTCGGCAAGCTTGGTTTTCTGGGCGCGAATCTCGAAGGCTACGGCTGCGCGGGAATGAGCAACGTCGAATATGGCCTGGTCATGCAGGAGCTGGAGCGCGGCGATTCGGGACTGCGCAGCTTTGTTTCCGTGCAGGGCGCGCTGGTCATGTACCCGATCCTTTGCTACGGTTCACCCGAACAAAAGGATCGCTGGCTCTCGAAGATGCAGTCCGGCCAGGCCATCGGATGCTTCGGGCTCACCGAGCCTGGCTTCGGCTCCAATCCAGCGGGGATGCAGACGCGCGCCAGAAAAGATGGCGCTCATTGGATACTGAACGGCGAAAAAACCTGGATCACTAACGGGACCCTGGCCGACGTCGCCATCGTCTGGGCCCGCGCCGAGGATGGCATCCGCGGTTTCCTGGTGGAGAAAGGCACGCCCGGTTTTACCGCCAGCGATATCCACGGCAAGCTGTCGATGCGCGTGTCGGTGACCAGCAGTCTGGCACTGTCGGATGTCCGGGTGCCCGCCTCCGCGATGCTTCCCGGCGCGAAGGGACTGAAGGCGCCCCTAGGTTGCCTATCGCAAGCTAGGTTCGGAATCGGCTGGGGCGCGATCGGCGCCGCGATGGATTGCTACGAGACCGCGCGCCAGTACACGATCCTCCGCAAGCAGTTCGACGACAGACCCCTTGCCAGTCACCAACTCGTGCAGGAAAAATTGGCGTGGATGATCACCGAAATCACCAAAGCGCAATTGCTGGCTCTGCAGGCCGGGCGCGTGAAGGACGAAGGCAAGATCGAACCCGCCCATATTTCAATGTTGAAGCGCAACAACGTCGCCATCGCGCTCGATTGCGCCCGGCTGAGCCGCGACCTGATGGGCGCCAACGGGATCATCGACGAGTACCCGATCATGCGGCACATGTGCAATCTGGAAACGGTAAAGACTTACGAGGGCACCGAGCATATCCACACGCTGGTGATCGGCGAGCGGGTAACCGGGATCCCGGCCTACAAATAAGCGTCGGGCGATTCGATCAACCTTTGCCGTTCCTCGAGCCGAAGATATACCCCAGGATGCTTGTGAAGATTGGGAGCAGAACCTTGACAATGACGGATTCGAACAGCGATGTGAAGGGTTCGAGGGTCGCTTGTTGCAATTGTCTGTAATTCTCAATAATGACTCGGGCCTTATCCTGACACACAGGACGAACTGGAAAGCCTTAACTTGCTTGTGGATCAATATCTGTCCTTCGCCGAATTCCAGGCAAAACAAAGACGACCGATGCATATGTCGGACTGGGTTCGCAAGCTTGATGAATTCCTCAAACTAAACGAACGCGATATTCTCATGACGGCTGGAAACATCTCTGCCAAACTGGGCGAGGAGATCGCGGAACGCGAATACGACAAGTATTGGGTTCAGCAACGATCGGTAGATCAGGCTAACATGTCCGACTTTGATCACTACGTGCGGCGGGTCGAATCCGAGCGTTCAAGGCCTCGCTAGTTGCTGCTTGACCAGCGTTTCTTGGCTGCCTTCTTTGCGATTGCCTTGCGTCGTTCGGGTGACAAACTCTTGGCCCTCGCCGGACCGCCTATTTGCCCCGCCGCGTCTTCCTGACGCTACTGCGGCGTCGTCTTTGGGCTGCTTCGTGTCCAGTGGTTCGCCGTTAAGCTTCTCGCCAATGGCATGCTTTACCACACGGCGACCGATGGCCATGAATTCGTGATCCTTTGAACGGCTCGCCACAATTGAAGTATAACTGGTTAGTGGCGCCAATTCGTGAAAGCGCTTAAGCCTGCCCTTGCCCAAAGAACTGCCCTCGGTATCCTTTTTCAGGAGTTCCAAGGGTCTGCTCAAAGATCAGTTGACACACAAGCATCCCTGGAATTAGTCGGACGCGTAGCACTCCATGATTGAAAACTTCTAACTCAATTGTGCCTTTGAAGCCAGCGTGGATGGTGGGCGCTGTGATGTGGACGCCAATACCTAGCCGCGCCAGAGAACTCTTCCCTTCCACTCTGGCTGCAATCCGAGAATGCGGGAATAGTTCAATGGATTCCGCTGTCCTTCCCAAGAGAAAGGACCCGGGGTGCAACACGTAACCGTCATTCCCAATCTCGGTCAGATCAGAATATTCGTTCGCAAACTCGCTGTACTTGTAGCCGCGTACGCCAGGGGAAACCACTACTGGATCAACGCCAGGCATGTGTAGGTTCAACCTTAATTTGCCCGTTCGCGATGGCGCTTTGTATTTCGCGGTCGGTGAGGACCATTTGTTTTATGCACCAACTGTAGCAGCGTTAACCCACACCCTCCATCGACCAGAAGCGCTCTCACGTGGAAGTTCCACCAACACCCGTTCTCCTTGCCTACCGATTTCAGAGGCCATCAGTCTATTGTCCGCACTGATGTCATTTACCGAAACAGAGACTTCCTCTATATCGCCGTCCGCAACCTCGATACGAGCGATCTTCTCTGCTGGCATCAAGCCCTCTTCCACCGTGCCACTTAGTTTGATGATGTTCGCCATCGCTGCCCTCTCAGATTAGATGAGTCCAAGCTTTCTTGTCCATAGCACCACGACACCTAGGGGCAAGTTAAGCTTGCACACATTACATTGTATATAATATGGTAGAACATGGTATAAGTCAACATATTAAATACCAGTTATTGCAATTGTTTACGCTTTTTGTTCTCCTTGGTATAAACTGGGATGACGTTGGGCAAAACTTAAGTCCGTGAACAAACTATCTTTGGACGCTGGCCGGGTGAGTTTGCCAGCGGAAATGGTCAAGCTCTTTGGCGATCCCTCTAGTCGGGAAGACATTCCTGTTTGGCTCTTTCTGGTTGATCTTGGACACCTTCGGGTCATCTCGGAAACCTCCTCGCAGGCGATGCTGGGTATTGATATCAAGAATCTGGACGCCCTTAGCCTCTCGACGCGAGAAGAAAGAGAACGACTGGCGGGGCTGAGGATCCGACTGTTCTCAACATCGATTAAGCCGGTTCGACGGCTGGTAATACCCGCTGAGGTATTTGATGCATGCGAAGAGGAAGATGACCGAAGACACGTCTGGATCGATCACTTATCCGGCCTCGTTGATGTATATACGGTCACGTACCGACAGAGGAGGCTAGCAATGTCATCAGACAAGCTCCTCGGCAAAAAGGAATCAGAATGAAGTGTTGGATGGAGTGGGCAGCCAAACACGCTGAGGTCCATTTGGAGCGCAAAACCGGCTAGCCAAGCGCCGAAATTCAAACTGATACACCTCCGCATAAAAGACCCACTGACTACGAGCCCAATAATCACAAGGGACGCGAGCGTTCCCACGCCGGCAGCGAGGAGCAAGCCGGTTCTTTGGAGGAATGTTCCTTCCTTTAACCGGCTGTTCAGCGCCGCCGGCTCGAAGGACGTCATCAGCGGATACTGTTACCGGATCCGGCATAAATTACGGTAAGACGATTTCCTTCTTAACCTTGTCATTCTCAGTGATTGCGACCTTCGCGTTCTTATTTTCCTTCTGAGCCTTCTTCAAGTAGCTATAGGTTGCAACGGCTCGACGGATCACATCAGCTTTCGTGGTCGCATCGCTAGTTTTCACCAAGTCTGTTAGCGTCTTGTCGAAATCATCATCGAAATCGATCGTGTAGCGTGGCATGCTTTAATGATACTGCATATATACTGCATTGTACAGTATATTTGCAGTTAACCAACTGGAAACACCCAAGTAAACTTGCGTCGCCTTCAGCCGGTTTTGTTCAGTGACCGCCCAATCTCGGATTCTACTTTGGCAACGCTCTTCTTGAGCGTCTCAAGGTTCCCATCAAGCTTCAGCATTGCGGTCAGGAGGACATCTGCCTTCGGAAGGGATCCTTCCGCGTATTGTTCCAGCATTTGCATTTGTGACACCGATCTGATTCGCCACTTCCGGGAGCGATGCGTCCGTTGAACGAACCTCGTTAACCAATTTTTTCGAAAATACGCCTGGACAGCCTGATCCCGACTAGTCTCGACTAGGGGGAGAGCCCCAGAAAGACCTACGAAGGCACAAAACATATCCACACGCTGGTGATCGGCGAGCCCGTAACCGGGATTCCGGCGTTCAAATAACTAGAATCTAGAAACCAGCAACCAGAAACTGGTATCTAGTGACTATGCTCCGCCGCTCGCCCCTCTTCACCCTCACCGTCGTCCTCACTCTAGCGCTCGGCATCGGCGCCAACACCGCCATCTTCACCGTGGTCAATTCGATTTTGCTCCGCCCGCTTCCCTACCGCGACCCCGCCCACCTGGTCGCCATTTGGGACAGCTATCAACCGCAGTTCGCCAAGCTCGGTGTTTCGCCCACTGAGTATGACGAATGGGTCCGCCAGACCGATATCTTCCAAGAGGTCGCGCGCTATCGGTACGTCGCCATCGGCAAAGAGACGGACCTCACGGGCAGCAGTGAACCGATCCGCGTGCAGCCCACCTGCGCCAGCTCCAGCTTCTTCTCGATCCTGGGAGTTCGGCCCATGTTGGGCCGTGCCTTCGAAGCCGCCGATGATGCTCCGAACGCCGCCCCGATTGCACTGCTGAGTCATCGCTTGTGGCTGGAATATTTCAACGGGAATCCTAATCTCATCGGCGCGCCCATCCAACTCAACGGCCAGGCGTTCACCGTGGTCGGCGTGCTGCCGCCCGATTTTCACCTGCCCGCCTGGGCCGATCTCTGGCTAACGCAGTCCCAAGCCGGCGATGAAGTCTCCAATCCCGTGCGGCATGGCTTCGGCGTCATCGCGCGTCTACGGCCGAATGTTTCGCTTCGTCAGGCGCGCGTCCGCCTGGAATCAATTGCCCAGCGCTTCGAGCGCGAGCATCCCACCACCAGCAAGGGCTTCGGCGTTACCATCGCTGGCTTGCAGGATGACCTGTCGGGCAATCTTCGACCCGCTCTGTTGGTGCTGCTCGGCGCTGTGGCGCTAGTGTTGATGATTGCCTGCGTCAACGTCGCCAATCTGATGCTCTCGCGCGCGGCCACGCGAAAGCGGGAGTTTGCGATCCGGATTGCCCTGGGAGCCGGACGCTGGCGTGTCGTTCGGCAATCGCTGGCCGAAAGCGTCCAGCTCTCGCTCGCCGGAGGCGCCGCTGGACTGCTGCTCGCCTATGCCGGACTCGGTTTCCTGCTGCGCCTAGCCCCACCCAGCCTAATCGATCCCGCCACAGTCCATATTGATGCAACCACGCTCGCCTTCCTGTTCACCGTGTCGCTCGCGACCGGAATAGTTTTCGGAATTGCGCCCGCCTTCCAAGCCGCCCGGCAGGATCCGCAGCAGGGCCTAAAGGACGGAGGCCGTACGTTCACCACTGGGGCCAGCACTGGACGCGACGCCCTCGTCATCGCTGAATTTGCGCTGGCATTGGCGCTGCTAATGGGCGCGGGATTGTTTATCCACAGCTTCGCGCGGTTACTGCACGTCAACCCTGGATTCCAGCCGGCCAATGTCCTGACCTTGCGCGTGCAACTGCAGTTTTCAGTGCAAGACGAGGCCAATGCCCAAAAACTGAAGACGCTCTACGAACGGCTGGATCTGCGCCTACGCTCGTTGCCTGGCGTGAAAGCCGTCGCCGCCACCAATGCCCCGCCGTTCGCAACCGAGCGCAACAACGTCATGCGTTTTGCAGTGCCCGGCTCGCCGCTCATGCGTCCCGACGTGTTTCCAATTGCCCACCGGCACCTGATCACCCCGGACTATTTCCGCACGCTCGGCATTCCGCTGCGCGGCCGAACCTACACGGCGCGCGACCTCGATGGCCCCTACGTTATCGTCAACGAAGCCATGGCGCGCACATTCTGGCCTGGGGAAGACGCCGTCGGCAAACGCTTCGTTACCGGACCCTTTGGACCGAGTCCGACTTGGTCGACGATTATCGGCGTCGCGGCGGACATCAAACAAATCGGGCTGGATTCAGACCGCACCAACGATTTTTATTTCCTCTGGTACGGGCCGACGTATCTGATGATCCAAACTGCCGCCGACCCACTTGCGCTGGCCCAGGTGGTTCGCCAGGAAATCCATGCGCTTGATCCGAGCATCGCGGTCTCGGACTTCCGCACTATGAACCAATTACTCGATAGCTCGACTGGCCCTCGGCGATTTTCCACAGTCCTGCTTTCGATCTTTGCCGCCCTGGCGCTTCTGCTGGCGGTGATCGGGATCTACGGCATCATGTCTTGGTCGGTGGCCCAGCGTACGCAGGAGATCGGAATTCGCCTGGCGGTAGGCGCGGATTCGACCGGAATCTTCAAGTTGATTCTCGGCCGTGGTCTGAAACTCAGCGCCGCGGGACTCGTCATCGGCCTGGCAGCTACGTTCGCGCTCACCCGCGTCCTGGCCGGCCAACTCTTCGAGATCAGCCCGCACGATCCCTGGGTCCTGACCATCGTTTCGGTTCTGATGCTGAGCGTGACCGCCGCAGCCTGTTATTTTCCGGCCCGCCGCGCTACCGAAGTGGATCCGATCACGACCTTGCGATCCGAATAACCCTGCGCAATTCGCATCTCGGTCCGCCGGATCAGCCGGGGCCAAACCGAATCGGGATCGGGATGGAAGACATTCCCCATGTCGCCGGGCAGGATGTGCCAGGCGCCTAACTCTACTTCGTGCTCCAATTGCTCGCGACCCCAACCCGTATAACCCAAATATGCGTGGAACTGGCTGGCTTCGATTCCGGCGGCGAGAGTTTTCTCCAATAGCACCTTGCTGGAGATCAGGTAAATATCCCCGAATACGTGCTCCGCATCCTTCGGTTTGCTGGCGGATTTCAGCAGCGCCAGCACCGTGCCTGTCTCCACCGGACCACCAACATAGATCGGATCGGCGCGGCCCTTGGCTACTTTCAAGTCTTCGAAGATCTTGGAGAGGGGCACGTCAGTTTGGCGGTTGATGATCAAGCCCATGGCTCCGTTTTCGTCGTCGTAATGCACCAGCAGCACTACCGCGTGAGCGAAATTCGGATCGGCAAGATCCCGGCTGGCCACCAGGAACATGCCGGGCGCAACGGTGTCCGCTTGGCCGAACATCCGTGCCAGCCCGATTACAAGAAACGCAGCCACCAACCGCGGCAGCATATTTATTCCATCCTACATCCGCTCGATCAAGGTCGCGTTCGCCATCCCCCCGCCTTCGCACATCGTCTGCAATCCGTACCGTCCGCCCGACCGTTGCAACTCGTGCACCAGCGTGGTCATCAATCGCGCTCCGCTTGCCCCCAGCGGATGCCCGAGCGCAACCGCGCCGCCGTTCACATTCACTTTCGACAAGTCGGCGTCTAGCTCGCGCTGCCAGGCCAGCACCACGCTCGCGAACGCTTCGTTGATCTCGACGCGATCGATATCTTCCAGCGACAGCCCGGCTCGCTTCAGTATCTTACGCGTGGCTGGGATCGGCGCCGAAAGCATGATCACCGGATCTTCCGCTGCCAGCGCGAACGCGACAAACCGCGCCAGCGGCCGCAGCCCCAGCCGTTCGGCGACGCTTCGTTCCATGATCAGTACCGAGGCCGCGCCATCGCTGATCTGGGACGAATTCCCCGCCGTAATAACGCCGTCCGGCTTGAACGCCGGCTTGAGCGTAGCCATCTTTTCCAGGCTCGCTTCCGCGCGAATTCCTTCATCGCGGGTCACGTGCACAACCCCGTTTTCCGTTTCGACCGGAATGGGCGTGATCTCGTTGCAGAACCGGCCCTCTTCAGTAGCGCAAGCGGCGCGCCGGTGGCTTTCCAAGCTAAAGGCGTCCAGTTCGCCGCGGCCGATCTTCCAGCGCTCCGCCATCATCTCCGCGCCGATGCCCTGATGAAACATGACATCGTTATAACGGCGCATTACTAGCGGTCCAAATGGTTTTCCCGGCCCGGCGCCGTTCGATCCCATAGGCACGCGGGTCATGCACTCCACGCCGCACGCGATCGCCACATCGTAGCTGCCCGCGATCACGCCCTGCGCTGCGAAATGGGCGGCTTGCTGACTCGATCCGCATTGTCGATCCACCGTCGTGCCCGGTACCGATTCAGGAAATCCCGCCGCCAGCACAGCATTGCGCGCCACGTTGAAGGCCTGCTCGCCCGCCTGGCCGACGCATCCCGCGATAACGTCATCCACCAGCGCCGGGTCCAGCTTGTTTCTCTGGACAATGGTCTTTAATGTATGGGCCAGCAGATCCACTGGATGCCAGCTCTTCAAGCCACCATCGCGCCTGCCCACGGGCGTACGAACCGCATCCACTATCACAGCTTCCCGCATGTCCGGCATCGTAACACGCCGCGCGGAAGGGCGCTGTTAACATTACCCGAAATTGACCGCCGTCGTATTGCCGCCGCATAGCAATACGCCCACACGCTCACCCTTCTTTGGCTGATAGCGACGCGATAGCAACGCCGCGAACGCAGCCGCGCCGCCCGGCTCGGATGCGATTCTCAGCACGCTCCACAGTGTTTTCTGCGCCTGCTCGATCGCCTCATCCGGAACCAGCTCAACGTGGCTCACGTACCTCTGCGCCATAGGGAACATTAACTCCCCGACGCGTTTGGGGGCCAGCGAATCCGCCGCAATCCCGCCCGCCTCGGCATCCACTGGCCTCCCCGCTTCCAGGGCGCGCGCCAGCGTTGGCGCAGCTTCCGGCTCAACTCCGATCAGTTGCACGCGCCCGCCATACCAGGCGGCAATCCCGCCGATCAATCCACCCCCGCCCACCGCCACCAGCAGCGTATCCAGCTGCGGATCCTGGCCCTCGAATTCAAATCCTACGGTGCCCTGGCCGAGCAGCGTCTCCTCCTGGTCGTACGCATGCACCGGCATCGCGCCCGATTCGGCAGTCCACTTCTCGCTGGCCGCGAGCGCATCGGAATAACGATCGCCGGTCACTACCAATTCCGCGCCGTAGTCTCGAATCCGCTCCATCTTCGCTTTCGAAGCCACGGTTGGCACGAAGATCGTAGCGCGCCTTTTCAGCTTCATGGCCGCGTACGCCACTGCCACGCCGTGATTCCCCCCGGACGCTGCCACCACTCCGGCCGGCGGCGGTTCACGCAGCAATAAATTGGTGAAGGCGCCCCGCGGCTTGAACGACCCCGTGTGTTGCAGAAATTCGAGCTTGAATACCAAACGGATGGAATCCAGCCCGAAATCCTCGCCCGCGACCTCGAAAATCGGCGTGCGCCGGATGTAGGGCCGGATCAGCCGTTCAGTCGCGGTGACTGTCTCTCTGGTTATGCTTTGAGTTTCAACCACGCTCTCCAGTATACTTAGGCAGTTGGCTAAGTGTCTATATGGCTGTTGAAACCGTGTTACGAGCCTTAGCGAATGAGCGCCGCCTCCAGATCCTGGAATGGCTCCAGCACCCCCGCCGCCATTTCCCACCGCAGGTCGACGGCGATCTGGTCAAAGACGGAGTCTGCGGCGTCCTCATCGCGCGTAAACTGTGCGTTAGCCAGCCCACCGCCAGCGAGCATCTCAATATTCTGGTGCGAGCCGGTCTCTTGCGCGGAAAGCGGCTCAAGCAATGGACTTTCTACCAGCGTGATGAACGCCGCATCAAGAAAATTAAGCGCAAACTGCTGTCGCGACTCTAAGCGGATGCCGCCGGCCCCTCGGTGGAAACAATCAGCACACTGCTCGTCGCGCTCAAATCCAGCTCCGTCGCGTGCTCCAAAAGCCCCGCGAGCCCAGCCGCGCCACAGGGGCTCGAAGCCACACCGTCCGCAGCCAACGCCAGCACGGCTTCTTCAGCGCGCGAGGTGGGAATCGCTACGCACGCGCTCAATCCATCTTTGAGGAACGGCCACGCCACCAACGAAGGACGCCCGCAGTTGAGCGGGCCCATGATCGGGTCAAACGGACCCGCGACCTCCACCAACTTCCCTGCTCTCACCGATTCCAGCACACACGCCGCCGCATCGGGCTCCACGCCGATTACGCGCGCTCCCACGTCCGGTTGGCGATAATGCCGGACCACCGCCGCCGCCAATGATCCGACGCCCATCTGCACGGTCACAATATCCGGCCGCCGCTCGCCGGCTTCGGACAACTGCGCATCCACTTCGCGGAACAAGGTGGAATAACCATCCACCACCCACTTTGGAATTTGTTCGTATCCCTCCCAACCCGTATCGCTGATCACCAGACCCCGGCCTTCCAGCTGCGCTGCCGCCTCGACCGCATCATCGTAGCTGCCCTCGACCATCGTCACCCGTGCACGCTCGTCTCGGATCCGGTCCACCCGCCCCCGTGCCGCCGATGCAGGCAGAAGAATGTTCGCCGACAGGCCCAACCATCGCGCCATGCGAGCCACGGCCCGCCCATGGTTGCCTTCCGACGCCGTTACCAGTTCCGTTCTTCTGTGTGGGTACAGTTGCCGCGCCAACTCTTCGATGGTCTCCCACGGCCCAAACTCGCCGAAGCGCTGCTCCAGCGCCCGATAGGTAGCCCATGAAGCGCCCAGAATCTTGTAGGCCGGCAAGCCCAGGCGTGAAGACTCGTCCTTCACCCACACGCGGCGCACGCCCAGCTTGGCCGCAATGCCTGGAGCGGATACCAGCGGCGTGGGCGCATAGCGCGGCAGTTTGCGATGGAACGGTAGCACCGCGTCTAGATCGGAGTCCAGGGCGAACTCCCTCGCGGCAGGATTTTGAACGATGCTGCTAGGCACAGAACACCCGCACGGTTAGTGCCAGAATTTCGCGGCATTTCTCCACTGAATCCAGGTCCACCCATTCTTCGGTCGAGTGCGCTCCCGCGCCGTCCGGACCGATATTCACAGTCGGAATGCCCGCTGCTGCGAAAAACGCCGCGTCCATCCAGAACGGTGCGCCCACAGTGGCCGGGGGGTGGCCCAGCACACGCGTGGCTTGATCGCGCAGAGTCTGCACGATGGGCGCGTCTTCTGGGACGCTGAACGGCGGCCGCACCAGCGAGGTTCGCTGCCGCGCTTGGAACTGCGGGTCTTTCGCGGCCAGATCCTGCAAAATCGCCTCGAATTCCTTTTCGACTGCCGCGATGGTTTCCTGAGGCAGCGTGCGACGCTCGATCGCGACCGTGCACGTTTCGGGATAGCTGGACAGCTCCTGTCCGCCCGAAATGAGCGAAGCGTGTAGCGAGCCATGGCCCAGCAGCGGGTGCGGCGGCCTTAGGCTCAGCTCTCCTTGCAGAGCTTCCAAACCATTGAGCACTCGCCCCATGTGAGCAATCGCGTCGATCCCCAGGTCCGGACGTGATCCGTGGGCCGCGCGGCCCATGGTCGTGATCTCGTGCCACGAAAAACCTTTGTGCGCGATGCACAACCCGAACGCGGTCGGCTCGGTGACAATCGCAGCATCGGCCTGGATGCGCTTGAGTACTGATTGCACTCCGATGCTGGCGTGCTCTTCATCGGACACGGCGGCCAGGATCACGTCGCCGCCCAGCCCGCTCGTGCGAATATCGGCCAGCGCGAGCATGCACGCCGCCAGCGACCCTTTCATATCGTAGGATCCGCGCCCGTACAGCCGGCCATTCTCGACCCTCGCCGAAAACGCCTCCGGCATTCCCGCGACGCCCACGGTATCCATGTGCGCGTTCAGCACCACCGAGCGCCCGCCGCCTTTTCCCTTCACTCGCGCAATCACGCTCGGCCGTCCTGGCGCGGCCGCGTCTATTTCGGCCGGAATCCCCCGCTCGGCGCACCAGTCCATCAAATAGCGCGCCATATTCGCCTCGCCGGCCCCTCCCGGAACCAGGCTGGAATTCACGGAGTCGATCGAGACCAGCGCCTGGAGCAGTGTGGTGACGTCGTCGTGACCCAAAGTGTCGCCCAAAGAAATATCTTACGCGAGCGGCACCGGCCTCCACTTAGTTCTGTGAAAGAGCCCTTTGTACCATCGTGGCGCACGCACTCTTGCGTGCCGCATCGACACTCGTGTCGATGCTTGGCGGGAGCAGGACGGCGCCAATGCTCTGACCGTCCGGCGTTTCGGCAAACCGCTCGACTTCCCTCCGCCCGGCAGCGATCGCTATCTAGCTGCGAGGCCCCGGCTAAGCTACTCTCAGGCCGCTAGTATTTCAGCTTCGGATCCCACTGCCCCCGGCCATCCGGCGTGATGTCGAGAAGATTCCAGACTGGAGACAGCAGATCGATACCACGAGTCTTGATTTCGTCTGTCATTTGCGCTGAGACCGAGTAGAAGTGCTTTACGGAGCCATCTTTCGATAGTTTAAATACGCTCAGTCCAGGCCGTTGTTTTCCCTCGCTATCCTGGAAATTCAAGACTGACTTGAAGTCGGAGCCTTGGCTTGACACCAATCGCAATGCATTCCAGGAGCGCTCCCTTCCCCACTCTCGAAACTCCCGGATTCCGGCTTGAGCGATAACCGCGAAATTCATGGTTTGGCGGAGATGGTGAGCCACGCCGCTGAATCCGTCCACCCACATGGTGCAACTCGGGCACGGCCGTTTCTGAGCACCGCCATACATGTATTGATACACCACCAGGGGCTTGTTTGGATCGTCAAATAACTCCGACAATCGGACCGTCGGGAACGGTCCGTCTTTGGCCAGGTCTGCCGGACCCTCGTGGAATTCGTAGTCCTGAATCTCCGTGTCGAGCGGCAGTTTGCGGCGCAGCGCAGCCACCCGCTCGCGTTGATCTTTGAGAGCGATCTCGGCTGCCAGCAGCTCGTCGCGCAATTTTCGATAGTCGGCGCTTTCAGTCGCCAAGCGTCCAGGAATCATTGTGGCTTTTTTCTCCGCGGTGGATTCATTTTACATTGCCAGGGCGCAGGTCTCCGGCCTGCGTTATAACGGTCGCGTTCAGCAAACTGCTGACCATGCCCAACCCTGGCGGAAGCTCCAATTCTTAAACACTACAATGAGATTGATGGCCAAGCCGACCGGTACAGGGAGAACCGCCGTCCGAGAGAACCGCACAACTTGAACCTTCCATGTTCAGTTAGTGCAACTTCCACGTGTCTGGACCGCGACGAGCTAGCGGCGCAGGACCAGCATCCCGTTCATGACGACGGGTGTCTCGCCATTTCGACGAGCGTCGGGAAGGTAGCCTCGGTGCGGGGGTTGCTGCGAAGTGTGGCTTAAATCTTTTTGCGGGAGCAGCAGGTGCGGCGTTATGATAAACCAGATTCGAGGCTAAATGATTTACGCGCAGCGCTTCGGAGCATTTATGCCCGTCCTATCATTGGCCACTACTCTCATCGTTACGTACCTGATCAAGCCGCGTATGGAGAAGTGGTCCCCAGAACATTGGCCAACGGTGATCGTGCTTACGGGAATCGCTCTGTTTACAGCGATTTACTGCATAGTTTACGCTTTGAACCTTGCACTGATCCGATACGGGGGGATGTCGGACCTCAATCCCAGGTTAAAGAAACGGTGGCGACAACTCTTCATGTCCTCGAATAGAGCGCACGTTGCGGCCGTTGACTATGTCGATAGGGTCGTAGACCTGCAGATCCGAATGTCGATGCCCTCACTTGTGCAGGAGGTTGTCGCCGAATTGTCAATAGAGGACCAGGCTGCATCTGCTTCGCTGCAACGAACGATCGACCAGTATGTTAATCGCAATGAACTCCGTGGGGTCATTAACGTGCTCGGCAATCATTGGAGAGCACCAGGGAACTTTATCGTTCATCCGCCGCGTTTGGTCGATGATCCCGTGCATGGTTGCATAACGCTGGACAGTGGACTGTCGACTCTGATCGCGCAACCGATTGTTCAACGGTTGGGTCGTATCAGGCAACTTTCCTTTAGCTACACCCAATTTCCTTCCGCAACTCATACCCGTCTCTCGCACGTGCTTGGTGTGGCGCACAACGTCGAGAGTGCGCTGAGTGGAGTCTTTGCTAGGGGCGTCTACTACCAGGAGGGAACGCAAGAACCAACAGAATTCCCGAAGGACATCTTGGACCAAAGGGACGCGATCATTCGCAGGGCAAAGGTCCTTGCGATACTTCACGATCTAGGGCATGGCCCTTTTGGTCACGCGCTCGATAACTACGTTGGCTATGTGAATAGGCACCAGACGACGGCTAATCCGGACAAGGTGTTTTCCCGTCTATACGTAAAGGAGCATCTTTCGGCTGCTCTCACAAATCTCGGCTTTGATCCTGATGACCTTATGCGCGTGTTAGACCCTGGGAAAAGGGATCTCCTGACAAACTTTGACTCGCTGATCGGTGACTTGATCGACTCGTCCATGGACATGGATCGAATGGATTATCTTATCCGAGACGCACACATGACCGGCCTCAGTATGGGCTTTACGAACGCAGATGCGTTGATCCAGTGCGTCCGGCCAGTGAAATCAGGAGATGCTTATCTTCTCGCATACGACGAAGGAGGAGTAGAGTACATGGAGCATCTTCTTTATGCTCGTGAGGCGATGTACCGGAGCTGCTACGAACACCCTCGGAAGCGTGCAGCTGAACGGATATTTGAAAGACTGATCCGGGAAATTGCTAAGGACAAGCCGGAAATCATAGATGAACTGTACATACTCACGGACGAGGAAGTTCTCTGCGCGCTGCGTCTTGTCAATTTGGAATCAGACACAGCTAAACGGCTCCTCGAGCAGTTGGTGGCCAATTCGGATTACGAGGTCGTTCACCAGGTACAAGCAAAAAGTCCGAATATCTCAGACCAAGCACGCGTATGGGTCAAAGGAGCAGCGATGGGAAAGGGCAAACAAAGTTACGTCGATCAACCGGCACAATGGGAGGACGCGATTGCGCGCAGTTCGATCGGCGCTGAACGTGACTTTCAAGTTCAGGTAATTGTGGCGCCTCCCAACGCATATGAGCAAAAGTTCGACGCGGCAGTAATTTTGTTCAAGGATGAGAAGGGCTCTTATAGAACAAAAGAATTCTTCGATACAGCATCTCGAGTAAAGGAAGTGCTATCGGCGATGAATCCAGCGCGAGCCACGATAAAGGTCATGTGCTCAAGCGCAATCGAAGAGGCGGAACGGCAGAGGGTCAAGCAGGCTTCGGTTGTGGAACTGGGCTATTAATGAGAGAGAGATCGAATCCGAGTACACGAGCGACCTTGCTCAGTGCTTCCGGGTGAGCTCGGCTTTCCTCCGAGATCAGTTCTTGACAGAGCTGCACGCCTTCCTCATTTACCTCTAATGGACTAAAAGCTTTCGCAAAACCAGCCGCAAGAAGACGGCCGAAAAAGGCCTCCACATCTTCTGAGTAAAGTCCGTGCGGAAGCCGCCTGAGAGCCACTTTGCCGACTTCTTCGATGTTCTCTTGTCGAAGTTTTGCGAATAGTCCCGACACCTTCTCTATCAGGACGGGTTCGTTGGTGTGCCTTGCGATAATGATGGCACACGCCATGACGGTCTCCGGGGAGAGTGTAGCGGTCATTGCGTCTCTTTTCCTTTCTCTTCGCCGATGATGGTGGAGATGATGATTCTTGGATGCAGCGACGTGGACCTATGGATTGTTTCACACCAGCTTGTAAAGTGTCCAGAACCGCACAACATGTGGAACTTAATTTGCCAGAGCCACATCCTGTTGTATATGATATGGTAGCAGATGGTAGAAGTCAAGGACGATATTGAAAATAAACGACATATTCTATAATAATCATGGTATCGAATGGTAGAAGCTCGGTTTGCTCCAGAAGTAGTGGCGATCAGCTCCGAAGGAAGAATTACTCTTCCACAGCTATACTGCGATAAGATTCCGTGGGTCCGTGGCGACCAAGTAATGCGCGTTTGGCTACTGGAACTAGCAGCGGGCCGCTTCCGTCTGTTATCTGACCAGGAAGTCCAAGAAAACGAGCAACTTAGTGAGATCCGAACAGCAATCGTTGATGGTCCCGGCGAGCCTAACGCCGCTCCTACCACTTTCGCCTCAAACGAGATCGCTTCCCTTGTGGGCCGCTTAGTCCCGACCACACTTTCTCCACCACGTCCGACCTGGCGTCTGGTTGTTCCCAGGCGAATCGCCCCGGAGCAGAAAGACAAGTTGGTCCTCCTGTTTTCACTCGGATATTTGGAGATTTGGCATCTCGACATCTACAATGCCGCCGTTGGTAGTCCCTTGGACACCGTGATCTGGAACTAAATCGCCCAACCATTATGCAGGCGAACATAAGGCGAATACAAGGGGTCAAACTCTTTTTTCTTGACCACGAGGACGTCTCGGCCTCCGACTGCCGATGAAACGAGCACAGTATAAGGACTAACACGCTGTGCGGCCGGGTGTTGACGACGAGGCAGTGGTTGGCAACGTGAAAGACGATTTCAGCTACATGCAGTTTGCCCGCGCATCGCCTTATCCAGCCACCCGAGATAACCTCGAATAGCCAAGAATTTCTCCAACGCTCCCAACCACTTATTCGAGACTACTGGCGCCTGGATTCCCTCTGTCTGTTACTACTGGGACAAATCAAATGCATCCCCAAACCGAATTCCTCCTCAACCACTCCGCCTCCGCCTCACCCTTCGCCTCCACCGCCGGCCAAGCCTTCGTCAGCCTCCCCCTCGGCGCCTGCAGCCACCAGGTCTGCTCCATCCTCTCGCCCCGTTTCCGTGACTGGCTCATCGACGCCTTCTATCGCGACCACGGCGAGCCGCCCGGCGACTATGCTCTTCGCCAAACCATCCGCACCCTCGAAGCTCGCGCCCTTTCCAGCGGACCGCGCCTTCCCGTCCATCGACGCATCGCCGCGCGCGGCAATCCTTGCCAGCCCGACGCCATCCTTCTTGATCTCGACAACGCCGACGGCGAAATCGTCGAAATCACACCAGCCGGCTGGCAAATCACCACCGACCCCACCGCCGCCTTCCTCCACAGCCGAGGCAACGCCGAACTCCCGCCTCCCACTCCACCATCGCCGCCTGCCAACGCCTCACTTCTCCCGCCTGCCCTAAACCTCGCCACTGACGCCGACCGCACTCGCCTGACCGCCTGGCTCCTCTCCGCCCTTCGCCCCGCCGGCCCGCATCCCATTCTGGTTCTCGACGGTCCACCCGCCAGTGGCAAGTCCACTGCGGCCCGCATGCTCCGCGCCCTCATCGATCCCTCTGCCGCTCCTCTTCTCGCGCTCCCTGACTCCGTGCGGGACCTTCTCGCCACGGCCCAACACAATTGGATTCTCGCCTTCGATCACACGGGCCCCATTCGCCCGCGCCTCTCCGACGCCCTGTGCCGCCTCGCCACCGGAGCCACTCTCCTCCTGCACGAAAAAGGTGACGCCCGCGAGCCGCTCCCTGTCGAACTTCACCGCCCCATCCTCATCACCACCACCGGTGGCTGGAATCCTGATGAAGCCCTATCCGCTCGCACCATCACAGTCCGGCTCGCGCCGCTCACCGCCGCCACATCCCGCACCGAATCCGATCTCTGGACGGAGTTCGAATCCCTCCGCCCCAAAATTCTCGCAGGGCTTTGCGACGCCGTCTGCGCCGCTCTCGCTAACGTCGCCTCCACGCGCCTACAGTCGACACTGCGGCATGCCGATCTCGCCCATTGGGTTGCCTCAGCGCTCCCAGATCACGCCGACTCCATCGTCGACGCCCTCAACGAAACTCCAACCACGCCGCTTCTCGACTCCCTCACGGCGCTGCTGAAAAACCGAACCTCCTGGACCGGCACGGCCACTGACCTCCTCCTCGAAATCAGCGTCACCAGCGTCACCGCCGCCGTTACCGCGAACGCACTCTCTCACCATCTCCGCCGCCACAAAGATCTGCTGGAATCGAAAAACATTCACCTCACCTTCACGCGTAAACACGGCGGTTCGCGCCTGATCACGCTCGTCACCACCCACCAACCTCTGCCCACCACCTACAATGAAGTTGATGGCCAAGCCAACCGGCACAACCACAGCCCCGGACCGCAAAACCCTCAGCGGCATCCCGATCGAGCCGTTCTACGGACCAGAGCACATCCAAGGTCTCGACATCCCGCCGCCCGGCGAGTTCCCTTACACCCGCGGCATCCATCGCGACATGTACCGCGGCCGCCTCTGGACCATGCGCCAGTTCTCGGGCTTTGCCACGCCCGAGGAGACCAACCGCCGCTATCTTTATCTTCTGCGGCAGGGCCAGACCGGACTCTCGGTCGCGTTCGACCTGCCCACGCTCATGGGTTACGATGCCGATCACGCGGCTTCGGAAGGCGAAGTGGGCAAGTGCGGCGTCTCCATCTGCTCGCTCCAGGACATGGAGATTCTGTTCCGCGACATCCCGCTCTCGGACGTCACGGTTTCGATGACCATCAACTCGCCCGCGCCGGTCATCTGGGCCATGTATCTGGCGGTCGGCGAAAAACAGGGTGTCGATTGGTCGCGCATGTCGGGCACGCTCCAGAACGACATTTTGAAGGAATACATCGCGCAGAAAGAATACATCTATCCGCCGCGCCCGTCGATGCGGCTGGTCACCGACGTCATCGAATATTCCACCCAGCACGTGCCGCGCTTCAATCCGATTTCTATCAGCGGCTATCACATTCGCGAGGCCGGATCCACAGCCGTTCAGGAACTGGCTTTCACCTTGCGCGATGGCATCGAATACGTCGACTGGGCGCTCGAGCGCGGCCTTCCCGTCGACAGCTTTGCTCCCCGGCTCAGCTTCTTCTTCAACTCGCACAACGATTTTTTCGAGGAAATCGCGAAGTTTCGCGCGGCCCGCAAGATCTGGGCCGAGACCATGCGCGACCGCTACAACGCCAAGGATGAGAAAAGTTGGAAACTCCGCACTCACGCGCAGACCGCCGGATGCTCGCTCACCTGGCAGCAGCCCTACAACAATATCGTGCGTACCACGCTTCAGGCGCTGGCCGCGGTGCTGGGCGGTACGCAATCTCTGCACACCAACTCGCTCGACGAAGCCTACGCACTCCCGAGTGAGCATGCCGTCACCATCGCGCTGCGTACCCAGCAGGTGATGGCGTACGAAAGCGGCGTTCCCGATGCGCCCGATCCGTTAGGCGGCAGCTATTTCATCGAAAGCCTCACGGCCGAAGTCGAAAAGCGCGCCAAAGATTACATCCGTCGCATCGATGAAATGGGCGGCATGATCCCCGCCATCGAGCGCGGGTTCCCGCAGACCGAGATCGCTAACGCCAGTTACGAATATCAGCACACCATCGAAACCGGGGAACAGAAGATCGTCGGCGTCAATGCCTTCGTCGAACAGAATGAGGACCCGATCGAGCTTTTGCAGATCGATGCGTCGGCTCAAGGTCATCAGCTCGCAAAACTAGCCAAGCTCAAGGCCGAGCGCGACAACCAAACCGTTCAGAAGACGCTCGATGCTCTCAAGCGCGTCGCCGAGGGCAAGGAAAACACCATGCCCTACATCCTGGACGCCGTTCGCGCCTACGCTACTGTGGGCGAAATCTGCGAGGCCTTCCGCTCCGTCTTCGGCTCCTACACTGAAACCAGCGTCCTCTGAGCTGTGGCGCACGTACTCTTGCGTGCCGCGTTCACACTCGTGTGAACGCATTTATCGAGTGGCGCAGTCCCTGCCAATGCTAAACTCAAGCTATATGGATCGTATCCGGGTGCTGGTCGCCAAACCCGGTTTGGACGGCCACGACCGGGGCGCAAAAGTGATCGCGCGCGCGCTCCGCGATGCCGGCATGGAGGTCATTTACACTGGCCTTCGCCAAACCCCGGAAATGATCGTTAACGCCGCCCTGCAGGAGGACGTCCAGGTTATCGGACTCTCCATCCTGTCCGGCGCCCATAATGCGATAGTGCCCCGGGTTATGGAGTTGTTGCGCGAAAAGGGCATGGACGACGTCCTGGTCATGGTCGGAGGTATAATTCCAGACGAGGACGCCGCCGAGCTCAAGAAGCTGGGCGTCGCGGCTGTATTCCAGCCCGGAGCCTCGCTCGAAGAGATTGTAGACTTCATCCGGTCTTCGGTAAAGCAGACCGCGTGAAGCTGTAGCCCAGGCATTCTGTGGCAGACAGGCTTTGGCCTGTGAAATTAGTTAACAAGAAAGATCCAATGCAAGAAAAACTGAACATCGCCGTATTCGTCGATTACGACAATATCGAGATCGGCGTGAAATCTACTTTAAGGCGCGAGTTTGATGTATCGCTCCCGCTCGATGCTCTCAAGGAGCGCGGCGACTTGGTCGCCAAATTCGCATATGCAAACTGGGGACGCCAGGAAGGCGCCGCCCGGTCGATGGCTGAGAATGCCGTCCAGATGGTGCAACGCCTGCCTTCCCCTCGCGGCGATAAAAACGGAGGTGACATCAACCTCGCCCTCGACGCGCTCGAAATGGCCTTCACCCATCCGCACGTGAACGCCTTCGCAATCGTGAGCGGCGACAGCGATTTCATCCCGCTGGTTAACAAGCTCAAGGAATACGGCAAGACCGTTTTCGTCGTGGGCGGCAAAGCTTTCACCAGCACTATCCTCCAACAAAACTGTCATGAGTTTGTGAGCTACGAATCGCTGCTGTCCACCGATTCCGACCGGCACGACTCCCGCGAGCGGCAACCTCGCCCCCAGCAGCAGGGAGGACAGGCAGGTCCGCCCATGCGCGATCGCCAGCAAGGTGGTCATCGCGTTCGTCCGGCGCCGCTCGATCTGGGACAGGCCATGCCGCTGGTCGAACGCGCCCTCCAGGTGCTCGAGCGCCGTGCGGTGCAGCCACAGCTCGGCTTGCTCAAATCCACCATGCTCCAGCTCGATTCTGCCTTTACGGAAAAAGCTTATGGCGCAAACAGCTTCTCCGATTTCGTCGAGAAGCTGAAAAAAGCCGACTATGTCAACGTGAGCGGCCAAGGCGGCCGCTACATCATCGAACGCAAGACCTCCACACAGCCGGAGCGTCCCACTCCCAAACCGGAAGAAGCTCTTCCGCCATTGCGCGATGTTTTGGAAACGCATCGGCTCGAGATGGAGAACGGCGCCACCGCCGACGACCTCGCTGGCTGGTTTCAATCCGAGGTTCCTACCTCCGACCTGCCGACCTACGGATTCCAGGAATTCTCCGAGTTCCTGAATTACGCGCAGGATAAACTAGTCGTCCGCGTCGTACCTGACGAAGAGAAAGGCCTGATGGTTTATCTCGGCGCCGAGTTTTATCCTCCAGCCGTTCCCGAAGCGCCTGTCGAGCAACATACGCAGGAAGAAGAAGAAGAGGACGAGAAACAGCCCATCGTGGAAGGCCAGCCCTCGCTGCTGGAGCCTAACCCTCCGCCTGTTAAGCCCAAGCCCATTCGGCGATCGCGCAAAGTCGGTACGGGATCGGGCAACAGCGCCGATCGGCCGCCGCGCCGCAGCCGGAAGAAGAAGCCTGAACACCACCACGGTCCGATGCAATGATCCCGAAACCGAAAGGCCCCTATTCGCCGTTCGTCCGCGCCGGCGACTTTATCTTTGTCTCCGGCCAAGGCCCAACCGATCCGGCCACGCAGCAGTATTCGTTCGGCGACATTCGTCACGAGGCGGGCGTTACGCTCGAAAATATCCGGCGTGTGCTCGAGCTGGCCGGCGCCACTCCCAAAGATGTCGTCAAGTGTTCGGTTTTCTTATCGAATGCCCAGGAGTTCGACGCCATGAATGAGGTTTATGCTCAGTTCTTCGGCGACCATCGTCCCGCGCGCACCACGGTGGAAGCGCAATTCCACGAGCGCAAGATGAAGGTCGAGATCGACTGCATCGCCTACAGACCTACAAAGTGATGCCGCCGTCCACCGACAGCACTTGCCCGGTGACGTAATTATCGGGCTCGAGAAAAAATCGTACCGCCCGTGCCACGTCGGCCGCCTTGCCGTAGCGCGAAATCACGCCGTCCGCGAGATAGCGCTCGTATTTCCCCGATGCGATGCTGGCTTCCGCCATGCCCGCCGCCATCACGCCCGGCGCGATCACGTTCACGCGAATGTTCGTTTTGCCGCGGCATTCCTTCGCGAGAATGCGAGCCGAATGCAGCAGCGCGGCCTTCTCGCCGGCATACGCGGTCGAGGCCGGAAAAAGTGCGATCGCTTGCATGGTCGAAAACAGCACGATCGCGCCCGAGGTTCCGGCGGCCTTCATCCGCTCGGCCGCTTCGCGCGCCAGAAGAATCGGTCCTTCATAGTTCACCTCGTGCGATTGCCGCATCGCATCCTCGCCCGCTCCGCGCGCCGGCGTCCCGGCGAAAACCACCAGACCGTACAGCTTCGGAACGGCGGCCAGCAGCCACTTGCGATCGGCCGCTTTGGTGATGTCAGCCCGCAATCCGCGACTCCGCGAGCTGATCACCACGCGCGCGCCCTCGGCTTCGAGCAACTCCGCCGTCGCCGATCCCAAGCCGCCCGCTCCGCCGGCGAGCAGCACTTCCAAGCCTGCAATCGCCGCGTTCTTAGACCCCAACTTTCACCGTCTCCTTCGCGATGTATCCGAATCCAACTATGGCCAGAAACAACGTCAGCACTTCGCTGTCGCCCAGGTTGTACTCC
The DNA here is from genome assembly GCA_035569875.1 of Bryobacteraceae bacterium. GTDB lineage: Bacteria > Acidobacteriota > Terriglobia > Bryobacterales > Bryobacteraceae > Palsa-89. Next base: position 22,991 of record DATMMD010000105.1, read on the forward strand.
AGGAATCCTTCAGCCAGGATCGCAAGGATCGCGGCGATTGCGCCGTGCAGCACGAAGCGCGCTTCGGCGCTGGGCGGCGTCTTACGCAGCGTGATGAAGAAATCCCAGAGACTCTTCCCGATCATCCACATCATGAACAGCATGGTCGGAATGCCGCGCTCGGCCGCATACTGAAGATAGATATTATGCAAATGCCCGTACCAACCTTCGGGCAGCGGCTTGGGGATGTCCGCTGGAACCCAACGCTCGAATTGGTATTTCACTTGCTCTGGTCCTAAACCGAGGAATGGATGCGCGCGAATGATAGCTATGCCGGTTCGGCGCGTGATATTGCGATGCTCATTGGAATCCATTTGGCCATGTGGCTGGACAATCGAGGTCACGCGCTCTTTGAGCGCCGCCGGTGCTGCCAGAAATGCGATTACCGCGACGACTGGCGCGGCTGCCACCAACCATCTGTGCCAGAACCACAGCAAGTACAGCAAACCGACCGGAAATCCGAGGAGGAAAATGCTGCGCGTGAACCCGAGCACCATGGAAATAGCGAGTATAGCCGCGCAGAACCAACCCGCCGCCTTCCAGCGCTGCTCGCCGGAGAAGAACAAGTAGGACGCGAGCAGCAGCAGTACGATCATCTCCTCGCCGCCGAACGTCATCCAGTGGCTCATGAACCCGGTGATTCGTTCGCCAATGTAGAAGTCGTAGAAGTGCTGGTGCGCCGCTTGCGCATCCTGAAACTTCTGCCAAAACTGGAAAAGACTGCGAATGGCCGAGAGCGTCGCCACACCGGCCCACGCCAGCACAACCCCACGGACCTCGGTCACGGTACGAAACGTGCTATAGACCAGCAGCAGAATCGCAAAGACGAGGAACTTTCGAATTTGCGGTGTGCCCTCGCTCATGTGGCCGGAGAACAGCAACGACAGAATCGTACAGGCCATGAAAAGGACCAGCGGAAGCTTGATGGGCGGGAGCCGCATGGGCTGGGCGGAGAGCAACAAGGCGGCCAGCGCTAAGCCGAGTAGGATCTGCGAGACGGCAATCGAGAATAAAATAGAAACGAGAGAGCCGCAGGTTAGATAGAAGGCGGCCCGGTCGAGATAAGGGTTCAAACCTGTAGGCTACCAGGAATGCAGATTTACATTCTCCGGCATGGAATCGCGGAAGACGCCGCGGCAGGCCAATCCGATTCCGAGCGCGCGCTCACCCCTGAAGGCAGGAAAAAGCTGCGCAATGTTTTGCGGGCAGCCCGTGAGGCTGGCGTGACGCCGGCGCTGATCCTTACCAGTCCTCTGAAACGAGCTGTCCAGACCGCTCAATTGGCAGCCGAGGTCCTGGATTACAAGGGCGACTTGTTGCGCACCAAGGCACTCGAGCCGGGCGCGCATCCTGGGATGGTCTGGGAGGAAATCCGAGTTCATAAGGATGAAGGAGCCGTCCTGCTCGCCGGTCATGAGCCGTTGTTCAGCAGCCTGACCGCATACCTGCTTGGGTGTCCGGACCTTCAAGTGGACTTTAAGAAGGCCGCGCTCGCGTGCGTGGAAGTGGATCGTTTCGGCGCCGAGCCGCATGGGGTGCTGAAGTGGCTAATTACGCCAAAACTCGCGTCGGCTGGCTGAAACTTGCGCCAGATTCAGACGTTGCTGCGTTTCCGTTCGTAGGGCGCCTTCAGATACTTGGCGGCTTCTTCCTGCGCGCCCTGCGTGTTGTCGCGAGTGCGAATCGCGAGGTTGTACTCATTCACCGCGCGATCGCGCTGGCCGGAGATATCGAAGATATTACCGAGCTTGATGTGCGCCCACACCTCGGTCCACTTGGGATCCGTGTCGCCATTCAGTGCTTCGCGGAATTCGTTGGCGGCCGATTGATAGTTATTCTGAAGGAAAAAGATCTCCGCCACGCGATAATGCGCCAGTGAGCTGCCATGACTCACCTCCAGCGCTTTTTGGTACTCCTTGAGTGCATCCCCAAACTCGCTGATCTCGGCGAACTGCTCGCCCTTCTTGATGGCGACTGCCACACGCATCGGAGGCCCCCAGCGCAGCACGGCGCCGTTTGGATCGATGCTCACCTGTTTCGGCTTGCCGAAGGTATCCACCGTGAATTCCGACGAGGTGCCCACCACGTCGATGCGCTTGGTCTCAGGATTGCCTTCGGTTTCGATTTTGAGATCCACAGGCATGTGGAACGTGTCCAGATCCTGCGAGATCTTGCCCATCACGCGAAAGCCTTTTTGCGTGCGGAACACGGTATATTCGAGCTTGAACTCCGGCGCGCCGCTGGATTCGATCCATTGCAGGAAGAAGTACTGCAGGCTTTGACCGTAGATCTCCTCGGCCGCTTTGCGGAAATCTGCCGTGCTAATGGACTGCCAGGCATGTTGTTCGGGGAACTTGTTCATTAGCTTCGTGAATCCCTCATTTCCCATTACGCTGCGCAGCATATTCAGGATCGCCGCGCCTTTGCCGGCGGTGGACGCCCAGTATTCGGGCGAGTAATCTTCGAGGCGTCCAGCTTGGATGAGCGGCGGATTGTCCACCGTCAACGCTTCAACGTAGGTGTCATGCATCGATTGCTCGAGCGCCCCGGGCCCATTAGCGTGTTCTTCCCAGAGCAGCTCCGCGTAGCGCGCATTGCCATTCTCGAGCCACATATGATCGCGATTGATGGGCGAAACCAGCGTCTCCCACCACTGTCGCGCCATCTGGTTGACCAGCAAGCGGGAAGCCACCTGGCTACCGATTCCACGCGGGGAGAGGAAGATAATTCCAGGTGCGGAGAAGCCGTTCGGCGTGCCATCCTCGGTCTCTACCAGCGTCATGTTGGCTTGCGGTGCCAGACCATACTCGCCGCTGAGAAAAGTCATCACCTTCCCGGCTTCTTCTCCATAGGCATTCGCCATCGATTTCTTCTGCCGGAAATAGATTGAAGTGGTTACGCCTTGCGAGTCGACGCGCACCGGGTCGCCTTGAACTATCGCGATGCTTCCCGGAAAGGACGGCTTAATGTACTGGAAGCCGTAGGTGGCTTTGCCGGGAGCCGCCGGCTTTGAGCTCTCCAGTCCGCTCGTCAGCACCTTGAAACCGGCCGGTACGGTTATGTGCAGGTCGGCGGTATACCGATCGATGGTGTAGTCGTTGATCGGGAACCAGCGCGCCGGATACATCAGGTACGCGAAATCGTTCTGGATATCAGCGAATTTGATGCCGTAAATGGGCGATTCTTCCTGGCCCGTGAGCCGGCCATCATAGGTAAACGTCACCGTTGCCGGCTTTCCTTTCGACAAGGGAGTGGGGAAGGTCAGCTGAACGGTGAAATCCTGCGTTGACCGTGAAGCCGGGATCTGGCGGCCCGACTCGTCGACCACTCGCGAAACGTTCAGCGCATTGTTCAATTCAAAGGAAACCGACGAGATGTCATTATCCAGCGGAATGAAGCGGACCTTGACGTTGGCCGTGAGCGCCTGGGTATGTGGATTGATGTCGGCGTCAATGACATAGTTTTCCACGTCGATGCGCGCGCGCTTGCCACCCTTGTCCTGCGCCACCAGCAGAGCGGCCGTTGCCAGGATCGCAACCAGTATCTTACGCATGAACCATTTCCTCTTTCAAATGCTTCTCCACCAGCGAGGCAGCCACTTCCATCGGATCGTCGGGTCCCGAAAGCTTTTGCACCACCACGGCTAATTCCCGGCGCATTTCCTGCCGGGCCGCTTCATCGCCTAGCAATCGCAGCGCCTCTTCCGCTAGCCGAGTCGCGGTCATTTCGTTCTGGATAAGTTCCGGCACGATTCGACGGCCCGCGACCAGGTTCACCATTGAAAAAAACGGTACTTTAACGAGACACCTGCCTATATACCAGCTTAGATTGTTGACGCGATAGAAGGTGACCATGGGGGTTCCCAACAGGCTGGCCTCGATCGTCACGGTGCCACTGGCGGCGAGCGCTAAATCCGAGCAGGCGAGGACGTCCCAGGTTTGCCCTTCTTGTAGTTGGATGGACGATCCGGAAATGCGTTCCGTCAAATTTAACCCAGGGGGTACCGCCAAAATGAACTTAGGATCAGGCTTGTGGCCGGCCTGAACCATTCGGTCGGCCGCCTCCATCAGGATCGGCAAATGGCGAGCCACCTCTCCTTTTCGGCTGCCGGGAAGTAAAGCGATCAAATGAGTGCCATCGGGGACGCCGTAACGCTTTCGCAATTCGCTCCGGCTGGCCGACGGTTTCACCATTCGTGTCAAAGGGTGGCCAAGATAGACGGCATCCATGCCGTTGGAAACAAAGAACTCCGGCTCGAAGGGAAAGATGCAGAGCAGTTGATCGATAGTGCGCCGCATCAGGGGCAGCCGCCCTTTCCTCCAGGCCCAAACCTGAGGAGCGATCAGCCAGATGACTGGGATTTGCAGCTTTTTCAGGCGCTTCGCCAACCGAAGATGAAAGTCCGGGCTATCCGTTAGAATGGCGATATCGGGACGTTCGTCGTCGGCCGCTCGAAGCAGCTTACGATACTCACGCCAAATGCGCGGAATGTGAGTTACTACCTCGACCAGACCCACTACGGAAATGCTGGCGGCGTCGACTACGGCGCGAACGCCTGCGCGCTGCATCCGGGGTCCCGCGCAGCCAAAGAACTCCAGGTCTGGATTACGGCGGCGAAGCGCCTCGACCAGGCCGGCTGCGTACAGGTCGCCCGATGCCTCGCCGGCCGAAATTAGTACTCTTGCACCCACTATAATTTAGTCTAACTCGATGGTACCGGGTCGTCCGGGCGCGATAAATGATAAAATGAAGTCGATACCCCACCAGAATGGCCGCCCAACCTGATATTTCCAAAGTGAGTGTTGGCCAGTTCGCGGAACGTTTTCGCAGCGAGATGATTCCGCTCAGCAACACGTTTTCATACTTCTGCGCGACAGTTCCGTTAAGCGAAGAAGATCTCAAAGAATACCTGGAGGAGCCTATCGCAGCGCTCCCTCCCGCCATATCCGCGCTGCTGCCGAAGGTGTCCATCATGCTGGTGCCATATCTGGAGCGTGTGGACGGCAAGGAAAAGGGCGCATTTCACCGGGATGAGTTCGTCTGTACCGAAAAGCCGCCTGAGAACCGCCTATCGTGGGCCACGCAAGTGCGGTTCGATAGCGAGGAAGTGCTGGTTTTTGCCCTCAAAGACCAGGAAGTTTCCGAGTACCACTACCGTTTCTTTCATGTCCTGGCGAGGCTGGCGGGCGATCTTTGGTCCGATGAAGCGCAGGCCCGATTTTGTGGGCTGCTGCGTGAAGAGTTGAATGCACGCGTGCATGGCGAAGTGGATGAAGAGAGCTGGCACATGAAGCAGGCCCTCTTGCGCCGCGAGACCAACGCCCGCAAAGAGACCAAAGTCTTCCGGGATTATGCGCGACAGTCATTCATCGACACATTGACGCTATACTTGCACGGGATTTGCTGTGACATCGACGTGGAGACCGGTCCGCGGCAGTTGCCCAGCCGGTATCTGCGCAAACGGCTGAGCGTACTTCACGATCTCTATCCTCCGCCCTCTGGCTACGCGGTCTTTCCCGAGCATCAGGAACAGCGCGGCTAGGCGGCGGTAGCTTCCTCTTTACTTTACTTTACAAGCCCGCACGTAACGCGCCTGAGTCCGCAAACGTTGAATTGTTCATGGCGGCGGCGTTCGCTCTCGATCCAGACACCGCGTTGATGCTCCGAGTTTCGAAAGGCGACACGCCCAGCTTCAGTCTGCTGCTGGAACGGCATCGCGTTTCGGTGGTGAACCACCTACATCGCCTGGTGCGCAACCATGCCATTGCCGAGGAACTGGCGCAAGACGTCTTCATCCGTGTTTACCGTTCCCGTGGCAACTATCGGCCGGACGCGAAGTTTACTACCTGGTTATTCCGCATCACCATGAACATCGCGCTGAACTGGCGCAGAGACACGCGGCGTGAAGCGGGATTCGTGCGGCTGGACCGGGAAGTTCACGGCTCGCGCAAGCTGCAGCTCACCGATTGGGAACCGCGTGCGGACGAGCTTTTGATGCGTGGCCAGCGCGAGCGGGAAATCCGGGCTGCAATTGAGACGCTGCCGCCCAAGCAGCTCGCGGCGGTGCTGATGCACAAGTATGAGGGCTTAGATTACGCGCAGATCGCCAAGGTGCTAGATTGCTCGATCCCTGCGCTGAAGTCGCTGCTATTTCGGGCGTATGAGACGTTGCGGCGGAGATTGGCTCACTTGGCGCCGCTTTGTGAGACTGAACCTGCAACGCGCAAGACCGCCGCTGCGCTTTGATCGACATCCTCTTCGGTTGTCGCCCAGCCCGACACGCTGATACGCATGGCCGTCTGGCCGTGCCACTCCGTTGCTCCGCACCAACAGGTACCTTCATTCTGCAGTTCCGAGATGACGCGTTTGGTGACAGCGGCATCACCGAATGAGACCAAGACCTGGTTGAGAACGACGTCGTTCAAGATCGAATAGCCAGCCGTTCGTAGCTGGCCGGCGAAGCGAGAGGCCATTCGGCAATTCCCTTCGATCATGTCGGCCAAGCCGCGCCGTCCCAAGGACCGCAACGCCGCCCAAACTTCTATCGCTCGGGCGCGGCGCGAGGCTTCCGGCGTGTATTGATAGGGCTCGCGGAGGTCGGACGCCTGAAGGTAAGCGGCGCTCACCGTCATCGCCGAACGAACATGTTGCGGTTCACGGACGAATGCCAGCCCAGAATCATAGGGAACGTTGAGCCATTTGTGGCAGTCGGTCGCCCAGGAGTCGGCATCGGCAAAACCGGCCATCAAGTTCGCGCGACGCGGTGCAGCGGCTGCCCACAAGCCAAAAGCGCCGTCCACATGCACCCAGGCGCCGTAACGGTGGGCATGCGCACAGATTTGCGCCGCTGGATCGAACGCGCCGGTGTTGACGTTGCCGGCTTGAATGCAGACGATGGTCCGATCGTCGAACGCCGGCAGGGAATCGGATTTGATGCGGCCTTGATCATCGGTGGCTAGCCGCGTCACGCGCGTCCGGCCGAGCCCCAACATAGAGAGGGCTTTCAATACCGAGACATGGACCTCGTCGCTGACCACGACCGTTAGAGGCGGTGCGCTGAAGAGACCATTATCTTCTACGTTCCATCCAGCGCGCTCGAGAAGCGCATGTCGGGCAGCCGCGAGGCAGGTGAAGTTGGCCATAGTGGCGCCGGTCACGAATCCAACTCCGGTGGATGGCGGCAGGCCGAGTGCTTCGCGAAGCCAGCCGAGCGTGATGTCCTCCAACGCTGCTCCGACGGGCGACATAACTCGCATGCCGGCGTTCTGATCCCACACTCCGGCGATCCAATTGGCGGCCAGAGCGGCGGGCAAGGTAGCGCCGGTCACGAAGCCAAAATAGCGCCCACCGGTGGAAGCGACAGTCGCGGGCGAGCCAATATCGTCGAGCAGCGCGAGCACTGTTCGGGGGTCGCAAGGTTCTTCGGGCATCGGACCGCCGAGCGCGGTGAGGCGCGCGATGTCTTCCGGATGGGGTGTAATCCGGCGGGTTCCGATTCCTGAAACGTAGCGCACGGCTCGGGCGCTGGCGTCCAGCAGCAAATCTTTCATGATCACCGGATGCTCGCCGGCGCGACATCGACTCCGATAAGTTTGGCGCGGTCGATGGATGCTTTGACCAGTCCCGAGGCGCAAGTATCCGCGATAAATCGATTGAGGACATCCAGGCGTGAGCGGTCGCCCTTGGTGACGACGATAGATTGCTCGGCTGCGGAAAAGTTGTCCGGGAGAACACGCAGATTGGGGTGCAACGAGGCCGCTTCCACCAGGCGCTGCCGATTTGCACCAAAGGCGTCGAGGTCACCCACGACGAGCATCTTTTGCAATTCTTCGGGAGACGGCATGGAAGGCAGGATGAGGACCTGTGCATTTTTCAAATGGTCCTTCAGGTAGACCGCTTGCGACTGGCCTTGCCCGGCTCCGATGCGCAAGCCAGCTCGGTCGGCATCGGCGGCTTTTTGAATGGGAGAATCGGCACGAACGAGATAACTGTTTTGCATCAGCGCGTAGGGTCGCGAAAAGTCGACTTCGGCGGTGCGGGGGGCGTCATAGGCCAGGAAACCGATATCGGCGGTGTGCGCCTTCAAGAGGTCAATCACTTCGCGGGCATCGGCGGCGGGGATGATGGCGTATGGAAGGCCGAGACGCCGGGCGAGTTCTTTCACGAGATCCGCCACCGGACCCGTCACCGATTTTGTTTGTAGATCGATCCTGCCCTGGACGGGGTTGGTGCGCAGGAAGGCGGCGCGCAACGTACCGGTGGGCGCGAGATCGGCAGCCATGAGCGGCAGTGAGAAAAGGCACGCTAAAAGGACACGTGTGCATAGCGGCATTGGATCATTATAGGGCGACGCCGACCCGATTTTAGCGATCTGGGGCGAGCACAAGGAAATATTCTATACTCAGGGCAGAGGATGGCGTGCTGACAAGCGACGATCTGGCAGAGATAAAGCGGTTAATTGAGGAGGTCGTCACCGAAACATCATTGAATACTGGCGATCTGAATTGGCTGAGAACCTTTGAGTCTGGTTCTGCGGGAGCTTCAAAAACGGTTGGGCATAAACCGACATTGCTTCCTGCGGTCGTAGATATAACGGCTAGAGCGATTGAAGTTTTCGGGACACGCGAGAAAGCTCTGCGATGGTTAAAGACTCCGGTCCGCACCCTCGACGATAAGACTCCTCTATCCCTCCTTGGAAGCCTCGACGGTATAACCCGCGTTGAGGACGTTCTGGGGCGCATCGAGCACGGCGTCTGGTAAGTGATTGTCTTCCGACTCGGAAGCAGCCGCCATCCTGCTAACGATGGAATCGGCGCGAGCCTTTATGGAGGGCGCTGGAATCACAAAGGCACGGCGGTCATCTACACTGCTGAAAGCCGTTCGCTATGCGCGTTAGAGATTCTAGCCAACGCTGATGAGCTGGCCGATGATTATGTCGCCACACCTATTGAAGTGCCCGATGAGCTAGACGTTAAAGTAATCTCAATCGCGGAACTCGCACCAGGTTGGGATGCAAACGAGGCAACGGATGTCACCCGCGACATCGGGACGAATTGGCAGAAGGCACTCGTGACTGCCGTGCTACCCGTCCCATCGGCCGTGATTCCGCGAGAGCGCAACTACATTCTGAACCCTGCGCATCCCGACTTTAATCGAATTCGATTCTCCAGCCCAGAGCCCTTCTACTTCGATGATCGGCTCGGCCGAGCCCGACTGAAATAAAGGGGCCGTTTACATTACTTCGTGGCCACTTGCGCCAGCCGCGACCAATCGCGCACCTCGCCTGGACGGCGGTCGCTGCCTTGCATGCCAAACATCCAGCCCGGATATTCAGCCGGCAGTTTGCTGGCTTCGTCCAATTGCTTCATATCCTCGGCGTCGAGCTTCAAATCGGCAGCGCCCAGGTTGTCTTTCAATTGGCTGATCTTCTTGGCCCCGATGATGACGCTAGTGACGAACGGTTTGTGAAGCTGCCACGCCAGGGCGACTTGCGCGACTGTTGCTCCTCGCCGCTTGGCGACTTGCTGCATCACGTCGATCACGTCATAGGCCCGCTCCAAATTTACCGGCGGGAAATTGAACTTGCTCCGCCGTGCATCGCCATCAGCGGCGGCGTTGGCGCGCGTGACCTTTCCAGCTAACAGACCGCCGGCTAATGGGCTCCAGGTTAGCAAACCGATCTTCTGATCTTCGAGCATCGGAGTGATTTCGCGCTCGATATCGCGCCCGGCGATCGAATAATAAGCCTGGAGCGTGATGAATCTCTCCAGGTGATCTTTGGCCGCAATCCCTTGCGCCTTCATGATCTGCCAGGCTGCCAGATTGGAGCAGCCGAGGTAGCGGACTTTGCCTTGCCGCACCAGGTCGGTCAAAGCCGCCAGTGTCTCTTCCAGCGGAGTCAGGCGATCGTAGCCGTGAATCTGGTACAGATCGATGTGGTCGGTATTCAGGCGTTTGAGACTAGCCTCCGCCTCTTGCATGATAGCCAGCCGCGAAAGCCCGACTTGATTCGCGCCCTGGCCCATACGGCCGAAAACTTTGCTGGCCAGCACCACATCGTTACGCCGCGCGCCCAGCGCCCGGCCGACTTGAATCTCGGATTCGCCCGCGGCATAAACATTGGCGGTGTCGATGAAATTGATGCCGGCGTCCAGCGACTGTCCGATCATTGTGTCGGTATCCTCTTGCCCCAGAGCGCCGATGGTTTGCCAGATGGACGTCGCGCCGCCGCCGAACGTCATGGCGCCCAGGCACAAGCGGGAAACGAAGACTCCAGTGTTGCCGAGTTGTTGGTATTGCATGATGTCTTTAGGATAAACCCGCGGCGGACGCGTCAATCACCCCGATTGCTTTTTGCAGGATTGCAACTCATTCGCCATCGCATTGAAACCTTCAGTTGTTAGCTTTGTTCGCGAGTCTTACATCTCTTCCAGGAACTGGAGAAAATCAAATGCATCGGCTGCTTCTCGTCATCTGTGTTGTCTTAGGCTCCCTTCCCTTGGCCGGCCAAGATCGGGCCGCCATCAACGGCACCGTAACGGATCCATCCGGCGCTCTGGTCGCGGGCGCAACCGTTGAGCTTCTATCTCCGGACACGGGCCTTCGCCGCCAGTCTTCGACTAACGACAGCGGAATTTACGAATTTCCGTCTCTGCCGGTGGGAAGCTACACAGTAACCATTACCAAACCCGGCTTCAAGCCGTTCGCCATTCGCACGATCGATCTCCTGTATGCGCAGACTCGTACGCTGGACGCGAGGCTAGAAGTCGGCACTACAGCGGAGACCGCGCAAGTTACCGCGACTGTGGAAGCTTTGAACCGGACCAACGGGGAAATCGGCGGCGTCATAGAAGCGCCTCAGATCCGCGAGATTCCGATCGACGGCCGGAACTGGGCCACGTTGATGACCCTCGCCCCGGGCGCGATCAACACCGGTGACGGCGCTCAGAGAAGCATTCGCTTCAATGGTCATTCACTGGATGACAGCAACTTCACCTTCGATGGGATCGACACGAGTGGCATTCAGGAGCAGACCCAGAAAGCTGATACGCGGCTAAATGTTTCTCTAGACTCGATCGCTGAATTCCGCGTCAGCTCGGCCGCTTATACGGCTGAAACCGGCGCCGCCGGAGGGGCGCAGATCAACATAGTATCCAAGACGGGTTCGAACAGCTTTCACGGCTCGGCGTTTGAATTTCTGCGCAATAATGTGCTGGATTCTCGTTCTCCCTTCGATCCGACAGACATCCCGCCGTTCCGCTTAAACCAGTTCGGCGGCTCGTTCGGCGGAGCGCTGATCAAGGACAAGGCTTTTTTCTTTGGCAATTACGAAGGACTGCGCCAGGACCTCACCAATACGTTAATCAGTATTGTGCCGAACGCGGCAGTCCGGTCGCAGATCATAGCGACCTCGCCGGTCTTGAAGCCGCTCGTGGACGGCTTCCCGATAGGACAGACTCGGAATGACGACTTCACCGACCGGTTAACAGTCGACGCCAAGAACACCACCCGCGAGGATTCGGGCATGTTCCGCTTCGACTACCGCTTCTCCGATGCTTCTTCGGCGTATGTGCGCTACAACATCGACAACGCCTACATCGATAATCCTCAGGATGCGATCGGGACGCGCAACGTGATCCCGCACATTCCTCAGAACCTGGTCCTGCAGTTCCAGCACGTCTTCTCACCCACGATGATAAACGAGACGAGGTTCGGATTTAACCGGGCAAATTACCATAACTGGACCTACGGCACTTCGCCCATCGCGGTCTCGACCGCGCAATGGGATTCCAGTAGCGCCAACACGCTAGATTCCGAGATCGGCAACACGTTCTCCTATATCGACAACCTCACGCTGATTCGCGGACGCAACACGTTCAAATTTGGCGCGGAAATTCGCCGCATTCAATTGAACAACTCGGGCAACACTATTCGCTCGTCGTCCATCGACTTCGCAACGCTGGACGATTTCATCAACAACCGTCCCGATAACATCACAATTCTGGAAGGCGAAGGTATTCGGGGCGATCGGCGCACGTTCTTCATGGGCTACGCGCAGGACGATCTCAAACTGACTCCCAATCTGACGCTGAACCTGGGCCTTCGCTATGAGTTCTACACTGTTGCGCACGAAATTCTCAATCGGGCCGCCGTGGTCGATATCTATGGTTGCGGCGGTTTCTGCCCCAAGGGCACGCCATTCTACAATCCGAATCCGCGCGATTTCGGACCTCGCTTTGGGCTGGCTTGGGCGCCATCCGCTCTCAACGGCAAAACGGTGATCCGCAGCGGGTTCGGAATCTACTACGGGGCAAACCAAAATGACGACTTCAGCGATCCCATGGAAAGCGCAGTGCCGCGCTACAGTATTTCTTCGAGCGATGTACCGAGCCTGTCCTACCCGATTGACCCGTTCATTAATCCGCAGTACGCGCTGTACAGTCCCAAGGCAATCGACCGCCATCGCAAGGACCTTTCCTACGACAACTGGAGTTTCGCGGTACAGCAGCAGTTGCCGGATGATTTCACCGGCCAGATCGCCTATGTCGGCAGCACAGGCCATCACCTGTTTACGCGCTATTCGGTCAACTTAATCAACCCATTGACGGGCACGCGTCCGCTGCCGCAGTTCTCGCAGTTTGGGTTAAAAGCGAACGACGGCAATGACAACTTCAACGCACTGCAGGTCTCGTTGCAGCGCCGCTTCGTTCACGGATTCCTGTGGCAGACACAATACATGTGGTCGCACGGAATCACGGATGCGTCGATTGGAGCCGGAGAGAGCGTCAGCTTTCAGAACATGTCGTGCCGTGCTTGCGACCGGAGCAGTTCGCCGTATGACATTCGTCATACGATGACATCGAACGGAATTTACGAGCTTCCTTGGGGTCCGGGGCGCAGGTACCTGAACGGCCACGGCCTGTTTGCGAATCTCTTCGGCGGCTGGCAGCTTTCCGGCTTGGCAACAGCCAGCACTGGACGTCCGGTGAACATCACCATCAAAAGGAGCCCTAGTCAGCTTCCGGACGGCAACACTGGGTCGCAGCGCCCCAACCTGGTACCGGGCGTCCCAATCTACGCTGTCAATCAGACCATCGACAACTGGTTCAATCCCGCGGCTTTTGTGCTGCCCGCTAAAGGGACCTGGGGCAACCTGGGCCGGTACATCGCTCGCGGTCCCGGGTACTATGAGATCGACACAGCTCTACAGAAGAGATTCCGGCTCAGCGAGCGCTTCAGTCTGAACTTCCGCGCGGAAGCGTTCAATCTTTTTAATCACCCGATCTATGCCAATCCTAACGGCAATGTTTCATCGGGCGGCTTCGGACAGATCACGTCGATTCTGAATACCGGGGCTGTGGGAACCGGCACGCCGCGGAGGGTCGAGTTTGCAATGCGCCTCGACTTCTAGCAATATCGAGCACATATGAAAACATGGATAACCTTATCGCTCGCCCTGTTCGTCGCACACCTGAGCGCGGAAGAAAAACTCGTTGGCGGGCCTTACGTAGTGAACGTCGGACAAAGGTCAGCCACGGTTGCATGGGTCGTGGAGACCAGCCAAGTGTCCATTGGAAGCGCGCCCGGGACGGCGGAAAAGACCGCGCCCGTGATGCGTTCAGAGAAAGTCACGTTCACAGGACTCGAGCCTGGCGAGACCTATTACTATGACGCCTTAGGTCGCGACGAAGGCAAAGGATCATTCAAGACGGCGCCGAAGGGCCCGGCTGCCTTCCAGTTCGTGGTTTATGGAGACACCCGCACGCGGCACGATATGCACCGTAAGGTTATCGGCGCGATTGTCAAATATGCGGCTCCGGATTTCGTTCTGCACACCGGCGACCTGGTGGCCGATGGCGCCGATTCCTCGCAATGGCCGGTCTTCTTTGACATTGAGCGCGAACTGCTTCGCAAAGCCGCATTCTTTCCGTCGCTCGGCAATCACGAGCGTAACAACCCGCAGTACTACGAGTTCTTCAGTGTCTCGACACCTTATTACTCGTTCAATTGGGGTACGGCGCATTTCATCGTTTTGAATAGCGACATCGACAATGTATCGAGCAGTGCAATCGCGCGCGACACGTTCTGGAGCGAACAGACCCGCTGGCTGGAAGAAGACTTGCAGAAGAGCCAGCCCGCTGATTTCCGTTTCGTGATTGCCCACCACCCCCCGCTCACGGCTGTCGCGCGCCGCCAGGGCGACAACCCGCAGATGACCGCCCTGATGCCCATGTTCGAGAAATACAAATTGACGGCCGGCTTTTTCGGGCACGATCATAACTACCAGCACTATCTGAAAAATGGCGTGAATTATTTCATCACGGGTGGAGGCGGCGCGCCCCTGTACGATGTGGACAAACCGCCGGCGGGCATCACTAAGATGGTCGAAAGCACGGAACACTTCGTGGTAGTAAAAGTAGACGGAAAGACTGCGCGGGTCGAGGCGCTTCGGCTAGACGGTCGGCCTCTGGAGACTACAGACCTGACCCACTAGCTCATTTCAGCTCGACGGCGATCCGTTCCACGGGCTGATCGAGCGAGTTCTCTTCGCTGTGCGTCATGGCGCCTGATACGTGCACCTCGCCCGCTTTGCCATTGCCTTGGTCGGTGATGTTGACGACCACACGATTCAGGATGTGCTCGTGCTTGGCGCCGCCTTCATGCCCTCCATAGCGGACGCGCAGCACACGCACCTGGTCGTTTTCGAGCTCGACTTTGTAATGCTTCGCATCTGTGACGGTAGGGTCGAGTTTAGTCGCCGGCATGGGCGGACGCGGCGGCGCGTTCTTCAACTCGATTTCGACGATCTGGATGGGATGGTCGGTCGTGTTCTCGCTCACGTTGCCGGCGCCGGCCGGGCTCCAGCGCACGTCTCCAGCCTGGAATGCAATCTTTTCGACCTTGCCGGCGGGATTGGTCAGCGTCAATCGGCCGGGACCCAAGAAAACCAGGACACGATTCATCGGATGCTCGTGGGCGGGGTTCGACTGGTGCGGCTGCAGAGTGGCGACGACGGCACGCGCCTGCGGAGTGTCCACTTTCACGTCGCTGGTCGTTTGTGCAAGGAGACCGAGAGCACTGAGGGTGCAGACGAACGTAATTCGGAGGAGCATGGAAGTTGATTCTACTCCAAAGCGTGGAAGGGTTTGTCAGGACTTAAGCGGAGGGCGAGCATGGCCCCGATCGGCAGCAGCACCAGCGAGGCGACAAAGGGGAACACCCAGCCGCCGGTTCGATCGACCAAGTAGCCAAAGCTGAACGGGGAAATGATGCCCGCGACCCCGAAGCCAAAGTTCATCATGCCGCTGGCCGAGCCTGCGTAGCGCGGAGCAATATCCATAGGGATGGACCAGATCGGCCCGACGATCAGTTCCAGAAAAAAGAACGCAAGCGAAAGACAGATCGCGGCGATGTTCACTTCGTGGATCAAAACCGCCGGCAAAAGAAAAACGAACGCGCCGAGGAATCCGGAGACGATCACGTAGCGGCGGGCGGCGCGTAAGTTGCCGGTCTTGCGAAGCAGAGCATCACTCGCCACGCCGCCCAGAGTATCGCCCACAACGCCGGCCAGAAACACGCCGGTGGAAAACAATGCCGAGGCCTGCAAATTGAGCCGGTAGTTTTGGAAGAAAAACGACGGGATCCAGCTTAGAAACAGCCAAAGCGTCCACCCGTAGCAGAAATCGACGATTGTCACTGGAAGCATCCGGCGGGCGAGACTCAGCCAGGGGATATTGCGGGAACCACCGTCTATTGCACGGGTAGGAAGCGTCGCAAGGTCGCCAGCCGTAATGGCGGGATGCTCGCGCGGATCATCCCGGAAGAACCACATCCAGATTGCGGGCCACAGGAGGCTAGCCAAGCCCAGAATGACGAAGACGCCGCGCCAGGATCCGAACGCTAGCAGTGCAGTAACGAGCGGTGGAGTAACTGCGTTGCCAATCCGAGCGGCGGCATGGACCACGCCTTGCGCGAAGCCCCAGCTCGACGCTGGCGTCCAACTCGCCATGGCGCGCGTCGCTGTAGGAAATGCAGCGCCTTCGCCGAAGCCGACCGCCAAACGAATCGCAACCAGTGATGCCAAACCGCCGACGGTGCCGGTCAACGCGGTGGATACCCCTACCATTACGAGGCAGGCTGTCAAGACCAGCCATGCGCCAAACCGGTCGCCAATCCAGCCGCCGATGAGTTGGAAGAGCGCGTAGGGAAGTGCGAAGGCGGAGAACACCAGCCCCAGTTCGGTATTGCCCAGCTTTAGATCCGCCGCGATCAGAGGCGCCGCGGTGGAAATGTTCACGCGGTCGACAAAGAGGATGAAGTACATCGCCGAGAGCAACAAGAGGACGGCTCTAGGTGGACTGAGCCAGCGTGGGATGCGGTCAGGCAGTGGGAGGCGCTTCGCCTTTCACCTGGGTGCGATGCATGACGCGGCGCGAGTTTTCATCGAAGGGATCGCGGCGGTGCATGGTGCAGCGGTTGTCCCACAGCACCAGATCGCGCGGCCGCCACACGTTGTGCCAGGCGAATTCTTCCCGCGTCGCGTAAGACCACAGCTCATCGAGCAACGCTTCGGATTCGGTCAACGGGAGGCCCGCGATATATGCGTTGCGTCGGCGGCCCAGATAGAGAAGCCGCCGGCCGGTTTCCGGATGGGTGCAGACCAGCGGATGGTACGCTCCGGGCGAGTTGCGCGGATCGTCAGTTGCGGTCAGACCTTGGCGCACGTAACCACCGCTGTTATAGGTGCCGTCATGCTTCAATTTGAGATCCGAGATGCGCTGTTTCAATGCGTCCGGCAGCGATTCATACGCATGATACATGCTGCAGAAGTACGTGTTGCCGCCTGAAGGTGGGACCTCGAGCGCATAGAGCATGCTGGCTTTGGGCGGATGCTCCAAGTAGGACATGTCGGTGTGCCAGGTGGCTTCGCCGGCGCCGAGGCTGCCGATCGGCGATCCGTTTTCGATTACGTTGGAGACGACGTAGATTTCGGGATGCCCTTCCACGAAGCGCCGGCCGGTTTCTTGGATGGGCGCGAAATCTAGATCGCCTAAGCGGAGGCTGAAGGCGATCAAATCGTCATCGGAGAGTTGCTGGTCCCGAACCAGAACCACCGAGTAATCCAGCCAGGCGCGGTGGATGGCGGTGAAGTCACTGTCGTCAATTTTGTTGAGCTCGACGCCGCGAATTTCGGCTCCCAGCGACTTTCCACTTGGAACTATCCCTAGGTGCGACGCACTGGATGGCTCGGTGCGGATGAAAGAACTCATGCCGATTTTCACTTTATCAGAGACTGGCTCCGGGATCGGACACTGGCCAATGACGTGCTTACCATTGATGAGCGGGGGGATACTCAAGAGATTGTGGTGCGCAAGTTCTTCGCTAATCTCGGGCCGGGCCTGGTTACTGGCGCCGCCGATGACGACCCCTCTGGAATTTCTACCTATTCCATGGCCGGTGCGCGCTTCGGCTACACGCCGCTGTGGACGGCCCTGATCTCGTTTCCCCTGATGATGGCTGTTCAACTGATGTGCGCGCGGCTGGGAGTGGTGACCGGCCAAGGTCTCGCGGGAGCCGTGCGGCGCCGTTATTCTGCGCGTGTTCTGTGGGGCGCCTGCGCGCTGCTGGTGATCGCTAATGTGATTAACGTAGGAGCCGACTTGGGCGGTATGGGTGAGGTTACGGCGATGATTAGCGGCATCAATCCGCTGGTCTGGACACCACTGTATGCTGTCGTCATCGTCGCGTTACTCTTCTGGACTACTTATAAACAAATAGCCAAAATATTCAAATGGCTGACGCTGGTGCTGTTCGCTTACGTGGCGGCCGCATTTCTCGCCAAGCCCGACTGGGGCGCCGTGCTGGCAGCAACTTTCGTTCCCCATGTGAGCCTCACACGGGACTCGATGTCGGTCCTGGTCGCCATACTCGGCACGACCATTTCTCCGTACCTATTGTTCTGGCAAGCGGCCCAGGAGGTGGAGGAAAAAAAGTGCGAGGGCTCCATCCACAAAGAACCAAGCAAGAAGAAGCTCGGGCGTGTTCAAACCGATGTGATGACGGGGATGCTGTTGTCGAACGTCATTATGTACTTCATAATTCTGACGACGGCCGCTACGCTGCACGCTCACGGAGTGACGAAAATCGACACCGCGAAACAAGCTGCCGAAGCTCTGAAGCCTCTGGCAGGCAACGGCGCTTATTGGCTATTCGCTTTGGGAGTGATAGGCACCGGAATGCTCGGAGTGCCGGTGCTGGTGGGCTCTTGCGCTTACGCACTTGCGGAGGCCAGCCTATGGCGCGCGACGTTGGATCAGCCCCCTCAGAAGGCCCCGCGCTTCTACAGCATAATCGCGGTGGCAATGATTCTAGGCCTGGCGCTGAATTATCTCAAGATAAACGTGGTCCAGATGCTGTTCTGGACGGCCGTGATCAACGGTGTGCTGGCTCCGCCATTGATTCTACTAACGGTGCTCCTGACCAGCGATTCGAAAGTTATGGGCCCGCATGTCAATTCTCCTCTGCTCCGTTGGCTGGGATGGACAACATTTGGGGCGATGAGCGCCGCGGCGATTGGACTATTCGTCACGTGACGATTGAGATCTTAGATAAAACGTGTAGCCGAACCAGAGCCCATACGAAGCTGCGAGCAAAAGCGTGGCGCTGATAGCCGCTAGCGCCACCGAACTGGTCACTCTGCGCACGACTACGAAGAAATCGCCGGTTATTCCCAACGCTAAAGGCACCATCGACCAGACGATGTAGCGGCCGGCCAGCAGGTGGAACGCCTCAGTATTCGCCCCCTGTTCGACAATGCGATGGTGGGCGGCCGGCGCCATCAGGAGTACGGTGCTGAGCGCGGTCGCGAGCAGACTGATGAGATGGACTTGTTTCGATGATTCGGGGAGACGATCGAAATCGTCTAGCAGCATCGTCACAAACTGAAACCCAAGCAGCGCCTGAGCGCCAGGAAGAACCATCCGGGCTTCCGTCAGGACATGCTTGATCTTGTCATTCAGTGTTTCTGCCTCTTCGGTATCTTTCATGGGTTTACTCCTTGACTTCTTACGATGGCTCCCCGCGCCAGACCACATGGCCAGCGCCAGGCCAGTGCCTGTGATGCTTGTGATAGCGGCTAGCGTTAAACCAGCTACCTTTTCGGTGGCGATGTAAAGCGTCAGGCCCATCGATAAAGCGAACAAGGGCAGAGTCGGCTTCATAATGGCCAGGACGAATGAATGAAGCTGGGGCCGATTCTCGCCGCGGTTGACGATGCGGTGATAGGCGACGGGTGCCATCAACAGGATGAATGCAGCCAGCACCAACACGAGCGCCCCAATCACCAGGAGTTGCGAATGGCGTGGAAACCTGTCGTAACCTGGCTCAAATACGGTGCGGTACAACACACCTACGATGATCTGCGCCCCCAAAATGAGCGTGCGGCCCTCATCCAGTGCGTTTTGCAGCTTCTCGCTGGGTTTGTTCAAATCCGGTTAGCTCAAATCCGTTGTCGATCCCGATAAGTAGATGCCAACGGAAGCCGTTTCATTCCGCTTCTTATAGACGGGTGGCTATCATAGAGGCATGTCGTCTACTTCCGCTTCCCGTCCGGCTACACCGGCGTTGATTTTCGAGACCTTGAACGCCTATCAACGCACCGGGGCTCTGCGCGCGGCGATCGAATTGGACCTTTTCACGGCGATCGCCGATGGGAATACGACGGCTAAGACCATCGCGGCACGAATTCAGGCATCTGAAAAAGGAACACGGGTGCTGTGCGATTTTCTAACGGTCATTGGCTTTCTTGCCAAGCAAGGCGACAACTACTCGCTTACGCCCGATTCGGCGACGTTTCTCAATCGCCACTCCCCGGCGTATCTTGGAACCGCGACCGGATTCTTCAGCCAGATGGAGCGGCAGTTGAGCGCCACCGACGGTATTGTGGCGGCCGTGCGCAAAGGTGGAACGGTACTCAGCGATCAGGGGATCATGAGTCCCGAGGATCCGATCTGGGTAGAGTTTGCGCGTGACATGGCACCCATGATGGCCATGCCCGCCGGACTGCTGGCTCAGAAAATCATCGGCGGCAGGCCTGACAAGTGGAAAGTTCTCGATATCGCCGCTGGTCACGGTTTGTTCGGAATCTCGATCGCGAAACAGGACCCCAAAGCCCATATCACCGCTCTGGACTGGGCTCCGGTGCTGGAGGTGGCACGCGAGAACGCGGCGAAAGCTAGCGTGTCCGACCGTTTTTCCACGATTGCGGGCAATGCCCTGGATGTGGATCTGGGAAGCGGATACGACATCGTCGTGATTGCCAATTTCCTGCAGCTTCTGGATGTCAAGTCAATCGATAGCCTCATGCGAAAAGTTCACGCAGCGCTGGCGCCAGGCGGCGGAGCGATCACGCTGGGCTTCATTCCGAACGACGACCGCGTTTCTCCGCCCGGAGACGCAAACTTTGGCATGATCGCGCTAGCGTTCACTGCGCAGGGCGATGCCTACACTGTCGGCGAATACGAACGGATGTTCCAAAACGCTGGGTTCTCGCGTAGCGAGTTGCTGCAACTTGTTCCATCACCGCAGCGCGTGATCATCTCTTACAAGTAGCAATATGTCATCTACTGCCCCACACATCCCGTCGCCCGCCTTGATTTTTGAAACATTGAATGCCTATCAGCGCAGCGGGGCGCTGCACGCCGCTATCGAATTAGACCTCTTCACTGCCATCGCGGAAGGGAACACAGCAGCCAGGACGATTGCAGCACGAATAAAAGCATCCTTAAAAGGCACGCGCGTGCTGTGCGATTATCTGACGATCATGGGCTTTCTCGCTAAACAGCGGGACGAGTATTCGCTTACGCCGGCATCTTCAGCCTTCCTAGATCGAAACTCGCCCGCATATCTCGGCTCAGCGAGCCGCTTTCTGCGCAGCACCCAGCAGTTCCAGGACATAGCGGCCATCGTTCGTAAGGGTGGCACGGTAATGGGACAGGAAGGGATGCTAAGCGTGGAGCATCCGCTGTGGGTCGAGTTTGCGCGCTCGATGGCGCCATTGACGACCGTGTCCGCGCAGTTGATCGCAGACTTGATAGGCGCCAAAGATGGAGCGAAATGGAAAGTGCTCGATATAGCGGCCGGGCATGGCCTCTTTGGGATCACGCTCGCCAAGAACAATCCCAATGCCGAGATCGTCGCGCTGGATTGGGCTCCCGTTCTCGAAGTGGCCGATGAGAACGCAGTGAAGGCCGGCCTGACTAGCCGTTTTCGCAAAATTGCAGGAAGCGCGTTTGAAGTTGACTTTGAGAGCGGCTACGACATAGTTCTAATCACCAATTTTCTTCACCATTTCGATATTGCGACCAACGAGCAACTGCTGCGCAAGGTGCATGCCGCAATGGCCGAGGGCGGCCGCGCCGTAACAGTGGACTTCATTCCCAACGAGGATCGCGTCTCTCCGCCTACGGATGCGACCTTTAGCTTAATGATGCTAGGTGCGACGGCCAGCGGCGACGCCTACACTTTCTCGGAATACGATCGCATGTTTCGCAACGCTGGTTTTTCGCGAAACGAGCTGCGCGAGCTTTCTCCATCCGCACAGCGCGTGATCGTATCCTACAAATAAATGACCCACAAACTGGCAAGTAAGTGACCAATAAACTGGTTGTCGAGAACCTGAAGCACCGGCCGCTTCGCACTCTGCTCAGTGTCGTGGTCATCAGCATTCAGGTGACGATGGTCCTGACGCTGGTCGGCCTGAGCAACGGGATGCTGGACGATCAAGCCCGCCGGGTGCGCGGCGTAGGCGCCGACATCATGGTCCGCGCGCCCAGCAGTTCCGTGATGGCGTTCAGCGCCAACATGCCGGAGAAGATCATGTCAGTGGTGGAAAAGGAGCCGCACGTCGTGGCGGTTACCGGGGCGCTGACGCAAGGTACCGGCGGATTCGGCTACGTGACCGGGATTGACCTGACGTCGTTCAACAAGCTCAGCGGCGGATTTCATTTTCTGGAGGGCAGCCCATTCCAGCATCCCGACGACGTGATGGTGGATAGTTATTACGCCTCCGAGCAAAAGCTGCATGTTGGCGACAAGCTTCAAGCGCTGAACCGATCGTGGCGCGTCAGCGGGATTTATGAAGCCGGAACGCTTACCCGGATCGTGGTGCCGCTCGATGTACTGCAGGACCTGACCGCTAATAACGGCAAAATCACTATGATTTACGCCAAGCTGGACGATTCGTCGCGAACCAACCAAGTGATCGCAGCCCTTCGGAGCAAACTGAAGGACTACCAGATTTACTCGATGGAAGAGTACACGTCTCTTTTCTCGGTCGCGAACGTTCCGATGCTCAAGCAGTTCATCTGGGTGGTGATCGGGCTGGGCGTTCTGGTTGGATTCCTGGTGGTTTTTCTTTCGATGTACACAGCGGTGCTGGAGCGCACGCGGGAGATCGGAGTATTGAAGGCGCTAGGGGCGTCACCGGGCTACGTCTTGAATATTCTGATGCGAGAGACCACGCTGCTGGCGCTGGCAGGTTCGGTGCTCGGAATTTTGCTTTCCTATGTCACGCGGTTCGCGATCAGCAGCCTGGTGCCCGGCACTCTGATCCAGGCCATTGTGCCCTTTTGGTGGCCGATCGCCGGGGGTATTGCGATCGTGGGCGCGTGGCTGGGCGCGATCTATCCGGGTCTGAAGGCTGCGCGCCAGGACGCCGTCGAAGCGCTCAGCTATGAGTGATCCACCGATCATTTCCATTCACGATTTGCGCAAGATCTATCGCCTCGGCGAAGTGGAGGTGCACGCGTTGCGCGGAGTGGACCTGGATGTCCAAGGCGGCGAGTTTGTCTCGATCGTCGGACCGTCGGGGTCGGGAAAATCGACGCTGTTTAACATTCTCGGTGGATTGACGCCGCCAACTTCCGGCAGCATCCATATCGCCGGCCGCGATCTGTTGGGCATGACGGATCGAGAGCGTACCGAACTGCGCAAGACTAGCGTGGGATTCGTGTTTCAGAAATATAACCTCCTGCCCACGCTGACGGCTCGGGACAACATAGAAATTGCTCGGGATATCGCGCACAAGGATGGCCCTTGGGATTCGTCTTTCACCGATGTTCTGAAGCTGTTGGCGATTGCGGGGCGGCTGGATCACAAACCCCGGGCGCTATCGGGCGGCGAGCAGCAGCGTGTGGCCATCGCGCGCGCGATCGTGAATCACCCCGCGATCTTGCTGGCCGATGAACCGACCGGGAACCTGGACACCGAGAATTCTACGGCAGTGCTGGGGCTGCTGCGAGGTCTCAACGAGCGGCTGGGCCAGACCATCCTGATGATTACTCACAATCCCGAGGCGGCGGCGTACGGGCACAGGGTAGTGAGGATGCGGGATGGAAGGATTGAATAGCTCATTCCTCGCGTAAGGCGACCGCGGCTTCGATCCGCAGCGCGCGGCGGGCCGGCACATAACAAGCAATGAGACCGCTCGCGCCCATCAGCGCTAATGAGATCAGATAGGTCTCGGGATCCTTGGGGCTGACACCGTAGAGCACCGGCGTGAAGAATTTTCCGACGGCCAGGGCCAGCGCTGAGCCGAGAGCACTCGCGCATCCAATAATCAGCAAGGCGCGTCGTAAGACCAGCGAGAGAACATTTGCCTTGTTTGCGCCGATAGCCACGCGAATGCCGATTTCGCGCGTACGTCGCGAGATCGCATAGGCCAGCGTTCCGTAAACACCCGTGGCGGCGAGAATCACGGCCAGGACTCCAAATGCGCCCAGCATGATTGCGGCGATGCGCGCGGGCATTAGGGGAAGATTGAGATGTTCCTCCAGGCTGCCGGCCTGAAAGAAAGGCAGGGCCGGATCGAGCGACAGAACTGTTTGTTGGAGCCGTCGGACAAGATCTTCGGACGGCAGCGCGGAACGCGCGACGATGCTGGTGAATGAGCTGTATCTCTGCGCGCGCGGCCAGAAGATGGCCGGTTCGGACTCGTCATTCAACGATTGATACTTGCCATCCTGCGCTATTCCAACGATCTGGATCCAATCGTTGCTGTTGAGGCCCTGACGAAAGCGCTTGCCCAGGGCGTTTTCATTCGGAAAGAGTTGGCGTGCCAGCGCCTGGTTAACGACCGCGACGTGAGTAGATCCGGGACGGTCTCGATCATCGAAATCGCGTCCGGCGATCAGACGAGTCTGCATCGTCCGGAAATAACCGGGCGTGATGTTGTAGAAGTATGGGTGGGGCGCCTGGTTCAAGGGAGGAGCCGGCTTTCCTTCCGCAAACACCCTGGTATTGGACTGGCCGACGCCGAGTGGAAGCCAGTTGCTGAGTGCGATGGATTCTATACCGGGTAGCGCCGCGAGCCGATCGCGGAGCCGCTGCTCAAAGGCCTGGGCGCGATCCTCGCTGTAGCCGTTCAAGCTGACATCGAAGGCGACGGCAACGGCGTGCCGCGGATTGAAACCGATGTCGATGGTGACGGCATGCTGAAGGCTGCGAACCACGAGCACGGTGCCGACTAGCAGAATCAGCGACAGGGCCACCTGCGCGCCGACCAAGAGATCGCGGAGCTGCAGGCGGCGGAATTTATCGGATATCTGGTTCTTCAGACCGGGAAGCACGTCGACGCGCGCGGACTGAATGGAGGGCGCCAATCCGAACAAAAGGGTGGTCCCGAAACAAAGCAAGATGGTGAACATCAGCACTCGCGAGTCGAGCGGCAGCGCGGTATTGGCCGGGAGATTGATGGGCATCTGGAAGGCGCCGAGGATGCCGAGAATCCAGCGGGCGATAAGTACTCCCGCAACCGCTCCGGTGATTGAGAGCACCAGGCTCTCGGTCAGCAACTGACGGATCAGATTCCATCGCGGCGCGCCTAAGGCCAGACGGATAGAGATTTCCCTGCGGCGGTCGGCCGCGCGTGCCAGCAGCATGCCGGCGATGTTAACGCAAGCGATTAGAAGCACCAGCCCGGCGACAGCCACGAGCACGGAAGTGAATCCGATGACGGGACCGCGCAAGGCCGTGCCGATCAGACCAGGCGGCGAGAGATGAATTTTGAGGCCTTCGTTGAAGCGGTCCGTACGCGCGCGATCGGCGGTAATGGAATTGATGTCGGCTTCGGCCTGTTGTGCGGTGATGCCAGGCTTCAGGCGTCCGGCGACCCAAATATTTTGAGTACCGGCGCTATCCAGCCAATTGTTGCCGGGTTCTATTTGTGGCTCCATGGCCATAGGGACCCAGAACTCGGGCGACAGCAGGAGTTCGGTGCCAAAAAAGCCCTGGGGCGCAACGCCCGCCACAGTGTAGCCGAGCCCATTCAGCTTTACTTTTTTTCCAACGATGCTGGGATCGGCAGCGAAGCGGTTCTGCCAGGCTTGATAGCTGATAACGATGACGGGGTTCGGTGAGGACCTGCGGTCGTCATCGGGTGTTAGAGTGCGGCCAATCAGGGCCCGAATGCCGAGCACGTCAAAGTAATTGCCGGTCGCTTCGTAGCCCCATATATAGGAGTTTTTGTCGCCATAGCTTAGGCCGACCGGCACGATACGGCCGGCGAAAAGCCCGTCGAGTGTGCGATTGCGATCCCGAAAAGCGAGGTAATTCGGGTAAGATTGCGTGACGCCGCTGTTACCAGCATGATTCAAGAAGACCAATTCCTTGGGACGTTCCACCGGCAGCGGGCGTAATAGAAACTGATTGAGCGCGCTGAAGGTAGTGGTGTTGGCGCCGATCGCCAGGGCGAGGGTAGCGATGGTGACGGTGGTGAAAGCGGGCGTTTGGGCGAGACGCCGGAGGGCGAGGCGGAGGTCCTGATGCACAGACTCGATAAGCATTTAAAGGCCTATACGAATGGAGCCCCGGGGCGGTTCAGTATAAAATTGAGGGCATCCAGACTGAAGTGGGCGCTTCGTACGGTCCCATGGCCATAACGTTCATCATCTTGACGGTCCGGCAGCCGGCCTTGAGAAAGGCCCGAAACAGGGGGCCGTCTTCGAGCGGGCAAAGGCTCCGCGCTCTTTCATGGGGGATCCAGCGGGCGGCTTGAGTGGCGAGTGCAACTGCATCGTCGGGCGTTTCCGCGACCCCATGGCCAAAGATGCCGGGGATCAGATAACCGGTGAACCTTCCGCCCCGTTCTCGAAGCACCGGCGAGAGCGCGGTGCGCACGGCTGCTGAGAGCTCGTTCCGGCGGCTGGTCTTGTAGTTCTTTTGGCAAAGCGCGTCGAGGGCATCGATATCGCCTTCTTGCACCGGGCGCACGGTAGCATCGGCCTTCACTGCGGCATTGAAGTGCATTTCGGCCACCGGATGCTTAACCTCGAATCCGAGGGACGCATAGAGCGAGAGCGAAGCAGTGTTAAACGTATCCTGCAAAAGGCGCACGCGCGTGATGTTGTTGCGACTCGCATGGTCGATCACGTCCTGCATGAGCGCGCGGCCGAGATCCCGGCCTTGGAAAGCGCAATCCACGGTGATAGGGCCGACGCCCGCCACCGGATCGGTAAAAGAAAGGTAGTTCGAACCCGCTAGCTCCCCATTGACGACCGCGGCCACGCCGTAGCAATCCTCTCGCTCGACCATCATGCCAATGACCTTGCGGGCCGCTTGGACGCTGGGAAAGTCGGGCGCGAAACCGTGCCGGTCGGCGATGTCTTTGAATGCCTCATAGCAGATGCGCCCCAGCTCGGGAACGTGCTGCGGTTCGGCAGGCACCAGTTGAACTCCAGCCGGGAGGGTTGATGCTGCTTGTGACATAGAATCCCTCTCGGGATTATGTCACAGGGCGCCTGTCATCAAGATTTCATTCCGATCTAACGCAACCGTAAACCTTGGCTGTTACGCTCTAACCCGAAGGAGATCACAATTGTTCAATAAACGTAACTTTGTGGCAGCTGTAGCTTTCGCCATCCCGGCGCTCGTGGCCCAGAATGGCGGGCACCCCGCGCGACTCAACACCCGCAGTGGTATCCGCAGCGTCCTGTTGATCAGCATCGATGGTATGCATGCCCTCGATTACCTAAACTGTAAGACTGGCGGCTACTGCCCCACCTTGACCACGCTCGGAAAGACCGGTGTGAACTACACTCGCACCTCGACTTCGCGACCATCCGATTCATTCCCGGGGCTTATGGCTCTCGTTACCGGCGGCACGCCGAAGACCGTGGGTGCGTACTACGACGTCGCCTACGATCGTGTGCTGGCGCCGCCCCAAAACACTACTGGCAACGGGCTGGCGGGGGGTAGCTGCATCGCCGGAAAAGCGAATGGCACAACCACCGAGTATGAAGAAGGCGTCGATATCGATCAAACGCAGCTCACCGGCGGCGGGCCATACGCTAGTATGATCGACGGTGGAATCAAGTCCATCGATCCCACTAAGTTGCCCCGCGATCCATTCAACAACTGCGCGCCGCTTTATCCCTGGAATTTCATACGCACTAACACGATCTACGGCGTGATTCACGCCGCCGGCGGCTACACTGCCTGGTCCGACAAGCACGCGGTCTACGCCGCGGTCTCAGGTCCCAGCAACAATGCCGCGAACGTGGATGATTATTATGCGCCGGACGTCAATTCCAACGTGATCGCGCTTCCCGGCGTCACCACCGCCGACGGCGTTAACTGTGCCACTATTACCGTCAGTGGCGCCTGGGTCGACAGCTTCCAGAACATAAAGTGCAACGACCAGCTCAAAGTCAATTCGATCCTGAACGAGATCAACGGCAAGACTCACCTAGGTACCAGCGAAGCTCCGGTACCCAATATTTTCGGCATGAACTTCCAGGCGGTCAGCGTCGGACAGAAGCTGATCGATGCAAATGGCGTGAAGGGCGGATACACGGATGCCGCCGGGACTCCCACTCCTAACATGAAGAGCGAGATCATGTATGTGGACGCCGCCATCGGCCAGATGGTGGAGCAGCTAAAGGGCCAGGGTCTACTTGAGACGACGCTCATTATCATCACTGCCAAACACGGCCAGTCGCCGGTCGATACGCACCGGTTCACGCCGATCAAAGCCACGTCACCCGCCCATCTACTCGGAGCCGCGGGCCTGCTGCCGGCATCGGAGTCGCCCTTTACGCCGGGCGGGATCGGGCCCACCGAAGACGATATATCGCAGTTGTGGCTTGTTCCTGGCGCCAGTGTTTCAAATGCGGTGGGAATACTGGAGGCAAATGCGGCCGCGGCTGGAATCGGCCAGATCTTCTACGGGCCCTCGCTCGAAACGATGTTCAACGCGGGAGGCCTGCCTCCGAACGACCCACGCACTCCCGATATCATCGTTCAGCCCAACGTTGGCGTGGTCTACACCGGAAGCACGGCGAAGCAAGCTGAGCACGGGGGCTTCGCGCACGACGATACCAATGTGATGATTCTGGTGTCGAATCCCGACTTCCAAGCCAGCACCGTGACTAGCTTTGTAGAAACAACCCAGGTTGCTCCCACCATCCTTCAGGCCCTGGGACTCGATCCCGCCAGTCTTGATGCCGTTCAAAAAGAAGGCACGCCGGTACTGCCAGGATTGACCTTCAAATAAACACCCGCATCAGTTAATCGCCAACGGGCGTCCATTAGCTTGGATGCCCGCTGGACTCGCTAGCTTTAATTTCGGAGAGCTTCCATGGGGTCGATGGAAGACGCCCGGCGCGTGGGAATGAGAGCTGCTAAACCGGATATCAGAACCAGAAGCAGCGTTACCGCCGCGAAGGCCAACGGATTGTGCGAGCTGCCTTCAGCCCACTTAGCCAGAACACTGCTCAACAGAAAACTCAGCAGAACTCCGCATGCAAGTCCGATCGAGACGCTGCGCGCCGTGGCGGCGAACACCAGCCTTAGCACGTGCCATGGCGTGGCGCCTAAGGCCATGCGAATGCCGAACTCATTGGTCCGCTGTGCCACGCCGTAGGAGACAACGCTGAAGAGTCCGGTCGCGGCCAGCGCCAGTGCAAGCAGCGAGAACGCGCTGAACAAAGCGGCCACCAGACGTCCATAGGCATACTCTTCCTGGTTCTGAATCCATTGCTCCAGGTCACGAGTCTGGCCGAACACCTGCTGATCGGGATCGACCGCTTTCACTTCGGCGCGCACGCGATTCAGAATCGAAAGAGGCGCGGCATGAGTCCGAACCAGGATCTGCGTCCACACGCGCATTGAAAGCGTGAACGGAACATAAACCGCCGGCTTGATGGGCTTGCGCAGGCCGTCATCCCGCGCGTCGGCGACCACTCCGATGATCTGCAGCCAGCCATTACTGTCCGGCACGGCCGGCGAGAAGGGGAGTTCGCCCTTGAGGTCGGGAAACCGCAGTTGCTTCCCCAATGCGTCACCGTGAGGCCAATACTGCCGCGCCATGGTGTGATTGATCACCGCCAGGCGCGTGCCACGCACGATTTCAGGATGATCCCACAGCCTTCCTTGCAGGAGCGGAATGCGCAGTACCGAGAAATACTCGGAGCTGACGAAGTTGGTGCGCAACTGCTCCTGGTGGCTCGCAGGACGTCCGAAGATCTCGAAATAGCTATCCGAGCCGTTGGAGGGCGGCGTGGCGTTGGTGGAAATCCCGGCCGCGACCACTTCCGGCATCGCAGCGACGCGGGCCAGGATCTGCTCGAAGTAATTTGAACGGTCCTGCCAGCTAACGTGCACGTTCTGGTGTACCGGGATGCCGACCGACATTGTATTGTGCGGATCGTAGCCGAGCTGTGTCCGGATGAGCCGCAGAAATCCGTTGGTGGCGGCAGCAGCCGATGTGAGCAGCAGCAAAGTCAGGGCGATCTGGCCGGCCACCAGCACGGCATGCGTGCGTTTGCTACGCGCGCCGCCAGTGGTACGCCGCGATCCGGACTGCATGAGCTGTGCCACCTGCGGACGGGAGAACTGAAACGCCGGAGCGAGACCGGACAAAACGCCGGTGAGGATTGCGATAAAGACGCAGAACCCGAGCACTGGAACATTAATGCCGATGGCCGCTTCGTGCGGAAAGGAGTATTCGGGCAGCCAGCGCATCAGGAGCGGGAGCAAACGATAGGCCAACAGAACGCCACCGAGAGCGCCCAGCAGTGACAAAGCCAGAGCCTCGGTAAGAAGCTGGCGCTGAATCCTCCACCGGCTGGCGCCGATCGCGCTTCGAACGGCAAGCTCATGCTGGCGGGCCGTACCGCGGGCCAGCAACAGAATAGACACGTTGGCGCAACCGATCAGCAGCAGCAGAGCAACGGCTCCGAACAGGAGGAAGAGCGAAGGACCGAGATGCTCGACATACCGATCGTTATAGCCCCTGGCATGAACGCGAAACTTCTTAGGGAAATGGTTGGGAGTTTCTTTGGCAAACTGTTCCAGCAGAGGTTGCAATTCGGCGTTGGCCGCAGCCAGGCTAACTCCCGGCTTCAGTTTGACCAGCGGGCCGTAAGTGAGGTTCACGTCATTGGTGATCTTTAGCGGAACATAGACATCGGCGTCATCGAAAGTGAAGCGCGACGGCAAGACTCCGATGATGGTGTAGTTCTTGTGTACCAGTTGAAGCGTGCGGCCGATCACCGTGGGGTCGGCATTGTAATGCCGCTGCCAGAAAAGATAGCTGAGCAGGATAACCGGCTGCGGGTCTTGCCCATCGAGGGCATCGGAAGGGAGTAAAGTGCGGCCCAGCAGCGCGGGGACACCGAAATAGCTGCCCGAGTTGGCGCTGAGCTGGACAGAAGGGACGTCCTCAGGGAGATCTTCGCCCGTGGTAGTGAGATTCCACGTCCCCCAGGCCGCGGCAACGCTTTCGATGCACTTCACTTGCCCCAGCAGCTTGAGCTGCGGGCCGTTGAGACCGACAAATCGGTCGTTCCCGCTCTCGTTCACAACCAGCAGGCGGATCATACGGTCGGCGCCCTGATAGGGGAAAGGATTGGCCAGCAGGCCGTAAATGACGCTGAACACGGCGGTGGTTGCGCCGATACCCAGTGCGAGCGAAATGACGGCAGTGAGAGCGAAGTCGGGCTTCTTGCGCAGCTCGCGGAAGGAAAAGCGAAGATCCTGCAGCATGTCTTTCATTACTGGGTAACGCGTCTGGGGTTACGACGAATTAAGCCAGGTTCCGGTTAGCAATAAAGCTTCAGGAATATGCTAGAGGAAGGAGAAAGTACATGACCCATCACCGATTTGCCTGGGCGCTCGGAACCGCCGCGGCTCTAGCGTGGCTGGGACCTTTCTGTAGCGCTGCCGACGAGGAGGTACGCGAGGATTGCATCTCGTTCAACCTCGATAGTGCCTCTGTCGCACTGATTCAAGGAAGTTGGAAGATCGTGGATGGCAGCCACTGGATGTTCGATTTCGGGAAGTCAGGAACAGCAGGCCCGCCGTGCGCTCGATATAATCCACTACTATCGAATGGACGCGACGTGCTTCGCGGGTCGTCCGCATCCGCCGATGGGATATCTGCTCTCCTCAGGAAACTCTCCAGCCGGCAGTGTGCCCGGGGAGCAATGCGAAGCATTCGATGCCACTCGAATTTCGCTTTCGCAATCCGACGGCTTCTGGCGGATTTTAAGCGGCTCCGAAGTATTATTCGATTTCGGGAACAGAGAGATGGGGGCAAAGCAGGGAATGCTGGCGCTCCGCCACTATGGATTCAACTATCAGTGTATTGTTGGTTCCACCGGCTCGTCGTTTCGATATTTACGGCGCTAGTGAAAATTGCCTCTTTATGGCAAGCTGCCGATGAAGGCGTTGATCTCGCGCAGCACGTCGGCCTCGTTCGATTGAAAAACGTCGTGATTGGCATGTGGCAATCGGACCACCCGCGCCGAGGGCAAGCCAGTTTCGAAGGCCTCAGCTTGTGCTCCAGTAGTCTCCAGGTCTCTGGCTTCGGCCTCGGGCCCGCGATCGCCACGTTCATGCGGCAGGGCGTAAATTGCGAGAATAGGCACCCGGATATCGGTATATTTCTGCATTCCCGCAAAGATCGCCTGCTCGATAGGTTGGACCGAGCCCGCCGGTCGAGGAGGTCCAACCTCCAGACTCTTTTGCATCTCCCGCAAATCCTTTTCAAATCCGGGAAGGCTCGTTTCCAGCAGCTCGCGGATCAGGGGCTTTGGATCTGGCGGCTGTTTGCTAGGCTGCAACTGCTCCAGCTTCTTTTGTAATTCATTCAAGTCGATGATCAAATCTCCTCGCGAGCGGGCATAGTACGCGTACCCGTAGCCGGCATCCAGGTAGATCAATCCGGCAACTTTCTCGGGATGCCGCGACCCAACGGAACTCAGCTCTTCGCCACCTAAGGAGTGCCCCACCAGCACTGGTTTATTGAGCTTGAGCGCATCGATCACCGCTAGCACGTCGTCACCGAGTCGATCGGCCGCATAGTTGGTGCTTGTGGGCGCGGGAGCACTGGATTTTCCAAACCCGCGTCGTGTGATGCCGTAAACATGGTACGAGCCAGTAAGTTTAGGCGCGAACTTATCGTATACGTGCGCGTTTGCTCCCATGCCGGTCAGCAGGACTATGGGGCGTCCGGAGCCGCCCCAATCGAGGACTTGCAGCTTGACGTTGTTGTCCACGGTTATGAACTGTACGGTGTGCGGCGTTGGGTCGATCTGCCAGGAGTTGCCCGCAATCCCCGCGAAGAGCATTGCCAGCGCAGCTATCAATATTTTTGTTCCCATCTGCGAGCACCTCGCGCGGCTGTTCTTGCGTTATTCTACGCCTCTGTGAGGTGTGAACGTCGATGTGACAACATTAAACCGTGGATACACCAGGGATTCGGAAAACCGACGTCCTTATCGCTGGCGCCGGTCCGACGGGACTGGTTCTAGCCCTGTGGCTTACACGCCTGAACGTGCGCGTAAGGATCTTCGACAAGACAGCGGAACCGGGCACGACGTCGCGCGCGCTTGCCGTGCAGGCACGCACGCTGGAACTCTACAACCAGATGGGGCTGTCCGACGCGATCGTCGAGCTTGGGCGCAAGACCGTCGCCGTGAATCTTTGGGTGGCTGGCAAGCAGGTGGCACATGCGGTCTTTGGCGACATGGGCGGAGGCCTCAGTCCGTTCCCTTACGCGCTAATCTTTCCGCAAGACGAGCACGAGGGTTTACTGATCGATCGGCTGGCTCAGGCAGGCGTCCAGGTCGAGCGCCGGACGGAGCTGCTGGGCTTCGAGGTGACGCCCAGTGGCGTCGTCGCGCGCCTGAAACGTCCGGACGGAAGCGAGGAGACGTGCGAAGCGACCTACATTGCCGGGTGCGACGGCGCGCATTCCACTGTGCGTGAGACGCTGAAGATCGATTTCCCGGGCGGAGAGTACGGCCACGTCTTCTTCGTAGCCGACGTGGGGGGAAGCGGCGCCGCGATGAACGGCGAGATACATGTAGGGCTGGACGCCGCCGATTTTCTCGCGGTCTTCCCCTTGAAGACGGAGGGCCACGCACGGTTGGTCGGCACAGTGCGCGATGAAGCGGGTGAACAACACGAGAAACTGGCGTGGGACGATGTGAGCAAGCGCGTGATCGAGTGGATGAATATCGATGTCGAGCGCGTGAATTGGTTCTCCACCTACCGCGTGCATCATCGAGTGGCCGCTCATTTCCGCAAAGGTTGTGCGTTCTTGCTCGGAGACGCCGCACACATCCACAGTCCGGTAGGTGGACAGGGCATGAACACTGGCATCGGCGATGCGATTAACCTGGCCTGGAAGTTGGCTGCCGTTCTACACCGGCGAGCGAACGCATCGCTACTCGAAACTTATGAGCCGGAGCGCATCGCCTTCGCACAGCGCTTGGTCAGGACCACCGATAAGGCATTTACGGGCGTGACCAGCCGGGGAACGATTGCCAGGCGCCTGCGACTCAATATTGTGCCTCTGTTGATCCCGTCTCTTTTTACGCTAACGACGGTGCGGCACTTCCTGTTTCGGACGGTCTCGCAGACGGCAGTGAATTACCGTGGAAGCAGCTTGAGCGAAGGGCGAGCGGGTGCGGTTCACGGTGGTGATCGTTTGCCATGGATCAAGCCCGGCTTGGACGGCGACAACTTCAGGCCGCTGACATCACTGGATTGGCAGGTACACGTCTATGGTGATCCCGCGCCTGAGATCCAAAGGGTGTGTGACGAGCGAAAATTGCCGCTACACGTCTTTCCCTGGCGCACTGAGGCGCAACGAGCCGGCCTGCGGCGCAACACGGTTTATCTCGTGCGACCGGATAGCTACATCGGACTGGTAGATCCTGGGGGCAAAGCAACGGCGATCACGTCCTATCTCGACGCGCGCGAATTGACCATGGCGTAGAGGGCCAGACGCTGTTTATCTGGCCATTGAAATCGAATCCACTTTAATTGTGTTTCTACTGATCTCGCCAGTTATGGCAACTGGGAAGCGGGATCGCTTACCAGTTTTCCGGACGAGTTCGGTGGCTTTTGCATTTCCTACAGAATCCAACTTCAAGCTCAGGCCATCTTGCTGCACGACTGCGAAAGACTTCGTTCTTGGAGTGGGGGAACAGTAGCGGATCTCCAGATTCTTGTCACGATCGACGAACGTCGATGTATCGGTCGGGTTCACATTGCGCTCTTCGCTGTCGTAGCATTTGGCATCGACCAAGGCTCCCGAAAAGCTCGCCGCCAAGCTAAGGACGGTTGATAGACATAATAAAGCTGCAAGCCGCATCATATATTTCAGCTTCCGGGATGGTATTCGCGCTCGGTGTGCCCCTTGAGCTGCGTGCGATAGAAGTAGACCTCGCGAAGGTCGCCGGTGCTGTAGCGCTTAGCTTCGTCGTTAAAGTGCGGCGACGAGGGATGGCCGCTCTCACCACCGGCCGTCACGGCACGGGCACGCACGCGATCGCCGAACTCGACTACTGCGACGAAGCTGTTCCCGCTGGTCCCGTACCACTTCTTCGTTCCTGGATAGGCCCGTGCTCCAAACGAGGCGAGCGATCCCCAGGTCGAGGAGGTGAATGCGACGGGAATGCTCAGTTGCGCGTCGTTGAACGGCTGCAGGATATCGCCGGTGAGGCGCTGGAATCGGTTGATGTCGCCCCAGGGAGTCTTCCAGCTTCCGAAGTCGGCTTGCAGTTTGTCGGATGCCGCGGCGACCGACTGCAGAAGCTGCTCCGGCGTCACGCTGCTGGGGAGCTCGCCGACCGCGATGCCGCCCCTTCTGACATCGGGGCCCAATCGCCGCCGGACCTCCTCGCCCCAGAATACGGCCAGTGAGGTAGGAACGGAAGCCACGCTCCAGCGTAGATCCCACTTGCGCAAAAGTCCGATCTGATCGGCCAGTTTGGCTTTCAGAGGACTGGTCGACGGAGCGTCATCCCACGCCTTGACCAGCGCGGGGATCGTCTTCTCAAACCACGGCAGATAGTTGTCGTAGGCCGCGGCAATGAGAGAATCGATCGTGAAATCTTTCTTGTTCTCGAGCACCCGGATGGCGTGCAGTCCACGCGCAGATTCGCCGCCGTTCTCGACGTAAGCTGGATAATCTTCTTTCTTCGGACTGCTCGCACCAGCCGCTGACCACGGCCAGTTGTTGACGTTGTAGAGCCAGCCGCTCTTGGGATTCAGCAGGTGCGGCGTCTCGTCGACGGAAAGAAGTCCCTGCCATTCGGTCGCCGGATTACTACCGTCGACGGGCTTGGTCCAATCGAAACTAGTATCGCGCTTAGGAATAAAATTGCCGTGGAAATAGGCAATGTCGCCGTCGGCGTCGGCGAAGATGGTGTTGTTCGACGAGTTCGCTTTCAGATCCATCGTCGCGAGGTACGCTTTGTAGCTCCGGGCCTTGGTGCGCAGATAGGACTGCTCCAGCGCCTTGATCGGCTCCTGCATTATGCGGAAGCTGACCCATTTGCCGTTGGCTTCACGAATGACGGGTCCATGATGGGTGCGGTAAACGGTGAACCTCTTTTCGGCCATCCCATGGTCCGTTTTGTATGGCACGGTAATCTCGGACGTCACCATCGGACGCTCCTCGCTACCGTACTTGTAGAAGAAGCGATCACCTTTCTTGACGACCGTTTCGAGATACTCGTCGATGGCATCCACGCCGCTGCTGGTGTGCATCCAGCCGACGCGATCGTTGAATCCCTGGTAGATGAAGAACTGGCCCCATGTCACGGCTCCGTAGGCGTTCAGCCCTTCGTCGCTGACCATTTGCAGCTCGGAGCGGAAGAAGAAAGATGTGTGGGGATTGATCAACAGCAACGAGTGATGCGCGACGGTGTTCGACGGCGCGATGGCGATGCCGTTCGATCCCGTGGGCTCGGCACGCTCACTCTCATAGACGGAAGCCGTCTGAGTGACAGGAGCTTTGCCATAGAACGCCTCGAGCTGGTTGAGATTGACGCGCTCGATGTCGCCGCCGATGCTGCCCTCGCTGAAACTGAGGGCCATCCAGGGCTCGAATCGCTGGATCACTCGCGGCTTCACGTCGGGGTGCTTGGCGAGGTAATAATTCAGGCCGTCGGCGAAGGCGTTCATCAGCGCCTGCAGCCACGCCGGACTGGCCGCGTATTGCTTCTTCAATTCGTTGGGGTCGATGAAGAGCTTCATACGCAGATCCAGGTAGATTTTGGGTTCACCTTCGGCCTCAGCGAGCCGGCCCATTCCATTGATGTAGTTCGTTTCGACGCGATTGAAGTCGTCCTCAGCCTGGGCGTAGATCATGCCGAAGACGGCGTCGGCGTCGGTCTTTCCATAGATATGCGCGATGCCCCAATCGTCGCGGATGATTGTCACATTACGGGCTTCTTGATCCCAGCGCGCGATTTCCTGGTCTTTGGGGGCGGCGAACGCGAGACAGGCGGATGAAACTGCGAGGACGAAAAGTAGCTTCAGGCCGAGGTTGCGCTTCATGAGGTACCGCTTCCGATTTTAGCTCCAGCGGCAAGGTACGCGTTCACACGAATGTGAACGCAACGCGCATGCGTGCGCGCGCCACTCTAGTTTGCTCAGTGTGTTGTAATGAATATAATCATGAAAGAAGACCTTTCAGCACCGATGGATTTCCCGGAAAGCTTTATCGGTAGCATGAAGGGGACCATGGAAATCGTGCGCGACATCATTTCACCAGTTGATGAGGACTGGGAAGTAGAAGCCGAATGAGCTGCGCTTTCTGGATTCAATCCTCGGCTGTGGGCACAACTGGGTCAAGTTGACCGGCTCTCACGCCGGGCCGTCTCTGCTCTACGTGATGCAGAATCGGCAGGCAACCTGCGCGTTTCCGTAATTTCCGTTTGGGAGCTGGGAATGCTCGAGCAGCACGGCCGTGTCGCGCTTCCGATGAATATTAGAAGTTGGGTCGAAGAGGCTCTTTCCAAGCCAGGCATTTCATTGGCACCGTTAACCCCCGAGATTGCGATCGAAAGCAGCAATCTACCGGGTAACCTGCCCGGCGATCCGGCCGATCGCATCATCGTAGCAACTGCTCGGGCTTGGAACGCTACTCTGCTGACCAAGGATAAGAGGTTGATCGAATATTCCCGCCAGCGCCACGTACGGGTGCTGGAAGCCTAGACCTTTACAATCAAGGTAAGTGATCAAAGCCATCCTTTTCGACCTTGGGAATGTCATCGTCCCGTTCGATTTCAAGCGCGCGTATGCAAAGCTTGGGCCGCTATGCAGCTGCCCGGTGACGGAAATTTCTGCCCGGCTCCGTTCGACAGATCTCGTGAGTCGTTTCGAAACTGGCCGGATTGCCTCTGAGCCATTTGTCGGAGAACTATCCACGCTACTCGGCCTGAAGACCACTTATAGCGAGTTCTGCGATCTATGGACCAGCGTCTTTTTCGAAGACACACTGGTGCCTGAATCGCTGATCGCGGGGCTCCATGGCCGGCATCGCTTGCTGGTCCTTTCCAACACCAACCCCATTCATTTCTCGATGCTGAAGGCTCGCTATCCGGTCTTCAGCCACTTCGATGACTTCGTGCTTTCTTACGAAGTTGGAGCACTGAAGCCTGACGCCAGGATCTATCGGAAAGCGATTGAACGTGCTGAATGCCTTCCTGAGGAATGCTTTTTCACCGATGACATCGCCATCAATGTGGAGGCTGCCCGGAAGAACGGGATGGACGCGGTCCAGTTTTTTTCGGCTGAGCGGCTCGAAGAAGAATTGAAAGCGAGAGGATTGCTATAGCAGGGCGGCGTCGAGATGAACCTCTTCGTCCTTCCCTGCAAGCTCGTCGTTCCGGGCCGGCACTGCGCCGCGTACGTCGCCGTTACGCAAGTAGAAGATTAAAGCCTCTTCCGAACCGTCGAAGAACCTATCTACCAGATCCCGAATCGCCAGACGGCGCAGGTTTTCGCGGCTCAGCACGGGCGAGTAGACAAAGGATCGGCCTACTTTGCGTCGAGCCACGCCGCCTTTTCGAGCCAGGCGATCGAGCACCGTCATTACCGTGGTATACGCGAGGTTTCGATTGCCGGCCATGGCCCGGCGAACATCCTTGACGTTACCTTCGCCCAGGGCCCAGAGTGCTTTGAGGCACTCCACTTCGAGTGGGGGAGGAATGTCGCGGGTGCCATTGGCAGGCATCTCAGGAGTCCTTACGAAAGGCTTCCTTCAGCTTCTCGGCGAATACCGAATGGGCCGGAGGCGCGCTCGCCGGCACGTGTGTCGAAGGCGGTTGCTGTACAGGTGTCTGTTGCAAGGGTGGAGGCGACGCCATTTCGGGTGACAAGCCGCTAAGGTCTTCTTCCAGATACTTGGCCTTCTTGAGCAACGTGCGTTCAAGGGAAGCGCTGTAGCCGGTCCAAAAGCCTTCCACGTGCCTGTCCTTCGCCACCAGCGATCGCATGCATTCCATCTTGGAATCGAGATTGTCCAGGTGATGCAGTAGCAGCGCTTCCGGAAACAGTGGAACTTTGGGAGAACCGAACTCCAATTCGCCGTGATGGCTAACGATCATGTGTTCCACCAGTACGCGAAGCTTGGCGGGAAAATCGGGAAAGCGCTGCAGTTTCTCGTGTAATAGGCGCAGACCGATAATAATGTGGCCCAGTAGCTGGCCCTCGGTGCTGTAGCCGAAGCTGCGGTCGTAAGTCAATTCGGCCACCTTGCCGACATCGTGCAGAACGGCGCCGGTTATCAGCAGATCGAGGTCAACGTACTTATAGTGCGCCGCGGTGGC
The DNA here is from genome assembly GCA_035569875.1 of Bryobacteraceae bacterium. Lineage (GTDB taxonomy): Bacteria > Acidobacteriota > Terriglobia > Bryobacterales > Bryobacteraceae > Palsa-89. The sequence continues at coordinate 62,158 of DATMMD010000105.1, forward strand.
GCGGCACAGATTGCAAACCGAGAGGACATGCTCAATTAAGCCGCCCAGATAAGCATGGTGTACATGCTTGGCGGCGGGTGCGATCCGATACATGCGGGCTAGGGGCTCGTCGTCCAGGAATGCATCTAGTAAGGTGCGCAGGTGCGTATTTTGGATGCCGGCGACGAAGCCCCGCAGCTCGGCGAACATTTCAGCGGGGTCGCGCGTGGAGGCCGGAAAGTAATCGGCGAAATCGATTTCGGTGTCTAGCACCCGGGCCATTTTGTGGATGGTGAGCTGGGGGCGATTCTGGAAGACCTGGAGCAATCCTTTGACTTTGATGAAATCGTCGCGCTGGAACGTGTCGATCACGTCCGTGACGTTATCCCACATCTTGGCG
>DATMMD010000106.1:0-11231 GCA_035569875.1 Bryobacteraceae bacterium
CAGACCGTCGCAGTGAACTTTCTCAACGGCATTCCGGGCAACTGGACGGCGTCTTCAAATGCGCCCAATATCACCGTTTTTCCAACATCGGGTAGCGGGGCAGGAAACATCCAGGTGACCGCGGCTAACGGGTCCGGCGGCATAATAACGGTGACTGCGCCCGGCTCGCCGGGGTCGCCCCAGCAGATCCAGGTGAATGTCACCAGCGTCACTCCCGCCGCCCCCTACGGCAGCTTCGATACGCCCGCCAACAATACCCCTGGAATTGCGGGAGCCATTCCCGTCACCGGTTGGGCGCTGGACAATATGGAGATAGAGAGCGTCGGTATCTGGCGTACACCGGTAACTGGCGAGGGCGCCAGCGCCAACGGACTGGTATTTATTGGTGACGCGGAGTTTATCGCCGACGTACGGCCGGACGTGCAGGGACTCTACCCGAGTGTGCCGTGGAATTATCGCGCCGGGTGGGGCTACCTGATGCTCACCAATTTCTTGCCGCATAGCGGCGGCGCAGCGGGTCTCGGGAACGGAACTTACAACCTGCACGCCATCGCGACCAACAAGGCCGGACTAACCTTCGATTTGGGCACCCGCACGATCACCGTGGACAACGCAGATGCCACCAAGCCCTTCGGCACGATCGATACGCCTAACCAGGGCGGCACGGCTTCGGGCAGCGCATACGTGAACTTTGGCTGGGCATTGACGCAGAATCCGCGTTGTATTCCCGTCAATGGATCCACCATCACCGTTTACGTCGATAGCGCACCGGCGGGTAACCCAACCTACAATCAGTTCCGCAGCGACGTCGCAAGTTTGTTCCCGGGATTGTGCAACAGCAACGGCGCCATCGGGTACTTCTACATCGACACCACTCAACTCGTCAACGGCGAACATACAATATCGTGGGTGGCCTACGACAACGCTGGACATGTTGATGGGCTGGGTAGCCGCTACTTCACAGTGTCGAACACGGGGGGAGGAAATGCTCCAGCCGTGAATGAACCCATCGAAGCGGTTCCCGCCAGCAGGATAACTCTGCGCCGCGATTTCGAAGAGCCTCGAGCGCTCAGCGCCGGCGCGGATGGCTCCTACACAGTGGACTTGGAACAACTGGGTCTTATAGAACTGCACTTGGGCGCCGCCCGAGGCCATATGTTAGTGGGCGGCGCAGGCGCCCCGCTCCCGGTGGGCTCGACGCTAAAGGGCGGAGTGTTCTACTGGCAGGCTGCGCTAGGCTTCCTGGGAAATTATCAGCTTGTATTTGAGCGTCCGGATGGTAGTGAGGTTCGGGTTCAGGCGAACGTTGGCCCCAAGAGATTTACGAGCCAATAGCTGGTTCGGCGGCGGTTATTGGCGCTCTACAGTGGACCGATATGAACGTAGCCATCCAGCTGCAGGTTCACCATCGCGACCATGGCCCATAGATCAACCTCGATTTCCGGCAGAATATCTTTCCGGTCAATTTTCTTAGCCGTCACACCCTGGCCGCAAACACGGAAACTAACGCCAGCGGCGGTCAGTTTCTTGATCATCTCGATATTGGGGTTGTCGAGACCTTCCGTCCGGCTTTTGTAGGCTTCGTTGGTAAAGATCATTTCCTCTCCACCTTTATGGAGGATCACCGCGATCTTCCTGTGATCGGCCGGCACGCCATACTTGGCAAGCGTATTCACATAAGTAGCGATTGTTATCAGACCTGGGGTGACTTGGTCCGGCTTTGCGGCGGCCTTCCCGATATCGAACACGACCTTGTACATCCTGTTCGGATCGGGCAGCTCTTTTGCTCCCGGAACGTCCTTGGCGACCGGGCTGCCCGGCACCGCCAACTGTTGCCCATAAACCGAACCGGCCAACCCAACCAGGGCAGCCAACGCGGCAAAACTCAATGATCTTTTCATGACGACCTCCAGACTTGGGATTTGTTCTTCAACGAGACTAGCATGTAGTGAACTAGCGCTGCGAACTTAAGAGGTCACGAGCGAGTATCCCCGCTCCTGCGCGCGAGTGACGGCCACAACTCCGGCCGGGACCATCCGAACGTTACTCATGACGTTGGCGATCAACTCGCTGAAAATGGCTTCGGCGTTCCCGCCGACTTCCTGGGCAATGACCCCTGCATTACCGTGAGTGGAAAGCGAGCAAACAGCCAACTGCACGCCTTGCTTAAACAGCGAATCCAGCGTCGTGCCGCGATTACGCAGCAGTTCGCCGTAGCCTGCGACATTGTAAAGGTTCATTTTCGGCGGCAGTTTCGTTTTTGGATCGTCCACTTTGGATCGGGCGGCCAGCGCCGTTCCGTACTTGGCCCACATCGCATCGTTGTAGCCAAACGCTGCCGAACGGTGACGCGCAACGATCACAACCGCCACATCGCCACTTTGCAAACCATACTCGGACCGGTTCACATGTATGAAGTTGCCGGCGAAGGCGAGCGCGTCGCCGAAACCTTCAGGTGTAGTCGTATCGAAGACCACTCGATGTTTGCTCGACAGCTCGTCCATCCAATCGTCCTTCTCATGACGGGCCGGCTCCCAGTTCCCGCCGGCCGTCGGTTTCTTCTGGGCCATTGCGAGGCCAGTCATTGCGGCGAATGAGGCCAACCCGGTGTTCAGACGAGTGAGAAACGAACGCCTATCCGGCGGTGGCGGACATTGTTTACTCATGTGCACCTCGTTTTCCGATTGGATCTGAAAACTAGCAACAGCGTAGCACGGGCGACCAGGCGTGTGGCAGTTGTGGGCAAACTAGGCGCACGGGCCAAACCTTACACGGTACTTGATATAAACAGATCAATGCGCCTATACGATTACGCACCCCGGCCCGCGCACCTCAAATGGCTTCTCGATTCCGACCCGGCCATCCGTTGGCAGGTCATGAGGGACCTCACCGGTGAAGCGCCCGACGCGATTGCAGCCGAGCGGTCTCGCGTCGCAACCGAAGGCTGGGGAGCCCAACTTCTCGCCCTCCAATCTCCTGCTGGCAATTGGGGTGGGGGCCCTCGGGGGTGGAGAGACGATTTGCCGAAGGAGGAGCGAGCCTTGCTTATTACCCTCTACACTCTCGTCGTCTTGATGGACCTCGGTCTCGACCCCGCCAGCAAGCAGGCTCGCAAAATGATCGACCGCGTCGACCAGCGGCTTGTGTTTAAGCGACTCGACAACCGGCCTTTCCTTCGCGGCGAAACGGAGCCCTGCATCAACGGCCGAATCCTCGGCCTCGGTGCGTATTTCAGAAAACCGAACGACGCACTGGCGAAGCAACTCCTGGGCGAGCAACTCGAAGATGGCGGCTGGAACTGCGAAGCACCCCAGAGCCGGTGCTCTTCGTTTCATACCACCATCTGCGTGCTCGAAGGACTGCTCGATTACGAACGAGCAGGTCGCAAATCAGCGGCCATCACTAAGGCCCGCAAGAGGGCCGAAAACTATTTGCTCGAGCGCCGCATGTTCCGCTCGCTTCGAACCGGCGACGTCATCAAAAAGCGCTGGCTCCGCTTCTCGTTCCCGACGTTTTGGCACTACGACGTCTTGCGTGGACTCGATTATCTGCGTAATGCAGGCATCCAACCCGAACGCCGCGTCAGTGAAGCCATCGAAATCGTGACCAAGCGCCGGCACCAGAACGGGCGCTGGCCGCTCAACCTCCTTCATCCCGAACATATTCCATTGGAAATGGAGACCGCTGTCGGCAGCGCAAGCCGCTGGAACACACTGCGCGCTCTCCGAGTTCTGCGTTGGTACAACAACTCAAAAGTGGTAGTTGCGCCACTCGGAAGATGAGTCGCTGGAACATCGCTAGTCGAAGTTCCGCTACTCGCCTGCCTTCTCACGTTCCCTGTCAGCAACTTCCCAATTCCCGCCCCGTTGCGTGCCTAAGCCGCATGTTATTCAGAAGTCATGAGTCCCTTGACAGGATGGAAACCCACCGCACCGCCATTGTGCCATCACGAGGATGGCTTCGTTTTTTCAAATCAAGCGCTCAGCGCCAACGCCCGAGTGCGTCCATCACTTCTACGCCAGCCTCCGCTCTTCGCCCGGGGATGGCTTCGTTTTTTCAAATGCCCAATGGGCAACCCGAAAATAGAAACCCGAAACTATGACGAAAAACCGTGCTTCAATGATAGTTACACTCCTTCGCGAGTGTACCGGAGTGCAATCCATATAGGTTGTGTCACCCAAGAACGGCTTCAAGGAAATTCTTCGTCCGGTATATCACATGCTCTGCCGGACCTATCTCCGCGCCCTAGTCGGCACCATGGAACAGACCGAGTTGATGGAGTATGACTGGGACAAACGGGCTCGTGAGAACGCACGGCGTTATGTTGCGACCGGAAAAGACAACTGGACGGATCAGGATTTCTTCGCTTCCGGCGAGAGGATTGTTACCGACCAGATTCTCACAGACATGCTGAACGTCTGCCAGGGAAAATCTCCCGATCAGATGCGCGTCCTGGAGATCGGATGCGGACCCGGGCGGGTAACCAGGGCGCTTGCTCGGATGTTCGGCGAAGTGCATGCGGTTGACGTGAGCGGCGAAATGATCCAGCAAGCCCGTCTCGCTCTCAACCAGTACCCAAATGCGAAGGTGTACCAGAACAACGGCACGGACCTTAGCGTCATCCCGCCGCTGCCGTTCGATTTCGCATTCTCATTCTTAGTTTTTCAGCACATTCCCAGCTACCGGATCATCAAGAATTATGTCCGTGAAACCCACCGGCTTCTGGTACCAGGAGGACTATTTAAGTTCCAGGTTCGAGGGAACACCGCCGACAAGTCAAACGCGAACGACACGTGGGTTGGCATCCCGATTTCGGATCGCCAGGCTGTAGTCTGTGCAAACGAATGTGGTTTCGAGGCAAGGCACCGCGTAGGCGCTGGTACTGAGGAGTTCTGGTTGTGGTTCTTCAAGAGGGATCGGTGAATCTGGCGGATTTAGACCACTGAGTCCGGCCTCGGTAACAGCTACTGACGTGCCTTCTCATGTTCCCAATCATCAACTTCCCAATTCTGTCCCCGTAGCCTAAGCCGCATGTTATTCAGAAGTCATTAGTACCTTGACAGGTAGAAACCATGACGAAAACCGTGCTTCAATAATAGTTACACTCCTTCGCGAGCGTACTACGGGAGGGCAATCCAGATTGAATCAGGCAATTCTCGCCCTGGAAGACGGAACGGTCTTCGAGGGCAAGAGCTTTGGTGCGCAAAAAGACAGGCTGGGCGAGGTCGTCTTCAACACCGCCATCACCGGCTATCAGGAAATCTTCACTGATCCTTCCTATGCCGGTCAGATTGTCGTGCTCACGAACCCTGAGATCGGCAACTACGGCGCCAATCAGGATGACCAGGAGGCGGCACACCCCTATATCGAGGGGCTGGTGGTCCGTGAATTCTCCTCCATCGCCAGCAACTGGCGTTCGGAAGAGAACGCCGAGCAGTTTCTCGCGGACAACGACGTTCCGGTAGCGGCCGAGATCGATACCCGGGCGCTGGTCCGCCACCTGCGCACACGCGGCGTGATGCGCGGCATTCTCGCCGTCAATGGCGGCGACTCGAAGGACTTGATCGAGCGTGCCCGCCAGTCGCCTTCCATGGCCGGCCTGGATCTGGCTACCCGAGTGTCAACCAAGAGCAGTTACACCTGGCAGAAACCTGTCTCCGCTTGCTCGCCTTCCGAGACGGTTGGCAATGCGGTGGATCCTTGGTGCCACGTGGTGGCCTACGATTACGGAATCAAGCGGAACATCCTGCGGCGCTTGATCCACGTGGGCGCGCGTGTGACCGTAGTGCCCGCTCTCACATCGTCCGAAGACGTTCTCGCCCTCGAGCCCGATGGCATCTTCCTCTCCAACGGACCAGGCGATCCAGAGCCTCTCCAATATCAGGCGCAGCAAGTGCGCAATCTGATCGGCAAGAAACCGATCTTTGGCATTTGCCTGGGCCATCAGATCCTGGGTGTCGCACTGGGCGGCAAGACCTACAAACTGAAGTTCGGTCATCGCGGCGCCAATCACCCGGTGCTGAATCAGGTCACGCAAAAAGTAGAGATCACTTCGCACAACCACGGCTTCGCGGTGGACCCGGATTCGCTCAACGCTAATGAAGTCGAATTCACACATCTCAACCTTAACGACCAGACGTTGGAAGGCTTCCGTCACCGCAGCGAGCCGGTTTTCTGTGTTCAATATCATCCTGAAGCTGCGCCCGGCCCGCACGACTCGCTTTACCTGTTCGACGATTTCATGAAGCTGATCAAGGACACTAGCCGCTCATGACCGGGGCGAATTCCTAAATGCCCCGCCGTAACGACATCCACCGTATCCTGATCATCGGTTCTGGCCCCATCGTCATCGGCCAAGCCTGTGAGTTCGACTATTCCGGCGCCCAAGCTTGCAAGGCGCTGCGCGCCGACGGCTATGAAGTGGTGCTGATCAACTCCAATCCAGCCACTATCATGACGGATCCGGATTTGGCTGACCGCACTTACATTGAGCCGTTGAGTGTTGCTTTCGCCGAAGAAATCATCCGCAGAGAACGCCCCGACGCGCTGCTTTCCACCGTGGGCGGCCAGACCGGTCTGAATCTATCGGTGGATCTGGCGGAAGCCGGAGTGCTGGATAAATACAATGTGGAGCTGATCGGCGCCAAGATCCAGTCCATCAAAAAGGCCGAAGATCGCCTGCTGTTTAAGGACGCCATGCGCAAGATCGGTCTGGAGACGCCGCAATCGCAGCTGGTCAACAACATCGACGACGGCGTTGCCTTTGCCAATCGCATCGGCTACCCGGTGATCCTGCGTCCGAGTTTTACCATGGGCGGCTCCGGCGGCGGCATCGCCTACAATCGCGAAGAGCTGCATGAAACGCTGGAGCGCGGCCTGGACCTTTCGCCGGTCCACGAAGTTCTAATCGAAGAGAGCGTGCTGGGCTGGAAGGAATTTGAGTTGGAAGTGATGCGCGACCTGGCCGACAACGCCATCATCGTCTGCTCCATCGAAAATTTTGACCCCATGGGTGTTCATACCGGCGATTCCATCACCGTTGCGCCGGCCCAAACGCTGACCGATCGCGAATATCAAATGATGCGCGACGCCGCACTCAACTGCCTGCGCGAAATCGGAGTGGACACCGGCGGATCGAACGTCCAATTCGCCATCAATCCCGAGAATGGCAAGATGGTGATCGTCGAAATGAACCCGCGTGTATCGCGCAGTTCCGCGCTGGCGTCCAAAGCTACCGGTTTTCCGATCGCCAAAATCGCCGCTAAATTGGCCGTGGGCTATCGTCTGGACGAGATCAAGAACGACATAACCAAGGTCACGCCGGCATGCTTCGAGCCGACACTCGACTATGTGGTGGTGAAGATTCCGCGCTTTCAGTTTGAAAAATTCCCCGGCGCTGAGCCGGTACTCGGTACGCAGATGAAGTCGGTGGGCGAAGTAATGGCCATCGGACGTACTTTTAAACAGGCGCTCGCGAAAGGCATCCGCAGTCTCGAGACCGGCCGGGCCGTGAAATCCGAGGTCTTCGAGGCTGCGCTCATCCGCCAACGCCTCATCACTCCCAATCCCGACCGGCTGGGCTACATCCGCTTCGCCCTCGAGCAAGGCTGGACCGTAGAGCAGATCCACGAGATCACCGCCGTCGATCCCTGGTTCCTGAAACAGATGCGCGAAATGGTGGAGCTCGAAACTGTACTGGCGAAAGAAAGCTTCGATAGCGTACCGCGTGAAATGCTGCTTCGAGCCAAGCGCGACGGGATTTCCGATACGCGTCTCGGCCTGCTATGGAACACGGGCTCTCAAGCGGTGCGTAAGAAGCGCCAGGCGCTAGGTATCAATGCCGTCTTCAATCGCGTCGACACCTGCGCCGCCGAGTTCGAGAGCTTCACGCCCTATCTCTATTCGAGTTACGAATCGGAAAACGAATCCGCGCCGAGCGATCGCAAGAAAGTTATGATTCTCGGAAGCGGTCCGAATCGCATCGGCCAAGGCATCGAATTTGATTACTGCTGCTGCCACGCATCCTTCGCGCTGCAGGAGTTTGGGTATGAGTCGATCATGGTCAATTGCAATCCGGAAACTGTTTCCACCGATTACGATACCAGCGACCGGTTGTATTTCGAGCCTCTCACCCGCGAGGAGGTTCTGAACATTTACGAGACGGAGAAGCCCGACGGACTGATCGTCCAGTTCGGTGGGCAGACGCCGCTGAACTTGGCGCTGCCGCTGAAAGCAGCGGGCGTTCCGATTATCGGCACCGATCCTAACGACATCGATTTGGCGGAAGATCGCAAGCTGTTCGGCCGGCTGCTGGACGACTTGGAGATTCCGTCGCCCGAAAATGGCGCCGCCACCAGCGAGGAGGAAGCCTGCGCGGTCGCGCGCCGCATCGGATTTCCAGTGCTGGTACGCCCCAGCTACGTCCTGGGTGGTCGCGCCATGGTGATCGCTTATGACGAGGAGATGGTGCGTCGTTATATGCGCGAGGCGGTGGTATTCTCGCAAGAGCGTCCGGTCCTGATCGACCGGTTTCTGGAAGATGCAACCGAAGTGGATGTCGACGCTCTGGCCGATAGCGATGGCGGCGTACTCATCGCCGGCATCATGGAGCACATTGAAGAGGCGGGCGTGCATTCGGGCGATAGTTCCTGTGTTCTTCCACCGCAGGGGCTTTCCGGCGCCGTGCTCCAGACCATTCAGGAATACACCGCCAAGCTGGCTCGGGCATTACGTGTGATCGGACTGATGAACGTCCAGTACGCGATCAAGGACGGCGCCGTGTACGTGCTGGAAGTGAATCCCCGGGCCTCGCGAACGGTGCCGTACGTCAGCAAAGCGACCGGCGTGCCGCTGCCCAAGATCGCCGTCGGCCTGATGCTCGGCCGCAAACTCTGTGATTTTGGATATCTCACCAAGGGGCAGACCACGGGTGTTTTGCCGGTCTCGCAATGCTTTGTCAAATCGCCTGTTTTTCCGTTCGCCAAATTCCCGGGCGTCGATCCGGCTCTCGGTCCGGAGATGCGCTCCACCGGCGAAGTGATGGGAATCGGCGAGAACTTCGGCGAAGCATTCGGCAAGGCGCAGTTGAGCGCCGGTACTCCACTGCCCGACAGCGGCACGGTGTTCATTAGCGTCAACGATCGCGACAAAGCCGCCGCGGTCGAAGTGGCCGCGAAATTCGCCGAATTCGGATTTAAGCTGGTGGCCACGCGCGGCACCGCGGCGGTCCTAAAAGCGGCTGGACTCCCGGTGAAGACCGTTTTCAAAGTGAACGAAGGCCGGCCCAATACGGTCGACTTTCTGAAAGTCGGATCACTTCAGTTGGTCATCTATACCACCACCGGCGCCCATTCTTTTAGCGATGAGCAGGCTATCCGGCGCGCCGCGGTGACCTACCGAGTGCCGTGCATCACAACCATAAGCGGCGCCAAGGCCGCTGCGCAGGCTGTTGCTTCTCGCAGACGCGACCCGATTCGGGTGTGGAGCCTGCAGCAGATTCATCAGTCGGCGGCCAGCGGCTAGACACTGATCACGATTCCAGCAGGCTTTCTTTCCAGAGCTTCTGGCCCGCCATTGATGTATGACAGCTCCACGCGGCTAAACCGAGAACGAAGGCCAGCAAGAAAAGGTCGCTGCCAAGATACCAAGCACTGGCATGCAGCGTGGTTTGCAGCCCCGCGACGAGGCTATTGGTAAATATGTAGATTCCTAGGGCGAGTAAGCCGAATCGCCAGGCTATCACTGCCAACAACCCGTAAGCAAACAGGGTTTCCAGACCATCTATCACCGGGTGGTTGCTTCCAAAAACGTCTCCCGCGGAGAAAATGATCGCCAGGACCATCGACGCTAGCCACTCATTCCGCAAGAAAGCTCTCAGAAGAAAGAGCAGCAGGAAAAACATAAGCGTGTCGCGAATACCGTGCGGCAAGCTTACCAGGCAAACTGTCAGAGTACTGCGTAAGCCGAGTAGGACCGCGGTTGGGCCAAGGGTTGGAGGCAGATTGGATCCGAGCGTTAACGCATCCACCGCTTGGGACAAGGCGTGCACGCCAATCCCCGCTGCCATGCCGATCAAAACATCGCGGCCGACGATTGGATCGCGCCAGTGCCCCGTCAGGATTGCGGTCCAGGAGATGAGAGTCTGCGGCCAACGCCGGCGGACATGGGGCTCCAACGCGATATACATGATGTAAACCGTGAAGCCGTAGAATACCGCCGTGCACACCGCGAGAATAGCCATCCCGAACGTGCCCATCGAAGCGGTAAAGTGACTGCGGCAGATCCAAAGCGCCAACTGCACACCGCCAATCCAAGAGGCCAGCCGCCAGGCCCCCTCGCGATCACCCCGGCCCTGCTTCAAACTTCGCCGGGCGAGCCAACCGCCTCCGAAGAAAATCGCTAGCAGTATGACCGCGAAGATGATCACCTGGCCCCACGCTCCCCTCGATGGTCCCTGGGGCGCGCGACCCGTGCCGGTCCAAGGACTGATGAGCGCGAAAGCCACCGGTTTGCCGCGGAGAGATGCGGCTTCCACGCGAAGCGGCCGATTCGATTCAGGCCATGTGCCGGTCCACGCGGCGCGCGTGTCGGAAGTTGCCAGCCATGTCCGGAGTGGTTCTGAGGACTGGAATTTCGTAAGATCCAGGCCCGCGGCTGCAAACAGCGGTTTCCAGTCGATTTGCGGGACGTCCTTGGCGGGCTGCAGCTGCTGGTCGGGAATTCGCTCGAGATACAACAAGCGGCCCTGGGGATCCAGTTGAAGACCAATCATACCGGACAAAATGGGTGCTGGATCCCCGCGGTCCACGATGCCCGGAGTCAACAGATCGTCGTGATAACTGTCGGCGGTCAGCGGATAGGGGCTTTGGCGATACCAAAACAAAAACGGCGTCGGCCGTTGGGACAAGATCTTGCTCCAGTCAGGTACGGGCTTGTCGTTCTTCTCAATGTACTCGATAAACTTGGAATTCCAGTCGAAGCCGTAGGCGTTATCGTTGGCAGCGGCATCGATGCCGAGCCCCTGGATGATGTCTCGGGCCTTTTGCGATAGAACCTCCGGAGAATAATCCAGAGGAATCTTCTCAAGAGCGCTTCTCCGCATGGCCAACCAGTAATAGCCGGCTAAGCACAGAATCACGAATGCGAGCATAGAGACGGCGACTTTCGGCGCCAGTCCCACGCCTTCACCGGCCGCCGCCACCATTTGCGGCGAGGGCGTCTCTCCGGCGGCC
>DATMMD010000107.1:0-10044 GCA_035569875.1 Bryobacteraceae bacterium
GCCCGGGGAACAATCTCTTCGGCGAAAGCATCGTGGCCGTCGATCTGAAAACCGGCCAGCGCAAGTGGCATTACCAACTGGTCCATCATCCGCTGTGGGATATGGATATCTCTTCGGCGCCGATTCTGGCCGACATCAACGTCAACGGTCGGGCGATCAAGGCGGTTGCGGTTCCCAGCAAGCAAGGGTTCCTGTATGTTTTCGATCGCGTGAACGGACAGCCGGTCTGGCCGATCGAAGAAAAACCGGTGGAGAAAGGAAATGTTCCCGGCGAGTGGTATTCGCCGACGCAACCCTTCCCGACCAAGCCGCCGGCCTACTCGCGCAATGGCGTCACGCCGGACGTTCTGATCGACTTCACGCCTGCGCTGCACGACCAAGCTTTGACGATCGCTTCCAAGTACAAGCTCGGACCAGTCTTCACTCCGCCTGTGGAGAGCAAGCTCGATGGGCCGCTCGCCACGCTCACGTTGGGCACAGCCTCGGGCGGCACCAACTGGCCCGGCGCATCGTACGATCCCGAGACACATACCGTCTACGCATTTGCCTGCAATTCTTGCCCAGAGCCGATCGGACTGGTTCCCGCTCCCAAAGAAGTTTCCGATATGAAGTACGTGCTGGGTATGGCCGGACAACGGTTTGAGATCGCCAGAGGACCGGGTGAGAATGCCGGCGCGGATTCTCCGCCTCCCGCCAAAGCGCCAGCACCACCGGCCGGCGGGGGCGCAGCATTCTACGGACTCGGCGTACAAGGGCTGCCGCTGTTCAAGCCGCCGTACGCAACCATCTCCGCCATTAATTTGGACAAAGGCGAGATCGTATGGCAAGTAGCGCATGGCGACACGCCGGACGCGATCCGCAATAACCCGGCTCTGAAAGGGCTCAACATAGGAAAAACCGGCCAGCAGACTTACAACATCGGCACGCTGGTCACCAAGACGCTGGTGATCGCCGGTGACGGTCAAGTCACCACCACGCCAGAGCATCCTCGCGGCGCGATGCTACGGGCTTACGATAAGGCTACCGGTAAACAGGTGGGAGCAGTTTTTATGGCGGCGCCGCAAAGTGGATCGCCAATGACTTACATGCTGAACGGCAAACAGTATATTCTGCTCGCAATCAGCGGCGGGCCCTATTCGGGCGAGTACGTCGCCTATACGCTGCCTTCGGAGGATCGCTAAGTCCGGCGTTCGCTGACGACTCCGATCGTCCCAATTTCGAGCACCTATGCGTGCCGTGTTTGATTAGACCCAAAGCTGTTGCCGTGGCATGAAACGTGCTCTACCGCGACTAGGCTCTTGCAATGAATATCCTTAGCGACCTCAGCTTCGCCCGCCGGACGCTCGCAAAACATCCGCTGGTGACGATTGCAGCGGTGGTAACACTGGCGCTGGGGATCGGCGCCAATACGACGGTCTTCTCGGTGGTGCGGGCGATTTTTGTCGACTCGTTTGTTTTCCACGACCAGAAGAATACGGTAATCCTTTTTTCTGAGAATACGGCCCATAGAAATACCAAAGAAGGTGTTTCGATACCCGACTTCCGCGATTGGCGGGAACATGGCCGCTCCTTCGACGAGATGGCTATCGCGGTGCCTGGCGTCGTGGCGCTTTCTGGTCTCAAGGAGCCCATGCGCCTGAAGGCGGCTCGCGTTTCGGACGCTTTCTTCTCGTTCTTCGATTTCAAGCCATCGCTAGGCCGCTCTTTCACCGCCGACGAGTTTCGCGCCGGTGCGCCGCATTCGGTAGTAGTAAGTCACTCCTTCTGGGAAACGCAACTGGGACGAGATCCCGGCGCAATCGGCAAGGTGGTTCATCTGAACGGCGACGCCTTTACGATCGTGGGCGTCATGCCGCCTAGTTTCTGGATGCCTTCGCGAACGAACAGCATCTGGCTCCCGTTGACGCCGCCGGTATCGAGTCCCGAGATCCGCAGTGTCCGCGAGGGGATTGTGCTGGCGCATTTACGCCCGGGTGTGACGCTGGAACAGGCGAATCAGGAACTGAGCGCGATCTCGCGCCAGCTCGCGGCACTCTATCCCCTGGCGAATTCCGGGTGGGGCGGACGCGCCTGGGAGCCGCTGCGCGGCGTCATGGGCGATAAAGATCCGATCTTACTGGGCGTCTTATTTGGAGTAGTCGGCGCGCTGTTGCTGGTGGCCTGTTCCAATGTCGCCAATCTGCTGCTCGCGCAAGCTGCCATTCGCCGTCGTGAGATGTCCATTCGTACCGCGGTGGGCGCATCGCGCTGGCATCTGATCCGGCAATCGCTAACGGAAAGCTTATTGCTATCGGCAATGGCCGGCGTGGTGGGCCTGCTGGCGGGTTTCTGGGCGAAAGACTGTTTTATCGCGATTTATCCGTCACCGATTCTGATCGCGAATCGCGTCATGGATCCGGCGGTGCTCGGCTTCTGTTTGTTGATTTCGGTGCTCGCCGCATTGGTCTTCGGCTTGGCGCCAGCTTGGGATTCCTCTCGAGCCGACCCTATCGAAGGATTGAAGGAATCGCGCCACAGCGGAGCGCGCACTCACCGGCTCGCAAATGTGTTTGTCTCTTCGCAGATTGCGCTGTCGATGATTCTTCTCATCGTGACCGGCTTATTGCTAGAAGACGTGCGCCATCTTCGCCGGCTCGATCTCGGATTCCGGCCGGACGGTCTGATCGTTGTCAATCTGGACCCGTCTACCGTGCGGCACGCCGGCAGCGAACAGCTTCGGACGTTTTACCGCTCGGCGATGGATCGCGTGGCCAGTGTGGCCCAAGTTCGGGCCGTCTCGGCTACCAGTCACCTTCCCGTGTTCACCGAGGGCACCCCAGTTCACGTTGCCATGCCCGGAGAGACCGCAGCGCCGGCTGAGCGTCCGGTGGCGATGCAAGTTGTGATTGCGCCACACTATTTCGAGGTCGCTGGCACGCCGCTTCGTCGCGGCCGCGAGTTCCGGAATCAAGATACAGCCAGCACCGCGCGCGTGGCCGTGATCAATCAAGCCTTCGCCGACCGCTTCTGGAATTACACCGATCCTATCGGCAGACAGATCCGTTTAACTGATGCCGACGCGCGGGGAGATCTATGGACCATTGTCGGCGTAGCCGCCAATGTCAAACCACCCAGCCTGCAAGGGCCGGCTCATCCTCAGATCTATGTTCCATTCGATCAGGCGCCCCAGCGCGCGATGTCCTTGCTAGTGACAACTTCTAGCGATCCCGCCCGAATCCTCACCGGCCTCCGGAAAGCGATTGCCGGCGTCGATGGCGATGAGCCCGTTGAGGCCACCACGATGCGCCAGATGCTGCGGGATCAAATCCGCCAATTGGCGATTATTTTCGACATGCTGGGCGTATTTGCAGGCCTGGCCCTCACCATGGCATCGGTCGGGCTCTTCGCGCTGATTGCCTACTCGGTCAACGAGCGAACCCGCGAAATCGGGATACGTATGGCATTGGGCGCAACCGAGAGCGGAGTGATCGGGTTGGTGATCCGGCGCGGTATGCGGCTGGCCCTGATTGGCATGGCTGTCGGTCTGGCAGCCGGGGCAGCCATCACGCAATTGCTGGGCAGCCTGCTGATCGAGTTCAGCCCGTGGGATCCAACCACTTTCATCGGGGTCAGCGCCATCTTGATCATCGTTGCCGCGTTGGCCAGTTATCTTCCAGCTCGCCGCGCGACGCGGATCGATCCCATTACGGCCCTGCGGCAGGAGTGAGATACTGGTTCAAGTGAGGTGACATGAAGGTCAAAATAGCGGTGCTCGGAATCGTCCTCGGCCTAGCTGCAATCGCTCAAACTACGCGAACGGTTTGGGACGGCGTTTATACGGACGACCAAGCCAAACGCGGTGAAGGATTCTATGGCAAGGAGTGTGCGTCCTGCCATGGCGGGGAACTAACCGGCGGTGAATCGGCTCCCCCGCTGGCCGGCGACTCGTTCTTTGCCAATTGGAATGGCCTGACACTGGGCGATCTGTTCGACCGAATTCGCGTCTCGATGCCGCAGAACGCACCCGGAAGTCTCAGCCGGCAGCAGAACGCCGATATTCTGGCTTTCATACTAAAGGTCAATCAGTTCCCCGCCGGCAAGACCGAGCTCGACCGTCAGACCGAGATCCTTAAGCAGATCAAGTTCGATTCGACTAAGCCCAAGAGCTGACGGCGTGGGCAGGCGGTTGCTGGGCAGATAACCCCAAACAATGCCACACGGTCACCAGGCGAAATGCAGGCCGAGTTGAAGGATCCTCGGGATGTTCGCCTGATAATTGATGTGCCCGAAATTAGCTACGCCGAACTGAGTGTACGGTTGCGCGAAATACGGTGTGTTGGTTAGGTTCAACGCCTCTGTCCGGAACTGCGCAGTGAATCGCTCCTTTACGCTGAAGTCCTTGAACACAGACGCGTCGGTGCTGGCTTGGCCGGGGCCCAGGCACGGAATGTCGCGGCCTAGATTGCCGAAGGTATAGGCGGGCGCCTGCGAGAAGGCAGCCGGGTTGAGGTAGCTGTTAACCCGGGACTCCGGGCTGCCCGAATAACAGGCGCTCACACCGGTAGCATTGGGACGCTGTCCCACTCCACCGATTCCCGTATTGTTGTTGCTCTGTTCGACGAACAGCGGGAACCCGCTAGCAACAATGATAGTCCCGTTCACAGACCAACCGCCCACCACCCAGTTGGCTACGTTGTTGTTGCCCAGGAATCGCTTGCCCTTTCCGAACGGAAGCTGGTAGGTCCAAGTGCCGGTGAACCGGAGTGGCTGGTCGATTGCCGCCAACGCCCACTCGGCGCCCAGGTTGTAAATATTCTGAATATGGCCTTGCTGTGCGCTACCGAGCGTATTGAGAGCGTTGCTACTTCCGGAACTGAATTCATTGTCTTCGTTCCTCTGCCAAGTCATCGTTCCCAGGAACGTCAGCCCGCGACTGAACCTCTTTTGCACCTTCATGATGAGAGAGTCGTACCGTGAGTGTGCGATGGTCGTATTTTGGCTGATTTGGCCGTATTCTGGGAAAGGCAACAACAATTGCGCGCGCGTCGTCGTAGCGCCGGTGAGCACGCCCCCGATTCCGGGTAAACCGAAAAACGGATTCGGAACCGACTGATTCAGGTACGCCTGTCCAAGCGCAACGTTGGCGGGGCTCAATTCGTTAATCGGCAGAACGCCGTTCGAGGTCGGATACGAAGTAAGGCCGTTCGCGCGTGACCCAACGTAGCCAATCTCGAACATGATGCCTTTACCAAGCTCCTGTTGGATATCCGCGGAATATTGGTAAACAGTTCCGCCTCCGGTTTTGTTGGGATCGAGGAAACTGAAAGTTGAGCCGAGCGCCGTCGACGCGCCAAGCGTATTGCCCGAAGGTTGAATGATGCCGGTGGGAAACGGATTGCTCAAGGAGTTTGCCGGGGTCTTATTTCCATCGTTGCTGGGGTTGTAAGTCGTGGTCTGCGTAAACCCCGGAGCAGAGTCGTTATAGTTAAAGACCATGGGCGCATAGAATATCCCGATTCCGGCGCGGAGCGTCGTCTTGGATGTCAGTTGATAGGCCGCTCCGACGCGCGGGCCGAATTTCGTATGCGAAGGATTACAGCACGAAGTCGGAGCTCCGTTGATCCCCGCGAATTGAATCACACCGTAAGGGATCACACCTGCCCCCGCCGGGAGGCTCGCCGCGATGGGATTGGTCGCCGTGCGGGCGAAGTTCGTCACCATGCCATTGCCAACCTCTCTTTCACCGGTCTCATATTCATACCGGATTCCAAGGTTCAAGGTAAGTTTGGAGCTCACGCGGATATCATCTTGAAGGTATCCTCCGTAGTAGCGCACATAGTTATTCAGCAACACACCGGTGGCGGCCGATCCGGACGACGGATTGCCCAGCAAGAGATCAGCGAAATCCGCCCCTGTGGTGGTGCTGGTTACAGTCGGGTACTGGCGCGAGAACACTCCGTTGAAGGTAAAGATCCCCGCATTCGAGGTAACCGTCGGCCCGCTATTGAGCACGCGGTAATCCAATCCAGTCGTAATGTTGTGCCGGCCAATATTCTTCGAAACGCTGCCCAGGACGTTTTTGGAATAGAAGTTTTGAGGGGTGATGGCTACGTTGCTGAGACTGAAGTTCTCGTTACTAAAAGTGATTTGGGGGAAATAGTGCGACTGGAGGCCATTGAGGAAGTTGGATGGGAAACCCAGAGACGCCTCGTTGAATCCCGCAGCGGCGCTGACGCCCTCCGTGAAATTGGGGAAACGGTTGAAGCCGTAACGTAATGACACAACCGTCGTGGGATTCGGCGTGAGGATGGCGTTAAGCGCCGTCGCGTCCACATGGCGGTAAAGCAGATAGGGGGTATTACTAGGCGTGGCGCCCGCTACGATTCCGAGAGAGTTTCCACCCGGCTCGCGGCTTTTATAGTACATGAAAGATCCACTCAGCCGGATCTTTTCAGTCACGTTGTGCTCCACCTTATAGGCATATTCATCGGCGCGATCGAATAGTGAATTGCTTCCAATGAAGTTGGGCGCTCCAGTCGCCGACGCCCTCTGCGGATTCGGTAAGTAGTTGATAATATTTTGGCCGATCGGATTAATTGCACTGGCCGGAATGATGTTTCCCGCAAACGGAACACGGACATAGCCTCCTGCCGAAGGCGGGCAGTTATCGGCGGCGGTGCAGGGTCGCGTCGACATGGGGTCGAAAATGGTCACACTGCTTTGCGAAAAATTGCCCGTCTTCTCGAGCGCGGTCGGCAGGCCATACGAATCGGTCTGGGGTGTGTGCTGCCGGTAGGCTTCCTGCGCCACGTAGAAGAACGTCTTGTTCTTGCCGTTGTAGACTTTCGGAATGTAGATGGGGCCCCCCATTCCGCCGCCAAAATTCTTAAACAACGTTGGATCCCGCGGTTTACCAGCTGCATTATTAAAGAACGTATTTCCCGAGAAATCCGTGGTCCGGTAGTAGCCAAACACGTCTCCGTGAAAACCGTTGGTTCCGGTTTTCAGCACCGTGTTGAAGACGCCTCCGCCTGTTCTACCCATGGTGGCGTCATACGTGCCCTCCTGAAGCTTCATTTCTTGCACGGCTTCGACGGTGGGGATGATCACCGCACGGTTGGTGGAATCGGTGACCGGAATCCCGTCGATCAGGTAGTTGTTCCCGCGAATCGGACCGCCGCCCACCGAAATCTGGGAAGAGCCGCTTTGGTCCTGGAAACGATTGAACCGCGGGTCTCCACCCGTGGCGACGTTGGTCGCCAGCTTGGAGAGCAGAAATACGTTGCGGCCCAGATTCGGAAGATCTGCAATCTGTTGCTCGGTCAACACCTGGCCGTTGGACGCGTTGGTATTCTCGATCAACGCCGCTTCGGCTGTCACCTGGACGCTTTCGGTAAGCTGGCCGATTTCCATCTTCAGATCGACGTTG
Organism: Bryobacteraceae bacterium; assembly: GCA_035569875.1. Classification (GTDB taxonomy): domain Bacteria; phylum Acidobacteriota; class Terriglobia; order Bryobacterales; family Bryobacteraceae; genus Palsa-89. The sequence goes on from DATMMD010000107.1 coordinate 7,409, forward strand.
ACATTCTCCTGCGTATTGACGATGATGCCCGTCTGGATCAGCTTCTTGAAGCCGGGAGCCTCGACCGAGATGGAATAGGTAGCCGGCTCGAGTTGAGCGAACACATATTCGCCTAAAGCATTGCTGTTCGTCGCCCGGATGACCCCCGTCGCGGAATTGGTCAGCACGACTTTGGCGTCGGTAATCACGGCCCCACCCTGATCTTGGATCAGGCCGCGGACGCCGCCCACAAAGTTTTGCGCAGAGAGTATGGACGCACAGAGGATTGCAAATGCGGCCAGAAGAACCCACCTAAGAGAAGCCAGAGGTGCTTTCATGGGTAACCCCCTTCAACGAAATTTGCAGTAGTATAACACAGATATGATCGACCTGTTCTTTAATGGGTCAACGAAAGGGGGGTAACGCCGCAATAGTTTGAAGACGAACTCGCGGCCCAGCCCGGCCTTGAACGCCAGCGAGATCCATAACAGCGCGAGCGGCTCCAGCACACGGGCCTGGGTGAGCGCGTCGGCATCTACGCCTTTGAAACCCAGTTCACCGGCCAGTTGTTTGACCGTTCCGCGTGCCCAACCGGCCATGCTCGCCCGCGGACGTGGCGTTGCCCAGCGCCAATCGGGAAAGATCCGGCAACACCGGATTGGTCACGTCGATGAGGATTTTCCCGGTCAAGTCGCCCGGCTCCTGCACGACCTCTTTCGTCACCAGCCAAGGTGTGGCCAGCACCAGTACACCAATGTTCATATTTGTTCCTCCTGGTTGAGTTACGATACCCCATGAGACTACGAATTTCGGGTTCGCGGTCTCGGGAAAATTAACCATGGCTCTGAAATTCACCACCTCTTACCTGGAAGATTCCTTGACGCTTTTTCGTTATTACAAGAAGCTGGCCGAGCGCGCCATGGAGCAAGTGACCGACGACCAGCTTTTCGAAGTGCTGGATGCCGAGTCGAATTCAATCGCGATCATCGTCAAACATATGTACGGCAACATGCGCTCGCGATGGATGGACTTTCTCACCACCGATGGCGAGAAGCCGGACCGCAATCGCGACAGCGAATTTGAAGATCCGCCCGCCACGCGCAAAGCTCTGATGAACCTTTGGGAGCAGGGCTGGAATTATTTATTCACCGCGCTGGAACCGCTGTCAGATCCAGACATGGAGCGCGCCATCACGATTCGCGGCGAAGCGCACTCCGTCATGCAGGCTATCAACCGGCAGATCGGCCATTACTCGTATCATTGCGGCCAGATCGTGTTCCTTGCCAAACATTTTCAGCACGCAAATTGGAAATCGTTGACCATTCCGCGCGGCAAGTCGGCTCACTTCAATCAGAGAGTCGGCGCGGGCGAAGCCAGCCAGCGCTAGAGAACAGCTCTATGGCAAAATGCGCCGCCTGCGGGACTGAAATAGCCGAGAACGTTCGCTTCTGTTCCTCTTGTGGCGAGAAGGTGGCCGAAGAGGCGTACGCGACCCGTACCGTAGCTTCTCTCCGCCCAGCCACGCCGAAATCCCCAAGCTCTGGCGGCCGAAGCCCCTCGTCCACATCGTTGCGCGAGAGCCGGTTCTTACCTGGGACGCTCCTGGCAGGACGATACCGGATCATATCGCTCATCGGAAGAGGCGGGATGGGCGAAGTCTACCGGGCCGATGACCTGACCCTGGAGCAGCCGGTAGCACTGAAGTTCCTCCCCGAAAGCATAGGAGAGAACGAAGCGGCTCTCACGCGTTTCCGAAATGAGGTTCGCATCGCGCGACAGGTTTCCCATCCCAACGTCTGCCGCGTCTACGACGTTGGCGAGATCGACGGCCAGATGTTTCTGTCGATGGAGTACGTGGATGGTGAGGATCTCGCCTCGCTGCTGCGCCGCATCGGCCGTCTTCCTAGCGACAAAGGAATAGAGATCGCGCGCAAACTGTGCGCAGGTTTGGCTGCAGCCCACGAAAAGGGCGTCCTGCATCGCGACCTGAAACCGGGCAACGTCATGCTGGATGCGCGCGGCCAAGTCCTGCTGACTGACTTTGGCCTCGCCGGCCTGGCGGACCAGATCGCGGGCACCGAAGTGCGGAACGGCACGCCCGCTTATATGGCGCCGGAGCAGCTTTCGGGCAAAGAGGTCACGGCGCGCAGCGACATCTATGCTCTGGGCCTGGTGCTGTATGAAGTCTTCACCGGCCGGCGCCCGTTCGAGGCCAGCACTCTGGCGGAACTGGTGCGGGCACAAACCGGCACGACCCCCATCAGCCTGACATCGCTGGTGCGGGATCTCGATCCGGCGGTGGAGCGCGTGATTCTACGATGTCTGGACCCTGAGCCGTCACGCCGGCCGGCGTCCGCGTTGGCGGTGGCTGCTGCCCTGCCGGGCGGAGATCCTCTCGCCGCCGCGCTCGCCGCCGGAGAGACGCCGTCACCTCAAATGGTCGCCGCGGCGGGTGAGGGCGTAGGGCTCGCGCCGAAAATTGCGATGACTTTACTCGCGTTCGTGATTTTGTCTTTAGCCGCCTATTACGCTCTGGCGGTGCGGAGGAGCGCTCTCGAGAGGATTCATCTCGATTACTCGCCCGAAGTTCTGTCGCAGAAGGCCAGGGACGTCATCCAAGGACTCGGTATCGATGTCTCCGCCATTGATAACGACTA
>DATMMD010000108.1:0-2695 GCA_035569875.1 Bryobacteraceae bacterium
CATCGACCAGAGCCGCCTTAGAGAAAAGTTCCTGCGCCATGGTTACGGTCTGGATCGCTTCCTCAATCTTGCCTTTGAGATTGTGACTCTGATCTACCATGTACGCGATGTCGGCCTTCTTGCCGGTTTCCCACTCGAAATATCGAATCTCGTGGAAGATGCGGAAAACCTGATAGGGATCGATGGAGCCTAGCGTCAAATCGTCGTCGGCGTAGCGGCGGTCGTTAAAGTGAAAGCCGCCGAGCATGTCTTCTGACAGCAGCCAGGAAACAATCTGCTCAATGTTCTGCGCCGCGTAATGATGGCCGGTATCTACCAAGACTTTCGCTTGCGGACCGGCCGCCCGCGATAAAAGCAGAGACATGCCCCAATCGGCGATATCGGTGTGGTAAAACGCCGGCTCAAATGGCTTGTACTCGATCAATAACCGCTGGCCTGGAGACAACGCGCGATGGGACTCTTGCAACCCCTCGATGAACCATTGTTTCCGTTGCCGGATGTTCGCGGTTCCGGGGTAATTGGAGCCGTCCGCAAACCACATCGAAATATCGCGGCTGTGCAGGCGCCGGGCAATCTCAATACTTTCCTGGGTGTGCTGCAACGCACGCTGGCGAATCGCAGGGTCGGGATTGCCGAACGAGCCGTACTTGTATTCCTGGTCCTGGAAAAGGTTGGGATTGATTGCGCCGGGAAGAACTCCGTACTGGTCGGCAAATGTTTTGATGTCGTCTGTGCTACGCACTCCATCCGGGCAGTCCCACAGAACATGCAGCGCTACTGTAGGGCAGACCCCGGTGAGCAGATGTACTTGGCCGGCATCGCTGAATTTTTCCTCGGTAGTAGTGGCCGCGGCTGGCTGGATGAATTTCCCGAACCGCGTGCCGGTGTTGGCGAAGCCCCAGGATGGCAGTTCAATGCGGAAGGACTCAATCGCATCGAATACTCGTTTTCTCTTGCCTTCGTCCATGGCGGACCTCTCTTTGATCTTTGACGACGGAGGTTACAATCCTTGTGGCACAAACGCACAGCATAACACTCTGAACAGTCAACCGCGTCATCAGAGGCCGAGGAGGATCAGGTGGAGCGTGCTAGATTGCAGCGTCCCAGATTATTGAGGGTGGTCATTGCGGTTGTCGTACTAACGTCGGCCGCGGCCGCCACGCCGGTTCACCTGCGCTGCGAATATCTGGAGAATCCTCTAGGCATCGACGCAGCGTCCCCTCGATTTTCATGGCAGAGCGACAACAGCGAGCGCAACTGGATGCAAGCGGCTTACCAGGTTTTGGTGGCCAGCAATGACGAGAACCTGCGGAGCGGGAAAGCCGACGTCTGGGACAGCGGCAAAGTGGATTCCGCGGAGTCGGTGGGAATCGTTTATCGCGGCCCAGCGCTGGAATCGCGCAAGAGATACTACTGGAAAGTCCGTGTGTGGGATGCCGAGAGGCAAGTCTCGGAGTCGACGGAAGTGGCTTGGTGGGAGATGGGACTTCTGCACGCGACGGACTGGAAGGCCAAGTGGATTCGTTGGCAGAACCCGGAGGACGACGCCGACCGTCGTGACATCCGCTGGATTTGGCTGCCGGGTCAAGATGCTTTCGCGGTTGTGCCGAAGACGGCAGCTAAGTTTCGCGTCACCGTCGATCTTCGCCAAACTGAGAAACCGAAGGCGGCGGTCCTGATGCTTGCGACCCGAGGAGACTTCGTCGCGAAAGTGAACGGCCATAAAGTCGATTCCAAGAGTAGATGGACCACGTTCGACCGGAAGGATATTTCTGATCAGCTAGGCGTGGGCAAGAACGTCATTGAAGTGGCCGTCACGGCTCCTGAGTCACCGGAGTGGGGGCCAAACGCGGGGGCCAAAACCACGACCGCCGCGCTGGCAGCGTTGCTGAAGATTACGCGCTCCGATGGTTCGACCATGCGCCTTCCCACCGGCGCGAAGTGGGAGGCTAGCCTTGAAAAGAAATCACATTGGCGGCCCGCCCGCGCCGTCGCGGATTTGACTGACAAGAAACTCGGGGATCCGGGGCCGTTGCCGCAACCGGCCGCCTACCTGCGCCGAACGCTTGCATTATCGAAGAACGTGCAAAGCGGAAGACTCTACGTGACTGCTCTCGGTAGCTACCGTGTGTTTTTGAATGGCCGCCGGGTCGGGGCCGATGTCCTGACGCCCGACTTCACCGACTATCGCAAGCGCGTCCCGTATCAGGCTTACGATGTGACCAGCTTGTTGGTGAGCGGCAACAACGTAATCAGCGCTCTGCTCGGGGACGGCTGGTATGGCAGCGGCCTCACCTGGGACGGAGTGCACTTCTTCCCTCCGCCGGATCGTCTTGTCGCGCAACTCGAACTCGACTACGCTGACGGCAGTCACGACACGGTGGTGACCGACGAGTCGTGGAAGACGGCCGCATCGCCCATCCTCAGCTCCAGCATTTATGCAGGCGAGGACTACGACGCGCGCCTGGAACAGGCAGGTTGGGAGAAACCCGGCTTCGACGACTCCACCTGGAAGCCAGCGGTGATCGCGGATGCGCCCGCCATAATTGTATCCAGCCAAATCACCGCGCCCGCGCGAATCATCACTACGTTGGACCCGAAGAGCGTGACTCCGACCGCAAACGGAGCCTACATCTTCGACATGGGCCAGAACATGGTGGGATGGGCGACTCTGAAAGTGAGAGGCGCGGCGGGC
>DATMMD010000109.1:0-2930 GCA_035569875.1 Bryobacteraceae bacterium
GAGATACAGCAACCCCAGATTGACGAGCAGAAGCGCGAAACACAAAAGCCGGTAAGGCAAAGGATGAAATCCCGCGAACGCGAATAGCGGACGATAGAAGAAAAGGCCGCCTAAAGGCCGGTAAGACGGTGAAAAGTAGAAAACTACGGCCTTGAGCAGCGCCGCCGGAGATTGATTCCAATACGTGGTCAAGTTCTCCACATCATCGGTCGTGAACCCTGCGCTGAGGCCCTGCCCTGCCAGAGCCAAAAAGTAAGCCGTGATCAATAAGACGGCGATAAGTCCGCCAAATCGCGTTCCCAGCTGCTTTAAATCCACCGCAATTGATACTCGCACAATGCGAACATCGAGGAATCGAATCTCGAATAGACGAACCAGCGCGACTGGCCCTGCTGTATACTACTGTTGGGTTTTTCATGTCCGCGCTCCAGAGGCTAATTCGTGGACCCATCTAGTCCCGCATCCGGCGCGGTGCGGACCGTCAATAGTTATCAGATCGTCGATAAGTTGGGCGCCGGCGGGATGGGCGTCGTCTACAGGGCTCTGGACACCAAGCTAAATCGCACAGTAGCGCTTAAGTTCCTCCCTCCGGAGATCGACGCCGACGAAAAAACTCGCAGCCAGTTCCTGCGGGAGGCGCGGGCGGCATCCGCCATGGATCATGCCAATGTCGGCACTATCCACGCGATCGAGGAGACAGCCGAGGGCATCTCTTTCATCGTCATGGCCTACTATGACGGTGAGACGCTCGCCCAGAGAATCAAGCGCGGCGCGCTGCCTCCAGCCCAAGCAATATCCATTGCACTCCAAATGGCGCGCGGGCTTGCCGAAGCGCACTCCCACCACATCATTCACCGTGATATCAAAGCCTCCAACGCGATCATCACCCGGCAGGGCGTGGTGAAGATCGTTGATTTCGGACTGGCTCGTGCCATCCAATCGGCTAGCGCCACATTGAGCACCGAAATCTCGGGCAGCGCGGCGTACATGTCGCCGGAGCAAGCCCTCGGCAAACCGCTGGATCAGCGTACGGATCTGTGGTCGCTGGGTGTGGTTCTCTATGAGATGCTCACCGGACGTTTGCCCTTCCAAGGCGACACGATGCCCGGGATGCTTATGGCTGTGGTGAACTCAGCGCCCGCGCCTATGGAAGACATGCCCGTCGAATTGCAAGAGATCGTGTACCATGCCTTGGCCAAGGATCCGGCGCGCCGATATCAGACTGTCGCCGAGATGTTGGCTGACCTCGAAAGACTGGAAACCGGCGTGGACCGGGCGCACACTCGAACGCTGGCCAGATCCGAACTTAAGCAGTATGTCGAATCGGCGGCGCAGTCGGCGTTCGCGCCTCCAGTTGCCGCCCGCGGACCGCGGCGCCGTTGGGTGGCTGCATTTTTAGTGGTCCCGGTTCTCGCCGCGATCTTGTTGCTCATTCCCGCCGCGCGGCAGCGCATCGTAGCCGCCGTCTTGGGTCCAAGCGAAAAACATATTGCAGTGCTGCCGTTCAGCGTGATCGGAAGCACAGCCGGCAACGATGTACTGGCCGACGGCTTGATGGAAAGCCTCACCGGCAGGCTGTCCAACCTCGAGCTCGGCAACCAATCTCTTTGGGTGGTGCCAGCCAGTGAGGTGCGCCGCCGGAAGGTGGCCGATGCAGCCGGCGCCCAAAAAGAGTTCGGCGCAACACTGGTGGTAACCGGAACGGTGGAACGGACCGGCTCAGACATTCGCCTGGTTGTGAATCTGATCGACGCCAAACATGTACGCCAGCTCGGCTCGGAAGAAGTAGAGGATCGAACCGGCGACTTTGCAATGCTGCAAAATTCCGCGGTTGCGAAGCTCGCCAAATTGATGAACGTCACGGTCCCGAGCGAGATGTTTCGGTCGACCGGCGGCGCCGCGGCGCCCGCCGCGTATGAACTATATCTGAAAGCACTAGGTCTTCTTCGGCGTTACGACAAACCCGGCAACCTGGACCAAGCGGCAACGGCATTTGAGGACGCCGTCAAGATCGATCCGCGCTTCGCTTTGGCATACGCCGGATTGGGTGAAGCCTATTTGGTGCGATACAGGACGGATCAGAATCTGCGCTGGATCGACCAGGCCTCCGCCGCCTGCGAGCGCGCCGTTCAGATCGACGATCAGCTCGCTCCGGTTTACGTGACGCTGGGCCGCATTCACAACGAGACCGGTAAGACCGATCTGGCGCTGCAGGAGTTCCAGCACGCGCTGCACCTGGATCCACGCAGCGCCGATGCTCTATTCGGTCTCGCGAGCGTGTATGAGGCGCAGGCACGTTTGAAAGATGCCGAACAGACGCTAGTTCGCGCAGTCGCTCTTCGCCCCGACTATTGGGACAATCTCAACAGGCTCGGGCTGTTCTATTACCGGCAGCGCCGCTTAGAAGAGGCCGCCGTTCAACTGCACAAGGTTGTGGAGCTGACACCCGATAATTCGATCGCCTGGCTCAACCTGGCTGCCGCACTGCGCGGCCGTGGGAAGCTTGCCGAGGCCACGGCCGCTCTCCAGAAAAGTATCCAGATCAGCCCGTCTTATCCGGCTCACACGAATCTCGGCAATGTGTTCTATCAGCAGCACCGCTACACCGAATCGGCTCAGCAATATGAAAAAGCGCTGGCATTCAACGCCAAAGATTATCGCGTCTGGATCAATTTGGCGAACGCTTACACGTGGCTGGATCGGACCAATGACGCGGTCGCTGGCTTCCGCCGCGCCCTCCCCTTGCTGGAAGATGCAGTGAAATTACATCCGCAAGACTCCACTATCCAGTCCAGCCTCGGGATCGTCTGTGCTAAGCTTCAAGAACCCTCGAAAGCCATTGCCCACTTGGAGACGGCCGTCGCGCTGGCTCCCATGGATGGCGCGGTGTTAGCCCGCATGGCCGAGGCATACGAAAGCCTGGGAGACCG
>DATMMD010000110.1:0-4820 GCA_035569875.1 Bryobacteraceae bacterium
ATCCCAGCCGATGATCCATGCTACGAATTCGCCAAGCGTCGCGTAGCCATAGGTGTACGCGGAGCCCGCAATAGGAATAATCGAAGCGAACTCAGCGTAGCAGAGACCGGCAAATGCGCAGGTGAATCCCGCCAGCACAAAACTCAGCGCCACGGCGGGGCCGGCATAGCGCGCAGCAGCCTGGCCGGTGAGCACAAAGATGCCCGCGCCGATTACAGCGCCAATACCCAGCGTGATCAGGTTTACCGCGCCCAGCGAGCGCTTCAACGTGTGTTCGCCCTGTTCTGCGGCCTCTTGCGTAAGCATCGACATCGGTTTGGTTCGTAGCAGGTTGTACATGAGTGAGGAACATCCTCCACAAAGGCTTAGAGTTCGTTATTGCTGTGTTCGTGCTTCAGAACGCCGCGACCAGAAGAGATAAACCGGGATTCCAAGTAAAACTAGAACGAGGCCCGGCCACGTGTATTGGGGCTTGTATCGCAATAATACGATACATATCCACGAAGCCATGACGATATAGAGCGCCGGAAGGACCGGGTAGCCGAGCGCCTTGTACGGACGGCTTGCCCCTGGTTGTTTGACGCGCAGAACGAACAATCCGATGATCGTCAGGATGTAAAAGACAAGCACCGCGAAGATGATGTAGTCGAGCAGTTGGCTGTAGGAGCCGGAGATGCAGAGCAAAGCAGTCCAGCATGCCTGCACAAAGAGCCCCGCCGAAGGCGTCTTGTACTTCTCGCTCAATTTGCCGACAGACTTGAAGAAGAGTCCATCCTGGCTCATTGCGTAGTAGACGCGCGCGCCGGCAAGGGACAATCCATTCGCGCATCCAAACGTAGAAATCAGGATGGCCGCGGCCATCAGGTATGCACCGCCGGAGTGGAACACGACTTCGAGCGCCGCCGTGCCCACGCGATCCTCTGAGGCGAATTGCAGCCCGCGCGCCAGCGCCGTGGTTCCGTGAGGATCGCCGTGCATCGGCAGGACCATCAGGTATCCGAGGGTGGCCAGAAAATACACCGTGACCACAAAGCCGGTTCCCATAATCAACGACAGCGGAATGTTCCGGCGCGGATTCTTTACTTCTCCCGCAGTGAATGTGATGTTGTTCCACGCATCGGCGGAAAAGAGCGAGCCCACCTGCACCACGGCGAGAATCACCAGCAGGTTCACAAAGACCGTTGGTCCTCCGATTCCCACCTGGACAGGATGCAGTGCACTCCAACCTGCGTTCTTCCAGAATTCGCTCCAACCCTCTCCGAAGTTCGCGGCCATCGCAGTTGCGTTGCGCCCGATGGTGAGGGTGAGCAGAACCAGTGCCGCCAGCGATAGCGCCTTGGCGGAGGTGAAAATGTTCTGGATCATGGCGCCTAACTTCACGCCGAACATATTCACGAAGGCCAGGAAGAAGACGATCACGATGCCTGTAAGGTTGGCCGTGTTGACGCCGATATCCATGTTGCCCAGAACCATGGGACCGACTTTGACAGGCGGAACATGAGCAATGTGCCAGAGCCAGTGCGTCGTTGAGATGGAGGGAAAGAAGACGCCAAGGAACTTGCCGAAGGCCACGCAGACCGCCGCGATGGTTCCGGTCTGGATCACCAGGAACAGTGTCCAGCCGTAGAGAAATCCCCACAGCGGACCGAGCGACTCGCGCAGGTAGACATACTGGCCGCCGGCCTTTGGCATCATGGCAGCGAGTTCGCCATAGCTGAGCGCGCCGATCACGGTAAGAATGCCCGTGACCACCCATGCGCCGAGCACAAGAGCCGGCGAGTTGGCGGTACGCGCAATTTCCGCATCGACAAGAAAAATGCCGGACCCAATCATGGAGCCGGCAACCAGAGCGGTGGAACTGAATAACCCAAGCGTCTGCACCATCTTGGGTGTGGCGTGGGCTTTGGCAGGGCTTTCGACGGCAGTGAGTTCAGGAGTCGGCACTGGGCTTGTTTTATCTGATTTTAAAAGAATTGTCTCGTCTAATTTTGACGTCCATTTCCCACTTCCGGAAAAGCACTCTCAATGGAGATGCTTGACCCATCGCGTGAATTCGGCCGCCGGATCGGCAGCTCGAAAGATAGCTTCAGCGACTGCGACCATGCTGGCACCGGCCTCGAGAATGGAGGCCGCGGATGCGAAGGTAATGCCCGCAGCGGCGCTCAGAATTGCATCGGGCCCCGCCTGCTTGCGGAGCCGCCGAACTCCCTCAATGCCGATTGGCTTCAGGTCGGTGTGCTTGGTGCGCGTTTCAAACACCGGTCCGATAGCCAGATAGTCCGCGGGGGCTTCGAGCACTCCGGGCAGAAGAGCGTCGCTCCCACCGAAGGTGCCCACGATGCGGTCATCGCCTACAATCCGGCGCGCCTCGGCAGCTGTCTGGTCACCGGCATCAACGTGGACCCCATCAAATGCCGCTTGCTCAATTAGATCAACCCGGTCATCGAGAATCAACTTTACCTGTTCGCGCGGCATTGCTGCGCGCAGAACTGTGGCGTCGGCGAGGATCTCCGACGCGGAGCCAGTCTTGTTGCGGTACTCCAGCAGGGTGACACCGGCGTGGGATAGCGACGCTCCAAGTCGACGGAGAAAATCGGTACGACCTTCGAGCGGAATAACCGACGAGTCGAGAATCGGATAGATCTTGGGAAACGCGAACTTCATGGCTCAAGCATAATGCGCTGATGCAAGACGCTCTTCGAACTGTGGGAAGGCCAGGAAATCGCCGCAAACCGAGGTGTAGCGAAGAGCGACTTCCGGCCTTCTATTCCCTATTCCCTATTCACTGTTTCCGATTCCGTGTTTTCTCACATCTCGTCGGCAGACGGCCCGTACATGCCGGGAACCTTCTTGTCGAGCAGGCGCAGGTAGCAGCCAAGCTGCGCGCGGTGATGGACGAGGTGATTCACCACCCAGGTGCGCCATACGTTGTATTTCGTATCGTCGATCCAGGCCTGGTCGCCGGCGACGAACTTCCAGTTCGAGTCCCAATTGGCGGGCGTCATGGCAGCGAGAGCCGGTTTCGCCTCGGCGACCTGCTTCTCAAAACGTGCAAGAAGATCCTTCTTGTTGGTTGGATCTTTCGGGGTCATGTCCGGCGTCCAGTCCAGCCGATCACGGGTAAGCGTGTGCACGGCCCAGTCGCCGTTGGTGTCGCTTGTGTGGGCGGCGAGGCGACCCAGCGCCATCGACTTGGAGTGGGGCTTCCAGGCGAAATCGGCATCTTCGGGGATTGCCTCGAGGATTTTACGCGTGCTGGCTGTTTCTCGATCGTATTCCGCGATAAGTTCCTTTTGAAAGTCCATGTTGCAACCTCCATGTTGTGAAGCCCAGCATACACTGAATTCCTGTGAATAGGCGAAGAAAAAGCGATAATATTCCCAGTCGGCCTATAGTCATTCTGACCCGGTCGTTACGCCGATTGCGCCGTTTCCGACTCGACCGGCAATCCAGCCGCCTCCCACGCCGCCAAACCACCGGCGATCTCGATGAGGTTGGTGATTCCGTGCTGGTGAAGGATGCTGACAGCGATCGACGACCGGTAGCCGCCCGCGCAGTGTACTGCGATGCGACGGTTCAGGGGCACTTCGTCTATGCGTTCCTGCAGGTGATTGAGCGGTAGGTTTACGCTGCCACGAATGTGCTTTGTTTCGAATTCGCGGGGTGCGCGGACGTCGAGCAGGAAGGGTGGTTCGCCGGTGTCCAATTCTTCGGCCGCGATGAGAACACCGCTGCGCTCAGTCGGCCAGACAAGGTCGAGGCGGTCAGCGAGAGACTCCATGCCGTTTCGCAGATAACCCATCACATGATCGAAGCCGATCCTGCCAAGGCGAAGTGCTGCTTCCTGCTCGCGGCCGGGCTCGGAGATGATCACGATCGGTCGAGTGCGATCGAGGACAGTACCGGCCCACGTGGCGTATTGACCGCCAAGGCCGATGTTGATGCTGCCGGCAAGGTGGCCCTTGGCATATTCCGCCGGATCGCGCACGTCGAGAATCTGCGCTCCCCTGTCGCCGAGGCTGAGAACATCGTCGAGTTCGACGGGCTTGAGGACTTCTTCGAGCTTCTTGTCGAGCGTGGCGCGCTCGCGCGTGTTAAGGATAGCGTCGTACGTAAAGTAGGGCGGCGCGTCGGGCTGGTCGGCCGTGACGAGTCGCACGAATTCGTCTTTGCTCATGGGCTTGAGCGCGTAGTTGAAGCGTCGCTGGTCGCCAAGCGTTGACACCGTGTCGGACGAGAGCTTCTTGCCGCAGAGCGACCCCGCACCGTGCGCGGGATAGACGAGCACCTCATCGCGCAACGGCAGCAGTCTGGTGTGCAGCGAGTCGTAGAGGTAGCCGCCGAGTTCATTCGCAGTCCAACCGAGCGAGGCGCGCAGGTCGGGGCGTCCCACGTCGCCGATGAAGAGCGTATCGCCGGTGAGAACCGCATGCGGATTTGTTTTGTCTTTGGCGAGATCGAAGACAAGGATCGAGATGGATTCGATGGTGTGCCCGGGCGTGTGCAGAACCTGCAGCCGCATTCCTGGAAACTCCAGCGCGTCGCCATCCTTCATCGCGAAGAAGGCATATTCGGCCTCGGCCCGCGAGCCAAGGTGAATGACAGCGCCGCAGGCGTCGCGCAATTCGAGGTGGCCGGCGAGAAAGTCCGCATGGAAGTGGGTGAGGAAGACGTGGCGAATTTGCAGTCCGAAATTCGCAGCGTCAGCGACATACTGATGAATATCCCGCTGCGGATCGACCACAACAGCCGTTCCGCTTTGCTCATCGCCGACTAGATAAGAGGCATGCGCGAGACAGCCGAGGTAATACTGTTTCAGA
>DATMMD010000111.1:0-9536 GCA_035569875.1 Bryobacteraceae bacterium
ATTCTTGTCTGCTGAGTAGTGGCGGCCTGACGGCGTTATTCTCGGGGAATGTACGTTGGCGATGGGGCGGTCAGAAGGGCGGCGTTCTGACGTGAAACGCTTCGCCGGGACGAACCTCCTCGATAGCGGCGAGTAAGTCCCTTTGCATGACGCGATAGTGAGCGAGTTGGTTTTTTGCAACGTGAACGACAACGATGCCGATCTTAAATTTAGATAGGTTTTGCTGAAACTCAAGGTTTCCATCGATCGTCACGAGCACGTCGAACTCTTCCTGTGCGACCGCCAGGAGGGGGCCATCCTCCAACGCGTCCCAGCGTTGTTCGTGAACCGTGGCGACTCTATGATCTCCCAATAGAAGGGTGACGCGTGGGTCTACGCACTCGTCAATGAGGACGCGCATTCGAGAAGCTGGCTATTAGCGAAATCGAGGACAGACAGAACCTGCTGCCGGGTGATGGAGGGATACAGTCCCAGGAACCGATCAATCGTTTCGCCACCCTCGAGAAAGTCGATCAGACTCTGAACAGGCACTCGGGTGCCCCGAAAGCAAGGTGTCCCACTCATACGCTGCGGGTTCACCCACACCGCTTGCTCCAGGCGGCTTTTTTGTTCAGCGGTCACAATCTCAAAGTAAGCTATACCGGGCATGTGCGCAAGTTCATGTCCGTATCGCCGGGCGCGTCAAGTCACGGGCGGCGCGTGCCCACTACCACAGCCGGGTGGCGCCGTCCGTGGGCCTAACCGGATAGAACGCCGGGTCGAGACCGAACTTTACCCGATAGGCATCGCCCAGGGTTACCGTGAAATGGTCCAGGGCTGCGGGATCGACCAGATTGACGGTGCAACCGCCGAAGCCGCCTCCGATCATGCGCGCGCCGAAAGTTCCGGGGATGGCGAGCGCCGTGTCGACTAAGAAATCGAGTTCTTCGCAGCTCACCTCGTAATCGTGCTGCAAGCTGCGATGCGATTCCACCAGCAACCGTCCCATCTCGGCCAGGTCCCCGCTGCGGCTCGCGGTCACGAAGTACCCAACACGCGCATTCTCGCTAACGATGTGGCGGGCGCGCTTGAAAGTGGCGGGGTTACGAATCGCGCGCAGCCGATCCGGCGTCGCGTCGCGTAAATCCCGTTGAAGCTCGCGAACAGCCTCTTTGCATTCCTCCACTCGACGACGGTAAGCCGATTGAGCCAGCTCATGCTTGACCATCGAATTTACGGCCACGATCGCCGCGCCGGCCGGCAATTCCACTGGCTCGCAAGCGAAGCTACGGCAGTCGATTAACAGAGCCACGTTTTTGCGGCCGAAAACCGAAGCATATTGATCCATGATCCCGGACGGCAATCCAATGAACTCGTTCTCGGCGCGGCGGCATAACTTTGCGAGTTCGAGACTTGGCAGATCGCCGCTCCATCCCAAAGCCAATGCGGTCGAGACTTCCAGAGCCGCCGACGAGCTCAAGCCCGATCCTAACGGAACCGTGCTGTAGATCAGGAGATCGCGGCCTCGGCCAAACGGCAATTGCCGCGCTACGCCGAGCACGTAATCGCTCCAGTCCCCAGACGGCCGCAAGTTTCCGAGCTGTTCGATTGGCCACTGGCGCGCTTGCTTCAAGTTTTCTGAATAGACTCGGAAGAGTCCCTCGCGATTGGGCGCCGAGGCCGCGTAGCAGGCCAGATCGATGGCCATCGGTAGAACCAGACCGGAATTGTAGTCGGTATGTTCGCCTATGAGGTTGACGCGGCCCGGAGCGCGCGCGATATCCGGTGTATTCAGATAGCGGGTTTCGAAGGCTTCGATTACGAGCTGCGCCGGGCTAGCCACAGCATCACGCCTCCGAAGACGAGCATCGAAATGCCGCAATACAGATTCACATTCGCGAATTCGAGCGGCGCGCGATATCCGGCGGCGAGCCCAGTGATCCCCACCAGCAGCCCGACCAGAGCGAAGAAGAGGCCAATTGGAATGCGAAGATCGGACATATCACCAGAAGATCAGATTCAATGCAATCAGCGCGACGATCACGATGACCGCGAGAGGCGCCGGCCGTTTGTACCACGGCAAATCGGCATCGTGGGGAATGTCGGTCAGCCCGTACACGAGATTGTGCAAGTCTGAGGCGGGCTTGGGTTGCGATGCGAGGCTGACCAAAATCGTAACCAGAAAACAGGCCGACCACGCGAAGATGGCAATCCAGAAATTCTGCGCCATGGTCGATGGAAAGGTGTGCAGCACGCTTCCTAGCCAGCCGCCTTTGTTCTCGGCCACAGTCAGCCCGTGGGTCGCAGCGGCCGCTGTTGTTCCTGCCAGCAACCCGCTAAATGCCCCATGCCCGGTTGCTCGCACCCAGAACATGCCTAGCAGGAAGGTCGCAAAGAGCGGAGCATTGACGAACCCGAAAACGAGCTGGAGAAAATCCATAATGTTGTTGAAGTGCGATGCCAGATACGCGGTGGCGATGGAAAGCCCCACGCCGACTACGGTGGTCACGCGGCCAACGAAGAGGTAATGGGAATCGGGCGCGTGGCGGTTGATATGGCCCTGGTAAAGATCGTAGGTCCACACGGTGTTGAAGGCCGTGACGTTGCCTGCCATGCCCGACATGAAGGAGGCCATCAGCGCCGTGAGGCCGACGCCGAGCATGCCCGAGGGATAGAACTGAGCCATTAACGTGGTCAGCGTCTGGTCGTAGTCCAATCCGCCGCCGGCCTTGGACGGAATCGAATACCCGAGGGCCATGTGCGAAAGCGCTAGCGCCGCGATTCCGGGTACGATCACGATGAACGGCATCACCATTTTCGGAAAAGCCGCAATCAAAGGCGTGCGGCGGGCGGCCGACATCGAGTCCGCTGCCATGGCGCGTTGTACCACCAGGAAATCGGTACACCAGTAGCCGAACGAGAGGACAAAGCCTAACCCGGCCACCAAACCGAACGCTTCCACACCCATCGGATTCCTGGATGCATCGCCGACATACGACCAGGTGTGGGTCATCACTGGGGGCAGCCGCGACGCCATGCCGCTCCATCCGCCGGCCTGGTGGACAGCCAGCATCGCAAGCGGCGCGAAGCCGAGCACGATGAGGAAGAACTGCAGCACCTCGTTGTAAATGGCGCTGGTGAGCCCGCCCAGGAATGTATAGATCAGAACGATGGCGGCCGAAAGCAGCACGGAAGCGGTGAAGCTCCATCCCAAGACGAGCTCGAACAGCAGCCCTAAGGCGTACATCGAGATTCCGGACGAGAAGATGGTCATCACGGCAAAGGTGATCGCGTTCAGCGCCCGCGTTTTTTCGTCGAAGCGCAGCTTCAGATATTCGGGGACGCTGCGCGCCCGGCTGCCGTAGTAGAAAGGCATCATAAAAACGCCAACGAACAACATGGCCGGAACCGCGCCGATCCAATAGAAGTGCGCGGTCATGATGCCGTACTTGGCCCCGGATGCGCACATGCCGATCACTTCTTGGGCGCCAAGATTCGCCGCTATAAACGCCAGGCTGGTGATCCAAACGGGAACAGATCGTCCGGATGTCAAGAAATCCGCGCTGGTGGAGACCTTCCGCCTGACCAGCCACCCGATGCCGAGAACGAAGGCGAAGTACAGGGACAGGATCAGATAATCGACGGGGGCTAGCTTCAATCCACCGAAAGTCTAGCATATACGCCGCGGCTTTCCGTTGTGTGCGATGATTGCTCCTTACTCGTCAGATGCTCGTCTACGCCGTCACCATCTTCCTCAGCGCGTTTCTGCTGTTCGAAGTGCAGCCTATGATCGGCAAGATCATCCTGCCCTGGTTTGGAGGCGCGGCTGCCGTTTGGAGCACATGCCTGCTGTTTTTTCAGGCCGCGCTTCTGGCTGGTTATTTATATGCCCACTGCTCCACGCGATATCTAAAGCCGCGGCATCAGGCGTTTCTGCACATCGGCTTGATGGCGGTGAGCCTGGCCTTGCTTCCCATCATCCCGTCGGCTACGTGGAAGCCGGTCCAAGCCGGGGATCCTTCCATGCGGATACTTCTGCTGCTGACGGCGACTATCGGGTTGCCATACGTCCTGCTATCCACGACCAGCCCTTTGCTGCAAGCCTGGTATGTGGCGGCCAAGCCGGGCGCGGTTCCGTATCGATTGTTCGCTCTTTCGAACCTGGGGTCGCTGCTCGCGCTGTTTACTTTTCCGGTGCTGGTGGAACCCCTGCTGGCGACGCGCACGCAGGCCGTGAGCTGGTCGGGTGTCTACGCCGTGTTTGTGGTGGTGTGCGGGGTCGTGGCATGGACTACGCTTCGCGTCGCCGTTCCGAAGAAAGTTGAATCGGTCGGGCTCGCTGAAGCGACCTTGTCGGATCCGGCGACATCCGAGCCCCCGGCGCCCAATTGGTTGCTGCACGCGCTTTGGGCGGCGCTGGCGGCCTGTGCATCCGCGCTATTACTCGCCATCACCAATCACTTGAGCCAGAATGTCGCGCCCATCCCGTTTCTGTGGGTAGTCACTCTAGGCGTTTATCTGCTCAGCTTCATCATTTGTTTCGAGCGCGAGAAACTTTATTATCGGCCCGTCTTCCTGCCGCTACTGGCCATCGCTTTAGGAGCCGCGAGCTTTGCCATTTATTACGACGAGGGCAACGCGAATCTCAAGTGGTCCATTCCGATCTTTGTGGCCACGCTTTTTGTCTGCTGCATGGTTTGTCACGGCGAACTGGTACGGCTCAAGCCGGATCCCCGGCATCTGACGAATTTCTATCTCATGGTGTCGGTCGGCGGCGCCATCGGCGGTTTGTTTGTCGCGGTGGCGGCTCCGCATGTGTTCCACAGCTACGCCGAATTGCCGCTCGGGATGATCGCGTGTCCAGCGCTGGTGGCGATTGTTCTGTGGATTGCACCCGGCTGGTCGTCTGTCAGGGGAGTGCAGATTGTCCGCGTCGCGATGATTGTCGTTACGGTAGCGCTGGCGGGATACCTGGCCTATCAGAAACGTCTGGAAAATCGGCGTTACCTACTTTCTGTCCGCAATTACTATGGAGTGCTCCGCGTTTACGATTCACCGGACGCCGATGAGCACACGCCCGCTCGCAAGTTGATTCATGGCACGATCAATCACGGCTCGCAGCTTTTGGACGCCAAGGCGCGACGCACCCCCACCAGCTACTATGGCCCGAAGTCGGGCATGGGGCGGGCTATCCGATATTTCGCAAGTAAAGGGCCGGTCCGCGTCGGCTCCATCGGACTGGGTGCGGGGGTGACGCTCAGTTATTGCAGGCCGGGCGACTTCTTTCGAATCTATGAAATCAACCCGCTCGATTTTCAGGTTGCGACCAGTTGGTTCACGTTCTTCAATGAGTGTCAGGGCGATCATCAGGTGTTGATGGGAGATGCGCGCCTAACCATGGAGCGGCAGCCTCCGCAGAATTACGATGTGATCGCCGTGGATGCCTTCACCAGCGACGCCATCCCGGTTCATTTGCTGACGCACGAATGCTTCGCGGTGTACTTCCGGCAGCTTCAGCCCAACGGGATTCTGGCGGTACACGTGTCAAACCGCTTTCTGAATCTGGTGCCGGTGGTGGCGAGAAACGCGCACGATTTTGGCAAGACCGCGGTGATGGTGGACGATGATGGGGAAGACGAGGACTATCTGTCATCGAGCGATTGGGTGCTGGTATCGGGCGATGCTGAGGTTTTCAATCGTAACTTTTTCAAAGGTCATGGCATTGAGACTGCGCCATTGCGCGCCGGTTTGCGGCCGTGGACGGACGATTACAGCAATCTCTTTCAAATTCTGAAGTAATCGGGGCCCTCAATTGGTAGGTTGTGTCCCCGCTGGTGGCGCTGATCTTGAGGATGGGCGGGTGTGTGGAGGCGTGATATATTCGAGGTGGCGTAAGGGACGCATCCGGTCCGCGGAAAGGGTAGAAGCCCACCTGCTCGCAGTACAGTTTAGCGAATCTTCTTTCAGCCCGACGTGCGGACAACGGGCGCTTTGATGAAAGGAGTTCGCAATGTCGAACTATTCCCAAGACGCGCCACGTCCGCTTCCCGAAAATCCGAATCTTCGCCATCTTAAGGACCAAGCTAAGGATCTGTTCAAAGCCGCTGGCGCCGAGTCAATCACCGATGCACAATTCAAGATAGCCAGGCTCTACGGCTTTTCTAATTGGCCGAAGCTCAAGGCACACGTCGATTCCCTCGAGGACGTCGGGCAGCTCAAGCAGGCTATCGACGGTAACAGGATCGACGAAGTTAAAGCGCTCATGACCCGCAACCCGGCTCTGCACCAGGCGCCACTGGGATATGCAAAAAACGGGCCGCTCACCTGGGTGGCCGAATGCCGTGTACCTTGGGGGCCGCCCGCGCCGGCCAGGCTCGAGATAGCTCAATGGATGATTGAGAACGGGTCAGACGTGCATCAAGGTGGGGACGGTCCTCTGATGCGCGCGGCGCTCCGAGGTGAAAGAGTGCCCATGATGGAACTTCTTGTCGCCCACGGCGCCGATGTCAATGCCGAATGGAATGGGCATTTCCCAATTCTCTTCGCACCGTGTGAATCCGTAGACCCAGTTGCTCTGCAGTGGCTCTTGGAGCACGGCGCAGATCCGAACTGTCCGAAGCCCGGAAGGCGCACGACGGCGATGGACTATCTAATAGGAACCTATGTCCGTTCTTCGGAACTCGGAAGGTGCCTCGATCTGCTCATCAACGCAGGCGGTATTTCGCGATACAACTTGCCTGGCGTGCTGGACACCATCCAGGATCGGGTGGATCGGCTGGCTGAACAGCTTGATTCGAATCCCGGACTGGTGAGGGAACGCTTTCCGGGACTCGACTGCGGCAGTACCGGCGCGCGCCGGCTCCTGCTACAGGGGGCGACGCTCCTGCACGTGGCCGCGGAGTACGGGAGCACCGCGGCTGCCCAGCTTCTTATCGATCGTGGCGCCGAAGTAAACGCCCGCGCCGCTGTGGACGCAGCCGGCGTCGGAGGGCAGACGCCAATATTCCATGCCGTGACACAGTTTGAGGACCGGGGTCTTGCAATGGCACAACTCCTCTTGGATCGTGGTGCCCAACTGTCGGTGAGGGTGAACCTTCCCGGCCACTATGAGCGGCTGGATGAGGTGGTGGAGTGCACGCCGCTGGGATATGCGCTGCGGTTTCCCGGTATGGAGCATCTTGGCGCCAACCAGAGGACCGTGGCACTGTTGCGAGAACGAGGAGCATCGGAGTAATGATTCTTTGTGGGGGCGGTACGAAGTGTAGGCGGTCATAGCTGCGTCTTTTTTAGGGTAATCAGATTTTGGCGAGACCGCGGTGATGGTGGACGATGATGGGGAAGACGAGGACTATCTGTCATCGAGCGATTGGGTGCTGGTATCGGGCGATGCTGAAGTTTTCAATCGCAATTTTTTCAAAGGTTATGGTATCGACACCGCGCCATTGCGCGCCGGTTTGCGGCCGTGGACGGACGATTACAGCAACCTGTTTCAGATTCTCAAGTAATACGCGTGGAACGCGCCGCGGGGTGACGCTGGTGACGCTGATTTCGAGGGTGGGCCAGGAGTGTCCCCTGTTATTCGGTTGTCAGAGAGCGCGCGCAGGCACAAGAATGCCTGCAGCTCATTTCTAACATGCGACGCGGAGTCTGAACGGGTGGCGGGCGCGGATGTTATTGAGCGCAAGGAAGAATTCGCGCTGCGCCTAGCGTCACCGAGCGCAGCGTAGGCGAGCGTGAGATGATTGCGTCAAAGTTATATCAATCGCCATGATTCACTTCCCAGCCCGATCCATCCTCATCGCGGCAGCCGCTGCGCTTTCTGCACTGGGCCAGAGCAGCAGCTCCAGCACGATTGCCGGAGCCGGATATTTGTTCCCCGCTCCCATCAGCGTGGCTCCGGGACAAGTCATCACCATATTCGCGAGGGGAGTAGGCGGCACTCTCAAGCAGCCGGTGCAGGCCGGATTCGGCAGCTTGCCGACTTCGCTCGCCGGCATCAGCGTCACCCTCGTGCAGGCAAAGAACATCCTAGCGCCGATCCTCCAGGTAAGCCCTACCACGCTTAGTGGGAATTTTGGCGTGATGACGGCCATCACGATACAAATCCCCTACGAGTTGCAACTGCCACCTCCAAACGGCGGTTTAGGGGGAGGCGTCGCGCTTTTTGTGACCGAGAACGGCGTCGCCGGGACTTGGAGCGATTTGAACGCCGTGCCCGATCAGGTGCATATTCTGACAGTCTGCGATACGGTCCTCGGTGGCCCGGGCCCCTCCACCGGCAGGTGCCAGTGGGAGGTGACACACGCCAACGGCCTGCTGGTTTCGAACGCGAACCCGGCGTCGGTAGGCGAAGAACTGGTCGCATATGCAGCCGGTCTGTGCGACGAATCCCCCGATACCAACTGGTCAACCAGCCACGCAACCCGCGCCCACCGCGGAGACGTTCAGACTGGCCTTCAATTTCCAGGCCGATGCTTTACCTTCCTCGCCGTTTTCGCAGGTGACTCCAGGTATATCGTTTACCCCGATTCCATTGTTCGCGGGCTTGACGCCAGGATATCCCGGCCTATACCAGATCAACTTCGTCGTGCCTGCGGTGCCGGCAGGATTGCCCCCGTGTGTTTCCGGACAAGGACCGAATCTGGTCAACACGAATCTGACGGTGAGCGTGGCAGGTCTGACATCGTTTGATGGCGCTGCCATTTGCGTTTCACTTCCGCGGTGACTCACGCCGCAATAACTCTATCGGAAGCGCTCGGGCGCATCAGTTGCCGACGAAGTTAATCGTTACAAGGTCTGTAGACGTCTTTCCTAAGGAATCCGTGACCGTAAGCTGGAACGTGTAGGGTCCCCTCTGAGCGCCAAACTGCACGGACGGAGTTGCTGTTTCGCCGCCCAGGATCGCCGCTATTGGGTTTCCGAGTGGGATAGTCCACTGGTAGGTCAAAGGCTTGCCGTCCGAGCTCATAGAGCCGGTCCCATCCAATTGGAACTGGCGCGAAACAACGGTAACATCCTTTGGGCCGGCGACAGCAGCGGTCCTCGAACCGACGGAGCTGTTGACGGCGGAATCGACATAAGCCTTCTGATCCTCCTCCAACAGGAGGCGCGCTTGTCGAAGACCCTTAGCGGATCCGGTCACGGCGCTAACGTACGCCCCATGATTGGGGTAGCGCTCCTCGATCGACTGCCTCGGATCTCCCATGGCGAGCCGGTCGGCTTTGGTTTTCGGAAAATCTAGCTTCTGGCCCGCGGCGTCGCAACCATCATTGGCGCCAGCGGGAAATGCACGCAAACCCCATCCTGTATAGGTTGCCAGAGGAACGGCGATATCCGGAAGCCGGATACCGGCGACGTCGTTGCCGTCCGTATCAGTTGCCGGGACCAACGCCGGATATGGAGTTCCGATTAACAGTGGAGGAAGAACGTCCAAGATTCCTTGGGCGAAATCCGGTCCGAAGTTTAACAGATCTCCAGTGTGTATTCGACCGTTGTAGATCACACCGGGGATGTTCGGAAAGCCGACACCGCTTTGTGGAAGAGCCGGGACAAGCGTG
>DATMMD010000112.1:0-14524 GCA_035569875.1 Bryobacteraceae bacterium
AGACAAGAATTACGCTCTCTCCTCCGAGGCGTAACGGTCAGGCGGGGCTGGTCATCACCCGCCT
This sequence comes from Bryobacteraceae bacterium, assembly GCA_035569875.1. Classification (GTDB taxonomy): domain Bacteria; phylum Acidobacteriota; class Terriglobia; order Bryobacterales; family Bryobacteraceae; genus Palsa-89. The sequence goes on from DATMMD010000112.1 coordinate 65, forward strand.
GACCTCTCCTTAACTATGCCGTTCTTGACGAAGCCAGGATCCGCAACCCGCCGGCCCGATTTACGCCACACAAAGTAAACCGGCACGCCGGTGGCGATCAATAACAACCCGGCCACTGAAGGCCCAGGTTTTTCGATCAACGTATTTCCCAAGAACCAGACCGCGACCGCCAGAAAGAGCAGCGGCGTCACTGGATAGCCCCACATCCGATATGGCCGTTCCAGGTGCGGTTGCTTGCGGCGCAGCAACATCATGCCGGCGACCATGAGCGCATAAGAGACCCACAGCGCGAACATCGCGTAATCCAGCAGCGTTTCATAGGTGCCGCTCAGCAGCAGAACTACAGCCCAAGTGGCTTGCGCCACGATCGAAAAGGCCGGCGTTGAAAAGCGCGGATGAATCTCCGCGAACTTCGAGAAGAACAGTCCATCGCGCGCCTGCGCGAAATAGATTCGAGGACTCGTCAAGAAGCACCCGTTGATGGTGCCGATAATGGACAGCAGAATGATCACAGCCACCAGCGTCCCGCCCGCGGGTCCCAAAATACGTTCCGCCGCGGACGCGCCCACATGATCGCTGGCTGCGATCTCGGGGATCGACATGACGTGCAGGTACGCCACATTCGCCAGCATATAAATGGCGACACAGATGCCCACCCCCAGCGCCAGCGCCCGAAAGATATTTCGTTTCGGATCTCGAATCTCGCCCGCCACAAAAGTCACTTGGACCCAGCCGTCATACGCCAGCAGACAGGCGATCAGCGCGACTCCAAAATGGCCCATCGAAAACTGGGGTATGGCTGCCGCCGAGGCCGCGCGAGCATGGCTACCAAAGAAAAAAGCGCCGCCGATGATAATCAGCAGTCCTAAGACCTTCGCAAACGTGAAGCTCTTCTGAACCAGCGCACCACCCGAAACGCCGCGATAGTTAATCGTTGCAAGGACAACAATGGCCGCGATGCCGAGCAGCTTGGATGCCATCCGGGTCAGCGGAACGAAGTAAGCAACGTACAGCGAAAACGTGACCGCCATCCACGAGACCTGCGCCGTACGGGCTACCACGAACATCGTCCACCCGTATAAAAATCCACCCAGCGGACCGTATGCTTCGCGCAAATAAACGTACTGTCCGCCCGTAGCCGGCAACGCAGCGCCAAGCTCGGCACACGCCAGCGCTCCAAAGAAAGACGCAACGCCCGCGAATAGCCAAACTCCCAGGATCGACGTTTCCGAGCCAAGATTACGCGCCACCAGGTTCGGAACCAGAAAGATCCCACCCCCGATTACGATCCCCACCACGATGGCGAGGGAATCGAGCAGGCCGAGTTTGCGCGGCAGGTCAGTTTGCATCACGTTCGCCAGCCTGTGAGATTATCATTCCCTGCAGATTCCTCGCTTGCTCGCGCGGATAAAATTCACCAGATGGCGCGTGTGCTCCGTGTCCAACTCGCCTTCAATGCGCGCCAACGCCTCGTCCAGCTTCAATCCCGATCTATAAAGAATCCGATAAGCCGCCTTCAATGCGTCGATCTCCCCTCTCTTAAACCCCGCTCGCCGCAACCCCACCAGGTTCAGACCCTTGGGCGCGACGTTGAAGTCCGAATACAGGAAAAACGGCGGGACATCGCTGTTGACCCGCGAATTGCCACCGATCATGGCCAGCTTCCCGATTTTAGAAAACTGGTGAATCACCACTCCGCCGGAGATGAACGCCTGGTCCTCCACCTCCACGTGCCCGGCCACCAGTGCGCAACTGGCGATCACGCAGTTGTTGCCGATCTTGCAATTGTGCGCGACGTGACCCGACGTCATGATGTAATTGCCGTCGCCGATTTCGGTGATGCTTTCGGGCTGAGTCCCGCGCGAGATCGTGTAGTGCTCGCGGATAATGTTGCCGTTGCCGATGCGCAGATAGCTCCGCTCACCTGTGAAGTTCTTGTCGAGCGGATCGGTGCCAAGTACGGTTCCCGAAGAGATCTCGTTGCGGTCGCCCAGCGTCGTCCAGCGCTTCACATAAACGTACGGCTCCAGGCGGCACTGCGCGCCGATCACGACATCTTCTTCGACGATCGCATACTCGCCGATTATCGCCTGCGGCCCCACTTGCGCGCGAGGATGCACACGCGCCGTAGGCGCCACTAGGGCCGATGGATCAACCGGCATAAGTTTGTATGATACAGGGTGGCGGGAGGTCGGGATTGCGAGTCACCGAAATTGCGGGCGAATTGAACGCCGCCTGGGAGGGCGACGGCAATCTGGAGATCAGTGGAGTAGCTCCGCTCGAATCCGCTGGATCCCTGGAAATTGCATTCGTTGGCAGCCGCAAGGCCGCCGCGCAAGCGCACCTCTCAAGTGCTGGCTGCCTGCTCGTGACAGCGGAGTTTCCCGCAGGCAGGACACTCATCCGCGTCGCCGATCCTCGCGGAGCATGCGCGCGCGCCATCGGACTTCTCTATCCCCCTTCGGGTATTCAGCCGGGCGTGCATGCAACCGCGGTGATCGCGGCCAGCGCCGACATTGCGAAATCAGCAGCCATCGGACCCCACGCGACCATCGGCGCGAGTACCCGGATCGGCGAAAGATCCAGCATCGGCGCGGGCTGCGTCATTGGTGATGGGGTGAACATCGGAGCTGATAGCACCGTGCATGCCAATGTCACCATCTATAACGGTGTAACGATCGGCGATCGTGCCGTGCTGCACTCCGGAGTGGTGCTGGGCGCGGACGGTTTCGGTTTCGTTCTGCGCGGCGACTATTACGAAAAGTTCCCGCAAATTGGACGCGTGGAGATTGGTAACGACGTCGAAATCGGCGCTAACTCCTGCGTCGACCGTGCGGCGCTGGGCGTGACGCAAATCGGCGATGGCGCAAAGCTCGATAACATGGTCCACATTGCACACAACTGCCGCATCGGGCGTCACGTGCTAATTGCCGCTCAGACTGGGTTGTCCGGCGGAGTAGTAGTGGAAGATTACGCGATCATCGGCGGCCAGGTAGGCATCGGCGACAAGGCGCGCATTGAATCCGGCGCGGTGCTTGGCTCCGGTTGCGGGATTCTCACTTCCAAGATCGTCCGTAAAGGGCAGGTGGTTTGGGGTACACCGGCGCGCCCGCTAAAGCAGCATCTGGAGCAACTGGCCAACCTGGCGCGCTTGCCGGAGCTTCGGCAGGAAGTAGCCGAGATTGAAAAGCAATTGCGCGAACTAAAGCAAAGTTGAGACTACGCGAGGCTCGCAACTTCCTTTCCAACCCCGGCGGCCGCGTCTTGGAGAATAGAGCTGGTTTGGTCTACCAACTGCTGAAGGCGCCGCATGTATAGTCGCGCCTGAATCTGTCCAGGCGGCAAAGTCATTTCCAAATAGTAGGCGATGGCCTCGATCGAACTCAACGGCTGGCGCAGATCGTGAATCAGATCGCGAACCAGTTCGTCTGAGGACGGTTCGGACGTCATCGTTTCTAAGAAGTCGGTTTCAACCAGAACGGCTTGCGCAGCAGACATTTTCGGAATTTCCTTCCGTACGCTCAAAAATTGATCAGCACAGGATCAAGCGTAATCATCATTTAAGGGGAAAGAGACTTTATACTCCCAAACTAACGTTCGCGTCAAGGAAAACTTTCTGAACGGCGCTAGCGTGAACTGCCTCACGCAATTGCAACAACGATGTCACTTCTCGCGAGCGATCGGCGCCACTTTCGCATCGACCACGCGAAGGTAGTCGCCAGGCGCAAGCAGAACCTGCGTCCCGCGTATACCGGCGGAGACAGAGATCACTTCGAATAACTCGATTGTTTCGTCCGCGTAAACCGGATAGTCGCGCTTCGCTCCCAGCGCGGTGACTCCGCCGCGAATGTAACCGGTAAGCTGTTGGACTTCTTTGAGCGGGACCAATTCTACTCTGCGGTCTCCGGTCAGCCGCGCTAGCGCCTTTCCATCCACTTCGTTGTTTCCGGGCACCACCGCCAGGTAGACACCGCCTCGGTCGCCGCGCACCACTAGCGTTTTGAAAACCTGTTCCGCCGGCAATCCGATCTTTGCTGCCACTGTCTCCGCGCTCAAATCGTCCGGATCCACTGCGTACTCTCGAAGCTCATAGGCGACGCCCAGATTATCGAGGATGCGTGTCGCGTTGGTTTTCATGCTTCGTCAAGCCGTCCAACAGCAGGCCGGTCAGTTGCGAAATGAAAATGCTGCCGGCGTTGTCGGGCGAGTAGTTCACCTCCGGCACATCGTCGACGGTGATTGCGATCGCGATGCGCCCGCCTGGTGTGTAAACCACTCCGACATCACTCCGCAAGTGATCCAACGACCCGGTCTTGTCGGCCACCGGCATATCGCCCGTCTTGCGCCCGATACCGTTCTTATCCTGCTGGCGTTTCAGAATGGCGATCATCTCCCGTGACGCTGCTGGGTTCGCCAGTTCGTCTTGTTCCATCTTCTCCATCAGGCTCACCATCTCGCGCGGCGTGCTTACTCCCAGCCCGAACCGTTGATTCTCCTCCAGCCGTCCGGCTTGGCTCACGCCGCTGGGCCCTTTTCCGCCGATTAGAATTTTCCGCAGGCAGCGCGTGTTTGGTAAGCCCAACGAATCCATTTCGGCGTTGACTGCGTCAGCCGTGAAGCGATCCAGCAGCAGGTTTGTTGCCGTATTGTCGCTGAGGACGATCATCAGGTGTACTAGATCGCGAATTGGAAATTGCATGCCGTCGGAAAGCTCAAAGAGCACGCCCGTGCCGCCAACCTTGTCGCTATCGTGAAGCGTCAGTTTGTCGGTCCACTTCGCGCGACCGTGCTCCACCGCATCGAATACCGTGACCATGACGGCCAGCTTGATCGTGCTGGCGGTTCGGACGCGCTCATTCTCGTGCAGTCCATAGCTTGCGCCGGTGTCCAGATTCTTGGCAAATAAGCCGACCGAGCCGCGAAAATTAGCGGTGGCCTGCCGGATTTTCTGGTCCAAGCTTTGGCCCCCCAGGACCACGGTCGACAACCCAATAAGTAAGCAAAGTTTGTGCATAAGATTACAGACGGGCCCTCAGTCCCTGATCTCCAGCCGCATCCGCGGGCTACAATCGGAGCCAGTGCCCCTAGTGATATCCTAATGCTGTCAGGCTCTCCCCGACTTAAGGATTCACAATGTCAGGACACTCAAAATGGGCGACCATCAAGCATAAAAAGGCCGCCCTGGACGCCAAGCGCGGGAAAGCGTTCACCCGCATCATCAAGGAAATCATGATTGCTGCCCGCCAGGGCGGTGATCCGGATATGAATCCACGCCTCCGCACCGCCATCACCGCCGCCAAGGCCGTCAGTATGCCCGCCGAGAACATCAAGCGCGCCATTATGCGCGGTACCGGCGAACTTGAGGGCGGTCAGATCGACGAAATCGTATTTGAAGGTTATGGACCCGGCGGCGCGGCTGTTCTGGTCAACGTAGCCACCGACAATCGCAATCGAACCGTCAGCGAAATTCGCCACGTCTTCACCAAGAACGGCGGCAATCTCGGCGAGCTCGGCAGTGTTTCCTGGATGTTCGAGCGCAAGGGCCAGATCCTCATCGAAAAGGACAAGGCCGGCGAAGATCAGCTCATGACTATCGCGCTGGATGCCGGCGCTGATGACCTCAAAGACGATGGCGATAGTTGGGAAGTGCTGTCCCGTCCCGAAGCGCATGACGCCGTCCTGCAGGCCATTCAGAACGCCGGGATTCCAACGGCGTCCGCCGAGATTGCCATGGTTCCCAAGAACCTGCTAAAGCTGGACGGCAAAAACGCCCAAGGGATGATGCGGTTGAGCGACGCGCTGGAGGAGCACGACGATGTCCAGAACGTCTACTCCAACTTCGACGTCGACGAAAAGGAATTAGAGGCACTGGCTTAAACGGCCATGCGGATACTGGGCATCGACTGTGGCGCCGCGCACACCGGCTACGGTCTCATTGAGAGCGACGGTCGTTCTCACCACATGATCGCCGCGGGCTGCATCCAGACCCGGCCCAAAGAACCCCTGGAGATCCGCTTGCTGACCATTGCGCGCGGGCTGCGGGAGGTGATCGGTTCGCACACCCCAGATTCCGCCGCCGTCGAAGAAGTGTTCTACGCCCAGAACGTCAAAACCGCGTTGAAACTGTCGCACGCGCGCGGCGTGGTGCTGCTGACCATGGCGGAGGCCGGATTGCCGGTGGGCGAGTATTCGCCGCTCGAGATCAAGACCAGCGTGGTCGGCTATGGACGCGCCGAGAAGCAACAGGTGAAGATGATGGTGCATTCCCTGCTGGGCCTCCGCGAAGAGATCGAATCCGAGGATGCCTGCGACGCCATCGCAGTGGCCATTTGCCACGCCACTCACGTATCGTCGGAGCTCCGCTTGAGAGCAGTACGATGAAAAAGCGCCTTGCCATGCTGCTGGCGTTTTCGGCGGCTATCGCCCTCGCCGAGCCCCGGCTCTTTTACTCCAAGTTTTTCAAAGGCAGCACACCGGAATACGCAGCGATCACGCTCCAGCCGGACGGTCAAGTGACCTATCAGGAAGCCAAGGACGACGACAATCCGATCAAGCTTCAACTCCCGCCCGCCGACACGCAGGAGATATTCGGCTTGGCCGAAAAGCTCAGCCGGTTCCAACGGCCCGTCGAGTCCGGTTTGAAGGTCGCCAACATGGGCACCAAGACCTTCCGTTTCGAAGACGGCGGCGACAAACACGAGGTCCAATTCAATTACTCGCAAGATACAAACGCTCAGGCGCTGCTGGATTGGTTCGAGCGCATCACCGAATCCGAGCGGCATTTCATCGAGCTCGATCGGACGGTCCATTATGACAAGCTCGGCGTGAATGACATCCTGCTCCAGATTCAGATCACCTACGAGCACAAGCGTCTGGTGGCGCCCGAACAGTTCCTGCCGCTGCTCGATCGCATCGCTAAGAACGAAAGCTTTCTGCATATCGCACGCGAGCGAGCTGCCGGGCTGAGCGAATCCATTCGAAAGCCGGTGGTCCCAGAGAAAGCACAGCCATGAAAGGCTTTGGACTAGTCCTCGCTTTAGCAGTACTCCCTCTGTACGCCCAGCAAAACCTGTCCAAGGCGGAAGAGGAAAGCTTACAAACTGCCCTCAGCGAGGCCGGAAATAGCCCTGTGGATTTTGCGCGAGCGATCGAAAACCACCTCCAGCGTTTTCCGAATTCGCCTCGAAGAGCCGAGCTGGAACGAGCGCTGACAAAAACCGCCATCGATCTTAATGACGACCGCCGGATTATTCAATTCGGCGAAAGTGTCCTCACGCGCGACCCCGACAATCTACAAGTCCTCGAACACGTCGCCACAGCCGAGCTTCACGGTGGCGACAAGTCCAGCGCGGAACGCGCCTTGGCTCACGCTCGTCACTGCGAAGAACTGGTGCAGGCGACTTACAAGAAAGACAAGTTTGTTCCCGGCGCTGGCAGAGAAGAGGCCAAGCGCAAAGATGAATTTGATCGCAGTCAGGCGCGCGCTCTGCTGCTTCAGGCTCGAGCCCAGGGTTTGCTCGGCCATAACCAGGACGCCATCCAGATCGCCGAATCGAGTTACAAAGTCTTCCCCAGTGTGGAGGCCGCGCACGAGGCGGCTCGCTGGCTTTCCGCTGCTGGCCAGGATCAACAAGCTCTCCAATACCTGGCGGATGCGTTTACCATCACAGCCCTGCAATCCGCCAACTCGGATGGCGTCAATGATCGCGTGCGTATGGCAGAGTTGTATCGCAAGCTGACCGGCTCTGAGGCCGGCCTCGGCGATGTGATCCTAAAAGCTTACGACGAGACGTCCGGCCAGTTGGCCGCCCGGCGCGCGGAACTCCGTCAATACGACCCGAATGCGCAGACCAAAGACCCCATGGGCTTCACCGTTTCGGGTCTCGAAGGCGACAAGCTGCAGCTTTCTTCCCTGCTCGGCAAAGTCATCGTGCTGGATTTTTGGGCCACCTGGTGCGGACCCTGCCGAGCCCAGCATCCGCTCTACGAAGAGGTGAAGACGCGCTTCAAAGATTCCGGCGACGTTGTCTTTCTTTCCATCGATACAGATGAGGACCACAACTTGGTGAAGCCCTTTCTGGACTCGCAGAAATGGGCCCAGAAGGTCTATTTCGACGACGGCCTGCAGACCCTGCTGCAAGTTTCTTCCATTCCGACCACTATCATCTTCGGCAAGCACGGTGAGGTCGTCAGCCGCATGATCGGCTATCTGCCGGACCGCTTCGTCGACATGCTGTCGGACCGCATTGATGAGGCCCTGGGGCAGCCCAGCCGGCGCCCGATTAAAGGAGCCATCAGCCAATGAGCGGGGACTTCCGCCGCGTCACCTGGATCGTTCTCGACAGCGTGGGTATCGGCGAGATGCCCGATGCCGCCGCCTATGGTGACTCCGGCAGCGACACGCTCGGCAACATCGCCCGCAAACGCAGGCTACATCTTCCGAATCTCGAGCAGCTCGGCCTCGGAAATATCAAGCCACTGGACCACGTTGCTCCCTCCGACCATCCAACTGCCGCTTTCGGGCGCTGCGCGCTCGCATCGCCCGGGAAGGACACCACCACCGGGCACTGGGAAATGGCCGGAATTCACTTGGCCAAGCCCTTTCCACTCTATCCCCACGGCTTTCCTCCCGACATCATGCGCGAGTTCGAGCAACGGATCGGCCGCGGCACGCTCGGCAACTACGCCGCTTCGGGAACCGAGATCATTAAGCAACTGGGCGAAGAGCACATGCGTACCGGCAAGCCGATCGTCTATACTTCCGCCGACAGCGTGTTTCAGGTGGCCGCGCACGAAGAAGTAATCCCGCTCTGGGAGCTTTATAAGATCTGCGAGACCGCGCGCGAAATCCTGCAGGGGCCTCGTGAAGTGGGGCGCGTTATCGCCCGGCCTTTCATTGGACAGCCCGGCGCTTTCACCCGGACGCCCAACCGCAAGGACTTCGCCGTTCCTCCGCCCAAGGGGATGCTGCTGGATCAACTCGAAGCCAAGGATGTTCCAGTATTCAGCGTGGGCAAAATCTTCGACGTGTTCTTAGGACGCGGGATTCAGGAACACGAGAAGACCAAAAACAACAGCGATGGCATGGCTAAAACTCTAGCCGCGCTCGACGAATTTGACCAAGGCCTGCTCTTCGTCAATCTGGTCGATTTTGATCAGCTTTATGGTCACCGCAACGACGTCGAAGGCTACGCCGGCGCATTGGAGGAATTCGACCGCTGGCTGCCGTCGCTCTATCGCAAGCTATCGGCTAACGACCTCCTGATCCTTACGGCCGACCATGGCTGCGATCCCACCACGCCCTCCACTGACCATAGCCGCGAGTACGTCCCCCTGCTCGCCTTCCGCCCCCGGAAACCGGAGGGATCGAATCTCGGTCTCCGATCTACGCTATCCGACATCGGCCAAACAGTCGCCCAAAACTTTGGCGCCTCCATCTCACAAGGAGCAAGTTTTTTGTCCGCGCTCATTTAGCTTTTCCCACAACCCACTCCCCACCACCCACAACCTTTTATGCGACGCCCCATCATGGCCGGTAACTGGAAGATGTACAAGACACCCAATGAAACCGGTGCATTCTTCGACAAATTCAAACCGCTGGTCGCGAATTCGACGCATTGTGAAATCGTAATCTGCCCGCCCTTTGTCGATCTTCCAGCAGCCGTTCACGCCTGTCAGGGCACCCAGATCCAAATCGGCGGACAGAATCTGTTCTGGGCGAAAGAAGGAGCTTACACCGGTGAGATCTCTCCCGATATGCTGAAAGCTGTGGGCTGCAAATGGGTGATCGTCGCTCATAGCGAGCGCCGCCAGTACTTCGGTGAAACCGACCAGTCCGCGAACAAGAAGATTGCCGCCGCGCTCGACAGTGGCCTGACTCCGATCTATTGCGTTGGAGAAAAACTCCAGGAGCGCGAGGCGGCCAAGACGAATCAAGTTCTCGAAACACAATGCGTAGGCGGGTTGGACAAACTTACGCCGGCGCAGTTCGCTGGAATTGTCATCGCCTATGAGCCGGTCTGGGCGATCGGTACCGGCAAGGTGGCCACGCCCGAAATGGCCGCCGACGCGCATCGATGTATCCGCGAGCAAGTTCGCAAGAAATTCGGAACAGAGGCGGCTGCCGCGTGCCGGATACTTTACGGCGGCAGTGTCAAACCTGATAATATCCGCGGCCTCATGGCGCAGCCTGAAATCGACGGCGCGCTGGTGGGCGGCGCCAGCCTGGAGGCCATCTCCTTCGCGTCCATTGTAAATTTCTAAAGGGCGTAAACTTCTCGGCATGCGACGATACTCTCTTCTGTTCCTGGCCGCCGCGCTTCTCGCCCAAGCGCCCAAACTGCCCGAACCATATCAATCCATCGTCGAGCTGGCTCATTCCGCCCCGCCCGAGTTCGCCTCCGACGCGTTGCTGCGTGTCCTGGAATCGGGCAAAATATCCGATCGAAGCGCCCGGCTTGATCTGGCGGAACAGGCTTTCCAGCTGGGGGGCAGCGCCAAATTTCCGGTGCGCATGCGCGGGGTCCCCGGCACGATGAGGGATACTCGGTCCGGCAATCTCAGCCAGGCCTATGATCTAAAGCTGGACGCTCTATCGTTAGAGAGCCGCGCGGTGCGTGATCTTTTGTCGCTGGATGCCGTCAAAGCCCGCGAATTGTTTCAGAACATTCCGCGACCCACGCTTACGTCGCTCAGTTGCGATGACGCCCTCGTTTACGATGTTTCGGACTTCTATCAGACCTTGGGCGCGGTCGCCAATGCCGCCTTCACCCAGAAAGAGCGAGACAAAGACGAGCACGTCAACTTCCTGCTCGATTACGTCGGTCAGGCAACTTCTCCAGTACAATTGGCGCCGCTGGCGCAAGTGATCAAAGCTGCCAACGTCACCCCCGCCCAGCGCGACATTCTCTGGAATCGGTTCAACGGACTGCTCGAAGGAGTCCAGGCCGACGAGCGGTCTTTTTCGACCTCCCTTGCCGATCTGAGCCAACTGGTGACCCCCGAAATGCAAGCCTCTTTCGACAAGTACCGGCAGAAAAGCACAGTCTGCAAGGACGACGTGGGCGCCTCGGTTCTGATCAACGGTCCGGCGGAACCGCCCAAGACCGGCAGTACGCCGAAGATTGAACGCTATTGGCAGTCGTCAGAAGCGCAGCGGCTGCTCCAGGACGCCAACAAGCTACGATTCGGTCCCGACGGCAAGCCCCTCTCCGACGCCGAGCGTTCCACACCCGAGTGGCAGCAGCAGCTCGCTGATTTTCTCAGTGAACTGGGCGAATGGACCCCTACGCAAGAAAAGTCCGAAGCGGATTTCTATCATCAGAAGTGCGTAGTGTTCGCGGCCTTGATGGAGCTGATCCCGCCTGGAGAGCAGCGCGACAAAATGCTTCAAGCCTACGTGGACTTCATCAGCAATTCCAATTTGCAGCAACAAAGCCCTGTGGAATGGTTCATGCAAGCGCACTTGATGCTGGAACGAGTCCGATCCACGAACACCGGCGAGCCCGCGAAACTGCTGGATTCATTCCAGGCCTCCGGCAATGCCGTGCTCGCGCTCTACGCCGGAATCGAAAGGGCGTTCGGAAACAAACTGCCGTCCTGGGTAACTCTGAGCAACTAAACTATTGGACCGCTGCTCAGAGGTTCGCCTTATGTCGTGCGCAAGGTGTTTGGCCGATAGCTCGTAAGGAATGGACTCAAGCGCTCCAAGACGGAGAGCGGAAATTGTGCTCGAGTACGCGCTCTTCGCGGCCATCCTGATAATGACCGTATCGGGCGCGTTCTTATATCAGGAGATCGCCCATGATGCAGTTCTCTCGGCTTTCGCCAACTATCTGATAGGGGTGTATCTCGTCTTCCTCGCGTTGGCTTTCGGCCAGTTGAATCGCCTGCATCGAAAACGCGGCCCAAGGTCAGTCAGCTGCGCTGTGAAGTCTCGGCGGCCTATCCTGGGGCTTACTTCGGCTCAACTGGCGATTGTTGCATTCGTGTTCGCCACCGCTTGCGCGACGTTCACGTGGGCTCTCTCGATAGCGCGATAGAGTGTCACTGGCTGAGCCGCGCCTTACCGCGCCGCGATGTATCGCTTCACCGAGCCGCGACCAAAGGAAGCGCTTTACGCCGTTACGGGGGCGGGTGCAGGATTGTTCTTGAGCAAACGCGTAACCGTATCCGATGGCTGCGCGCCGTTCTTAATCCAGTACTCGATGCGTTCGTGTTTCAGGGTAACCACATGCGGCTGGCTGATGGGATTGTAGAAACCCACCACTTCTACCGAACGGCTGTCACGGGCCCGCTCTTTATCGATCACCACCACGCGATAGGTTGGCTTCTTTTTGGCGCCGAATCGCGCCAGTCGAATCATTAGCATTCTCTTCTACTGTAGCATTGGCAGCTTGAATTTGCCGAGCCGCTTGCCCAGCATACCCGCGCCGCCGCTAAGGCTCTTCATCATCTTGCGCGCCTGGGCGTACTGTTTCAGCAGGGCGTTCACTTCCTGGACAGTAGTCCCGCTCCCTTTGGCGATGCGCCGCCGCCGCGCCCCATTGATGATCATGTGATTCGACCGCTCTTTGGGCGTCATCGAATCGATGATGGCCACTACCCGCGTCAGCTCCCCCTCATGTACCTTCACGTCCTTGAGCTGCTTGATCGGTCCGATGTTCGGCATCATTCCCAGGATCGATTCGAGCGGGCCAAGCTTGCGGATCTGGCGCAGTTGATTGCGGAAATCGTCCAGCGTGAACTCGTCGTCCAGCAGCTTGCGCTGCATCTCCTCGGCCTGCTTCTGGTCGATATTCTCTTCCACTTTTTCGATCAGCGAAAGCATATCGCCCATGCCGAGAATCCGCTGCGCCACGCGCTCCGGATAAAAGGGCTCGAGCGCGTCGAATTTCTCGCCGACGCCCACGAACTTAAGCGGCTGATTCGTGATGGAGCGAATAGACAGCGCCGCGCCCCCGCGAGCGTCGCCATCCATCTTGGTGAGGATCACCCCGGTAATGCCCAGTCGTTTGTGAAACTCGTCAGCCGATTTCACGGCGTCCTGCCCCGTCATCGCATCCGCTACGAACAGGATCTCGGACGGTGAGAGTTGCTCTTTCAGCTCTTGCAATTCCTGCATCAGTTGATCGTCGATGTGCAGCCGCCCGGCCGTGTCTACCAGCAGAACATCCCGACCTGTTTGCGTGGCATCCCGCCGCGCCGAACGCGCCAACTCCGCCGGCTTTGTTTCTTCAGGCGTTCCTTCGTAGATCGGAAGTTTTATATCCCGCGCGATCACGCTCAACTGTTGCCGCGCCGCCGGACGATATACGTCGACAGACACCATCAGTGGACTGTGCCCGTTTTTCGAGAGCCAGCGCGCCAGCTTGCCGGTCGTCGTCGTTTTGCCCGAGCCTTGCAATCCCACAATCATGATTGCGCTAGGCGCCTCATTGGCCATTCGCAGCTTGGATTGATGGCTGCCCAGAGTCTTGATCAGCTCATCGCGAACAATTTTGACTACGTGCTGTGTCGGCGACAGCGCCGTGAGCACCTCTTCGCCCATCGCCTTTTGCTTGATGTTCTCGATGAACTGCTTGACGACGCGGAAATGGACGTCCGCCTCGAGCAACGCCACGCGGATCTCGCGCAGCGCGGCCTCCATGTTTTCGGGAGTCAGTTTCCCTTCGCCGCGCAGGTTCTTGAAAACCCTCTGCAGCTTATCGGATAAGTTATCAAACATGATTTACTTCGGAGGCGCTCAGGCTTGAGGGCGACGATCTAATTATACGGTATAAGATGGGGCGTGGATCTTCCAGTGAACCCTCCGGTCCTCCCGATGCTCGCCAAACGTGTCGACGAATTGCCGGCCGCCGGAGCGTGGATCTTCGAGCCAAAGTGGGATGGTTTTCGCGCGCTGATCTTCCGGGACGGCGACGAGATTGAGATCCAAAGCCGCGATGAGAAGTCGCTCAACCGCTACTTTCCCGAGCTGGTCGAGACTTTGCGCCTTCAGTTGCCGCCTCGCTGCGTGCTTGATGGCGAAATCGTGATCGCCCGGGATGGCGCGCTCGACTTCGACTCCTTACAGCTCCGCCTTCATCCGGCCGCGTCCCGAGTCAAACTATTGTCCAAACAAATCCCGGCATCGATCGTCTTCTTCGATCTGCTGTCGGAGGGCGATCGCGATCTGCGGGGCGAACCGTTCGAGAGGCGGCGAGAAAAGCTGGAGTCCCTGCTCTCATCGGCCAAACCGCCTATCCATCTGACGCCGGCCACTCGCGAATCAAGCGTAGCCTCAGATTGGTTTCGGCGCTTCGAGGGCGCGGGTCTCGACGGCGTAATAGCCAAGCCGATTTCGGGGATTTACGAGCCCAACAAGCGCGTCATGCTCAAGGTCAAACACGAGCGCGAGTGCGATTGCGTAGTCGCCGGCTTTCGGTGGTACAAAAAAAGCGAACGCACCGCCGTCGGCTC
>DATMMD010000113.1:0-2911 GCA_035569875.1 Bryobacteraceae bacterium
TGCCCTGCCGCGCTCGCCGGGCTTCCGCGCAGTTCTGCTCTTGATGTTTCTGCTCGGCGTAGGCGGCGGCATGCTTGTGACCGCGGCGAATGCTCTGGTCAGCGATGTGGGCGAAGCCCATCGTGGCGTCGCGTTGAACCTCGTCAACCTCTTCTTCGGCCTCGGCGGACTCGCCACACCGTTCATCGCCGCCAATCTTTTTGGGAGGGACTGGGTCCGCCTCTGCTACACCGTTGCATCGCTTACTGTGGTCACGCTGGTGATTCAAATGTTCACCAGAATGCCCGCGCCCACCGGCGCTGGCGGTTTCGTGCTCACGGATGCGGCTCCGGTGCTCGGGCGCCCACTGCTCTTTCTGATCGGACTTTTTCTCTTTCTCTACATCGGCTGCGAAGTGGGCGTATGGAACTGGCTGGTCCGCCATCTCATCGCGCAGGGCATTCCGGAATCGAAGGCGCTCAACATACTTTCGCTGGGATTCGCTTTCGGCTTGTTAATCGGCCGCGCCGGCATCTTACCGATTCTGGTTCGTGTGCCCGCCATCACCGTTACGCTGATCGGATCTGTCGCGATGGCGGTCACGACATTCCTGATGCTGCGGGCCAGCAAGCCTTCGGCGGCTTTGGTGCTTGTGTTTCTCTGCGGGCTCTCCATGGCGCCGGTGTTCCCTACCACGATCGCCATCGTCGGCGATGCCTTTCCGCGCATGAGCGGAACGGCCATCGGCTTCGTTATTACCTGTGGATGGACCGGCCTCGCGGTCAGCTCGCGCATCATCGGCGCCATCGCTGGTGGCGACCCGTTACGGCTGAAGAAGGCGCTGCTGGTGATCCCCGCGTCTGCCGTGTTGATGGTGGGCTTGGACCTCGTGATCCGGAGCATGCAGCGCTAGAGTGGCCCATCCTTTATATGCTCGTGGTTGACTTTGCAAAAGGCTTGAACCACAAAGGACACGAAGGTACACAAAGGAACGATGTTGCGATGCTGCTCTGCTTCCCTACCCTTACGCCGTGAAGTTGCGCATGTAATTCGCGTCGATCTTCAGCGCTTGCATCGGAGGCATGTCAAATTCTTCCTGCTCGACAAAGGCGTGCTCGATTTTGGCCTTCTTTGCCGCTGCGAAAATCGGATGATAGTCAATATTGCCGTATCCCAACTCCGTTGAAGGCGGAGGCTCGGAACCCGGCGCAGCGCCGGTCAGCTTGAAGTCTTTCACGTGCAGCATCGAAAAACGCGTAGGGTAGCGTGTCAGATAGTCGACTGGGCTTTTGCCGCCCAGCACCATCCAGCCGCAATCGAGCTCCATCGTCACCTTCGCGGGATCCGTCAAGCGCAATAGCTCGTCGTAGAACACCACACCATTTTCCGAACGGAACTCGGTCATGTGGTTGTGGTATGCGAAGCGGATTCCCGCCGCGTTCACATGCTCCCCGATACGATTAAACTGTTCTGCGTTCCAGCGCCAGTCGTCGAGCGTCATGGCCTCCCTGGCCGCGCGAGATCCGGGGTCTTTCACGCGCGACGGATCTTTCAACATGGGCGCCGCGCAAACGATGTAAGTCAGCCCCAAATCCTTGCAAAACTGAATTATTTCATCCAATTTCGGGTTAAGTTGCGTCATGGGATAGTGGGCGCTCACACATCGAAGGCCGGCGTGATCCATCGCTTGCTTCACCTGGCCGGGGGTGTGGTCGAAGAAGCCCGCGGCTTCGACCTCGCGATAACCGATTGCGCCTAACTGCTTGAGCGTTCCTTCATAATCTTTGGGCAACAGATCGCGCACCGAGTACAGTTGCACTCCGAGCGGCAGGCCCAAGGCATTCGCCATCAGCCAAGGCGCACTGCTCCATAGCGCCGCGCACGCGGCCGAGGCGGAGGCGGCTTTCAAAAAGGTCCTTCTGGAAATCCGAGGCATGGGCTTGCCCAATTACTAGTTGAAAAAAAACTCTCTGTCCTACGCAAAATCTAGAAAACAAAGGACCGGAAATTTTCTTGCCTTGTAGATCTATGGTTCTTAAGGTAGTTACAGATAAAATCTTGAGAACATTAGAGTTACGGTCGGATCCTTAGCGCGTTGTTCCATTTTGGTCCGGCGATTTCGAACTCGCGTCCTGCCTTTCGGCGATTCAAAAGCTCTTTCGCCCCGCTAGGGCTTGTCCTGCAATTTCACTTTTACCCACGGCTTACGCCGTGGGCTGCATTCTTGCGCCGCTTCGCGGCTACACAAGTTGTCAAAGATCGCTGATTATCTTGTAGATAACCTATATTTATCTATATTATCGGAATGGGAAGACCCGGGTCAAGAGAAAACGAATGGGCTGCCGATCCGGTCCCAAATTGGGAGATTCGAGCCCGCCCTATTCGCAAAGAACGCGAATAAGGACGGGCCACCCTCTTCTTTATCGAGGCCAAGGTTGATTAAATCGCTTAATTCCGAGTTAATTTGAATTAGGAGTCTGTTGATGCTATCCCCGGATGGTCTTGGCCCCGGCATCCCAGGTTGCGATTGTGTTCTTGAAATAGGCGTAGTTGGCCAGGTGGCAACCGATGGCGGCGTGGTTGCCGAAGTCTTCGTTCTCGACCGTGGGCTTGCGGGTTCGCACTGCGTTGAAGAAATTTGCCTCGTGGGCCGACACGTCGCTGTAACCGTCCGGAGCTGAAAAAGTCGCTGCCTCGACGACCTGGTAATCGAGCGGCCCGGGTTGCGGATGTTGCGCCGCCCACTGCGCCAGATATTCCTTGCGCAGGCGTTCCGGCCAACCTTTCGTCGAATAGGTTTCAGGCTTGGGAGTTATGTCCTGCGGAATGAAGGTGAGGGTTTGCCCGATGACCTCCATGGTGCCTTTGGTGCCGTGGAACTTGATCGGCTCACCGCCGGCGTTATTGAGATTGCAGCGCAGCACCACGCGGA
>DATMMD010000114.1:0-3830 GCA_035569875.1 Bryobacteraceae bacterium
CACCTATCGAGGTTCGCGGCAACGACGAGTTTGCCGAACTGGCGCATGGCTACAATGGGATGTCCGACGCGATCAAGCAACGTGACAAGCGGCTGGCCGACGCGGAGCTGGAGAAAGGCGAACTGCTGCGCAGTATTTATCCGGCCGGGGTGGCCGAGCGCGTACGCAGCGGTGCGGAGGTCACGGCCGAGACCGTCTCCAACGTTACTGTAGCCGTTGGGTTGATCGACGGGCTGGACGCGCTGGCGGCGAACCGTAGCGCCGAGGACGTCCGCGCCATCCTCAATGCGTTGCTGGACGCGCTAAACGGTGCGGCCGCTAGCCATGGCGTGGAGCCTCTGCGCTCGATAGGTGAGAGTTACATCGGTGTCTGTGGACTCTCCTCGCCCTTGCTGGATCACGCCACCCGGACGTTGGCTTGGGCGCGTAGCGCGACGCTGGTCTTGCAGCGCATGGATGAGGACTGGGCGAAATCCGTGTCCCTGCGTTTCGGGCTCGCCTCAGGCGAGATCGACGTGCTGTTGATCGAGCGTGGCCACACGGCCTACGACATCTGGGGCCGCACGCTTAGCATTGCTCGCTGCATCGTGCAAGAGGCTGAGGCTGGCTGCGTTCGCGTCAGCGAGAGCGCTTACGCTCTGCTAAGCGATGTGGAAGGGTTCGAGCCCTGCCCGCCGATCGAGACGAGGGCCTTCGGAACCATCATGACTTGGAGTCGCCGCGTGGTCGAGCCTGCGACTATCGATGCGCCCGCTGCGATGGAGTAGACGCTCATGCCCGACCTGACGCAACTCTCTTTCTGGCCATTCGTTCTAATCTTGGGCTATCCAGTGCTGGCTATAGCCTTGCTCGAATTCGCTCGCCATCTTGCTGGCCGCGCTCCTTTCGCCGCCGGTATCCTGCGCCAGGTGTCCTATGTGCTGCTTCCCACGGGGGCAATCTGGCTAATCCTGCGAGTGCTCGCTCAACAGCCGGTTGACAACTGGGGCGTCCGGACGGCCGAGACCGCATTCGCGCTTACGGGCCTCTACCTGCTGCTCCACGTTGCCCAAGCCATCCTGATGAGCCTGATCGCCGACCAGACGCGTGCACCAAAGCTGCTGTTCGATATCGTGCGCATCGCCGTGTCGATGATCTGCGGTTCAGTGATCGTCTCGAGCATCTGGAACGTCAATCTCGGCAGCCTGTTAGCGGCCATGGGCGTCGGTTCCATCGCGCTCGCCTTCGCGCTGCAGGAATTCCTGGGCAACTTGCTTGCCGGCATGTGGCTGCTGTCGGCGCACAAGTTCGGCATAGGCGACTGGATCATGGTCGACGGAAAGGCCGCGAAGGTCGTCGAGATGGACTGGCACACTGTCACCCTGGTGACGGCTGGCGGCGAAAGCGTGGTGGTGGCAAACAGCACGCTGGCCAAGGGCAACCTGACGATCGCGGCGCGCGCAAAAGACGAGGCATCAGTGGGTGTACCGCTGGCGTTTGGGGTGGACATCCCGCCCGAGCAGGTCCGCGATGCAGTGATGGAGGCCGGGCGCGCGGTGCCCGATCTGGCCAAGCCGGGGGGAATCACCTGCGTTGTCACCGGTATCGATGATGGCATCGTCAAGTACGACGTAGGCCTCTCGGTCGCGAACCCGGGAATCCGCTCCGGCCCGCGTGACGAGTTCCTCAGCCGGTTCTGGTATGTCGCCCAGCGCCGCGGCCTGTGCCTCGACCCGACGCCGCGTCCGAGGCCGGCGGCCGACGCCGCATCCCGCTTGCACATGCTCGAGGAGGGAGGCGCTTTTCGTCGCGATCCGGTCGCTTTGCCTCACCTTGCGAGTGCCAGCGCGTTTCGCCGCTACCGTCGCGGCGACTTCTTGCTGACGGCTGGCGCACACGCCCCGGACGCCTTCTTCGTCGTGGCGGGACAGCTGGCGGTGATGGTTCCGACTGGCAAGGGCGACATCCGGCTCGAACTGGTGGCGGCCGGACAGTTCATGGTGCTGCAGGAGATGCTGGCGGGAGCCCCGAGCCCCGTCCGGGTAATGGCTGACCAGGATGCCGACGTACTCGCGATCCCGGCGCAGACGTTGCTCGACGCAATGGACCGCAGCCGGGCGGTCGCGCGCGATATCAGAGCTGTCGCCGAAGCCCGGCGCCAGGCCATCCTGCCCCTGAACCGCGGACCGCGTGTTGTCACCTGACGCCTTGGATTGGCAGAGGCGCGGGGGAGGAGGAGCAGAGCATCGCGGCCAGAACATGGCAAGCATCTCCGAGCGGAACCCCAAATAGTCCCTGATTTCGCAACGGTTCCATGTTCACGGTAAAATGAAGAGGACCAGAGTATTTTGGGTCCGTGCACGAAACGGACCTCTTTTTTGGCCAGATTTTTGAATTTCCGCAGCGCTTAAACCGATTTTCTGCTCCGTTGCTCCCCAACACCCAGCACCTACATTCTCGTAGAGGCAGGGACCCAGCGGTATAACGTTGGCACCGACACACCCAAACTTAGGGCCACATCTCTTGGCGGCGTACCCGAAGAAAGCAACTTTCTAGCTGCTTTAACCTTGCCTTCGGTCATTCGGCGTTTTCGGCCACCTACACGGCCTTGTCGTTTTGCCGCTTCCAATCCGGCGCGTGTCCGTTCGATAATCAGCTCTCGTTCCATCTGCGCAAGACTTGCCATTACGTGAAAAAAGAGCCGGCCGGCCGGCGTCTTTGTATAGATGCCATCGGTTAGACTTTTGAAATGTACATGGCGCTCTTGGAGTTCATTCACTAGATCAACCAGTCCTTTCACGCTGCGTCCGAGACGATCGAGTTTCCAAACAACCAGAGTATCAGTCTCCCGCAAGTGGGAAAGCGTCTTTCTGAGTCCAGGACGATCTGCCTTAGCGCCACTGACCTTGTCAGTAAAGATCCGTTTGCAGCTGGCTCTCTTGAGCGCCGCTAGTTGTAGTTCAAGGTTCTGGTCCTCTGTGGACACGCGAGCGTAGCCAATCAGCATAATCGGAAGTTCTGGCCCTATCGTAACATTCTCGATACTCATTAGCAGCATGGGGAAACGAGAATTTTATTTCGAGAATGGTTTTCGAGAATGCAAAACCCGCCTTTTGTCGACTTTCCCTATGGAGTCCCTTTCTTTCTCATAAAGGTTGGTTTTCAAGAACCGTATTATGCCGCGTCGCGAACTCCTCACCTCAACCCAGCGTGAAGAGTTGCTAGCCTTTCCGACCGACGAAACCGACCTACTCCGATACTACACGTTCAACACGCACGACCTCGCGGTCATTCGCCGTCGCCGTGGCGACCACAACAGGTTAGGCTTTGCCGTCCAGCTCTGCTACGTGCGTTTCCCTGGTCGGCTGCTTGCTGTCGACGAACCGCCTTACGCGCCGATTCTGGCAATGGCGCGTTAGCAGAGGACCGATTCTGAAGAGTTCTCCACGCGGTCATGGCAGAGCCGCAGGCCCCGAAACTGGTAACCCACAGTTAAAATTTTTCGTTTTGGAGTTAGTGAATGGCCGGCGGAGCCGGGCCGGAGAAAATTTTCACGCGATGCCGACCTCTGTCGTTTGTGCGCTGTCGGCCGGAATTTGAGCCCTCCGTAAGAGCTCCGGATCTTTGAAGTAGAGCGGTTGAATGCCGTGGATAGCGGGATAGCCAGCGACGTAGACTACGATATGCCCGGGCTCTGTGATGAAGCCGTTCCTGTCTTTCTTGGGCCCCTTCATGCGCATGGCCCCGTCGGCCGTTAACAGAGGACGCGAGATTTCCTGCGTGGTCCGCGAGATATGCGGTGGCCAGCCGTGGCCCGATCGTGTTAATTGTTACTTAACAACAGTTGTCTG
>DATMMD010000115.1:0-10635 GCA_035569875.1 Bryobacteraceae bacterium
ACGACGCCGGTGATCGCCGAAGCCGCCGCAGTCAGTGGGCTGGCGAGGAACGTACGCCCGCCCTTCCCCTGGCGCCCTTCGAAATTGCGATTACTGGTCGACACGCTGTATTCGCCGGGCTGTAGCTGATCGCCATTCATGGCGATGCACATGGAACAGCCAGCCTCGCGCCAATCCGCACCCGCGTCGCGAAAGATCTGATCGAGGCCCTCGGCTTGCGCCTGCGCCCTCACCTGCATGGAACCGGGCACCACCATTACGCGTACGCCCGAATGCACTTTACGACCCTTCAGAATTTTGGCGGCATTGCGAAGATCGGAGATTCGGGAGTTGGTGCAGCTTCCGATGAAAACCACGTCCACGGGATGACCTAGCAGCGGCTTCCCAGGCGCGAGATCCATGTAGCGCAGCGCTTTAGCGAGTGAGTCGCGCTCCAGCGAATCGGTGATATCGCCAGGATTCGGCACCATGGCAGTAATCGGGATCCCCATGCCAGGGTTGGTGCCAAAGGTGATCATGGGCTCGAGTTCTGCGGCATCGATCCTGATGCTCTTATCGAACTGAGCGCCGTCATCAGTGGGAAGCTTGCGCCAACCCGCTACTGCGGCATCCCAAGCTTGGCTCTCCGGCGCGTATGGCCGGCCGCATACATATTGATAAGTCGTGTCGTCGGGAGCGACCAAGCCGGCTCGCGCGCCCGCCTCAATCGACATATTGCAGACGGTCATACGCTCTTCCATCGACAGCGCGCGAATGGCCGAACCGCAGTATTCGAAAACACAGCCGGTCCCGCCGCCGATGCCGATGCGCGCAATCAGCGACAGAATGATGTCTTTAGCGGTGATCCCAGGCTTGAGCGCGCCATCCACTCGAACTTCGTATGTCTTCGATCGGTTCTGAAGAAGGCATTGCGTCGCAAGAACGTGCTCGACCTCGGTGGTTCCGATTCCGAAAGCGAGAGCGCCGAAAGCTCCGTGCGTCGCGGTGTGGCTGTCGCCGCAAACGACGGTCATGCCCGGCTGCGTCAGTCCCAGCTCGGGTCCGATGACATGCACGATGCCTTGCTGCTCGCTCGAAAGACCGAAGCAGCGAATTCCGAACTCCTTACAACTAGCCTCTAACCGTGCGACCTGTGCCGCGGCGACTTTGTCGACGATCGGAAACGAGCGCGGCGTCGTGGGCGTGCTGTGATCGGTAGTCGCAATCGTGAGATCGGGACGCCGGACCTTGAGCCCGCGAGCGCGCAGACCGTCAAAGGCTTGCGGAGAGGTGACCTCGTGCACCAGGTGAAGATCGATATAGAGCAGCGCCGGTGCGCCGGGACGCTCGCTGACGGTGTGATTGTCCCAAATCTTTTCGATGATGGTGCGAGGTTTCATATTGCCTTTACTACTGCATCTCCCACTTCTGTGGTGGTGGCCGAAGCCGCGCCGGGACGCTTTAAGTCAGCGGTGACTTTCCCTGAGTTGAGCACGGTCTCGATTGCCCGGTTTACTACGGCGGCCTCTTCTTTAAGGCTGAAGCTGTATTCGAGCATCGCCGCCACCGATCCGATTGCTCCGAAGGGATTGGCTTTGTTCTGCCCCGCGATGTCGGGGGCCGACCCATGCACCGGCTCATATAGCCCCACCCAGGCGCCGGACGGTTTGCGATCGCCGATAGAGGCCGAAGGCAACATGCCGATCGATCCGGCCAAAACTGCTCCCTCATCACTGAGGATATCGCCAAACATGTTCTCCGTGAGGAGGACGTCGAAGCGGCGGGGATTCAGGATCAACTGCATCGCACAGTTGTCCACCAGGATGTGATCGAGCGCTACGTCGGGAAACTCCGGCGCCACTTCGATCACAACCCTGCGCCACAGTTGCGAGTTTTCGAGCACATTGGATTTGTCGACGCTAGTGACTTTCTTACGGCGATTACGCGCCAGATGAAATGCCATCCGCGTGACCCGCTCGATCTCGGCGCGGGTATAGGTCATAGTATTGACGGCGCGCGTGTCCTGGCCGTCCTCGATTATTCCGCGCGGCGTTCCATAGTAAATACCCCCCGTCAGCTCGCGCACGATGATCATGTCGGTTCCGTCGACCAGTTGATTCTTAAGTGGCGAGGAATCCAGGAGCGCGGCATAGGAACGCACCGGACGCAGGTTCGCGTATACGCCCAGAACTTTGCGTAGTCCCAGCAGTCCTCTTTCGGGACGCTTCTCGGGTGGGACATTGTCGAATTCCGGGAGGCCGACTGCGCCCATCAGGATGGCGTCAGCCTTTAGCGCCAGATCAATGGTTTCTTGCGGCAGTGGGCCGCCGGTCTTGTGGATGGCGATTCCGCCCAGCAGGCCTTCACTGATGGAAAGCTGATGGTGAAATTTTGTAGCGACCTTTTCGAGAACCTTGACTGCTTCGCGCGTTACCTCGGCGCCGATTCCGTCGCCGGGCAGGATTAGTAGATTTAGCTGCATTTTTCATTGCGTTCACGTGAGTGTGAACGCGGCACGCAAGAGTGCGCGCGCCACGTGTTAGTCATTTGCCGCGGCCGCCGTCTCTCCCACCACTTCCCGAATCAACCTCAGGATCTCTTCGTTACGCAGGCCTTTCTTGCGATCGGCGAGGGCAGTGAAGCTGAGGTACACAGCATCCAGCTCCTCTTTGGTCAACTGGAAGCCAAGATCCTCGGCGCGTTTGTTCAAAGCGTGGCGGCCGCTGTGCTTGCCGAGGACCAGCTTGGTCTCCGGAACTCCAACCGTATGAGGATCGATAATCTCGTAAGTTGTGCGCTCCTTCAAATAGCCGTCCTGATGAATGCCGGCTTCATGTGCGAAAGCATTGTCACCGACGATGGCCTTGTTGGGTTGGGGGCCAAAAGTGATGGTCTGGGCCAAAAGCTGGCTGGCTGAGTAGATGTGCTCGGTCACGATCTTGGTCTCATACGGCAGTTTGTCGCGGCGAGTCTTAAAAGCCATCACGATCTCTTCGAGCGATGCATTGCCGGCCCGTTCGCCGATTCCGTTGATGGTGCATTCGATCTGCCGCGCTCCGGCTTGGACGGCGGCGATGGAGTTGGCGGTTGCCAGTCCCAAATCGTCGTGGCAGTGGACGCTCACGATAGCGCTGTCGCCCAGCACGCGCACCATGTGCCTGATCAGCTCCGCATATTCCTCCGGAACTGAGTAGCCGACTGTGTCCGGCAGGTTCACTGTGCGGGCTCCAGCCGCGACCACGGCCCGCGAAATTTCCTCCAAGTAGCCCAGTTCGGTACGGGTGGCGTCTTCGGCGGAAAACTCTACGTCATCGGTATATTGGCGGGCGAGTTCGACTGCTGCGACTGCTTCATCGAGCACCTGCTGTTGCGATTTCTTCAGTTTGTACTTCAAGTGAATCTCGCTGGTAGCGATGAAGGTGTGGATTCTCGGCCGGCGAGCATGTTTGAGGGCGTCCGCGGCCCGCTCGACATCCGGCGTGTTGGCGCGGGCGAGCGCCGCCACTTGAACCCAGGAGAACTCGCGACTGACCGCGTCCACCGCCTCATAGTCACCGTCGGAGGCGATCGGGAACCCGGCTTCGAGGATATCGACGCCCAGTTCTACCAATTTCCGCGCCAGCCGCAGCTTCTCGGGTACGGTCATGCTGCAGCCCGGCGATTGCTCACCGTCGCGGAGGGTGGTGTCGAAGATGTAGACGCGATTCGCCATGAGTCCTCCTGCCTTTGCACTCATTATCGAACCCAAAGGGCGATTTGGCAAATTTATAATTACAACCCCCAGAATAAGCTACAATGATGCCATAAGCCGGACTTATGGAGCTTTATCCCCTGAAAGTCTTCCTGACCGTTGCCAGCGAGAAAAGCTTCTCTCGCGCCGCTGAAAAACTGCTGCGGACCCAGCCTGCGGTATCTTTAGCGATCCAGAAGCTCGAGTCAGATCTGCAGGAAAAGCTTATCGATCGCTCCGGCAAAGAACTGCTACTTACCGATGCAGGCTACATCGTCCATGATTACGCCCGCCGGTTCGAGAACCTGGAAGCGGATCTGGAAAATGCGCTGGCGGAGTTGCGCGATAACTCGGCTGGACGGCTGGTGGTGGGAGCGAATGAATCGACATCGCTATATTTGTTGGGGCACATTGAACGCTACCGGCGGCTTTATCCGAAGGTGAAAGTGCAGGTGCGACGTTCGTTTTCAAGTAAGATTCCGTCGCAGTTGATCGACGGCGACCTCGAACTCGGTGTAATCAGCTACGACCCGGAAGACGACCGGCTCCTCTCCAGAGTGATTTACACCGATCATCTGGCATTCGTAGTTTCGCCACAACATCGCTTCGCCAACCGCGCGGATGTATCGATAAACGAGCTGGGCATGGAGACATTCGTTGCGCACAATGTTCTGTCACCGTATCGCGCCGTCGTGTTGAAGGAATTCCAGCGCTACAAGGTCCCGCTGAATATGGATGTGGAGATGCCGACTGTCGAAACTATCCGCAAAATGGTGCAGCGCAATGAGGGCGTGGCGTTTCTGCCGCACATGTGCGTGGAGCAGGACGTTGAGCAGGATGTCTTGCGCGAGATTAAGGTGAAGGAATTGAGTGTCGACCGCAAGATCAGGCTGGTGTGTCCGGCGAAGCGGAGCTTGAGTCATGCGGCCAAGGCGTTTTTAGAATTAGTGCGCGACGCCAAGGGCTGACAAATCTTTACATCCCCAGGGCTCACGGGGCTCGTCACTCTACTTACAGCGCAATCGAGTATAATGGACTTAGACGGTCTCGTTTCCCCGTAAGTCTCTGGAATTAAAGAATGATTTTTTTCACGCGCCTATTGGCGTCGGCGGCACTGTTGGTATCTCTGCTGCCGCAACTTCAGGCACAGGGAGCGGGTTCCGACAATGGCGCCGCGGCCCTACCAGAATCAAAACCGGTTGTGGATCAGCAGGCACCCCCCGATAAACGGGTCTTAGGCGTACTTCCGAACTACCGCACTGCAAACGAAACCGCTGTTTATACACCGATCACGGTCAAGCAGAAATTCACCATCGCGAGCAAGGACTCGTTCGATTACCCACTCGTCGCACTGGCCGCCGCCATCGCCGGGTGGGGTCAACTGACCAACGGAAACCCTTCTTTTGGCCAAGGGATGGCGGGTTATGGCAGACGGGTCGGCACCGCGTATGCTGACCAGGCGATCGGCAACATGATGACCGAGGCGATCTTCCCCAGCCTTCTCCACGAGGATCCCCGCTATTTCCGTCGCGGCACTGGCGGCAAATGGTCGCGCACGCTCTATGCCGCGAGCCGAGTCTTTGTTACCCGCACTGATGCCGGAAACTGGCGCTTTAACTACTCCGAAGTGCTGGGCAACGCCACAGCCGTCGCAATTTCGAATAGCTACTATCCGGACAATCGCACAGTGGGGGACAACGTTGAAAAGCTCGGTCAGCAGATCGGCATCGACGCGGCATCGCAAGTGCTGAAGGAATTCTGGCCCGACATAAAACGGAAGTTATTCCATCATCACGCCGACGAAGCCCTCCGAAATTAGGCGGTCCTCTCAGCACTCAAATCGTAATTCCACGCACGGTACGTGCCCGGCGCTGCTACGCATACGATAATGAATCCAATATGGCACGGATGACCCGGCGCGGTTTGATCTCCGCGGCCGAGGGCGGGGCATCTTTGGTTGCTAACCAGGCAGTGCCACAAGATTCCGGTTCATCCGAGCTTCGACTTTCACCCGCTTCGCGCCGCGCCATTCGCCACCGTATTCTGAACTGGTATCGGAAGAATAAGCGCGACCTGCCCTGGCGCAGCACGCGTGATCCTTATCGCATCTGGATTTCGGAAATCATGCTGCAGCAGACCCGCGTCGCCGCCGTTATTCCTTATTATCAGCGCTTTCTCGATCGATTTCCGGATGTCGAAACGCTTCGATCCTGCGAAGAGCACGATCTACTCGCCGCGTGGGCTGGACTGGGCTACTATTCACGCGCGCGGAATCTCCAAAAAGCCGCGAACAAGATTGTAGAACTCGGAGAATTTCCGAGGGAGTATCCCACCATAAGGTCGTTGCCCGGCGTGGGCGACTATACGGCAGCGGCCATTGCCAGTATCGCTTTTGACCTGCCGCACGCCGTGCTAGACGGAAATGTCATCCGCGTCCTCAGCCGGCTGACGGGAGAGCCCGGGAACGTCGATTCGACCCGGGTTCGGACACGGCTTCGCGCCGTTGCGGATTCTGCTATCGATCGGCGTAATCCTGGGGAATTCAACCAGGGGCTGATGGAGCTGGGCGCCACCGTGTGCCTGCCCAAGCAGCCGCAGTGTTCTTTATGTCCTTTAGCGCGCGATTGCCGTGCGCGGGAGTTAGGCCGGCAGAATGAGCTGCCCTTAAAGTCGGCGCGCCCCGGCCCAATCGAGGTGGAGATGCAACTTCTGGTGATTGAGAAGGCTGACAAGATACTGGCTTGGAAGCGACCGGGGGATAGCCGCAGGCTGGCCGGATTCTGGGAATTACCCGAGCCTGCGCAACTGCCGCACGCACGAATGGAGACCAGAATTGCTCGTTTTCGCCACACCATCGTTAATACAAATTTTTCCTACCATGTTTTCAGGGCATCGCTACTCCGCGCGCCGGCAATGTTTCAGTGGCTTGCAAAGGACAAGTTGCACGAATTTCCTCTGAGTACGACTACAAAGAAGGCACTGGCCTGTTTGGACCTAGGGTAAATAACCGGTTACTCATGTCTGTAACTTTTTCTGACTACGGTAGTCTCACGGGCATGCGCCAAACACTCCTCCTCAGTCTGCTGTTAGCCACCCCGGCGGTGTTGCTCGCAGAGAGCGCCATGCCGAGCATCGGCTATACTGGAGCGCCCACTGATCACAACGGCCAAGATTGCAGTACCTGCCATAACAGTTTTGGTCCAGCCATCAGTAATTCAGGCGCGTTGACGGCCGACATCATCAGCTACAATCCAGGCGTCCAACAGACCATCCACATTAAGGTCGCGAATCCGCAAGCACAGCGCTGGGGATTCCAGATCACGATTCGTTCGGTGAGCGACCAGACACAGTCGGCCGGCGACTACTCGGCGGGCGTTGCAGTCCAGGTAGTCTGCGATAATGGCTCACGCTTTGGATCAGCTCCGCCCTGCAATGCCATGCGGGAATTCGCCGAACACATGAATGCGCCACCGACCCCCGCAGGCGCGGGCTACGAGTTCGATGTGGTGTGGTCTCCGCCGGAAAGCGAAATTGGCGATCTTCAGGTCTACATCTCGGCGGTCGCCGCTGATGGCGACGGCACTTCGGCTGGCGATCGTGTCTACACGCTGACTAAGATCATCTCCTCAGCGGGCGGCTGCTCAATAACCAAAAAGCCTACCTTGACCACGGCCGTTAACGCCGGATCTTTTCAGTCCACTTTCTCCTCAAAAGCCATGATCGCAATTAAAGGATTGGGTTTCCAAGAAGCGAGCCGTACCCGCACGGTTGGTTTTGGCGATATCGCCAACAATTCTTTTCCAACCGTACTCAGTTGCGTGTCCGTACAAGTTACCGGCCCGGGGGTGACGCAGCCGGTGCTTCTACCGATTTCTTACGTGCAAACGGATCAGGTTAATGCCCAGATGCCAACGTTCGCTGGTACCGGACCTGTGATGCTTACTGTGATTACCAATCCGGGCAAACCGAATGAATTGCGGAGTGATGTGGCCACGCTCAACGGGCTGCAGGCCTTTGCGCCGGCCTTCTTCCTATTCGGAACCTCCAGCAGCATTGCTACTCTGCTGGCAGGCACCAGCACAATCATTGCGAATCCCTCGGTTGTTCCAAGCGCGCGGCCAGCGCACCCGGGCGAGATTGTCTCGTTGTTTGGCACAGGCTTTGGGGACACGAGTCCATCAGTTCCGTCCGGTCAGTTAGATGCCGGAATCGCGAGCCTGACCAATTCAATCACCGTCATGATCGGCAGTGTGACGTTGTCGTCATCCGATGTACTCTATGCGGGGCTCACGCCGCAATCTATCAGCGGTCTATATCAATTCAACGTTCGTGTGCCGGCGTCAACGCCTGCCGGAGACATCCCGGTGATAATCACGATCGGTGGATTCCAGACGCAAGCTGGAGCCACCATTCCGGTGCAGCCGTTACCCACACCGTAATCTACACAGCCGTAGCCGATCGACAAATTTGTCTACTATAGCAGTGTGAGACTTCTGTTCCTGGTTCTTGTCACCACAACTGCACTATTCGCGCAGACAAAAGACGCGCCCTTATTCACGCTTCCCTATAGTCCCAGCCTGGACGTCTCTTCCATGGACCGCTCGGTCGATCCCTGCACAGATTTCTTCCGGTATTCCTGCGGGGCTTGGGTGAAGAAAAATCCAATTCCGCCCGACCAGGCTCGTTGGGACGTTTATGCCAAGCTTGCCGAAGACAACCAGCGTTTTCTGTGGGGCATTCTCGAACAGGCTTCCAAACCGGCTGCTAATCGGAGTCTGGTGGAAATCGAGATCGGCGATTTCTTCTATGCCTGCATGGACGAGCCTGCCGTGGAAAAAGCCGGCGCCGCTCCCCTGAAGCCCGGACTTGATGAGATCGGCGCTCTTAAATCCATCCGCGAACTGCCTGCGTTCCTGGGCCGCGAACATCTCAATATTTCCGGCAGCCACATGATGTTTGGTTTCGGATCGAATCAGGATTACGCCGACTCTTCACGCGTCATTGCGTTTGCTACGGCCGGAGGATTGGGTCTGCCGGACCGCGATTACTATGTGAAAACCGACGCCAAATCGCAGGAAACCCGGCAGAAATACGTCAATCACATGCAGAAGATGTTTGAGTTGCTGGGCGAAGATCCTCAAGCCGCCAAGACCCATGCGCAAACCGTAATGGACATGGAGACCGCGCTGGCTAAAGTTTCGTTGACTCGCGTGGAGAAGCGCGATCCATACAAGCAGTTCCACAAAATGACGCGCGCTCAATTGCAGGCCCTTACTCCTGCCTTTCAGTGGACTGTGTATTTTAAGACTTCCAACGTGCCCGACACATCCACTATCAACGTCACCGAACCGGCGTTCTACAAAGAGCTTCAGACGCTGCTCCAGTCGCGAAGCCTCGCCGATTGGAAGACATATCTTCGGTGGCACTTGGTGCACGCCAAAGCGCCCTATCTTTCATCGTTTTTCGTCGCGGCCAATTTCGATTTCTACAACAAATATCTGCAGGGTCTGGAGGAGATGCCGCCGCGTTGGAAGCGCTGCGTGCGACGCGTGGATGCCGATCTAGGCGAAGCCCTGGGCCAGGAATTCGTTCGCAAGACTTTCGGGCCGGATACCAAGCAGAGAGCGCTGGTCATGACTAAAGGCATCGAAGCAGCCATGGAGAGCGAGATCCGCCAATTGCCGTGGATGGGCGACGCGACCAAGCAGCGGGCCTTGGAGAAACTGCACGGCATCGTCAACAAAATCGGCTATCCCGACAAATGGCGCGACTATAGCTCGATCAAGATCGGGCGCGAAGACTACTTCGGCGACGTCGAACGCGCGACCGCTTTCGAATCGCGCCGCGAACTCGCCAAAATCGGAAAGCCCGTAGATCGAAGCGAGTGGGAAATGACGCCGCCCACCGTGAATGCCTATTACGATCCGCAAATGAACGATATCAACTTCCCCGCCGGCGTTCTGCAGCCCCCGCTGTTCGATCCGAAGGTGGACGACTCACCGAACTATGGCGACACGGGCGCCACCATCGGGCATGAGCTGACGCACGGCTTCGATGACGAGGGCCGCCAGTTCGACGCCAAGGGCAATCTGAAGGACTGGTGGACCAAGAGCGACGCCCAGGAGTTTCAGCAGCGGGCGGACTGCGTTTCAGAGCAGTATTCGTCGTACATCATCGTGGACGACATCAAGATTAATGGCAAGCTGACACTGGGTGAAGACGTCGCCGATCTAGGTGGAACATTCCTGGCTTACTTGGCTTGGAAGAGCGCAACGAAGGGGCAAGACCTTCAACCGGCCGATGGCTTAACGCCGGATCAGCGCTTCTTCGTCGGCATGGCGCAGTGGGCTTGTGGCGACGAACGGCCCGAGACCAAGCGCATGGATGCGATAACAAATCCACATTCGCCGCTGGAGTATCGCGTGAACGGCGTCGTTTCGAATATGCCCGAGTTCGGCCAAGCCTTCGCGTGCCGGGTGGGTCAGCCGATGGTCCGACCGAAGCCGTGCAAGATCTGGTAGCTCACGCGAGCGGCGCTACGGGGCCAGCTTTGATTCTCGCGAGACTCGCCCGTTCAATGCATCGCCGATTGAAATGTGATTCACCTCTAGAGTCTCCCCGAGTGTCTGATCGAGTGCCACACGCGCGCGGCCGTAGGCGGCCAGCGCCTCGACCTCGGTGAGCTGCGCGGCTAACAGAGTCGTCCTTGCGGCCACCACATCCGCGCTGGTTGCGCCGCCGAAATTGAACATCTGCTGCTCCTTTTCGAGCAATTGCTCCTGCAGAGCGCGCGTGTCGACAGCCTGAGAATATCTGGTGCGAGCTTGCCGCAGTGCGATCATCTGGTTGGAGATAGCCACTAAGATGGCATTCATATTTCTACGCTCGATCAGATCTGATTGGCGGTTTTGCAACTGGTCTATCCC
>DATMMD010000116.1:0-43694 GCA_035569875.1 Bryobacteraceae bacterium
CCGATCCTTGGCCGCCGTTATCTGCTCATATTCCAAAGCGTTCTCGACCCCAATGGCGATCTGGCTCGCTACCTGCGCAAGGAATTCGATATCAGGCTGACTGAAGGCATTCTCGTCTCGTCTGCCGAGACCCAGCAGACCGAGGACACGATTCCGGCTGACAAGCGGCAGGAGGCAACCGGTTTTGAGGCCCTCGGGGATGACATTATCATCCTCTAGGCCGAGCTGAAGCACGTCCGCGGAATTGCCTGTCCAGGGCTTGCCGGTGCGGAAGACGAAACCGCCCAGCGAGCCTTCCATTGAGCAGGAATCCTCTCGAATAAAACCTTTGCTCTCCGGAAAATCGAGCCCGAGGGTTTGCAAGCGCCTGCCCTCGGAGTCCGGCAAGAAGACAGCCACCAGATCGCACCGCATGACGCGCCGGACGCTTGCCGAGATGGCGCCCAGGAGATCGCGGAGCTGCAAATTTGAGACAACCTGATTGGTGACATCGAGGAGCAACTGCAACCGGTCTTCTGCTTTCTTACGATCGTCAATATCGGTTGCCGACGCATACCAGCGAAGAACTTTTTCCCGTTCATCGCGCAGCGGGTTGTAACGGACGAGAAACCAACGATACTGCCCGTCATTCCGGCGTAACCGTAGCTCCAGGTCAAAAGGAGCACCACGGGCAAGAACCTTTTGGCGTTCATCCCGCAACCTTTCGAAATCATCCGGATGGAAAATCATTGCAGGAAAATCATTTGCTTTCAGCTCTTCCAAATTCGAACCGATGTATTCGAGCAGCAGCTGGTTCGCATAGAGGACTCTTCCCTCCGGGTCAAGGACAGTGATGAACTGAGGTATGCTATCGACGACTAGGCGCAAATTCAGCTCGCTCGCGCGCAGGGCTTCCTCAACGCGCTTCCTGTCATCAATATCCGTCCGCAGGGTATACCAGCGGACGATACTCCCCTGCGCATCCCGGCAGGGGAGCGAGCGTACATGGAACCAGCGGTACACTCCATCGGCACGACGGATGCGGTACTCAGCGTCATAGGGATCCCCGCTTTTGACCGAGCGGTTCCAGACAGTCAACTGGCCAGAAAGGTCGTCGGGATGAACAATGTCGGAGGCGCGCCAACCTTTCACTTCCTCAAGTGTTTTGCCCAAATAATCCAAGATCTGCTGATTGACGAATTCGAATTTTCCTTCGGCCGTCGTAGTATTAACAAGACCGGGAATACTATCGACTATCAGGCGAAAATTTTCTTCACTTGCGCGGAGGCCTTCCTCAGCGCGCTTCCAGTCTTCAATGTCAGTTGCAACGCCATACCAGCGAATCACGCGGCCGCTGTCATCCCGAAAGGGCTGAGCGGTGGTGCGAAACCAGCGATAGGTGTTATCGAACCGGCGCACACGTTGGTCTACTTCACATGACTCACCGGTTTCGATGGAACGCAACCATGCTTTTTTCGTATTCTCGACATCCTCGGGATGGAGTACGTTAGCCCACCCAAAACCCACCAACTGCTCCTGCGGTTCGGCGGTATAGTCCACAATGCGCTTATTTAGGTATTCGATCCCCCCATCCGGACCCGCGTACCATGCGAACGCAGGCATGCTATCGACGATCAGGCGAAAACTCTCTTCGCTCGCGCGCAAGGCCTCCGTGGCATGTTGTGAGGCGTCGAAATTCAGCGCGTCGTCCACCGCGAGCGCCACTTGGTTGGCAACCAGCGAAAGAAAGCTGACTTCCTCCTGGCTATAGGCATTGGCCTCGATGCTTCCCAAAGCGAGCCCCCCTAGGCGCCGGTGTACGGTCGTTAAAGGAAGCGCGCAAACCGAACGGACTCCCCGGTTCTTGAGCATCTCGGCCACCCTCGGAAATCGAGTCTCCGCGTCTAAAGAGGGAATTATTAAGGGCTGTTGATTCTGGTACACCCACCAGCCGAAGGTTTCTTCCGGTGCGAAGCTTGGAGCCTGAAGGGGGATGCCCGGCTCACCGTACGACTTGGTACGCATCTCGTGCGCCTTCTCGTCGTAGATGCCGACACCCATGACATAGAAGTTCACCACGGCTCGCAACTCGCGCGCGAGAATGCTGAAGAGTTCCTCTGAAGAACGGATTGAAATAAGGGTTTGCGAAACGCGGAAGAGCGCTTCGTAGCGCTTAGTTAGCGTCCTCTCAGCCGCTCTTTGAACCGTTTCACCCATTATCGTCAAGCGGAAGCCCTGGGGAGCGCGAAAAAGCTCGTCGGAATTTCCCGAGTCCTACCAAATAATACAAACTTTTCGGTCAGCTGAAAGAGATTGGAATCACTTCCTTGGCCCGCTAACAGGATATCCCTGCCATAAATATTCCAGAGCCTCGGGCAGCGTTTGTTGTTTCACGGCGCGGTCGGTGTGTCCGGCGTTGCGCGCAAATACAAACTGATAATGATAGCCCTTGGCGGCCAGCACTCTGGCCATGTTCTCATTGGCAACCACCCAGTCGTGCATATTGTCATGCATGACATTCGGATTGAAAAGGTCCCTGTCGCCAACTTCCATCCAGATGCGCAGCGGTTTCACCGGGCTGTTGGGGATGAGATGTTCATGGAACTCCCAGGCCCCGTGCGGAGTCTCCGGGCTCGGCGGCCACTGTTGGTTCACGTAGGTGCCCGAGTAAGTAAGAACGCGATGGTAAAGCTCGGAGTGGTACCAGGCCATGATCAACGCGCACGAGCCGCCGGAGCTGCCGCCCATGGTCGCCCGGCCGTCGGGATCTTTGGTCAGTTTTACGTTGTATTGCTTTTCGACCAGTGGGAGCACTTCGTTCTCGACGAACTCCGCGTACCGGCCTGACATGGTGTCGTATTCCAGCCCGCGTTCGCTTCCCTGAGCGTCGCCGCTGCCGTTGCTGATGGAGATGGCGATCATCACTGGCACCCGGTGCTGGGCGATCAGATTGTCCAGCGCCGTGAACAACAACTGGTCAGGGCCGTCCGCTCCGACGATAAACGGCGCGGCCGTGCCTGGGACATATTGTTTGGGGACATATACAGCTACTCGGCGAGTGTAGGGAGCGGGATGGCTGGTGGTGACCACCAGCTTGGCGGGATCAGTGGGATCGGCTGTTCCGAATGTGTTGGGCTCGCGGGCGATGCCGGGATAGATCTTGCTGTCCGCCGATTCCATGGTGAAGGTGGAGACCGTTCCCTGCGGCACCCCTTCCTGCACGGTCATCTCCGGCGCGGGGGCGTGCGTAGGACCGAGGATGAAGTTTCCATCGGCATTCGCTGGAGCGTTGGCGCCGTCGGGTAATTCTTTCGCGGCGACATAGCCAGGCGTGTTGGGATCGCGGGTCGGCGGCGCGGGTCGCGGCGGGCGCGCGACCGAGGCTGGAGCTTGCGCCTTTGCTGGATCTATGGCAGCAGTCAGGATGATCAAGAACGCGATGCTTAAAAGACGGGGCATGAGAGGATCTCATCACCGATCTTAACTCGGCAGCCCGGTCGATAGGCACACCTCACTCCGTTCGCAGCGCCTGCATCACATCGACTCGGGCGGCCCGCGCCGCGGGTATCACCGACGCAATCACGGCGGCAAGCAGCAGCACCAAAGCCGAACCGGCCACCGGCAGCACGCCAGGCATTTTCAAATCTCCCAGAAAAGTGCCGGCCAGTTGCCCCAGCGCTAGCCCGCAGGCAAGTCCGACAGCCAGTCCGCCAATGGCCATGGCCGCGCCTTCAGCGATCACCCGTGTCAGCAGATGCCGGGGCTGCGACCCGATCGCCAGCCGGATTCCAAACTCGCGCGTGCGCCCGCTGACGGAGAATGCCAGCACGCCCGCGACGCCCACCACTGCAATGAGCAGGGCCACTCCGGCGAAAACACTGAAGACGATCACGTTGAGCCGGTCCGAGGAGAGCACTTTCGCACGGACGTCTTCGAGGGTCGCCGCGCGCTCCACAGGCTGGTCGCCGGACATATTGCGGAGGATCCGCGTGATGGGGGTGACGAGAGCATACGGATCGGAGCGTGTATGAACAAACATGCGCCCGCCGCCTAAGGCTGACTCCTGGTCGAAGGGAAGGTACACGGTCATGGTGGGCTTGGGCACCACATTTATGTCGTCCATGTCCGGCACCACACCGACAATGCGAAACGGCTCGGAGTCGAAACTGGGGGCGAACTTCAGTACCGGGTCAGTCCACATCAGATGATGGTTTAGCGCCTCGCCCTTGGGGAACATCCGTTGCGCGAGGCTCTGGCTTACAATTGCGACGCGATCGCTCCCGTTGCGGTCGGCATCGTTAAAATCACGTCCTTCGATCATAGGCAGGCCAAGGGTTGCAAAAAAAGCAGGTGAGATCACTCGAAGCCTGGAACGGTGATGTTCCTCGCCCTCGGCTGGAACGTGACCATCAGTGCCAAATTCGAGCGCGAAAATGTTGTCGCCGTCGCGCCACGGAACAGCCGAGCCGATCGAAACGTTCTGAACACCGGGCAGTTCCCGGATTCGCCGCGCTGCTTCACGGTAAAATTGCACGATCTGGCTGGGGGTCTTTCCCTCGTGCATCACCGGCACGTCGACTGCGAGCACCTGGCGCATTTCGAAAGGTGTCTGCGCGGCCTCAAGTGTAAGCAGCGTCTTCACGAAGGCGCCAGCCGACGCCACCAGCACGAACGAGGCGGCGATCTGCACGACCGCGAAGATTCTCAATTTCCGATTCGCGACGCCGGTGACGCGAGTGCTCCCGCTGGTCAGCGCAAATCCCTGGGCGCCCCCCGAGGTTGGCAGGCGCGGGACGAAAGCTAGCAGCGCCGCGGCAACTACGGCCAGTCCCACGCCTACCCAGAGCATGCTCGAGTCCACTGTAAGGTCCAGGGCACGTACAGAAAAGCGGGAGGCGTAGCGCGCGAGCACGGTTACCAGGGGCTCGGCGATGAATAATCCGAGGGCTGCCCCACCGACACACAGCAGCAGGCTTTCGGCCAACAGAGTACGTCGCAAAGCCCCGGTACTGGCTCCCAGCGCTGCGCGGATGCCGAGCTCGCCTTCGCGGCGGACGGTGCGCGCAAGTATCAGGTTCGCGACGTTGGAACAGGCGATGACAAAAACCAGCACCGACGCTGCCATCAGCACCAGCAATATGGTACGCGCACCCGACGTGAGCTCATCGCGCAGCTTCACCGCGCTGATCTGGTAGTCAGCTTTGGCCGGATAGGCGTCGGGATGATCGTGCTTCATCAGCTCGTATACCGAGCGCAGTTCGGTACGCGCCGCTTCCAGATCCGCGCCCGGCGCCAGCCTGGCGAATAATTCAGTCATGCGATGGATCCGGCCGGTGACCATGGTGGCGGAAAGATGATGCTCACTGGTCACGATGTTGGCGATGATTTCCGTCTCCTGGGGATAGGGGACGCATGGCTCCAGGACACCGACGATGGTAGCGGGCCGCGAATCCACGAACGAACCGAGGCGGACGGTTTTACCAAGTACGGTGGGATCGCTTCCCAGCGTAGTCGACCAGAAACGATAGGTCAAAACCACGGCGCCGGCGGCACCGGGGCCATCGTCGTGCGCGTCTAACAAGCGGCCGAGCACAGGGCGCAATCCCATCACCTGGAAATAGGATCCTCCGACCACGCCGGCCTGAACCGAGCGAGGTTCACCCAGTCCGACCAGGGTGAAACCGATGACGGAGAAATCGCCGAACGAGGTCAACGTTTTCACGCGCGAGCGGATGTCCGCGATTTCCGGCACGGAGAAGGATGCATTGGCGTTTCCACTGCCTAGAGCGCTCTGGCGGATGTAGATGAGATGATCTTCGTCACGGTTGACGAGCGGGCGCAATAGGACGCCGCGCACGAGGCTGAACATGGCGGCATTGGCCCCGATTCCGAGGGCCAGGGTCAGTACTACGGTCACCGTGAGGCCTTTTGCGCGGGCCAGGGAACGGGCGCCGACCCTCAGCTCACTCAGGAAAGACGCAATGGTTTGGATCACGCTGTCACCTCTCATTACAGTCTAAGCAGGGATACTAGGCAAGTAAATCGCCTCCGTTATAGATATACACACCAAGGACTTGTGTGATCCGTGAGGTCCAGCGGTGTTCGTTTTCGGAATTTCTGCGTTCGGAAAAAGATCAACCGAACGCAATGCAGCCGGCGGCATGGTGCGTACGATCGTGGCTGGAGCTTGGGCCATTGCCGGGCCAAAGCTATTCATCAAGCTGATCAAAAACGCCATGCCAAGAACGGGCGCCTGGAGACTCGAGGTTTCAGTCGTCGGATTCATGACTTATAAATAACGCGCAGGCCGGCCGCGGGACATAGGTTAGTAAGCTGAGCGATGATTCCGAGGTCTTCTGCATCCGGTTTCAAAATAACTTCGTTGGCACGTGAATTCTAACTGGCGCCAGGCGCTTCGTCGTCTACGCTTCTCTAAGTAGTTCGGTGCGGTACTTAGGCGCGAGCGCCTTCACTTTCTCGATGAAGGCGGCTTGGTCTTTTTCGTCCAACTTCGGCGGGGGCGTCGTGCGGGTGGCGACCGGTACCCCGACCTCCATGAAGAATTTCTCCTGTCCCGCAGGAGAGCAGATACAGAGCATGCGTACCGGCCTAGCGGAAGTATTGTGAAACTGATGGGGAGAGTTCGCGGGAATATTCAGCGTGTCGCCGGCACGGACGATCGACTTATTGCCACGGAAGGTTGCTTCCATCTCCCCTTCGAGCAGGATAAAAGTCTGCTCGAAGTCATGCCGATGCGGTGGCGGTCCGCCGCCTGGTGGGACGTGCATATCAACTACGCAGAAGCGTCCATCGGTCTACTCGCCCGTCACGGTGATGGTGTAGGTATCGCCGACCAGCCCAAAGTTGGGGACGCGGTTGGGTTGCGCCAATGTGAGATTGCGGGTGAGATTGTCGGGTGGGATCGTTCCTAGAGGAGTTGCCATTCCGTTTGTCCTTTGTAGTATTCAGTCTCGTTTCGGCTGCATTTGAAGCTTCTCACGTCTTAACTGTCCATTATCGTTAGGTGACCGGGGACGCATGGGCGATGACCAAACCAGGGGTTTTTACTAGAGTGTCATGCAGGGGTTTTTACTAGGGTGTATAATCAACCCGCACCTTAAGAGGGGTGATTGATGCTCAAAAACAAAATGATGAAGACAGTGACAACCGGGGCAGCCTTCGGCGCTGTCCTGGTACTGGGGATATCGGCTGTTCCTTCGCGGGGAAGGGCAGCCAACGACAACAATGGCTCCCAAGACGAAAAACAAATGATTCAGATCGGTCTCACGGTTGCCATAAGCAGCGGGATTCAGTTGAATATGGCCGGCAAAGACCCGGACATGGTCGGACTGGGAAGCTTTATGGTCAATGTTGGCGGCGATTGCAACGGTTGTCACACTGCGGACCCTTCCGTTCAGTACACGGCCCCCGGCAATCCCTACCTGCTGATGCCCCCTAACGGCCCGTTTCGCGGTGTCACAAAGATCAATCCGGCAGCCTACCTGGGCGGCGGCTCTGATTTTGGGGCGTTTCCAAGTCCCGGTGGAACGGTGCACATTATCTCTCGCAACCTGACTCCCGGCAAATCCGGATTACCGGAAGGCGACCACACGCTCTCGCAGTTTATGCAGATCCTCAGGACCGGGGTTGATCTGGATAAAGCTCACCCGAACTGCAGCCTAACTGCAAATCCTCCGATAACCACCAACTGCCTGCTTGGGCTTCCTGGGTTCAACCCTCCAGGAGTTCCGCCGTTCGACGGTGCTAAGCTCCAGGTCATGCCCTGGCCTGCGTTTCAGAACATGACCGACCGTCAGATTACTGCCATATACACGTTCCTGAGCGCGATCCCATGCCTTGAGGGCGGCCCCGGTGAAAAGCCCGGTCGATGCAATTAGGAGAGTCAGCCAGCGCAATAGGATGAGCTCGCGGGGCGCTGCGCTTTTTATCGCAGCGTAGGGGAGTTCCATCCAGGGATTCCGGCCATTGTGTCAGCCATGCGGACAATGGCCGGAATCGACGTCAGGTTCTCTCTTATTTATTTACAGACCTTCCAGCCGCTCCCGGGCATCGCCAAACTGCTCTAGCTTTACCCCGAAACGATCCATGAGCGACAGGTACAGACTACACATCTTGCGATTGTCCTCGCCCGCATTCAGGTAATTGAGAGTCCGACCGGTTTCGAGCGTGCCTCCCAATCCGCCGGCCAGCACCAGCGGCAATCTGAAATTGTCGTGCTTGCGGCCGATCCAGAGGTTGGACAGAAACATCAGGCAGGTGTTATCGAGCACCGTGCCATCGCCTTCCTTCATGCTGTCGAGCTTAGACGCGAGATATGCGAACTGACTGACATGGAAACGCGCGATGCGCTCGTATCCGTCCGAGTTGTTGTTGTGAGATGCGGCATGATGCCCATCCTTGACATCCAGGAATGGATAGTACATCGCCGAAAGATCGCGTGAAATAATCAGCGACGCGACCCGAGTACGGTTGGTCTGGAACGCGATGGCGATTATGTCGCACATCAGGCGCGCATGATCGCGCAGATCTTCGGGCAGGCCATTCGCCGGCCGGTCCATCGTGGCTGCTACAGTATTTTTCGCCTTGGCCGCGTCATCCGCATTATCTTTGCTGGCGCGCATGCCCTCCACGCGCTTCTCCACTTCGCGCACGCTGGTCAAATATTCATCCAGCTTGCTCTTATCGGCCGAGCTAACCTTCCGGTTGAGTGCTTCGGCGCGGTCTTTCACGCGGTCGAGCAGACTGGCATTTAGCAGGCTGCCGCGGTTGTCAAAAAGGTTGTCCCACGCGAGCGACGGATAAACTTCCACTGGGACGGGAGAGTCGGGGGTCTGCCAGGAGATGTGCGAACTGTAGGCCAGGGAGAAGTTGGTCTCGTGGTAGCCCGTCATGGGTTGGTCGCATGCCAGAACGATGCTGGACTGCGGCGTGTTTTCCCCCACACGGTTGGCGATCATTTGATCCACGCTGATGCCGGAATGGATGATCGCTCCTTTGGAGATGTGCGCGCCCGAAAGAAGGCTTCCGGTTTGGGCGGGATGAATGCCTTGCCCAGTCAGCGCATTGACGTACAGCCCATCGATCACATTTATCTTCTGCTTCAAGGGCTCCAGCGGCTCAAGCGTTTTGCTGAGCTTCATGGCGGCGCCCGCGCCTTCGGCGCTCCAATGGTCCTCGTTGATGCCGCACCCCAGAAATACGACGCCGAACCGTTTGGGGAACGCGGCGGGTGTGGCCGTATCGGCGAAAGCGTCCAGAGATTCGAGCCACGGCAACGCCATAGCGCAGCCCGCCCCGCGCAGCACCGTGCGGCGTGAAATGCGTGGAGCGGAGTTCTTTGACGATGGGGGCATCTTCCTCACCTTTTCGATTGTAACTTGCCGGATTGTGCCTTGCTTGGGTGTAAGTCGGGTGTCTCCCGCGAGTCCGAAATTCTCGTGTTTAAAAACTGCGGGCTGGTGATGATGGTCTCCACCAGAGAATCGAAGCGGTACTCCTTCGTTAGAAGCCTGGTTTTCATGCGATCGATGACAGATTCGTCCGAGAGCTGAAGCGAGCGGTTGAGCGCGTAGGCGAGCAATTTGCGGCTGAGGTTATCTACGAAATCGGCTTGGCGATGCTCGCGGATATATGTCGCGACGCCTTCCATTCCGGCGCCTTGGCTGCCGCCCGGAAAAACCGCGTTGGTATCCACCGGACGTCCAGCGAGATCGGTGGTACGCGCCTCGCCCACCGGGCCGTAGCCTTCAAACGCTAACCCGAACACGTCGAATCGCGCATGACAGCCAGCACACACGGCGACCGAACGATGTTTAGCCAGCATGTCGCGGAGCGGCAAGTCCGACTTCGCTTCGTCCGCCGGCAGTTCGGGAACAATGGGCGGTGGGGGAGGGATGATCTCGCCAAGCACGCGGTGAACCACCCAGTATCCACGCTTCACGGGACTTGTTCGAAGGCCCGGCGAGTTCTGAGTCAGGAAGACTGCCATGGGCAGTAGGCCGCCTCGACCGTACTTGCCGGCATCGTCTACTCGAACCCAATTGTCGGAGTCCCCTTTTACTTCGGGCATGCCGTAATGCTTCGCCAGGACGGGATTCACAAACGTGTAGCGGCCATACAGCATGTCGAGCACCGAGCGATCGTTGCGGACGATGTCCTCTATAAACCGGGCAGGTTCCTGAAACATCGCCTCGCGCAGATCATTATTGAAGGCTGGGAAGCGCTCGCGATCGACCGTGTTGTTGGTTTCAAAATGGCGGAAATCGAGCCAGTTGCCTGCGAACTCGGTAGCCAGTCCGCGCACGCGCTGATCCTGCAGCATCCGGCGAGTCTGGGCCAGCAAAACGTCGCGCTTTTCCAAATCGCCCGCCGCCGCATGCCGCAACAGCTCGTCGTCGGGCATGCTGGACCACAGGAAGTAGCTCAATCTGTTCGCTAGAGCGTAGGGGGAAAGCGGCCGGCTTTCGATTCCCGCGGAGGTTTTCATGACCACGCGACGAATGGCCGATCCCGAGAAAGCGGCGCTCGCGTCGAGCAGATCGATCCGGTAGAGAAAATCGGGTGACACCAGCACGTCGGCAATCGATTCCCTCACAGCGTCCTCGTGCGACAGCCCGTTCTTTTCCCGAAGCCGGTGGTAATACGCCACCAAATCCTTGCGCTCCGCTTGAGTAAGGGGCCGCCGATAGGCTCGCGTGGCGAATCGCACAAGCGCATCGAGATGCTTCGGCTCGGCATCCTTCCGCTCCTTTTCCAGAGCCCGAAGCGTGGCATTCACGCCATCAAAGTGGACGTTGATTGCGTCGAGAGCGACCGCGTCATTCCGAGGATCGGCCAGTGCTTTGTCCAGATAAGCGTCCCGCAAGCCGAAGATGACTTCCTGGTCGGTTACCTCGTGATCCGGTGGACGCGCAGTGCCGGATTCGGCGCCCTTCCCCTGAACCTCGCCACTTTGATTGAAGAAGTACTGAACATAGGTGCGGGCCGTGTAGCTCGCGATGAAGTCAAATTCATTCCAGAGGCGTTCGAGCTCCTTGCGGCCGTTTTCGTCGAGAATCAGTTCCATCAGCGGGGTATCGTCGCGGAAGTAACCCATGGTGTTGTGATAGCTCGCGCTCAGGAGGCGCCCCTTGTCCTCGGAATCGTCCGGGAAATAGCGTCCGCGCTCCTGGACATAAAACGTGTCTGGAAAAACGGAAGCAAAGCGCGCGAACGCGGCTTCATAACGGCTGCGCTCG
Source organism: Bryobacteraceae bacterium (assembly GCA_035569875.1). Lineage (GTDB taxonomy): Bacteria > Acidobacteriota > Terriglobia > Bryobacterales > Bryobacteraceae > Palsa-89. The sequence continues at coordinate 11,238 of DATMMD010000116.1, forward strand.
GCGGCCGGAACCACGAGATCGGAATCGTCCGCGCGGGCTTTGGCCGAAAGAGCGGCCCAGCGTGGCGCGGCTTCCCGGTGAAGCCCGGGATAGGCCGGGATTTCAGGCACAACCGGCGGCGGATCGGTATCATTCCGCAGATCCGCGGGGTCGCTATCGCGGCGGTGCGCGGCAAACTCACGCAGCTTCCAATCCAGCAGAGGCTGCGACGCGGGTGGCAGTCCCTTCACCACTGGCGCAGCGAACTGCATGGCCGTATGACTGCGAATCTTGACCACGAAATCGCGCATCTCGACGCATTTCGCCCGCAGCACATCCGGCTGGTCCGCGCCCGGCCCCGGTAAATTGCGCCACATCCCCTGCAGCTTCGCAATGGGACCAATCGCGTCTTTCTCCCCCAGAATCCGCCACACCATAGGCAAATACGTGTCGCTCACCTTCGAATCCACTGCGATCGCGGCCAGGGTCGCGGCTGGCTTTCCGAGCGCGGCCCGATACTTGAAGCGCCACGCGGCCTGAAAATAATCCGCAAAGTCGGTTGGCTGCCGATGGTAGAAGTTCACGATGCGCTGGATCGAATACTTGTCGCGATCCGTCTCGACCAGCATCGGATAAGCCGCGAAGTCGATTCCATCCGGGGTCAGCACCATGTGTTCGGCCACTCCGCGCGCGGCCTGCAGGTACTTATTCAGCAGCGCCGGAGACATGGTTAGCGATTCGCCGGAATTGTCGAAGCCCGCTGGGTTGGCCGGATCCAGGGGAAACTCCCGCGCCGGTTGCATATCCTGGCCGGTCAGGTCGCGGATGGTGTAGTTGTATTCGGCGGTGCTCAACCGGCGCGGCAGCACCAATCCCGGATCGCCTGCGTTTTTCCGTAGCTCTTCGGTTCGTACGGCCTGAATCCAATCGATCACATGCTTGCGGTCTTCCGCTGGCGGCTGCGGAACCGGCTTGGGCGGCATCGCGTTGGCTGTCAGCTTTTCGAGCACCAGCGCCCAGCGAGGATAATCACGGGTCACCATTTCCATGGTCGAGTATGATTTCAGATCGAGTTGTGCGGTGGGCGTTTGGCCGCTGTGGCATCCGAAGCAATACTTTTCGACAAACGGTCGGACGGTTTGCTGGAACTGCCGGTCCAGGGCGCGGGTGGCGCCGGGAACGGGCAGGGCGGCCATGGCAAACACGACAGGAAGGGCTCGAAACTGCATAAGGCTCGTAATTATGATACTGAATGCGGCTGCTGACGCGCACGCGCGTCGTGATGATACTGAATGCGGCTGCTGACGCGTCGGCGTTGGATGCCGTGCTATTCTGTGTCCCTTGGAGAACTACACTGGAAAATGGCTTCTGGTCCTGGCGGCGATTTCGTTTGCCCGCCCGGCGGCCGCGCAACGCCCGGTACCGGTTGCACTCCAGCATCCCGATCTCGCCGGCATCTGGAATTCCGCAACGGCCACTCCCCTGGAGCGCCCTGCCCGATTCAAAGACAAGGAGTTCTTCACACTACGGGAAGCGTCCGAGTGGGAGCGCCTGACGGCAGCCGAAAATGAGGACACGCCACCCCGTGCCGTCTCGAAAAGCGTCGGCACCTACAATACCGCCTTCCGGGAATTTGGCTCTCACGTGGTGAAAACTCTCCGGACTGCCATCATTACGGATCCTCCCGACGGCCTGATTCCCGCTCTTACGCCTGCCGCTGCCGCCGAAAAGCGCCGTCGCCAGCAGTTGCTTCGTCACCCTACCAGCGTCAAGAGTCTCGGCCTTCAGGACCGGTGTCTGGTCTTTCCAACTGCCATACCGCCGATGATTCCGTACTCCTACAACAGCAATTACCAGATCGTCCAGACCAACGATACAGTGATAATTCACGTGGAGATGATCCACGATACGCGAATCATTCCTCTAGACGGCCGCCCCCACCTGCCGTCGACCGTAAGACTCTGGGTGGGCGATTCAGTCGGGCATTGGGAAGGCAGCACGCTCGTAGTGGACACGACCAACTTCAACGATGGCGGCGGCTTCTATGGGGACGCCGGCGGTATGTATGGCTGGGATAGAAATCTTCACGTTGTAGAACGGTTCAGCCTGTTTGATCGGGATACGATTCTCTATCGGTTCGAAATTGACGACCCTACCGCTTTCACGCGTCCCTGGAAAGGCGAACTGACAATCGCGCGGGCGTCCGGCCCGATTTACGAATACGCCTGCCACGAAGGCAACTATGCTGTGCCGAGTCTGCTCAACGGCTTTCGCGCCGGAGAACTTCCCGGAGCCGCCCGCAAGACCAACTAAGACTTCTCAGTTCTTAATCAACTTCAATTTAATATTTTTGAATTCGATCGGAAATTTTTGATATTGAAGGCGGATGCGACCATCCGGAAACTTCGAGTCGTGAACGTCCAAAGTTTTTGTTCCGTTCAGAACTATGACCATATGGTCGCCCTCGGCGGTAATCTGGTAGTGATTCCACTGGTCCGCAATGAACTTGAACTCCCCTTCCGTCTTCGCAGTGCCTACGATAGATCCGGTATTGTAGCCCTGCGGCTGCGCTTTCCAAATCTGCACTTCGTAGCCGGCGCTGCCCTCCGGAGAGCGAATAAAGACGCCGCTATTGGTATCCTCTCCGGTTTTGAAATCCACCTGCAGGACAAAATCCCTGTAACTCTCCTTGGACGTCAGATAGCCGGCCGGCTCACCGCAAGGGACCAGCAATCCATCTACAACTTCCCAGTGCGAGGCGCCGGCGGGCACAGCCGCGAGACCTACTGGAGTGGAACAGGCCCGCGGATTCGAGCCCACCTGCGGAGCCGCTCCAGGCTGAGCAGGCGCCTTGCCCTGTTTCGCCGCGCCACTCGGTCCGCGGCCCCGTCCAGGAGCCGGAGTAGCGGTTGAATCCCAGCCATTAAGAGTTTTGCCGTCGAAGAGCAGGATCCAACCTTGGGCCCGCTCCTGCTTCGTCAGAACGTTGTCCGCGCCGAAAAGACTCGTCAGTGTAGCGAGCATCAAACCGATCAGGCGTAGGCGTTTCATTTCTTCGAATCTCCCGCGAACGTCCCAGGAACATTAAGGACTGTTCACGATCAGTTTATACAAAAACTTACCTCGATCAGGTGATGTTGATCGTAATGGCGGTAAAGTGGGACCGGTCCCGAATTACAGGTTTTCGAACACGGCGTGATCGCCTTCTAGGCGCGCATAGTAGAGATCAACTTTGGTGCTGAAGCGTTCCACGAGTTCCGTTCGAGCAGTCTTCAGGTCCTCAATCTGCCGCTCGCGCAGCTTGGTCATAGCTGAGACGAATCCCATACTCACATACCATCGGCAGTCATCGTGAGCGATCAGGATTATCCGCTCCGGTTGGGCAACTCGCTCCATCACCTTGACCCAGCGCCATCCGGCCCAAGCGAATTTAGGCAAATAGTCGGACAAGGTGAGACAGTGCGGTCCACCGGGAACGGCGATCAAGGCGTAGTGCGCCAGACCCAGTCCCGTCTGAAGAAACTCCTGGAAATGGGGCTGATAGCGCGGGTCGCTGCAATGAATCACAAGGGGCTTCGACTCGCTACCAGCGCCGTGCGCTGAAGTGTAATACACCGATGGGGGCACGGTATCAGTCTGTGCGGTCCGGAGTCTTCTTCACTATCGAGATGTCAGGCCTCGAGATATCGGGTGGCGAGCTGTCCGGCGGTACGCCGCCGTTGGACTGGTGAACGCCCAATTGTTGAAGCAGCGATGGAACATTGAGCCCCAGCGCTTCGAGTTGCTGCAAGAGGCCGAACACGACCGTCGGGCCAGCCCTCGCAAGCCTGCCAATGCCGCTGGACGCGCCGTCTCCGGAGCCTTGATCGATGACCACCACTTTGTCGATATTACCCAAAGGCGCCGCGACCGCGCCGAAAATCCCGCTGGAGGCCTGCAGGATGGCTGGTAGCTTTTCCAACACGGTCTGCAGACGCGCCGCCTCGTTAAACTGCTTCCAGGCTTCGGCCTTGCGTAAGATAGCAGCGGCCTCGGCGACACCCTGCGCCTCAATTGCTTTCGCCTGCGCTAAGCCGATGGCCTCAATCTTGGCGGCTTCGGCGCGGCCTTCGGACTCGACCGCGGCTGCACGCCCGGCGCCCTCCATTCGCAGCTTCTGCTGTTCGGCTTCCGCCATGGCGATCAGCGCAGAGCGCCTTCCTTCCGCTTCCAAGACCGCGGCGGACTTGGCGGCCTCGGCGCGAACGATCACCGCCTGGCGTTCCGCATCGGCGGGTTTGATAACGGTAGCTTCGAGCTCGCGCTGCTTGCGCAGCACCTCTTGTTCCTGAACTGCGATCTGCTCCTGGGTGCGCGTGCGATCGATCTTCACCTCTTCGGCAACTACAGCTTGTCGTGCCTTGGCTTGCGCCAGCGGACCAGCTTGCGCGGCTCGCGCTTTTTCGGCTTCAATCTCGGCTTGATACTGGGCTTGGCGAAGAGCAAGGTCGCGCTGCGATTGCGATATGTCGGCTTCGGAGCCAAGCTTGGCCTTCTCGCCTTCCTGCATCGCGCTGGCGGACCTGATTTTTGCATCGCGATTCGCGTCGGCCTCGCCGATAGTAGCGTCGCGCTTAACCTCCGCCGTCCGGCGTTTGCCGAGGGCGTTGAGGTAATCCTCTTCGTCGCTGACTTCCTGGATGGTCAGAACGTCGACGCCGAGGCCCATTTTCTCGAGGTCCATGGCGGCCTCGGTGGTGAGTTTCTGCGCAAAGCTTTGGCGATCGCTGTTGACTTCCTCTACCGTCAGCGTGCCGAGGATGGAGCGAAGATGCCCTTCCAAGGTCTGGAAAATGACCTTCTGAATGTCGACGTGGGTCATGCCGAGGAAGCGCTCGGCGGCGGCGTGGAGCGACGTCTCATCCCCACGAATCTTGACGTTCGCCACGGCTTTTACCGATACCGGCACGCCTTGGACTGTGTAGGCCCGCTTGATCTCTAGCGGGATGGTCATCACGTTTAGGGAAAGATACTCGACCTTTTCGAGCAGCGGAATTCTGAGTGCGGCGCCACCGCGGACCATCCGGTAACCGACGTAATGTCCGTCGGCGAGCTTGCGCTTGCGCCCGCTCAACACGGCCACCATGTTCGGGGACACCTTCAGATAGTTGCGGCTGAATAGCGCCGCGGCGATTATTAACGCGAGTACGACGGCGAGAATTATTAAAGGGAGAAGCAATCCCGCCAGGTCCGATAGCATACTTCACCTCGAAAGACTACTGTTTACGAACGATAACCATGTCGCCGAGCGTCTCTTCCACGCGCACCAGGGTGTTTTCCGGAATGGGTGTGTCCTCGCGCGATTGGGCGATCTTGTCGAACATTTCCTCGCCAACCCGGCAGCGCACCTGTCCGACGCCTCCAGCGGGAATCGCGACCACAACCCGGGCTGGTTGGCCGATCAGATCGGCATTGCGCACGTCGGTCGAGGCTTGTTGTCCATGCAGGAACCGCGCGAACAGGTAGATCAGGCCGGCGAAGAAAACACCGCTCAAGAATCCGACGCCCGACGCCGCCAGGATGGACAAACCGTAATGGATGCCAACGGCGCCGAAGCCTCCAAATGAGGTAATGAACACGCTGAGGATGCGCGGGCTGAAGAAGCTGGGGCCGCCATGATCCAGAGCGTCGAAATGCGCGTCGCCGAAGTGGCCGAAGATCTCGCCGAAGATCAGCGAGACCAGCAGAAAGATGAATCCGACCGAGGCGATTGCCAAGAATACGTGAAACGCAGATATATCTGAAACGACGGGCATGCAATCATCCTTCGGTTATTGGAGCAAGGATATCACGGCCCAAACCCCGGCGAGAAACGGCGACTATCTTTGCAGCTCGCCCAGCTCGATAAAAGAGTCAATGGAGTCTGACGGCGGACAGAGGTATTTTGTAGCATGCCCGACATTCGCCGCTAACTTTAAGGAGCGACTAAAGATAAGGACTTAAAACGACGATAGTATTCGATTGTGATGCTGGCAATTGCGAAATATATTTCCGCCATCGTGATTGGCCTCTGCATTTATCTTGCGGCTTTGCAGCGGCCCTATGGATTTGCTATTGCCCATAAGGCGCTCGGAGGCTACGAGCCGTGCCCCTGGGAGAAGCTCTTTGCGTATCCCTGGACCATGCAGAAGTTCGAAGAGCTTCGAAAGACCGAAATTAAATCGCTGACCGTGACTGCTGAAGATTCATCCCTGGGGATCGAACGGATTGATTCGCCAACACGTCCGTTCTGGACTAAGAAGAACGGCGAAGATATGGATGGCAGGCATTTGTTGGCCTACATTCTAGCCGAACAGAAATGGATTACTCAATCCGAGCCTGGACACGCTGTTCGACCGGGCGATGTGGTCGTAGACGTAGGTGCCCACATCGGAACATTCGATGACGATGCATTGCGGATGGGAGCGTCGAAGGTCATTTTAGTTGAGCCGGACCCGGTAAATGTGGAATGCATTCACCGCAACTTCAAGAATGAAATTGCCGACGGGCGTGTTGTAGTCGTAGCGGAAGGTGCATGGGACAAAAAAGACACTCTGGAGTTTAGCGTTGGCGTCGCAAACTCGGGGACGGGAAGTCTCGTTCTGCCGGAGGTCGGGGGAAAGAATATTCGCGTTCCCGTACGACCGCTCGATGACATTCTACGCAGCATCGGCGTGTCAAAAGTCGACTTCATCAAAATGGATATTGAAGGCGCGGAGCGTCATGCGCTGGTGGGAGCTAAGGAGACTCTCATCAAATGGAAGCCCCGCCTCATGATGGACAGTTACCATCTACCAGACGACGATGTCGTATTGCCGCGAGTTATCCACGACCTCAACCCAAGTTATCGCGCCGAGTGCGCCCTGTGTTCATCAAGCCGCTTCAACGGCGATAACCGTATCATTCCGTACGCAGCCTTTTACGAATAGAATCCGATGTTGGCCAATCGGATTTTAGCCTAGCTAACATCGGCAGGCGTCCATTGCCTTGCTCCCCACCGGGAAGCCAGCGTCCCAGTAATGTTTCTGTTAACGATTGGGATACAATACGCCACGTGAAACTGCTGGAGCGATTGCGATGTCATCTTTGATATTTGGCCCACGAGCGTGGGGAGTCCTATGGAGCACCGCGGCGCTGCTGCTTGCCGGCGCCATGTTTGCCGAAGCCCAAATCGCCGAGCCAAGGCACGCCCCAATTGCGATGAATTCTCCGGTGCTGGATAAGAATTTCTATTTGCTCACGCTGCTGGAGAGGACGCTGGACGTACATGCGCAAATTAAGGGTGACTCGACGCTCCATAAGATTGCGGAAGAACGGCTGGCGGCCATGGATCACGCGGCAAAATCGTGCGGTAGCGATCTGGATTGCAACGCCCAGGCGTTCCGATGGAGCGAAGTCCAAACATTGGAGGCCGGCAATGCACTGGCCGCCTTGTACCGAAAGTCGTCAATGTTTCGTGGATTGGCCGATGGACCGTTGCGCGCCAGCGGAATGTACGTCCTCTACCAGGGATTGAGTGGCGATGAACTGTTGAAACACGCCTGGGAAGACTGCGCGCGCGCCATGAATCTCGCAATCGACGTCTACGGAATTGGGAAGGCGCCGCGCTACGCAGCGATTGACGCGATGACCTACGATCCTAAAACGGAGTCATATCACCAGGTGGTCCAGAGTTTGGTGCTCGTACTGGAAGATGATCGTGCGGCCCTGGATCTCTTCTTCCTGCCGTCGCTACGTTTTTCATCTGAGCTCATTCTTCTGAACCACCGGGATGAAGCGGGCCGGTATGAACCCCTGGAGCTTGGCGAGAATGCGGCGGCTTTCCAGCGTGTCAAGACCGTGGAATGGGCTCAGTATCCCTATTCGGTCATCGTGGTTCCGGGCGCCGGCAACGACCGGCCGGGCGTCAACCTTTCGCCCGCGGGCAGATTGCGCGATGAACTCGCGGCGAAACGCTTCCGTGCTGGCAAAGCGCCATTTCTCATCGTCTCCGGCGGCTTCGTTCATCCGATACGGACCGAATTCTCCGAAGCGATCGAGATGAAGCACGATCTGATGACACGCTTCGGCATTCCGGCGGACTCTATTATCGTCGACCCGCATGCACGTCATACCACCACCAATATGCGCAACGCCGCGAGACTAATCTACCGCTACGGCATTCCGTTTGACAAGACGGCGCTGGTGACAACCGACCCCTGGCAGAGCCAGAGCATTGAGAGCAGCACTTTTGATAAGCGCTGCATGGACGAGCTTGGCTATGTTCCGCAAAAAATCTTGAGCCGAATCTCGGCCTTCGATCTGACGTTCTTGCCGATGCGCGCTTCTCTACAAGCCAATCCGCTGGAACCACTAGACCCGTAAGGTGGGATCTACAGGTCGATCCGGCGGATCCAACCGGGGTGCTCAGTCCTTTTTATGAACACGTTCAAAAATATCTTGACACTTATGTTCGGACAGGCGCATACTCATTCTTGAACACGTTCAAGAATGCCCCTTCTAGCAGAGTAACTCCCAAAGCCGACGATACCCGCTTCCGGATTCTAGAGGCCGCATTGGCGCTCTTTCGGAAGGACGGATTCGACGCCGCGACCATGCGGGACATCGCGCGGGAGGCCGGAGTTGCGACGGGCGCGGCATATTACTATTACCCTTCCAAGGACGCTATCGTCATGGACTTCTACCAGCGCTCCTGCGCGGAGATGCAACCCAAAATCGAAGCGGCGTTGGAGCATGCCAGCGGCTTGAAAGCTCGATTGCAGGAGCTAATTCGCGCTAAGCTGCTCCATTTTGCCCCGAACCGGGGAGTCCTGCGAGCCCTATTGAGAAACGGTGCGGATCCTAAGCACCCGCTCTCGCCATTCAGCCCGCAAACGAAGGAGATCCGCGACATCGACATCGCCTGGTTCCACCGCATTCTGATCGATTGCGGCGTGCGTATTCCCCGCGATCTCGAATCTCAGCTGCCAGGAGTGCTCTGGTTTTTTCAGATGGGCGTGATCTTCTTCTGGGTTACCGACGAATCGCCGAACCAAGCCAGGACCGAGAAACTGCTGGAACTGGCGTCGAAGAGCGTCGCCACCCTGATACGGCTTTCAGCTCTACCACTCATGCGGCCGTTGCGGGTGACCGTGCTCCAAATAATCGAAATCGCAAAAGGAAGCTAAGCCATGGACAGACTATTGCGTGCTGTTGTTGGACTGCTGCTCGTAATTACCTTGGCTGGCTGTGGAGTTGCGCTATTGAAGGCCGGCATATACGGATGGACAATCTTCTTGCTGCTACCCGGCGTCCTCGGAGCAACCGCGTCCTGGGTCGTTCGGCCGGCAACCGGGTCCGGCGCCGCAAGTGCCGGAGCAATCGCGGTGATAGCGGCCGCTTGCCTCTTATTGTTATTAGGACTGGACGGCTTGCTCTGCATTGCGATGGCCCTACCACTGACCGTGCCATTAGGCGCGCTGGGAGCTTTGTTGGTCTACCTTGCGGCGTCTTCCCAGTACAGGACTCGGGGCGTCACAATGGTGCTGCTCCTGTCGCCGGCGTCTGTTTTATACGATGCCAAGGCTCCTCCACGTGTGTTTGAAGTCCGGACCACGATCACCGTCGCGGCCACGCCCGAACAAGTCTGGAAACAAGTCGTTTCGTTTTCGGACTTGCCCGAACCGCGCGAGTGGTTCTTTCATGCCGGTCTGGCCTATCCGAAACGCGCTCACATAGACGGATCCGGTCCAGGGGCTGTACGGTATTGTGAGTTCTCGACCGGCCCATTCGTGGAACCGATTGAGGTCTGGGACGAGCCGCGCCTGCTGCGGTTCCGCGTCACGGAAAATCCAACTCCGATGGAAGAGTGGAGTCCCTATGCAAAGGTCCGTCCTAAGCATCTGCACGGATACTTAGTCTCCGAGCGAGGCCAGTTCCGGCTGACGCCGTTGGCGAACGGCCACACGCTACTCGAAGGGAGCACCTGGTACCAACACGGTTTGTGGCCGGTGGAATATTGGAGATGGTGGTCGGACGCGATCATCCATCGCATTCACTGGAGAGTCCTGAATCATGTCCGGATGCTGGCGGAGCGCGCGAGTGAGCACTGATGGTGAGACTGGAAGAAGTCACGAAGATCGGTGCGCCGATTGAACGATGTTTCGATCTGGCGCGAAGCGTGGAGGTACATTTGGCCGGCAACGTCCATTGGGGTGAACAGGCCGTGGCCGCAGCCGGAGTTATCTGCGGACTGATCGCCTTGGGACAGCGTGCTACATGGCGCGCTAAGCACTTTGGCTTCTGGCAGCAACTCACGAGCAAGATCACGGTTATGGACCGGCCGGTGTACTTTCAGGACACGATGATTCGGGGCGCCTTCCAATCGATGATCCACGATCACTTCTTTCGGTCTCTGTCACGCGATGAGACGGAGATGCGAGACGTCTTCTGTTTTGCGGCGCCCCTCGGAATGTTGGGACGCATCGCTGAACGCACGGTGCTTGGGCGCTACATGCAAACGCTGCTGAGTGAGCGGAACGCCGTGATCCGCGAAATCGCCGAATCGCCGGAGTGGCGAAAGTATCTGCCAGCAACCGAGGAACGGGTCTGAGCGAGCCGAAGCGATGAGGATCATCCTACCCGGCGGCAGTGGACAGGTTGGCCGTATCCTGGCCCGCCATTTCCATTCCAAAGGTCACACGGTCATTGTATTTAGTCGAAGCCCACGAGCTACGCCCTGGCGCATGATAATGTGGGACGGCCGCACTGCCGGCACCTGGGCCGGGGAACTTGAACAAGCCGACCTGTGCATCAATCTTAGCGGGCGCAGCGTGAATTGCCGCTACACGACGGAGAACCGCCAGGCCATCGAAGAATCGCGAGTGCTAAGCACGCGCTTGTTGAATCAAGTGATGCCATCCCTGAAACAACCTCCGCGCTTATGGGTGAATGCCAGCACTGCGACCATCTACCGTCATGCCCGGGACCGGGCCATGGACGAGGCGAGTGGCGAATTGGGCGGGAACGAACCAGGGGCGCCGGACACCTGGAACTTTTCCATCGAAGTAGCGAAGCGATGGGAAGAAGCGTTCTTCGCAACTCCTACGCCGCGCACGCGGAAAATCGCAATCCGTAGCGCGTTGACGTTGAGTCCGGAGCGGGGCGGAGTCTTCGATGTGCTGTTAGGCCTGGTGCGGCGCAGCTTGGGCGGGACACAAGGGCCAGGTACCCAGTACGTTTCCTGGATTCACGAGGCCGATTTTGTGAAGGCGATGGAACTGCTGATCGCGCGGGAGGATTTCTCGGGTATCATCAACCTGGCGTCTCCCAATCCGCTTCCCAATCGTGAGTTCATGCGGATCCTCCGAGATGCGTGGGGCATCCGCATCGGCTTGCCCATCCCCAGCTGGATGGTAGAGATTGGCGCTTTCGCTTTGCAGACCGAATCGGAGCTGATTCTGAAGAGCCGCCGCGTTGTGCCTGGCCGACTGCTGGGCTCAGGATTCCAGTTTCAGTTTCCGGATTGGCCTGGCGCTGCAAGCGAACTAGTTGCGCGGTGGCGCGGTTGGCATAATTCGCCTGTGGGCGAATCTTAAGCCGTCGTGTAGCCTACCGTAGGATGGCTCTACACGTCGATCCGGCAGATCCAACCGGAATTCGGATCGTTGCTGACATTGCTGCCCACCGGAAAGCCGGCGTCGCAGTAATATAAATGGCCGTCGTGCATGCACATGCCGTGCGGGTCCGGATCTTCCTTGGATAGCGTCACCGCTTCCAGCACCTTGCCGGTCTCGGCGTCGATTTTTTGAATCACGTAGTCGCTCGAGAACATAATCCATAGCGCGCCGTTGTCCCAATCGATTCCGTGAACGCGATTATATTGAACCGGGATCAGATGTTTAATCCGGAAGTTGTCTTTCACATCCAACTCCGCGATGCACTTCAAGCCCACTGCCGTGACCCATAGGCTGTTGGTCTGATCCACCCACACGATCCCGTGGGAGCCGCTGGGCCATGGCGGCTGATACCTTTTGATCGTCTTGCCGGTCTCGAGATCGCACTGAACTATTTCATCTTTTGGCGAATCCGTGGGCCGCGCCGGCCTGCGGTTGTTCACGCTTCCGTTGGCGGACATCCATAAATAACCGCCGCCAACCGCCATACCGCTGGTGTTGTGCGACTCGGTCTGAACCTGGTGCAGGACTTTATGAGTGTTCCAGTCGACCTTGTACGCGATCTCGCTCACCTGGTCGCCGATCCATAGCGCGTCCTTGGTAGCCTCCAGAGCGTTGGGATGTTCGCACGGCCCTTTGAAAACTTTCACTACCTTCGCCTTGTGCGTGGGTGGGCCTTCCTTACCCTTGGTACTCGGCGATTCTCCTTGTTGCGCCGTTGCCACGCCCGCGGCCAATGCCGCGCCAATAAAATCTCTGCGTTTGATGTTCATACTTTTTCTCCTGGCCGAACTCGGTCCATTTTACTATTCCGGTGGTGGATGTTATCATACTCGACGGCTGTTTGCCTAAAAGGAGCGATTATGAAAGTTTTGCTGGCGGTTGCAATTGGAATGACGCTCGGCGTTTTGATGACTGTCGCGGTGGAAACGCACGCGGTGTCGTACATCGGCCACGATGAGGTGGCAGCCAAACTGGCCAAAGGTGGAACCATGGTCAGCACGCCAAACTACATCGTGATGGGGAGCCATCGCGACAAACAGGGCGGTGTGGAAGTGCACGACAAAGAGACAGACGTTATCTACGTCACCGACGGCACGGCGACGTTCGTAACTGGCGGGACTATGATCGGCGGCAAGATGACTAAAGCAGATCAACACCTCGGTACCGATATCCAAGGCGGGGAAACTCATAACTTGAGCAAGGGCGATGTACTGGTGGTCCCGGCCGGGACCCCGCATTGGTTCAAGAGCGTTCCCAGTCAGGTGAGCTATTTTGTCGTGAAAGTGCTCCAGCCTTAGCCGGTTCTCATTTCAAATCCACAGCGATCCGCTCCACGGCGTGATCCAGCGGGTTCTCTTCGGTGTGAGTCATTGGCTCGTCCAAACGCACCTCTCCGGCTTTCCCCTTGGCCTGGTCGTTCAGATAGACGACGATGTGGTTTAGCTTGTGCTCGTGCAGTACACCTTTTTCGTGCGGCCCGAAGCGTACGCGTAATACCCGTACCTGGTCGTTTTCGAATTCGAGCGAGTAGTGTTTCGGATCGGCCTTGAGGGGATCGTTGCCCGGCATTTCGATGTGAGGCTGGGGCTGGTTCTTTAGCTCGATTTCGACGAGCTGAAATGGCTGATCGGCAATATACTCGCTGGTGTGCGCTCCCTCGGCTGGACTCCATCGCACATCGCCAGCCTTGAATTCGAGCTTCTGCACTTTCCCGTCCGGCGTCCTGCGTAGCATTTGGCCGCTGCCCAGGTAGATCATGACGCGGTTCATGGGATGCTCATGCAGGGCGCTGGGATGATGCGGCTGCTCGGTAACGACCAAGACCCGCGCCTGCGGGCTGTCGATCTTCACGTTACTGGGCGCCTGGCCCAAAAGGGTAACGGCGGCCAATAGCGCCCAAAGTCCGCATCTCGCGAAAGTTCGCATAATTCATTAACGATAGCAAGAACATTGAAAGCGTTCACTGCTGGCCGCCGCTGGAAGCGCTCGACGCACGTTAGATTGCGGCCGGCCGCTGGTATGGGCGACATCAATCAATGCACCGGAGGCGCCGCGGCCTGCGCCGGGAGCTTCAGAAATTCGGCGGGCGTCAGGGCCTTGCGGGTAAAGCGCGCCTGCCTAACTGAACCTTTGAAGTAGAACATCTTGTTAATCCGCACGCCGACGGATGTATGTCCGGGCCCTTCCGGCGAGAAGTGGATGGCGGCTTTTCCCTGCAGCACGCCATTGACGTAGCTCCTGAATTCTTGTCCGTCGTAGACCATCGCGACCTGATGCCAGACGTCGAGCGGATGCAGGAGATTCCGATACATCAGCGCCTGATTCGCCGTGGGGGTGTGGACGAATGCATCCAGACACCACTGGTCGCCGATCACGCGGATTTCGAACAGGAAACGCGTATCCGTGTCCTGACCAGTCTTGGGATCTTGTTCGGCCAGATGAAACCAGCGTTGCTCCGGAGCGCCCCCGCGCTCAGGCCGGAAAATTGCCTCGAAGGTGAAGGTTTCCGCGCCCGCGAGCGGGTGCTCGGGAATGAAAAGCGCATCATCGACACCATTGAACTGTACGGCTTTTCCTAAGGGAGTATTGATGACGTGCGGATGGCCGACGACGGTTGTTCGGAGACCGCCGATTTTATCCAGGCGATCGAAGGTCCAGACTTCGGGGCGCGATGCTCCGTGTGAAACAGAGTTCAGAATTAAGGCGCCCACCACAGTAGCACTTGCGAACCGCATGAAGGCAGTATACTAAGGGAATTCGATATGCGGCCTTTCACACCTTCGTCTCGATTGTTCTGGTGCGCTGTGTTTGCGGCGATAACGGTGAGCGTGGTTTCGGCGCAGCAGCCGGGCATCTTCACTCCCGCGCAGTCCCAGGGCGGACGCGCTGTCTATGAGCAGAACTGCTCCGCGTGCCACGGCGCTGACTTCGAAGGCTCGGGCGATGCGCCCGCGCTCGCCGGGGGCACGTTCATGCTCAAGTGGGGTCCTAAGATGGTCAGCGAGCTATTCGGCCAGATTCTGCAAACGATGCCGCCCACTAATCCGGGATCGCTGGGTGAACCGGCGGCTCTTAACGCGACCGCATACATCCTGGAGCGCAACGGCGCGCAGCCGGGTCAACAGGCTTTGACTGGTAGCGCTTCCATGTTGATCCGCACGATTGCCAACGGCCAGGCGCCGGCGGGTAACACGCAAGCTCAAGGGCGCGGTGGTCGCGGCGGCGGTCAGATGGTGGTGGGCGCGGGCTCGGGTAACGGAAGAGGCGGCGTGGCGGCAACTCACGGCGTCAACGTTGCCGGCGAGGTCAAGAATTATGTTCCGGTGACCAAAGAGATGCTCCGGAACCCGCCGCCCGAGGACTGGCTGATCTTCGGGCGCAACTACCAGCGCTGGAGCTACAGTCCCCTGAATCAGATCACGCGCGACAACGTACGGACCCTGCAATTGAAGTGGACCTGGGCCATGAACGACTCGGGGGCCAATCAGACCACGCCGATCGTTCACAACGGCATCATCTATCTGGCGAGCCCCAGCAATATCGTTCAGGCGCTGGATGCCAGGACGGGCGATCTGATTTGGGAAACGCGCGCGGGTCCCGATCAAGCCCCGGGCTACGGCGGTATCCGCAGCATCGCGATCGCCGAAGACAAAGTGTTGCTGTCCACCAGCGACGCGCACATGGTGGCGATCAACGCCCGCAACGGTCAGATTATGTGGGACACGCCGGCGTCCGACAAGCCGCATGTTTCCACCAGCGGCGACATCGTGATTGGCGACAAGGTGCTGATGGGCTTAACCGGCTGCGCGCGCTTTGACGGCGAAGGTTGCTACATTTCCGCATTCGACATCCACACCGGGCAGCGGGCCTGGCGCTTCTACACGATTCCGCGCGAGGGACAGCCCGGCAGCGATACGTGGGGCACTTTGCCCATGAATAATCGGGCGGGAGCCGAAACCTGGCTGGCGGGCAGCTACGATCCCGATCTCAACATCACGTACTGGGGCGTCGCGCAATCGAAGCCCTGGAATTTCTTGAGCCGCAAGCTGACGCCGTTCGATAAGACGCTGTACGCGAACTCGACCGTGGCGCTGAATCCGGACACCGGCAAGCTGGTCTGGTATTTCCAACACGCGCCGGGCGAGTCATTCGACCTCGACGAGGTATTCGAGCGTGTTCTGGTGGACATTGGCGATCAGAAAGTATCGTTCAACGCCGGCAAGGCGGGTATCCTCTGGAAGCTGGATCGGAAGACAGGGCAATATCTGGGCAGCAAAGAAATGGTGAAGCAGACCGTGTGGGATCACATCGATCCCAAGACCGGAACGCCCCGGTATCGCACCGACATACTCGAAATGCAGATCAATAAGCCGATCAACGTATGCCCCAGCACGGAAGGCGGCAAGAACTGGCAAGCGATGAGTTACAATCCGCCAACCGGCCTGATCATAGCGCCGCTCAGTCAATCGTGCATGGACTTTACCGCGCGCGAAGTGGACTTTAACGGAAGGGGCGCCGGCGGGGCCGCAGACCGCAAATTTCTGCCGATGCCGGGCACCAACGGAAACATCGGCAAACTCGCAGCCTACGACGTGAAGACCATGAACGAGGCCTGGAAATACGAGCAGCGCGCGCCGTTTTTGACGGCCGCTTTATCGACCGCGGGCGGCTGGGTGCTGGTCGGCGACATCAACCGCGGGGTGCATGTTCTCGACGTAAAAAGCGGCCAGATGTTGTGGGAGACGCGGCTGGGCACGTCAGTACAGGGTTTTCCGGTTACGTTCAGTGTGGATGGGAAGCAATATATCGCGGTGATGACGGGATTGGGCGGCGGTAGTCCCCGCAATGTGCCGGCGGCGATTGCGCCGGACATCAAGATCCCGCAAAGTGGTCAGGCTTTGTACGTATTCGGATTGCCGTAGAAGGCAGACCAAGCTCACGGCACCAGCATGACCGGAGCCTGCCAGAATGCCGCCTTCTGACCGCTTGGATCCAAGATAGTAACTTGGCAGTTATACTGGCCCGGCGGCAACTTACTAAGTGAGAGGCTGAACTTGAGAGGCGTGGTCTTCAACCGGTTATTAAGCGCCTCGGTTACCTGGAGCGGCGGGGTCTCGAATGCCTTGGCCTGGCCGCGATAGAAAGTGACGAAAGCCACCAGCGGCTGGGCATTTTCCACACTGGGTTGGTAAGCCTGCAAATAAATGTACATGTCGCGGCTCTTGCTGAAGACTCGCGTCACGCTGGGGATCAGCTTCTGGCCTTCTTGCACAAGTGGATTGACGCTCTCGGCTTTCCCCTTATCTTTGGCGGCATTGTACAGCGCATCTTTCAGCTCCACGCGCTGGCTGCTCAAGACCACGGAGCTTATGGGAATCCGCTTGTCCTCTTTATTCAAATTGGGAATCACGAAGGGGGTTTCGTAGGTTCCGATGCGTCCCGTCTCGGCGTCGCGGGCCAGGATCTTGATCTTATATTTGCCTGGAAGCAGCGTAAAGCCGCCTTCATATTGAACCGGCCGCTTGGCCAACTCGGCGGCGGTGGAATCGCTTAGCTTGATGTCCACTTTTTCGCGGACGTTGGAGACGGTAGTTCCGAAGTCGTCCTTGATTTCGCCGATGAAATCGAGCAGCGTGTGCTCTGCGCCGCCGCGCTTGGCGAGCGCCAGCTCGCGGCCGGGGACCTTGACTACAATCGGGACGAAGTACTCGGCGCGGTTGAGCTGGAAATAATCCACCTCGACGGCGATGGTTAGTTCGGTGATTGGATCGCCCAACAGCAGCGCATCTTCGAGCTGCCGCTCCTTTTCGGCGACTGTAAATTTGCCGAACTGCTTGCCGGCGAAGTAGCCCTGACGAAATTCGATGTTGGCGGCTAGGCCGTTATTGAGCGAGATCTTGACCCGGCGGAACTTGCCATCCAACGCGGCGTTGCTGGCGTAGTAGCCGATCAGGTAATAACTCGAAATGGCTTGCTGGGCCTGCGTCATTCCTTTCGTCAGGTCGTTGTAATCGAGCAGAGCCTTGCCGCCGGTATCCGCGGCCAGCGCCCACAGCGTGTCCTGCGATTGCTGGAAGCTGAAGGTCAGCGCGCCTCCAGCAGCTCCGGTGTACATGGCGATGCCGCCGGCCGATCCATGAGTAGCGTCGCCCAATGGCGCCTGAGCGACCAAACCGCGAGCGTCGATGGGCCAGAACGATACACCGGCCCTTATCGCGGCGTTGATGGTAGCGTGCAATTGCGCCTGATTATCGACGCCGTTCAAGCGCAGCCCGCTAGCGAAATAGATGAGCGCCTTTTTCTCGCTGAGCGAGCCCAGCATTTTGGCGGCGGTCTGAAGAGCCGACAACTGGCGATCGGTATTGAAGATGTTGAATTCGGAATCATCCTGGCCGAACGCCGCGCCGGTATCGGCCGAACTGGCGTCGTTACTGGTGTCGCCGGAATTTTGGTCTTCCCCTACGATCAAGGTTTCGACGATGCTGAGCAATCGATCGCGGTCATTGGTGAAATCCTGCAAGATCTGCACCGCGCCTTGCTGGTAGACCATCAGTGCCATCAGATCGGATGACGTCATCTGCTTTTGGATGAAAGTGCGTGCCGCGGTGAAGGCGCGCAACTGATCGGGCTCGGGCATGGCGCTCATGTCGAAATACAGCGCCAGCAGGCGGTGGTCCTGATACTTTACATTTCCGGGCGTTTCAGGCGTGATTTGGCTCTTGGGCAGCTTCGGGAGTGGCGCAGCTCCGGCGGACTGCGATGTAGCCGGGGCATCCGCCGCACTATCTTGCAGTCGTTGATATTCAAAAAACCGGATGGTCTGCGGCGCGCCATCCTCAGTCACTGTAAAATCTTTGGCGCTCAAGTTCTCGATGGGTTTGCCATCCTTGCCTTTTACCGAGACGGTCTCGATCACCAACTGGGTATTGCTTTGGAAGGTGGCGGCGGCACCGGAGGGAGATGCTGCGTTTTGCCCCACCTGCTGCGCGCCGGCGGCGAGAAGAAATGAAAAGTAGAAGGCCAGAATGGATCGCATGGTTCAGAACCTCAAGCGCAGGGTGGTTTGCAGGCTGCGCATTGGATTAGCGGGATTCGGCAAGCCGAACTGCGAGCTGTTAAAGGTGGTGTTCCAACTCGGAAAAGTGACGTGGTTTAGCGCGTTGGTCGCGTCCACACGGAAATCGAGTCCGAATCGCTCCGTCAACTGGAAGACGCGGCCCACTGAAGCATTCAAGGTGAACTGCGACGGCCCGGTGATGGAGTTCCTGCCGGCATTACCCCACTGGCCCGGCGGTGGAGCGGTGTAGGCGGCCGGATTCAGGAAGAGCCCGGCGGGAGCGTTGTAGAGCGGGGCGCCGGTGTACTCGGGGCGGATGCTTCCAGTGACACCCGTGCCGGCGACTGCCAGGAAATCGACGGGCGTGAGAGGCATACCGGTGGCGGCCGTGATCTGGCTGGCGGCGGTCCATTCCTTGAAGAGCGATCCTTTCCATCCGTTCACGAGCGTGCCGCCGCGGAGTCCCATGCCGGTAGTGTATTGGGCTTGAAGACTCAATTGATGCCGCTGGTCGAAATTCGAAAGGGCCCGCTCGGCGGCGAGATCCAGCCAGTTCTGAGCGATCAGGTAGCCGCCCTGATTTCTACCGCCCAACGCGCCATCGTCGATCGACTTCGAGAACGTGTATTGCAAGCTCGCGGTAAATCCGCTTTGCAAACGGCGGCGCAGCTGCAATTGGGCGGCGTTCCGGCTGGCGTTGCCGTTCGAAGCCAGATAGACAAACCCGGTCGGACAAGTTGGGCAAGGGTTCACGGCGCCGGATGGAAACGTGTTGGGCAGAAACTCCTGCTGCTCGCGGGTACCCTTGCTGCCCAGATACGTACCGGTCACCACCAGCGCTCCTGGCAGATCGCGCTGCACCGACATCTGCCAGTTCTGCGAATACCCGATGCGGAAATTGGGATCAACCCCAAACGTGTTCGCGATCAGAGGAGAAGCGTTAAATCCGTCGGCCATCGATAACAGGTTGCCGGGAGTACTCTGCACGCTCAGGCTTTTGGAGAACGGATACTGCTGCGCCATCTGCGTGGCGATAGGCAGGTACACCGAGGTGTTGTAATAGACGCCGTAACCGCCGCGAACCACCATGGAGGACGCAGCCAAAGGGCGCCATGAGAAAGCAACGCGAGGCTGAACCGCGCCTTTGTCGGGATGAATCAGTGAGTCGGGATAGGTTTGCCCGGTAAGGGAGCCGACTGGGTTGGTGGCCTTCACGGCAGCTTCGGCCGTGAAACCAGAAGCGATGTCGAGATTCACCAGACGCCCGTACTTTTCCGTGATGGGCGACCAGTATTCCCAGCGAACACCGAAGTTCAGCGTGAAGCCTGGATTCATTCTCCAATCGTCGCTGATATAGGACTCATAGATGGACGAGCGGAAATACTTGTCGGCGTTGCCGAAGGCGATCGCGCTGGTGTCGGGTACGCCCAGCAGAAATCCGGCGAAATCGTATCCGGCCGCCGCGCCCGTAAAGGTGAACGTTCCGCGCGGATCCTGCTGCGATAGCAGATTGAATTGCTGGCGGCGGAAATCAGCTCCGAATGAGATGTTGTGACGCCCGCGAGCCCAGAAGTTGTCGAGCGTCACGGCGCTGGTCTGGTTGCGCGTGAAGGACGGCAGGCCATCGGAAAGACCCGAGAAGCCGCTGGCGAAGCTGAGGGCAGGCGGTCCCCAGTTGATGGGCTCCTGATTATTCCCAGCGATCTGCGCAAGGTTTGAGACATTCTCGCGATTCTCGAAAAACGGTGTGAAGCGCGAAGCACTGCGGCTGAACTGGTATCCCAGGTTAATGAAAAATCGCGGTGTAAAGTGATGTCTCCAGTTAGTGTTCAGATTGAGACCAAGGACGCTGCTGGTGTCGAGAAATCCGAACAGATTGGGATTGTCCGAGCGCGTGCTCTGTAGAGCGAACGTTCCGGAAACCTGATCTTTGCGGCCGATGGTTTTGTTGAGACGTGTTTGCAGGCTGTCCTGGTGGGTGTTGCTGATGATGGGTATTTGATAGTTATAGCGCGTCCCGCCTGGAAAGTTCGGAAGCGGATAATAGTTCAACAGCGCCGAGGCTTGAGGACTAATTTGGCTTTGTGGAATCTTATTGCCGGGAATAGGCAACCCGGTGACGGGATCGATAATCTGGACGGGCTGGCCCTGCGCGTTCAAAACCTGTGAGAAATCTCCCAGGCGTTCGGCGGCGTCCGGCATGAGTCCTGTACCGGTGCTGGCATTGCGATTCCTAGTCCATTGGTAGTTGACGAAGAAGTTGGGGCCGTTGCGAATGAAATGCGGGATCTTGATTGGTCCGCCGAACGCGAACACACCCTGCACGTGGTTATAGTCCGGCCGAGGCGTGTCCTGGCCGGTCAGCGAAAATGGACGGGCGTCGAATGTTGAGTTATCGACGATGAACCCCAGGTTGCCGTTATACAGCGAGCGCGATCCTCGCCGGTTGTTGCCGAAGGCCTGGGCCATCGCGAACGGCGAACTGGCGGCATTGTTCGCGGTGCCGTTTATCAGGAACCCATCCGCGGCGCGCTGGCTAAGTTCGTCATTAGCCGGCATACCCGCATCTGGCTGGGCCTGCGCTCCTGCGGAAGGAGTGTTCGCTGCGGCTGCATTCACATCCGTTCGTTGGAATGCGCCCTGTGTATTGGTGGGGGCCGGCGGCGCATTTTTCGCATTGCGGGCTTTTCCTTTGGCAGGTTCAGGAGCTTTGGTTTCCTGGCTAGGCGTGACTGCGGCCGGTGCAGGCGCGGGGGCTGCCGCGGCGTGCATTTCGTTGAGAGGCAGCATAGTCAAATTCCACTCCGAGGGAGGCGCATCTTGTACAACTTGTACCTGTTGGTGGAACGCTGCAAAGCCAGACATCTCGATTTGAATGTCCCATGTTCCGTCAGGAAGATCGGGAAAAGAGTAGGCGCCTTGCGAATCGGTGACCGCGGTAAAGGTTTTATCAGCTTGCGTCGCGTTCACGGTCGCGCCAGGGACTGGCAAGCCGCCGAATTTAACCTGTCCACGGTGGTCCGCCGCTGAGAGGACAAAGACCGCAAGAGCGGCGATGGCGGCGTACCGCAGACAGTCGAAGATGCGCTTTCCACCCATAGCGCAACTAATTCTCGGAAGCTTTCTCGACGTGATCGATGACCAGGATCTCGACCGGGCCCTTTTGCGATTCTAGTCTGAGCCCAAGTTGTTGTGGCAAAGCTGTGAAGATCGTAAGACCGTTAGTATCGGCAGGCTCTGGCGCATCCGACGGTTCCGGCGGGAGCCCGAATGCTTCTGGACTGCCCTGCCCAGGCTCCGGTGTCCAGTGCAGCTCGAAATCGTAGTCGCCCGTGAGCTCGGTCTTGTCGATGACCATACGCCCCATTTGAAGCGAGAGCTCCGACGCGAGGGCTGCCGTTCCGCTCTTGTTGAAGCTGAGCCATCCGCGATCCAACTGCCCCGGCTTAGACTCGCCTGCGTGGAGAGTTAACTTTGGTCCAGTCTTTGCCACCAGTAGCGCATACACGGGCATTTCCCGGGTCTCGCGGTGGACTTTAAGCTGGAAGCGGTCCTCCATAAGGGCGCGGAGCATCTTTCCGAATTCGTCGCGTGGAAGCCGTCCATCTACACCTTCAGTTTTCGCCCGGATGTCCCACCGCGCGATGTTAATCCAGTCCGGCCCGCCCGAAACTTGAAAGGACTGGATGCTATAGGCCCGCATCAGGAGCATCTTGAGTGTCACGCCTGTGGCGGTGAGGTTCCCGCCGGGAAGATTGTGGAACTCGAAATGCCGGTCCTCGCTGGTGTTCAGCTTGACCGCGGCGACGTCGAATTGCTTACGCGAGACCGGTGACTGGGCCAGGCCGCTAGTGAGCGCGGCGGCCCAGACTAGCATGCAAGTGGCGGGATAGATCATGAGGGCTGGACGCAACTAGTTCTCCGAGGGTTTCTCGAGGTGATCGATCACCAGCATTTCGACCGGGCCCTTCTGGGACTCCATATGGAGCCCGAGTTGTTCTTGCAAAGCGGTAAAGATCGAAGGACCGTTGGCATCCACAGGTGGCGGCGTGTCGGATGCTACCGCAGAGAGCCCGAACGCGTCCGGACTGCCCTGCCCAGGCTCCTGCGCCCAGCGCAACTCAAAATCGTAGTCGCCCTCGAGGCCGGTCTTATCAATGACCACACGCCCCGTTAAAAGGGAGAGCTGCGCGGCGAGCGTTGCCGTAGTGCTCTTTGTGAAGGTGAGCGTCCCAGGTCTCATTTGCACTCCCCTAGACGCGCCGGTGGAGAGATTTAGCTTCGGTCCATTCTTTGCCACCAGTAGCGTGTAGACAGGCATTTCCCGAGTCTCGTGGTTGACTTTAAGTTGAAAGCGGTCCTCCAAGAGGGCCCGAAGCATTTCCTCGAATTGGGCGCTCTGCATCCGGCCCTCTTCACCTTCCGCCTTGGCTCGGATGTCCCAACGCAGAGTGTGTATCCAGTCCGGGCCGCCGGCAACCTGGAATGAATGGACCCTGTAGGCTCTCATGATGAGCATCTTGAGCGTGACGTCTTCCGCGGTGAAGTTTCCTCCTTGGGGATCGCGGAGCATAAAGTGGCCGTCCGTGACTGCGGTGAGCTTGACCGCCGCGACGTCGAATTGCTTGCGCGAGACCGGTGACTGGGCCAGGCTGCTAGTGAGCGCGGCGGCCCAGACTAGCATGCGAGTGACGGGATAAATCATGAGACCTGGACGCAGCTAGTTCTCCGAGGGTTTCTCCACCCGGTCGATCACCAGCATTTCAACCGGACCTTTCTGCGACTCCAACCGGAGCCCGAGTTGTTCCTGCAAGGCGGTAAAGATCGAAGGACCATTGGGGTCGGGCGGCGGTGGAGCGTCCGCGCCCGGCGGTGGCCCGCCTCCAGGTGGACCGGCGGACTGGCCTGGATCGGGCGTCCATGTCAGCTTAAAATCGAAATTGCCTTTGAGCCCGGTGCGATCAATCACCGTGCGGCCCAGTTGGTCCGAGAGGACCATGGTCAACCCCTGCAGTTGTACGCCCTGCCCGGCGACCTCACCCCTTCCCATTCTCAGCATGCCGTGCGGGCCGGTCCCTTCCTTCGTTTGAGATTCCTGCAGCTTGGGCCCATTCTTTGCGACCACAAGAGCGTACACCGATTCTTCTTTCGTTTCGCGGTGCAGGGTCAATTGAAACCGGTCGGCCAGCAGCGCTCGCAAACGCTCTCGCATTTGGTCACCGACAGTCTTGCGCTGCTCGTCAGTCATTGTGCGGGGATCACCGGGTAGGTTTTCTGTACCGGCGGAACGCTCCGCTTTCGCCAGGATGTCGTAGCGATCGGTATTGATCCACCCCGGGCCGCCCGAAATCTGGAATTCGCGGACATCGTAGGCCATGGTGAGGAGCATTTTCAACGTGCTCCCGCTCGTCCGGAGGCCGCCGCCGGGTTGTATTTGGATCATTACCCGGCGGTCGTCCGTTGCGCTCGGTTTGATGGATGCCACCTCGAAGGTCAAGGGGGGCGTACTGGACTGGCCGCAAAGTCCAACGGCCGAAAGCAATGCCAGACACACGCCCACAGTTATTCGTGTCACTTGATATCCTCCCAGGTCACGCTGCTGTTAGAGTCTAAGACGGTTCGCGACGCAAAAGCGTTTGCTAATTTTCAGACGGTTTTTCAACCTGATCGATCACCAAAACCTCCACTGGAGCCTTTTGCGATTCCATTTTCAAGCCGAGCCGGTCGAATATCAGGAATAAAGTTGGGCGCGTTGGATCCGCCATAGCTATGTCTTCGGCCGACGGTTCAGCGCCCGGCGGTACTGGTCTGGGGCGGAGCGGCGCCCAGCCATCTGTCTCTACTTCGAAAAGCCCCTGGATGCCACTCTTGTCGACCACGGGGCGATCCGACCAGTTCTCGACAAACCTTACGATGTCCGATACCGTGACCGCCTTCGCATGCAGCCCCCGCCCCATCCCGCCCATGAAGCTATGGCAGGAAACGCCGTAATTTTCGGGGCCTGCCGGGCAGTCTTTTTCCTCGATTTTGGCCTTCTGAAGTTTCGGCCCGTTTTTTCCGATGACCACGGCATACACCGGCAGTTCCTTGGTCTGGCGGCGAATAGTGAGTTTGAACCGATCGGAGAGGAGTGCCTGGAGCATCAGGCGGGTTTTGTCTTCGCGAGCCTTGGTCGACGATCCGGCCGGAACTGCGCCCGGGCTGGCTGTCGCCTCGATATCGTATCGTTCAGAACGTATCCAATCCGGCCCGCCGGAAAGACGAACGGACTGAAAGGGAACGTCGTACGCACTCGCAATCAGCATAAACACGGGCATGTTCGTAGCCGTGAATCTCCCGCCTGGAAGAAACTGTATTCCAGGTCGCGCCCCGGACTTATTTGGCTTCACGGATGCGGCCTCGAAGGTCGACGGCGTGCCACCGGTTTGGCCGAAAAGTTCAACGGCCGCGAGAAATGCCAGACACGCGCTCAGAGTTAATCGTGTCATTAGAGCTTAAGACGGTCCGGGAGGCAAAAGTGTTCCCGTGCCCGCTCTTAACGCGAGCTTAACCCCACCAAGTCTCTCCAGGGGCGAACAGGCTCTCTCGGCTTTAGCTAAACCGAGCAGGCCGGAAAGGCTTGAACAAATCGACGTCCGCGCCGTCCAAAATCTCCATAGCTGCCATTTGTCCGATCAATGGCGACAGCGTGACCCCGCTGTGCATGGCCGTGATGTAAAGATTCGGGCAGCGCTCCCCGAATCCGACAATCGGATGGCCATCCTGAGGCAGCACGCGATGGCCCAGTGTTACGGTCTCGAGCTTAGCGCCCTTCAATCGATCCAGAAATCTTTCGGCGTTGTGAAGCAGCTTCATGCCGAACTCGGGACTGGCGTCGAGCGTAGCTGAGGCCTCGAAATCTGTACCGGTCACGATCCTTCCATCCGGGTTCTGCTTAATATTGGTTCCCGGAGCGAGCGCGACCCGCTCCAGCATGCGCGGCTGCGGCGCGGTGTGGGCCAGCAATCCCGGTGATTCTTTCAGCGGTACGTTGATCCCCACCATCTTTGCCAGCCTGGGAGTATCGACACCCGACGCCAACACCAGAAAATCCGTAGCTATCGGCCCCTTGGTTGTCTCGACGGCGCGCACGCGATCGCCCGCGACCGAAATTCCTGTCACTTCACACGGATATTCCAACTTCGCGCCCAACTGTTGGGCGCGCTTGAGCAGTACCCCTAGCGCATGCATCGGATCGAGCGTTCCCTCGATTTCGCTGTGACACGCCGTGCCCACCGGCCCGGGAGCGATCGATGGCAACAAGCGTCGGAGCTCTGCTTCGTCCACAAGATGAGCTCCGTAACCCCAGCGCTGGTGCGCTCGCACGTTGTCCGCTAATTTTTCCGAGCCTGGACTTCCAGGCACGAACCACTGCACGCTGCCGCCCCACTGAATTTGCAAGTCGCCCGCAAACTCCATACTCAGACGGCGCCAACCGGCGATGCCCAATAAGTTTAGATCGTAATAAGCGCGCGGCTGCTTGGAGAAAGTGGAATTGATCCAGGCGAACGATTTCTCAGTCGCTCCGTTTCCGGGGCGCCGCTTTTCGAGAATGGTGACTTGGGCGCCGCGTTTCGCAAGATGATATCCAATCGACGCTCCCATAATTCCCGCGCCAACGATCACGACTCGATCCTTGACAGCTGCCGCCCTCGCTGGCAAGCCGGTAACAACCGGAGCCGAAAGGAGTTTCAAGAGCGTTCGCCTGTCCATGCCGCCTACAATCATGCCAGTGCATTGCTACGCCCGCAACCTGCCCTGGTACAATGCTGCCCTGATATAATGCACTTGACCGGACGCACTACAGAATCCCGGCTGATGGGAGGGCGAAATGTCGTTGAGCCGACGCTCGAAGGCGGCGCACGCATTGATTCTCGCGCTCTCGTTCATATGCTTGTCGCCGTCGCGTGGGCAGCCCCCTAAGCCCCCTGATGCGCGGGCGTTCTTTAACACTTATTGCGTCTCTTGTCACAACCAGAAACTCCACACCGCTGGACTTTCGCTCGACACCCTGGACGCCAGCCACCCCAGTGCCAACGCGGAGGTTTGGGAACGCGTAATCGCAAAGCTTCAGGCCGGCTCGATGCCGCCTCCTGGATTGCCCCGTCCTGACGCCGCAGCATATCACGCCGTAGCGAGTTCACTTGAAAACGAAATCGACCGAGCTTGGGCGGCCAACCCGAATCCCGGCCGTATCAGCGCGGTTCATCGTCTCAATCGCGCGGAATACAACAACGCAATTCGCGACCTGTTCGCGCTGGATCTCGATGTAAAGCCGCTGCTGCCTGGCGATGAGACTGCCGACGGCAGTTTCGACAATTTCGCGGATGTCCTCTCGATTTCTACCGCGCACCTGGAGCGCTACATGTCAGTGGCCCGTCAGGTCACGCGCCTCGCCACGGGCCTTCCTCCCACCAGCCCCGGTCTCGAGAGATTCGAGATTCCGTTGCATGTTCTGCAAAACGATCGGCAGAGCGAAGATCTTCCGCTCGGATCTCGTGGCGGCATAGCGATTCATCACAATTTTCCCGTATCCGCCGAATACCTCATCAAAGTGCGGCTCCAGCGGCAATATCAGGATTACCTCAAGGGCATGGGTTGGCCGCAGAAGCTCGACGTTCGCCTGGACGGCAAGCTCCTGAAGCGCTTCACGGTCGGAGGCGGCGCACAAGGCAGGCCCGCCGCGACCAGTTACGCCGGCGATGGCGAACCGGGCTTTGCCGGAGACCCCGAATGGGAAAAATACATGCAGCTTACCGGCGATGCCGGGTTGGAGCTGCGCGTCCCGGTGCAGGCTGGTCCCCACATCGTCGGGGTTACCTTCGTCCGCGAACTGTGGGAACCCGAAGGTCTTCCGCAACCGCTGCAAAGAGGCCGGGTGATCGCGGACGACAACGTATACATGGATTACGCGAACGTGGGCTCCGTCCAGATCGGTGGTCCTTATAAGGTAGCCGGAATCGCGAAGGACACACCCAGCCGTCGCGCGATTTTCGTCTGCCAGCCCAGTGTTGCTTCTGAGGAGCGGGCTTGCGCTGGCACAATCCTCTCAAGAATGGCCCGGCTCGCCTATCGCCGGCCCGTAACGAAAGCAGACGTCCAGACGTTGCTCCAGTTTTTCGACAGTGGCCGCCGCGATGGCGGAAGCTTTGACACCGGAATCCAATTCGCGCTGGAGAGGCTTCTGGTGGACCCGGATTTCCTGCTGCGCGTCCATCGCGCTACGCCGTCAGCGGCTAGCTCGCGCACCAGTGAGGTTGAATTGGCCTCGCGTCTATCGTTCTTTTTGTGGAGCAGCATCCCGGACGATCGTTTGCTCACCCTAGCCGAGCGCGGCGAGCTCGCGAATCCTCCGATCCTCGAAAAGGAAGTGCGGCGCATGCTGGCCGACCCGCGCGCCACCGATGCGCTGGTGAACGATTTTGCCGCCCAATGGCTGAATCTTCGCCGCGTCGAAGAAGTGGTGGTTGATCCGGACCGCTATCCCAACTACGACGAGAGTCTGCTGCAGGCGTTCAAAGAGGAGACGGAGCTTTTCATCGCCAGCACGCTGCGCGAGGATCGCAGCATTGTCGACCTCCTGAACGCCGACTACACCTTCGTCAACGAACGGTTGGCGAGGCACTACGGGATTCCCGGGATTTATGGCAGCCGTTTCCGCCGGGTCACGCTTCCGAATCACGATCAACGCGGCGGCCTGCTCGCCGAGGGAGCGCTGCTCGCGACGACGTCCTACCCCGATCGCACGTCGCCGGTCTTGCGTGGCAAATGGCTGCTGAACAATATTTTCGGATTGTCCATTCCGCCGCCCCCGCCCACCGTTGACAGAAACCTGGAAACCAAGCCCGGCGCCAAGCCTACCACCATGCGCGAGCGGCTTGCTCAGCACCGGTCGGATCCTTCTTGCAACGGCTGCCATTCGGTCATCGATCCGCTGGGATTTGCACTGGAAAATTTCGACGTCATCGGCGGCTGGCGGACCGTCGACGAATTGGGCAAGCCCATTGACTCGAGCGGCGCAACCGCGGGCGGCACAAAAATCGACGGACTCACTGGACTGCGGGCCCTGCTGCTCGATCAACCCGAGCAATTCCCGCGCACCGTGACTGAAAAGCTTATGGCCTACGCGCTCGGGCGCAGGCTCGACTACTACGACCGCCCGGCAGTCCGCAAAATCGTCCGCGACGCAGCGACAAATAATTACCGGTGGTCGTCGCTTACTCTTGGCATTGTTGAGAGTCCCAATTTTCTAGGAGACGACAGACATGACTTTTCTCACTAAGAAATCGTTGCCGAGGAGGACCCTTCTGCAGGGGCTCGGCACCACGATGGCGCTGCCGTTTCTAGACGCGATGTTCGCGCCCTTCGCACGCGCTGGCATCAAGCCCGTGAACCGGTTCCAGGCGTTCTATGTCCCCAATGGCATGGCCATGGAATATTGGGTGCCGAAAGGCGAAGGAAGCGCCTTCGAGCTATCGCCGATACTCGAGCCGCTGGCCCCGTTCCGGGATCAGATGCTGGTGTTGTCCGGTATCAAAGCGAACTGGAACTACATCCACGCCGGCGCGTCCGGATCGTTTCTCACCGGCACTACCCATGGTGGACGCAACGAAGTCGAAATTATCGCCGACGTCTCGATGGACCAGTTGCTGGCCAGGCACTTCGCCAAGGACACACAGGTTGCATCGCTTGAGCTCTCCATGGACGCCCCGGCCAACGCTGGCGCTTGTACCGGCAATCTGAGCTGCGTCTACACTCACACGCTATCATGGCGCAGCGCCACGCAGCCGCTGCCGATGGAATGGAATCCACGCGCGGTATTTGAAAAATTGTTCGGCGATAGCGGCAGTACCGAGCATGCCGCCCGCGAGGCGAGATTGCACCAGCACAAGAGCATCCTGGATTCGGTGACGGCCAAGTTGACGGACTTGAAACGCGAGCTGGGGCCGCAGGATCAAGTCAAAGTAGACGAATATGCGGAGGCGATTCGCGATGTCGAACGCCGCATTCAGACCGCCGAGGATCAGGGTGACGTCGAGCTGCCTTCCATGGAGCAGCCTCAGGGCGCGCCGCCGGTCTTCGAAGATCATCTCGCGCTGATGCTGGACCTGCAGCTCCTGGCGTTTCAGTCTGATCTCACGCGCGTTATCTCGTTCATGATTGGCAAGGAACAGAGCGCCCGCCCATATCCTCAAATTGGCGTGCCCGAAGCTCATCATCCGCTGTCGCATCATAACGACATCCCTGAGTTGATCGCGCACATGTCGAAGATCAACCGCTACCACACGCAACTCTTCTCGCAATACCTGGCGAAGTTGCGAGCCACACCGGACGGCGACGGCTCGCTGCTGGATCACATGACCATAATGTATGGCTCCGGGATTTCCAACAGCACCCGGCACTCCGGGGAGAACTTGCCTTTGCTGGTGGTCGGTGGAGGCGGTGGGCGAATCAAAGGCGGCCGTCATCTCACTTACTCCGACAAACCCACCATCGCAAATCTGCTGGTGACATTGATGGACAAGATGGACGTCCCGGTCGATCACCTGGGCGGCAGCACCGGCCGGCTTCCGCTCGATACTCTTTCGGGAGTCTAATAAGGAAACATGGCGATGACGGCCAGTTGGCGATATCTAATCGTAGCCGGGCTTGGCGTATTCCTTCTGAGGGCCGGTGTCGACGTCAACGCCGCCGAGCCCGACGGTTCCACCGCGCTCCTTCGGGCGAGTTACAAGGACGATCTCGAAAGCGCCGATCGGTTGATCCGCGCAGGCGCGAATGTGAACGCGGCCAACGATCTCGGCGTCACCCCGCTTTGGGTGGCCAGTCAAAACGGAAGCGCGCCCATGGTCAAACGACTGCTGGATGCTGGCGCGAACCCGAACCTTGCGCTGCTGGCGGGCGAAACGCCTGTGATGGTGGCTGCTCGCTCCGGTTATCCCGAAATCGTGGAGATGCTGCTCGCCAAGAAAGCTAATCCTAACGCTCACGGCACGCGCGGTCAGACGGCGCTGATGTGGGCGGTGGCGGAGAAGCACCCCGAGGTCGTGAAGGTGCTGCTGGCTCATGGCGTGGACATTAAGGCTCGCTCGGACGTTTGGACTGATGTAATGGCTGTGCCTCCCCATAGCATCCTCGCGTATAACAAGGCGATCCCGCATGGCGGCGAGACCGCGTTGATGTTCGCCGCGCGCGTGGGCGATCTCACATCGGCGAAACTCCTCATCGCGGCCGGCGGCAATGTTAATGACGCCGACGCATGGGGCGTCAGTGCAACGGTTCTGGCCGTTCACGCCGGTTACCGGGACCTGGCGGAATTTCTGCTCGACAAAGGCGCTGACCCGAACCAAGCCGCGGCGGGATTTTCCGCGCTGCACGAAGCGATCATGCGCCGCGATGAAAAACTGGTGACAGCTCTGCTCGACCACGGCGCGGATCCTAACGCTCCGCTCCGCACTTGGACGCCGACGCGCCGCTCGTCCAAGGACTACCATTTTGACCCCGCTATTGTCGGAGCCACGCCGTTTTGGCTGGCGGCGCGATTCATCCAACCCAACGTCATGCGCCTGCTGGTGAAGCACGGGGCCGATCCTTTATTCGTGCTGCATTCCGACTACATCGCGGAAGCCCGTCAGCAACATCGCTCCGAGGCGACGACCGCGGCGATGGCTGCCGCCGGGATGGGCGGTGGAACGCCGTGGGTGCAGCCCGCCCGCGCCGAACGTGAAAGTCTTACGCTCGAAGCCGTGAAGCTGTCGGCCGAGCTGGGTGTCGATCTTAATGCCGCTAACCCCGATGGCCGCACCGCGCTCGATGCCGCGAAGGCGCTGAAGTACGACAGCGTGGTGAAGTTTCTGATTGAGAAGGGCGCGAAGTCGGGAAAACCGGGGAGTCAGGAAGCTGTGCAAACTTCGCCCAAATACCCCGCGCCCCCGCAGTAAGTTACGTCCTCCGCAGTAAGAGACATCTTGAAGCTGCGCGTTGATACCGTCGGGATCGCCGACATACAGTTCGGGCGCGCCCTCGGGTCTGCCGCCCGCATTAGGTGAGCGCGCTTGCCGGTCATGGTGCGACCAAAGGCAGCCCAGACCCTCTGAAAACCTGGGTAAGGATGCCCACGAACGCCATTTCCAACGCGAGGTTCCCCGTTAACGAACGCACCGCGCTGTGTCGACCGTACCCTAGTGTCCTAGGGAGGCGGGATTGGCGCCGATGGCCGTGCTACACGGCCGTTCTGCGCGTCTTGAACCGATACCTGATTGACCTCGAGAGTGCTTGCCGTGGCTCGATCAAGCGCAACCTTCGCCTTTGCATAAGCCCCTTTCGCGCTGACCTCGGTCGACTGCGCCTGGGCTAGAAAAGTCTGATATTGGATCACGAGATAATTCGTCGCAAGTCCGACGTCGAAAGTCTCCTGCTCCACTTTTACGGATTGCTCTTGAAGAATGCGGCTTTGAACGGCAGCCTCGTACGCCGCCCGAGCCTGTTGCATGGCGACATAAGCATCGGCGACTTCCAGGCGGACCTGATCCTCGAATTGCTGGCGTCGCAGCTGACTCTGCCGGACCTGCAGCTCGTCGCGAACAGCATCCGCCTGGGCGACGCGATTCCGCAACGGTAGTGTCAATTGGAGGCCGACGCTATAGGTTGGGAAATTGTTTTTGAAAATTTGTCCGAGAGTGGTTCCGTAGCCGCCGGGATAAAGCG
>DATMMD010000117.1:0-2392 GCA_035569875.1 Bryobacteraceae bacterium
AGCAAGATCGCGACCCGCAATCTCACCGACGAATACGAGAAGAACGGTTCCCTGCCCCCGGAAAAACCGGTTCTCGAGGATGGCGACATTAAACTATTTACCGACGCGGTAAATGCCGATGCCCTAGCCAAAGCCGCGGGCAGCGACAACTCGCTGGCAGGATATCTTCGCGCCCATCTGAAACGTATAGGAGCTGGCGATTATTTTGCCCTGCTGGCCTATATCCAGATGGATGCTGAGCACGAGACGCTGCTGCAGAAATTGCGTCAGGCGTTACGTGACAAGAAGTGCGTAGCCACCTGTCTTGAATTTGGCCCGCGATTCCTTCATTCGACAGGTCAGGCCTACAAAGGTGGACCGAACAGCGGAGTCTTTCTCCAGGTCACCTGCGAAGATGCAGCCGACCTGCCCGTCCCTGGGCAGACATACACCTTCGGCGTGGTCAAAGCGGCGCAAGCCCGGGGGGACTTCCAGGTCCTCGCGGAACGTGGGCGGCGCGCGTTGCGGGTCCATCTGGGCAAAGGTCTGGCATCCGGCCTCGCTCGCTTGTCGGCCGCGTTTCAGCAAGCCCTAACCTGATTTCTCTCCCGGCGTACTACACTGGTTTAAGCTAAAACCACCAAAAGCAGTAGCCGGGCTTATAGAAACGATTTAATATTGGCTCAGAGCGTGTTTTCCGCGATGCGTCAACCGCTTCGAGCCGGGAATGGTTAAGAAGTAGATATGGCCCAAACTGAAGCAATGCCCGCAATCGAACAGCCTCGAATCAGCAAGCCGGCCGATCCCTGCGCCATGGTGATTTTTGGCGCGAGCGGTGATCTGACCCGCCGCAAGCTGATTCCAGCGCTCTACAATCTGGCGAAAAACGACTTGTTGTCGCGTGAGTTTGCCGTGATTGGGGTCGCGCGTTCTCCCCTGTCGACCGAGGATTTCCGCAAGAAAGTCTCGGAAGACATCAAACAGTTCGCGACTGACAAGGTCGACGCCGATATCTGGGAATGGTTCGTTCGCCGTATGCACTACCAGAGCGGAGACATGGGCGACAAGAACCTTTATCTGCAACTGAAGGATTTGCTCGACAAGGTCGATCAGGAACACTCGACCCACGGCAATCACATGTACTACCTGGCCACGGCGGCCGAATTTTTCGGCCCCGGGGTGGAGCATCTGGCGGAAGTGGGATTGATGCAGGAAGACAATCAGCGTTGGCGGCGGGTGGTCATCGAAAAGCCTTTTGGACACGATCTCGAGTCTGCCAGACTACTGAACCAGCAATTGCTGCGAGTGGCGAGCGAAAAGCAAATCTACCGTATTGATCACTATCTGGGTAAGGAAACGGTACAGAACATCCTGGCGCTGCGCTTCGCCAACGGAATTTTCGAGCCTGTCTGGAACCGGCGCTACATCGATCACGTTCAGATATCGGTGGCGGAAACCGTAGGCGTGGAGAAGCGTGGCGGCTACTACGACAAAGCCGGCGCCCTGCGGGACATGGTGCCTAACCACATCATGCAACTCATCAGCCTTACCGCGATGGAGCCACCCGTATCGTTCCGAGCCGATTCGGTTCGTGACGAACAAGCGAAGATCCTGCATGCCATCCAACCCATGAGTTCCGAAGACGTGCTCACTCGGACCGTCCGTGGCCAGTATGGCGAGGGCGTCGTGGGCGGCGAACGTGTGCCCGCCTATCGCAGTGAATCCGGCGTGCCTCCGAATTCTAAAACCGAAACCTTTGTCGCCATGAAGCTGCTGATTGATAACTGGCGCTGGGCGGACGTCCCCTTGTACCTGCGCACCGGCAAACACCTGCCCAGCCGCAGCACCAGCATCGTCATTCAATTTCGCCGCGCTCCGTTTGTGCTGTTCCGTGACACGCCGGTGGAGAATCTGATGCCTAACCAACTGGTGCTGCATATCCAGCCGGAAGAAGGTATTTCTCTCCGCTTCGCCGCCAAGGAACCCGGACCCGCCATGCGGCTGGGTGTAGTGAACATGAGCTTCGAATACTCCGACTATTTTGGGTCCATCCCCAGCACCGGCTATGAGCGGCTGCTGCATGATTGCATGATCGGCGATGCCACGCTGTTCCAGCGCGCGGACATGGTCGAAGCTGGATGGTGCGTTGTCAGCCCTGTACTCGACGTCTGGAAAGCATTACCCGCGCGTAATTTTCCCAACTATGCCGCCGGCACCTGGGGGCCCAAAGAGGCCGAAGACCTGCTGGAGCGCGACGGCCGTCACTGGAGGGATTTCGAGAAATGATTCTGGCAGGCGACATTGGAGGAACCCACGCTCGACTGGCATTTTTCGATGCCGTGGACGGCCGCTTCAGCCTGGTCTCCGCTTCCATCTTTCCCAGCCGCGAGTACGCCGGCCTGGACGAAATCGT
>DATMMD010000118.1:0-8831 GCA_035569875.1 Bryobacteraceae bacterium
CAGGACGAGCCAGCACAAGTGTCTTCCCGAAGAGCAGGGCCAAGCCCGTGGTCAAAAGGATCAGACTAGTGGGTTCGGGAACGCGAGATGCTCCGGTGTTCAAGAAAAAATCGTCCATCGAATATTCCCCTTCGACCAAACCGCTTCCGCTCACCTAATACTCGACCGTACACTCGTTCGGGAGCCGGTGTTGAACGTCCCGGAAAGCAACGTGAAATCGGCTGGTGTCTGCGCAAATGCCGGAGTCAGAAAATCTCGCGCACCCCTCGAACAACGTGACAAGCCCCACTTAAGGGGCTTGCCACGGAACAGAGCGGAACCTCTCGCGTCGTCGTCCGACTAAGAAGTTATACTAGAGCGAGTTTTCGGCGCAGTAGACCAGCCAAACCGATCAACCCGGATCCGAACAGCGTGAGCGTGCCAGGCTCGGGTGCATTGCTGATGGTTATCGTGTCACTAGTTAGTCCGCCCGTACCCGTCGCTACAATGTTGAAGACTTCCGTCTCGGAATAGGGGTTCGCGAGGCTCGGGGTACTAGCGGAGAGGTTTACAGACTGGCTGCCGGAGGGCCCAAAGAATGTCTGGGTACTTAACAGCCCGCTCGCGGGTGTGCCAAAGGCACCATTGCTCGTATCAACGTAAGTACTTTCAGTCACCGATGTGATGGGTCCTAGTATTTGATTAGTCGTAAAGCCGCTAAGGAAAGTGTTCACCCCTATCGGCGAAGTGAGACCTACCTCTGTGGCGTAGAGCTGCAGCGATGTAGTTCCAGTCGATGTGTTGCTAAAACTAAAACTAAGGGCGGTGAGGTCGGGTTCAGGGTTCGGGGGTGTACCCGCTATCTGGCCAGCAACAGTCCATCCTCCCGCAGTAGTCGAACCCAGTGCAAATCCGGAAGCTGGTCCCGCGACCAACCCCACTAGGGCGCCGCCGTTAAGCCCATAAGCGATCGCTACAGTGTCTGCGTATGCACCCGATACAGACAGTAAGACGAGGCCTACGACTACGGCAACGAAAACCGCTCTCTTCATAATAGATCCTCCTGTTTGGACAGCAACTGCTAGGACAACGCAGCCTTTTTCGCATTCTCAGCTCCAAATGCCACAGGACCATAAGTATTGTATTTGCTTAGCCTCAGTTAATCCGTGAGGACCGACTGGTAGGAACTCAGCTGCACATAAAGGGAAACGAAGGAGAAGTAACCGCCTTCTACTTAAGCTTACAGGCCACCGTGCAAATGCCCTTAGCGGGTTCAGGAGCGGCGCTGCCGCCTCGACAAAAATGGAACAGTTCCTTCCTGCGGACAGGCCAGCTGGCCGGCCTCGGCCTTTTTTGTTGGATCTCGAGCGTCGATAGCCATTGAAGATTCGGCACAAAGTGGCAAAAGATTGCCCACCTTAGAGTAATGCTCATCAAAAGCTCTTTATTTTCAATGAACCTATCGGCAAAGAACTTGCTTGTTCTCTACAGCGGCTAATGTTACAAGAGGAGGCCCCGGACGACTACGTGATCGCGACCGGCATGACGAATTCCGTTCAAGACTTTGTCGAGATGGCCTTCGGCCTCGCTGGCCTCGATTATCAGCAATACGTGGTTATCGATCCTCAATTGCACAGGCCGGCCGAGGTAGATTTGCTGATGATTAACTCAGCCAAAGCTTCCGCCAAGCTGGGATGGACCAGCAACACCACGTTCGCCTCCCTGGTGCGGGAAATGGTCGCGGCCGATTGCGGGGCTCTGAATGTCGGCCCGGATTCGTCAAACAAGTCGCTCGCAGCTAGCTACGGAATCGCTGAACGTGCCGCGAGCCATGGCGTTTCAACCCAGATATGAAGGCGCTTTTTGAGCGGAAAGCGATAGCCATATGAAATCTCACTGGTCTGAATCATGAAACGGAATCAAGCGAGCATGCGCGCCACGCTGGCGCTGCTTTCCCTTTTCGGTTTGGCCCGGAGCGTGACGGCGCAGTCCATTCCTCCGGACTCCGCCAGTGCCCCATCACCGGGCGAATATGTGCTCCAGCGCGGCGACGATCTGGAGATCCGGGCCTACAACATGCCCGACCTCAACGCCGACGTTCGCATCCGGCCCGACGGCAAGATCTCGGTCTTGCTGATAAACGATGTTCAGGCCAGTGGCCTGACGCCGCTCCAGCTGAGCCAGGACTTGAAGGATGGCTATCTGAAGCAAAACTTTCGCAATCCGCGAATCACGGTGATCGTTAAGAGCTTCGCCTCTCAGAATGTGTATGTCGGGGGCGAGATCGGCCTGCCTGCGGCGGTTCCGCTGCGCGGCGATCTAACTGCCGTGCAGGCCATCCTGCAGGCTGGGGGCATCAAAGTGGCCACCGCTTCCGATCAGGTGACCGTCGTTCATGACCTTGATAAGGACACCCAAAAATCGGAGACGATTAGCGTCAAAGACGTGCTCTCCGGACAAAAACCGGATATCGTGCTGCGGCCGTCCGACGTCGTGTATGTTCAGAAGTCCTCTATCGACGTCTACATCGGCGGAGAAGTCGTCCACCCTGGTCTCGTCCCTCTAAAAGGAAACGTCACCGTGCTCGCCGCCGTAGTCCAGGCGGGCGGCTTCCGGCCGACGGCCAAGACCGACTCAGTCGTGCTGCTGCGGGATAGCGGGAAAGGAACTCCCACGGCCACTAAAATCAAGCTTGACGACCTATTCCATTCCACTCCGCTGAATCTGCAGGCGTTCGACGTTGTGTTAGTCCCGAAATCCCGGATTGCCAAGCTGGACGAATGGGTGGATCAATATCTCCGACAAATGTCGCCCGCGGCGCTCAGCGCCGGGTTTAGTTACCTTTTTGGCTCCAGTTTCACTGGCAGCACCCCGCTCCGGTAGGTCGCAATACCATATGGAAACTCCATTACCACAAGCGTCGGCCCGCGATGTAGCTTTCATTCTCTTCAAGCGCAAGTGGAGTATTCTCGTCATCTTGCTGGGAACTTTGCTTTCCTCGATCGCCTATTTGTGGTTCGTTCGCGACGACGTGTACGCGGTGACGGCGCGGGTGCTCATCAAAATCGGCCGCGAGCAATCTCCCCCTGCCACGGTATTGGGCGCGGGGCCGCTAGTGGTTGGTTACCGGACCAACGAAGTGAACTCCGAGATTGAGATTCTGCAAAGCAAGGATCTTTTGGGCCAGGTCATCGACGAGCTGCATCTGGATCGCCCGTCGTCTCCCGAGCCGCCGCCCCCTGGCCTATTACCGAAGGTCAAGTACTACGTGCACAAAGCGGTGCGAGGTTATGAGGACTGGCAGAACGAGGTACTCATTGCGCTGGGTCTGCGCGAACGGCTGACACCGCGGGAGCGGATCATGGATACGCTGGAGCAGGGCTTAAACGTGAAACCCGCCAAAGACTCGAACGTGTTCGTGGCAGCCCTTGGAACTCCCTACCGAAAGGGCGGCAGCATGGTGCTGAACGCGCTGCTCGATAAATATTTGGTTTTTCGCCAGCAGGTTTACCACAACAACGGGTTTGCATTCTTTCGAGGTGAAGTCGATCAAAGCGACAGGGAGTTGCGCGCGGCAGAAGCCCATTTGCAACATTTTGAGAACCAAGCCGACATCAGCCTTCTCGCCAAGCAGGAAGAAGTGCTACTCGACGGGATCAGCCGGGAGCGGGCACTGGTGAGCGAGGCAGAAATCGCCCGCAACGAGGCCCAGCTCAAGGTCCGAAAGCTCGAGGGCGAGCTACAAGAGCCTGAACCCAATTTCGGGTCGATCGGCGATTTCCCCAGCGAATCATTCCAGCAGAACATCCTCAACCAGTTGGCCGAATTGCAGCGCGAACGGGAAAAACTCCGGCTAACCGAGTTCGACACCGGCGAGAGGGTGCGAAACAACCGGCAGCAGTTCCAGGCGCTCTCGACGATGCTCGAGGCGAACCTCCGTTCCGCGTTGGCGGAGAAGGAAGCCAGTCTCGAATCGCATCAGAAGTCCCTGGAGGGCATGGAAACCGACCTGCGGTCGCGGCACGCGAAAGCTGGCGAATGGTTGGCGCTGAAGCGCAAAGTCGAGGACCTCGAGGGCAATTACACGGCTTACAGCAAGAAGATGAGCGAATCAAGAGCGGACGGCGATATGCGCGAAGTGGAGCTAGGTAACGTGTCCATCATCGATCGCCCCATCGACCCGATTACGCCGATCGGCTTGCGCAAGACTACGCTGCTGGGAATCTCGATG
This sequence comes from Bryobacteraceae bacterium, assembly GCA_035569875.1. Classification (GTDB taxonomy): domain Bacteria; phylum Acidobacteriota; class Terriglobia; order Bryobacterales; family Bryobacteraceae; genus Palsa-89. The sequence goes on from DATMMD010000118.1 coordinate 4,211, forward strand.
CTGGTGGCCTTGTTCGTGGCCTTGGCGTGGGTGGCTGTGGCTGAATTTTTCGATCAATCCGTCCATACGGCCGAGCAGACCCGGAAATACACCGGCGCACCCGTGTTGGCGGAGATTCCGTACTGGCGCCGTGCTTGAAGCCCGAGACAATTGGCCGTGGGATTCCGGGGCTCGGGACAAGATCGGAGTCAAAGACGAGTTTCAGCGGGTCGCCTTGACGCTGGCGGGGAGCCGCGAAGCTGACCGCGTGAGCGGCGTTTTGTTCAGCGGGGCACGACCCAGAGAAGGCGCTTCGACCGCCATGCTGGCAGTAGGCCGCGAGATACAGCGGGCGCTCCGGCTGCGGCCCCTGTTGGTGGAACTGAACCGTATCCGCCCTTGCTTTACCCAACGACTGCGCCTGGATTCCGAACGGTCGGTTCATGCGATGATCACCCGAGCGGCGGCCCTCAAGGATTGCGTGCAAACGGATTCGACCGGCGTCGCCTTCCTGCCTGCCGGCGGCGACTGGCCGGGCGCGAGTGCGTCGACCATTGCGTGCCGGATTCTGCAGGAATCCGAAGGGCGTTTCGATCTGGTGTTGTTTGATATGCCGCCCATGCTTGAATCCGCCGACACGTTGGCCGCCGGCTCCGTCGTCAAAGATTTGATCATAGTGGTGCGGGCGGGCCGGACATCCAGCGAAGTGTTGTCGCGCATCCGGCAACAGAGCGAAGGCGCCGGCATGAAGATAGCAGGTTCTATTTTGACGATGCAGCAGCGGATCGTGCCGCGTTGGCTCGACCGCTGGCTTGTGGGTTGAGGAGAATCGATCTATGGGGAACTCAGAAGTGCTAGTCACCGTTCTTCTGCCCACTTATAACAGGGAACGCCTCCTACGGGAGGCGATCGAGTCGCTTTATCAGCAGACGCTCGATCCGAAACAGTTCGTCGTGCTGGTAATCGACAATTGCTCCACTGATAACACCCCGGCGCTCATCGCGGAATTACAACAGCGAGCGCCGTTTGAGATTGTCTACCACCGCACGGAAGAAAACGGCGGGTGCTTCCGTTCGCTGAACCTTGGGGTCGAGATGTCTCTGACCGAGATTGTCGCCTCGCTAGACAGTGATTGCTGGGCGCACCCTGAATGGTTGAAGCGCGGCCTCGAGGGCTTCGCGGGAGGGGATATCGCGTTCGTCGCGGGACACATCGCCGATAAGCCGGGACAGCCCGTAAAGTTTTTCAGCATGCGCAATGGCGCACTGCCAAGCGAAAACCCGTTCTATCCCTCCGGCAATTGTTTCTACCGCAAGAGCATCGTGCACCAGATGGGCGGCTTCGACGAGAACCTGTCATTCGGCGACGTCGGAACCTCGCCGATCGGTTGCGCGGACTCCGATCTTGCGTGGCGCACGATTGAAGCTGGCCACAAGCACGTCTACCGGAACGACCTCATTGTTTACCACGAAGTTACGAACTTGAGGCCCCTGCCGTGGCTGAAGGTCCACTGGCGGATGGTTTCGATACCGGCCCTCATCCGCAAGCATCCCGATTTGCGGAGTTACCTGACCTGGGGCCTGTTCTTCATTCCAGACAACCGCCTCTTCTATCTAATGCTGATTGGTTTGCCGTTGGCCGCGTTGGTGAGTCCTTGGGGGCTGTTGCTCGGGCTCCCGTTTGTCGTTCGACTTGCGATCAATCCCGGTAGAAGGTTCTCAATCTTACGGCTGCCGCGAATGGCCGCGCGAATCGTTTTGTTGAGCCTTCGACAGGTAGTGATCTCGTCTTCTCTGATCTACGGCAGCCTTCGGGCCCGAACGTTGGTGCTGTGACCGGATCCGCCACCAGCTTGCGGGCGTCCATCGTGATTCCGACCTGGAACCGCCGGGAACTTCTGGAGGAAGTGCTCGAGTCGCTCTTGGCGCAGGTGCTGGTCTACGGCAGCATCCGCTCGCGGTAGCTGGTGCTATGAAGTCCGCCACCTGGTTTTTCTGAACGTACGTTGTAGAACTATTAGAATCAAAACGTTGGTGTCGGAGGATCGGGTTCTCATGGCCTATCGGTTGGCAAATATTCGGGGCTTCGAGCTAGTCCTGAATCTGGATGATCGCGCGCGATCGAGCAGCCTTTGGCAGTACTGTCTCAAGCCTGCCGCCCACACTCTCGGACGCGCCGCCGCCGCCGCCGGCGCGCTTGCGTCCCTCACCGGTTCCAGCAAACCCGCGCCGCAGGCCGCTGCGCGGCAGGTTACGCAGGCGCCGACACCCGAGCAGCAGCGGATCCTAGACCGCATCAAAGGCATCGAGTGGTATCACACCATCGACCTAGGCAACGGGATCCAGACGCCCGGCCGCTTCAATCACATCCCCTTGCTCCGCGATTACTTGCTTCCCGAACGCCTCGACGGAATGCGGGCGCTGGATGTGGCCACCATGAATGGATTCTGGGCCTTCGAGCTGGAACGGCGCGGCGCGCGCGAGGTGGTAGCGCTGGACGTGGCAAATCTTGGGGATCTCGATCTACCGCCGATCCAGCGAGCGCGAATGACATCCGCGGAGTTAGCCGTCAGCGGCGGCGGAGGCGGTTTCGTCGCCGCCAGGGAGATCCTCAATTCCAAAGTGGAACGTCGTACGATGACCGTCTATGATCTTTCGCCGGAGACGGCGGGGAAGTTTGATTTCGTCTTTGTGGGCGATCTGCTTCTTCACCTGATGAACCCTATCCAGGCGGCGGCGAACATCTGCCAGGTGACCTCCAGCGTAGCGCACGTCGTGGATTGCTTCAGCCCTTATCTTCCAAAGATGACGATGCAGTACCTCGGCGCGGAGCAAGCGACCTGGTGGGGCATCAGCTTGAGCGCTCTCGAGCGGATTCTGTGGGATGCGGGTTTCAAAAAAGTCGAGCTGTTGCACAAGTTCAAAGCGCCCAGCCAGCCCGGCCAGCCGGCCTGGATGTGGCGGGCCGTCTTCCGATGCACCAACTAGCCTATGGAACGCCCCGCAACATTCCCAATTCGCGCGACCCGGACCCCAGTGCTCAATTTTATCAATAGCGATCTTCGCGTCCCGAGGTGGCTGGCGCCATGAAGATTATTGAAGCCCGCGATGTGTTCAAGGGCTATTCGAGACGCCGCCTCTTCGGGTTCCGTGGTAAGCGGAGCGACATCCGGCCCGCGCTGAATTCCGTTTCGTTCTCGGTCCGCAAGGGCGAGACGGTGGGCCTGTTGGGCCCGAATGGCGCGGGAAAGACCACGCTGCTAAAGATTCTTTCAACGCTGATCGAGATTGATTTCGGCTCCGTTACGGTCTTCGGGCACGACGTCACGCGCGATCCTTTGCCGGTACGGAAACGTCTCGGACTCGTGACGTGCGACGAGCGCAGCTTTTACTGGCGGTTGAGCGGACGGCGGAACTTGGCGTTCTTTTCGACGCTCTATCGAGTTCCGGCCGCGGCGGCGCGGGAACGAATCGACATGTTGCTCGACACCGTGGGACTGACCGAAGCCGCCGACCGGCCGTATCACAGCTATTCCTCGGGAATGCGCCAGAAGCTAGCGATCGCGCGCGGGCTTTTGAGCGGCCCCGACCTGGTGCTTTACGACGAGCCTACCCGAAGCCTGGACCCGTTGAGCGCGCAGAATATCCGGCAGTGGATCGTGGAGAACCGGGCGCGGCTTCCGCATACGACGAGCCTCATCGCCACCAACCAACTGCATGAGGCCGAGCAGTTGTGCGATCGCGTAATTATCTTGAACCGTGGGGAGATTATCGCCGACGGTTCGATCACCGAGATCCGGCGGCGGTTCGAGGCCAAGGAACACGTCGCCCACCGGATCCAGTGCCGGGGGTTCGCTCTCGCGGGGCATCTCAGCCCCTCGCCGCGCCACGGCCTAGTCGGCATTCAGGAGGAACCCGGAGAGGAGTCGGGTTCGACGTGGCTGGAATTGCGAGCCGTGCGCGACAGCGAAGCGCTGTCTTTCGTGCTCGACGCCATTCTGCGCTCGGGTGGCGTAGTGCTGCAATGCCAGACCCGGCAGGTTCCGCTGGATGAGATTTTTGTGTCGCTCGTCTTGGCGGAACGGCGGGCGGTGGAAGGAGTGGAGGCATGAGGTTGGCGTGGGCCTTCTTTGCACGTGACGCAAGCATCGCGATGAGTTATAGGATCGCGTTTGCGACGCAACTGTTCGGGAACCTGTTGCTCGTGGTGATCCTCTACTACGTAAGCCAAACCGTCGGCCTCGAGAAGCTGCCGGCTCTGGCCGAGTACGGCGGCAACTTCATGGGTTTTGTGCTGATCGGGGTGGCGCTCACCGATTGCGTGTTGGTCAGCCTGGTGGGCTTCGCACTGCAGGTCCGGGAATCACAAACCACGGGAACGCTCGAGGCCACTCTGATCTCACCGGTCGCCTTGCCGGTCATTCTGATCTACTCGTCGCTGTGGAATTACTTTATGAGCGCAGTGCGGTTTCTGATTTATCTCGGTGCAGGGGCGGCGCTCGGCCGCGTCGATCTTCGCACCGTGAACGGTCCGGCGGCAGTGGCGATCTTCATCTTGACCGTTCTTTGCTTCCTGGGCATTGGCATCCTGTGGGCGGGAATCGTCTTGGTGGTAAAGAGGGGAGAGGCGGTCATGGGCCTAT
>DATMMD010000119.1:0-3374 GCA_035569875.1 Bryobacteraceae bacterium
TAACTCATTCGGCGAAGTCGATCCGAACGTCTATGCCAGTTACCTGGCCGCGGTGAAAACCGGCAAGCGTGCGGACTTCGACTCGCTCACATTGGGTGGCACTATGCCGCTGGTCGATCCGCAGGCCGGAATTGCCTTCGACCTCGAGACTTACGATGCATCCCAAAATTCGATACCACCATTCGACACGCTGACTAGTACCGGTCTGGCCGCGCAGATGGTCGAAGCGTACTGGCAGGCTCTAACCCGTGACGTCCCATTCTCGCAATTCGGAACCGACCCGACGATAGCGGCCGCGGCGAGCGAGTTGTCGGGGCTGTCGGCATACACTGGTCCAAAAATCGGCGGCAACGTCACACCGCAATCGTTGTTTCGCGGCTTCACGGCAGGCGATCTGATCGGGCCCTACATCTCGCAGCTCTTCATCCAACCATTCAGCTATGGCGCGATGCCATTTGTTGGTTACAAGACTACGCTTCCCGGTGACTTTGGAACTGACGCAGCGACGTGGCTGAACCTTCAAAACGGCGCACCTTCGCCGATAGCGAGTAGCAATCCTGATCCGCAGCTTAGGTATCTAAGCACCGGGCGCGATCTCTCGGAATACGTCCACAATGATCCGGTTTACCAGGAATTTCTCAACGCGGTGCTGATGCTGACCAAGATGAAAGCGCCGTTGAATTCGGGGAATCCCTACCCGCCGACGCTTAAGTCGGAGACTGGTTTCATCACGTTCGGCTTCCCGATGGTGCAGGTGTTGGTGGCCGAAGTGATGGCGCGCGCGCTCAAGAACTGTTGGCTGCAGAAGTGGTTCATCCACCGCACGGCGCGTCCGGAGGAAACCGCAGCCCTGGTTCATTTCACGATCACCGGTCAGAAGACCTATCCGCTCGACAACAGCGTGCTGACCTCGAAGGCGGCCGCGGCAGTGTTCGCTCGCAACGGCAACTATTTCATTCCACTGTCTTATCCCGAAGGATGCCCACTGCATCCGTCCTATCCGTCTGGTCATGCCACTACTGCTGGTGCGGCGGTCACGATACTCAAATGGTTCTTCGATGAGACCTTCGTAATTCCGCACCCCCTGACTACAACCTCTGATGGCCTTTCGGTGGTTCCTTATACCGGCTCTGACGCCGGCCAGATGACGGTGGGCGGAGAACTAAACAAGCTGGCGTCTAACATAGGAATTGGGCGATCGATATCAGGAATCCACTGGCGCCAAGACATCCAGCAGGGAATGCTATTAGGCGAGGCAGTTGCGATAAGCCTATTGAGGGACCAGGCACACCTATACAACGAAAACTACACCGGCTTCACCTTTACAAGCTTCAATGGGAACAAGATTACAGTGTGATGAGACCCATCCAAGCGGAAGCTAAGACCTAGCGTCCCTATGTTCTTCTCTCCCGCCGAGCAGAATGCTCTGGCGGAGGGGGGAGGGAGTCGAACCCTCCGGCAACAATATTAGCCGCCAAGCCGGTTTTGAAGACCGGTGGGGCCACCGGGCCCCTTCCTCCTCCGCCCATATTTATTAGGTACTTACAGCTATCCGCGCAATCTCAAACTCGCCCGAGTGCCCACTTACTGCCCACAATTTTTGATTTCGGTTGGAGACCCAGGGTCTCCACGAATAAGGATCGCCGAGTCGCTCGGCCTTCTCTCCACGCGTGATTTGGCGCGCGAGGGGTGCATCTCAAGCGCGAAAAGTCGCAGTAAGGACCGGCTAATCTCGTTGCAGCGGTCGCGCTATACTTTCGCAATACTTGTTGCTGACACACAAGACGAGAATGTGTCGACATCACCAATGAAAGGAGGAACGTAGCGCTGCGCACGACCCTCGATAACCGCTGGTGCAAGTATCGGCCATCGGTCAGTGAGACGCCTGCGAGGCCATGACGGGGAGCCTCTAATGAGCAGCAAACTTGTCGATCCAGTGTGCGGGATGCAGGTCGATCCGGCCAAGAGCGCCGGATCGTTTGAATTCGAGGGCACGACGTACCACTTCTGCAGCGTCCGCTGTCTCGAGAAATTCAAAAGCGATCCCGACGGCTACTTAGCCCGCGGGGTGCCGAATGCGGCACCGGAGAAGAGCAGTGCGCCCGTGCCAGTTGTTGCCGGCGCTCCTCTGTATACCTGTCCGATGCATCCCGAGATTCGGCAGAGCCAGCCTGGGTCGTGTCCGAAATGCGGGATGGCGCTTGAACCTGTCGCGCCGATCCTGCCGGTATCGAGAACCGAATACGTCTGTCCGATGCATCCGCAGATCGTCCGTTCCGAGCCCGGCAACTGTCCAATCTGCGGAATGACGTTGGAGCCTCGGCTCCTCAGCGCCGGTGAGGAGACCTCCCCGGAACTGGCCGATATGACGCGGCGCTTCTGGATAAGCGTCGCGCTCGCGATCCCGCTGATCCTGATCGAAATGTCGGACATGATTCCGGGCCGGCCCGTTGAACGGATGATGCCCGCGTCGCTGCGAACGTGGATTGAGTTAGCTCTGGCCACTCCCGTTGTGCTGTGGGCGGGCTGGCCGCTGTTCGTCCGCGGCTGGGCGTCGATCGTCAACCGAAGCCTCAACATGTTCACCCTGGTCGGGATGGGTGTCGGCGTCGCTTACGGTTACAGTTTCATCGCCGCTATTTTTCCGAACTTGTTTCCAGATTCGTTTCGCGCCACCGATGGTACCGTACCGGTTTACTTCGAAGCCGCTGCTGCGATCACCGCGCTGGTGTTGCTCGGCCAAGTCCTGGAGCTTCGGGCTCGAAGTAATACCAGCAGTGCGATCAGAGCGTTGCTGGGGCTGGCGCCGAAGACCGCGCGCGTGATCAGGCCTGACGGCCACGAAGAGGATGTCCCACTCGATCGCGTCGTCCTGGGAGATCGTCTCCGTGTGCGCCCTGGCGAGAAAGTTCCAGTCGACGGCGTAGTAGTGGAGGGGACTAGCGCGGTTGACGAGTCGATGGTTACGGGCGAGCCAATTCCGGTTGAGAAGAAGGCAGGAGATAGGGTGATCGGTGCGACTATCAACGGAACCGGCGGATTCATCATGCGTGCCGAGCGTGTTGGCGCCGACACTTTGCTCGCCCAAATCGTCCGCATGGTCAGTGAGGCCCAGCGAAGTCGCGCTCCGATCCAACGCCTCGTCGATGTGGTCGCATCGTATTTCGTGCCTGCAGTAATAATTGCGGCCGTAATTACTTTCATTCTCTGGGCGGTTGTCGGTCCGCAGCCGCGGATGGCTTACGCAATCGTGAACGCGGTAGCGGTTTTGATCATCGCGTGTCCATGTGCGCTCGGCCTTGCAACTCCCATGTCGATCATGGTTGCCACAGGGCGCGGCGCGACTGAGGGTGTGCTGATCAAGAATGCCGAAG
>DATMMD010000120.1:0-23548 GCA_035569875.1 Bryobacteraceae bacterium
CCCACCACCCCGGATCTCTAAACCGGTAATCTCATAATCGGGCAGTCCTAATACAATCTCTGATCTGATCAAAACACATTCCTCCAAGAATGTTTTATCAGTTCAGGGATTCAGGTCTGCCCCCATTTCTGATGAAGAGCCTGACCACTTGGCGTAATGCTTGCGGATTATGTTCGGGGAGTTGCCCAAAATCTCGGCAACGTCCTCGAGCGACTCACCAGCTTCGAGCAGTTTCGTGGCGAGGGTGTGCCGGAAACGATGCGCGTGCGCGCCGTCCACCCCCGAGGCCTTGAACACCGCGGTCCGAGCCTACACCCAGCATGCTCGCCCGATCCGCTGGACCTATACCGACGTGAAAAAACGGATTGTCACTAAGCGATTCACTGGAACGGCCCACTAGTTGAAGGTTGACGAACAATTGTACTCCAGGACCATTCCACCGTAGGCTGAATGCAACCTCACAGTGTGAAATACTCACGATACTTTCGGCGCTCAAGATCACGTGGGCGACATCTTCCGGAGTTTTGACGGCCCCGATTTGACGACAAGCCGCTCTTTTTAATGCACCCGACAAAATCCAACACATGGCTCCCTTTCCGCACTTCGAGATCCTACCGCACCGATTCTCCAGGAAGAAGGCTCAACTCGCGGAAGAACTGCCGATCGTGCACAACGCGAAGTGCCTCGCCCGCCCTGTTTCGTTCACGGCTACGAACACCGAAAACTTCTTCTGTGAGTCACACCCAATAAACTGTTCCATATTGCTGCAGCGCCTCCTGCGCTGGAATCGACCCGCAGTTTATGCGAGATTCCGCTGCAGCGCTTTCATAGCATCATTATCGGGCGACTGGGCGCGTTCCGTCGCCGCACATGCAATCCTCAAGGGTCAATTCCACTGGCTCGCCATAGGCTATCCAGTAGCGCAGCGCCAATTCATCCACGTCATGGTTCAGCGTCGCAGTTCTGGATACTCGGCCACTATCTTCTTCCCAACGAGTCTTGATCCATTTATATTAAGATGAGTTTGGTCACGGTACAATAACTGTCCATCTTTTCCCATGAAACAAGCTCCAGACTGACACAAATATTTCATGGTCTTAATCAATGTCACCCGGGGATCTTCCTCGACAATTTCGGCTAACGCTCTGAGGTTGACTTCGTTTGGATCACCGGTCGCTGGGGTCTCCTGAGTGCACCTAGGAGAAGAGCCAGGCAATCTTCCCTCATACTTGCATATGGCCGGGTCGAAGAAAAAAGTGGGCACATCATCAGTGATATACACTTTTTTGCCTTTGGCGAGTAGGAAATTAAGTGTGGCCTTTAGCTCTGCCTTGGGCACACCACGACCGTACCACCAGGCAGTAAGGATGACAGTCTTAATTTCCTTTGTCTCGGCAACCGTATCGAAAATTAATTTGAACTCGGGACTGCTCAGCACCGGCACTGCGCTCTGTATGTAGTAACCAATCTGTTTCTTGGGTAGCGCTTCGACTAAGCCAAGAAACAGATGCTCAGCGTGACTATCTCCAAGGAGTAGGATTTCGATTGGTTCGCTGGGCTTGGATTGCTGGCACCGTACTAATCCAGCCCACGACAAGGCCTGTTTGTAAATCGCCTCAGGCGTGCAGGGATAAAACTTATCCGCAACATACTTATGAATTATGTCGTGACCGAGATCGCCATCATTGACGACACCTGGCGGCAAAATGGGTCGATTGATGTTTGAAGAGGGGCTATCCGTCGATGCCTGGCTAATAGCATTCGCCGGCGTCCCCTTCATACTGCTATTCCGATGGTCCGCTGGCGGACCCTGCTTTGCGGCGGATGCGGGGGTGGCAGAGCGGGAGGTTGAAGAGATAGGCTCTGGACTCTGTGTTAGATTAGCCTCTTTAGAAACGGAGCCGATGGACTGCGCAGGGCCCGTGCGGGTATTGGCCAGTAAACTGAAGCGAATGAAGCCATCTTTCTTGTAAATCCCAAATCCAGCGGATCCGATCACAACAATAGCGCCGAGCAGGACCGATACTTTCGCAACTTGGTAGCGGCCAAATCGGAGTGGCGATTCGATCAATTTCGTTGTTATCCAAGCGAGGAGAACTGAAAGCAACACCACTCCCAGGCGGAGGATAGCCGAAGGAGTTTCCCCATTGAGCAGTCGCTGAAACGACAATAACGGCCAGTGCCATAGATACAGAGGAAAGCTTATAATGCCAAACCAGACAATAATTGGATGGGAGAGGATTCGTCGCCCTACTAGTGTGTCGGGCCCGGTGGCAATCAGAAGCGCGGCACCTAGCGTCGGCAGAAGCGCCAGCACTCCGGGATAGCTGTCGTTCGGTGAAATCGATAGAGCTCCGAGAACTATCAATCCAAGTCCTACGCCTGCCAAGCTGTGGCGTGCGATGGATTCGACTCTCACAGTCGGGAGGCTACAGAGTCGGCCAATCCGCGCCATAGACCATAGCCTCATTTCTTTCAGGATCGGTGGCCGGGTGACAACAGCGAATGCAATCATCGAGCCGACCATCAGTTCCCAGAAACGAGTTTGCGGCGAGTAGAACTGATATCCATCGCTGGCGCCAAAGCGACTGAGATTCCAGGCGAAGGAAATAGAGAACACCACCGTCATGGCAACGAATAGATTCACGCGAGCTTTCCAGGCAAGCCAAAGTAAGAGGGGATAGACGAGATAGAACTGCTCCTCAATGCCTAGCGACCAGAGATGCAGCAAGGGCTTGGTATCGGCCAGGTTATCGAAATAGCCAACCTCGCTCCAAAGTAAGAAATTTGATCCGAACACGCTTGCGACCGCCACATGTTTCCCAAACTGCTTAAGCTCCTCAGGAATCAGCACGAAGCATCCAAGAACAAGGAGCAATCCCAAGACTGTGATAAGTGCCGGGAAAATCCGCCGCACGCGCCTTGCGTAAAAATTGGTGAAGTGTATCGTGCCACGACGGAGTTCCTTTAGCAGAATGCCGGATATCAAGAAGCCGGAGATGACGAAGAAGATATCGACGCCCACAAACCCGCCCTTCAGATGGCTCGGGAAGGCGTGAAATACAATTACCAGTAGGACCGCTACAGCACGCATCCCATCGATATCAGCGCGATATTCAGATCCCGCACCTTTCTTGCTGGGGGCGTCCGTGCTTAACTGAGACTGAAGGTTACTTGGCACCAGTCTTACCTAAGAGCCATCGACTGGGCCGCTCAGACGGGATAGTTGAATTGAGGCTGGGTCTCATACGTAAATCCTTTCGGGAATCCCGTACAACTGAAGTCGGAAGAATATTGTATCGCCCCGACCATCACGAATACCAGCTCGACCTAGTGGTCTGCGTCACACGGGTTGCAGATTATCTCGCCGAGGCTGTAGGGCAGCCCAAAGATCTGCAGGCTTGGATCCGCAACTCCAACCTGGCCCCGGACTGGCTCCGAATCGGCACGGACATCGTCGGAGGAGCCGTACCGCCCAATTTCAATATGACCTTTTCCCTTGCTGGTGAGACTGTTCCTGAAGCCGCCTTGGTCTGCCACTCCGACAATGATAAGCCGAAACGTTTGGGAAGAGAACACCGCGCGTGAACCGCTTACGTCAAACGTCGGCTCTTTTCCAGCCCGTAGTAAGCCGATGCGCGTGGCCGAAGTCGCTGGATGATCACCTTGCGTTGCTTCCCAGAGACGCCGTACACGATGCGATAGGCATCCCGGTAAAAACGGATACGGAAAAAGCCAGGATTGCCGCGCAACGGGATCGACCCGGCCGGGAATGGGTCTCCTCTAGATCCGCGATTGCTCTCTTGGCTTCCGCCTTTGCGCGATCATCGAGTTGACGGAATTCCCTGAGCGCGGACTGCGCGAACTCAACGCGCCAAGCGGATGCCATTCTCCCGGAGAACTTCCTCGAAGCTTACGGTCGGCTCTTTTTGCCGGCGCCGGGCGACAATCGCGTCGGCGTCGTCTTCGGTCACCCAGTTGGGATCAGGAAGAGAAGCGCGCTCTTGGTCTGTTAGGTTGAGCCGATCGGCCGGAACACGCTTTCTTGAGAACCGCGGCCGCTCGATCGAAGTAGCGGCGCGTCGGGTGGAACCTTTGGATGCGCGTGCCATCATTCCCATAATAACCCGGTATGGACTCGGTATATACTCCACGCTGAAACACGAAGGCCAGCAAGCGTCCCTGGTGGCCTTTATTTCGTTGCGTTGTGTTGTGTTGAGTTGCGTCGTGTCGCAACACCAGAATCTTTCCCTGAATTTCCTCCTGGACGCAAGCGGGAAAGTACTAGAACCAGCGTCACGGCGCGCGGCTCAGTAGCCCATGCAGGCGCGATACGCGGCACGCCGCAAGAACAGCGGGTAGTTGCTGGCTTCTATCTGGCAACGCTCTACATTGAGCACCGCGAGTCCCGCGATACCAGCGCCGATCAGAAAACCCTTCCCGATGTTTTTCAGGATGTGGTGATCGCCCTTCGCTTGCGGCGCGGCGAAGCTGGTAGTTATTGCTGGTTGACTTTCGACGCGCGGCGCAACCGGCGCGTAGGTTGTCACGAACGCGGCCGCGTAGTTATCTTTTGGCGGGTCCGGTGGGACGTAAGGCGCCGGCTCGGTCCGAGATTCGAGATGGTTTGCGCGCCGAGTGGCAGGCAGAGAGGACACAGCGCGAAGACGGTTTTCATACGCGCCCCGCTTTCTCGGAGCCGTGTATGTCGGCATTCTTTCGGGCGAACTCTCGCCACCAAACCCCGAAGTCGCTTCGCTCTGCCGCTAATTCGGCCAGCATCCTAAGGCATCGCTCGCCGAAACCATTATCCAGTTGCGCGTTAACGCATCCACTCAGAAAGTTCAACTGGACCGCAGTCAGAACGCCGCAAACCTCCTCGACGGCTGCCCGAAGCCGCGCTTGGGCTGAGGCGAGATCGCCGTCAAACGCATCAACTGTGAGTCCGGTCTTCTTACGCTTTTTCGTTGCTGCCATGATGATTGCTCCTTTGGAGAATTGCTATCGGTGGAACGGCCGCGCCTGCACACACAGGCGAAATCCTGATTTACGCTACTACGCGCGTGGTGGTCGGTAGATACCGACGCCTTCAGCGCGCGTTAATGAACAACGTGGAAGCCCTGCTGCGATGGACTCAGCCGGAACAGTGAACGGCCGGCCCTGCTGAGCCGCGTAGCTCTCTCGCAGCCATCACGCCACCCTCATCTCTTTGAAAACGCGCCGTGCGACGCTGGCCGGAATTCTCAAGCTGAAATACTGTTTTTTGGACCGAAGTCGCCCATGGCCCAGGCGGATGACTCCTTCCTGGTCGATGGAATAATCTCCGAACGGTTGACGGGTGGACCTTCAACTGCTTCGCGAGCTCGTCCACGGTGTAGACTGGCTCGTCTATGGGATGTTGCGTCTCAAGAATCTCGGCCATGGTGTAAGTTTGCGGTATTCCGCATTGCGGAAATCAAGCACAAAGTGAAGTGAAAATGCGGAAATGCGGAAAGAATTTTAAGCGGCCAGGGCCTTCAAGGCCGATCTGATCTCTCTGTCATGGACAGGTGTGAAGCGCGGATCACAGCGCAGCCACCAGCCGACCATCGTGCGATCTTTTCAGCCGATGTGCTCGGCCACCGTGTCCTGCGTAAGCTTTCGAGGATGTACGATGCGATACTTGGCCGCTGCTTCTGCCCACAGCTTTTGCGCTCTTCTTTCAACGCTCGAGCGGCGTCCGCTGACACCTTAGGCTCATCTTGCACACGCTCGTCAGAAGGACACCGTCGCAGAAGATCTGCCGCCTTCAGCACGAGCGTGGCACAAATCTCAGCCGCCGAAAAGTTTAAGAGTGTTCCCCATGAGATGCGCGAGAACTGGGCGACCTGATTCAACTGGAACCAAAGTCGTAGGGTCCCTGATCGTGAGTGAGGACACTGTGCCATATCCGATACATCTGGTAATTTGGCGAGTGGCTCGTGTCCGAAACCTGATTCGGCGGAAACCATCGCACGCATCGACGACAGAAGTCACTCCATGACGCTTCCACGCTGGCGCGGTCCTTCAGTGAGAACGAAGCCCATTTTGCTTCAGCCATTCGAAACTCTTCGTCTGAAATGCCCGGTATGGCACCGCCGGCGAAGACCTCCAACCGATAAGCTTCGATGTTCGGAATTTCGCCTGAAGGCACCGTGTACCATGGTGTACCAAATAGCTGCGCGTTGTGCACATCCAAAGGTTCTAGTACAACGCAGTTTCAGTAGCTTACTGAACCCACAAAAGGCCTGATTGTTCGAATCCCATGCCGTCCACCAAATCTGATCGGTACAATAAGAAGTAGTGCTTCCAGCAACCTCCACTCTGTGCTCGAACTGCGGCACGGCGCTTGACCCGCAGGCGCTGGCCTGCCCGTCCTGCCAGCTGCTCACGCATGCGATGGAATTCGAGGCACTTTCCCAACAAGCCAAGCTGGCCGGATCGGCCCGCGATTGGCAAGGAGCAAAAATCGCCTGGGAGCGCGCGATCGCTCTGGCGCCGCCAGGTTCAGAACAATACCGGACCGCGAAAGCGCGCATTCAGAACATCGATCTGCAGCTCTCTGACAAGAGCGTATGGGCCAAGCGTTTCGCCAAGCTCGGTCCGGTGGGCGTCCTGCTCTGGAAGTTCAAGACATTTGCGCTTCTCGCTTTGACAAAAGGCAAGCTCCTGCTCCTAGGCCTCACTAAGCTGAGCACCTTCGCCAGCATGCTGGCCTTCTTCGCGGTCTATTGGGGGCTCTACGGCTGGAGGTTCGCGCTAGGCTTCGTGCTCTCCATCTACATCCACGAAATGGGTCATGTGATCGCCCTCCGCAAGTACGGCATCGCAGCCAGCGCGCCGATGTTCATCCCGTTCGTGGGAGCAATGGTTCGCTTGAAACAATATCCCGCGAATGTAGCTGAAGACGCCCGCGTGGGACTCGCCGGTCCCATCTATGGATTGGGCGCGACCATCGTGGCCTGGCTCAGCGCTCTAGTCACCGGTCACCCGATCTGGTACGCCATCGCCCACACCAGCGCCTGGATCAATCTGTTCAACCTGATTCCGATCTGGCAGTTGGATGGCGGGCGCGGATTCCGCGCTCTGACCCGCAAGCAGCGCGGCATGGCACTCGGCATCACGTTGGTGATGTGGGCCATTACCGAGGAAACGATGCTACTGCTGATCGCCGCCGGCGCCCTCTACCGGCTATTCAGCAAAGACTACCCCGCCGAAGACGACAACGGCGTGCTCACGCAATATGCCGGTTTGATTGTTTTGCTGGCCATGCTGGTGCTGATGACGACTAGCGGCGCCGTCCGCCCGTCGCTTTAGCCCGCCATTACAGCAAACCTTCAGGTTGAACCGTTAGCATGGAAGTACCGGAATATGCAGGTCCTGGTAGTCGAAGACGAGCGGCGCATGGCCGAGCTGCTGCGGCAGGGCCTTGAAGAGGAAGGCCACAAAGTAGCTCTTGCGCACGACGGACGGAAAGGCCTGGCGATGGCCGAGTCCTATGCCTTCGATGTCATCCTGCTGGACGTAATGCTGCCTGGAATGGATGGCTTCACGGTGGCTAAAAAGCTGCGCGGCACCCGAAATCAGACGCCCATCCTGATGCTTACCGCGCGCGACGCCACCCAGGACCAGATCGAAGGGCTGAACCTCGGCGCCGACGACTACCTGGTCAAGCCTTTTTCTTTCGACGTATTGCTGGCTCGTTTGCGGGCCGTCTCGCGGCGCGGGCCGATTCCGCAGCCGGTGTCACTGCAGACCGCGGATCTTTTCTTAAATCCTGCTAGCCGGGAAGTGATGCGGGGCGCCCGCCGGATTTTGCTCACCCGCACCGAGTACAGCCTGCTCGAGCTGCTGATGCGCCGCGCTGGCCGCGTGGTCGCGCGCGACAACTTGATTGAATCCGTGTGGGGATTCGATTCCGAGGTTCGTAACAATACACTTGATGCGTTCATTCGCCTGCTGCGCGACAAGGTGGACGCCCCCGGAGAATCGAAGCTCATTCATACTATTCGCGGCGTTGGCTACTGTTTGCGCGAGGAAAAAGTCTGATGCCGCGGCTCTCCATCCGCTTGCGGCTCACGCTGCTTTACTCGCTGGTATTGCTGACCGCCCTGTCATTGTTCGTGTGCGGAATCTGGTTGACGGCGAACCATCGTTTGATGGCGTCGGTGGATAGCGCGTTGGTTGAACAAGCCAAGGGCGTAATCACGGTCATCCGAAATGAGCTGGATCCGGCTCACCCGGAACAGCTTCAGGAAGAATTGACCGAATACGCGCAGGCTACACCGGACGGCAATTTGATCGAGGTGCGAGACGCAAAGGACCTACAGATTCTGAGGAGTAAAGTGGTCGCGCCGGAGCGAGCCGGCATGGGGACGACTGGATCTGCCTTCGGGGATCAGAAGATCGGACATGCTCATTACCGCACCTATGCCAGCACGGCGCTGGTGAAGGGATCGAGCTTTCGTGTTTTGGTGGCCACACCACTTCGCGAGACGAGAAGTATTCTGCGAGACCTGCACGTCCTGCTGCTCTGGACCGCTCCGGCCGTATTGCTGATCGCGGCGCTGGGCGGATATTTGATCAGCCGCCGCGCGCTCGCACCAGTGGATGAAATCACTCAGGCGGCGCGGTCCATCGGCATCCAGAATTTATCGCGGCGGTTAACAGTACCCGCCACCGGCGATGAGTTGCAGCGGCTTTCCGCAACCTGGAACGACATGCTGGCCCGGCTGGAATCGGCGGTCAAACGGCTCTCGCAATTCACCGCGGATGCGTCCCACGAGCTGCGCACTCCTATCGCACTGATTCGCACCACGGCCGAGCTTACGCTGCGGCGCGACCGATCGCCTGAGAAGTATCGCGAGGCTTTGACCGAAATCGTGATGGAATCGGAAAGGACTAGCCGCCTGGTGGAAGACCTGCTGCTTCTGGCGCGTGCCGATGCCGGTCTTCCGGCACTCCCACTCGAGAATCTGGAGTTGACGCCACTGGTCCGCGACATCTGCGAGCAGGGGCAAGTGCTAGCCGAAGCGCGGCAATTGCAGATCTCGACCGACCTGCCGGACGAACCAGTATTCGTTCAGGCTAACGATCCGGCGCTGCGCCGGCTCTTGTTGCTGCTGGTCGACAACGCCGTAAAATACACGCCCGCTGGGGGGCGCATCACGGTTTCGATCGGCCAGGATACTGGCGGGGCCACATTGGCGGTTCGCGACACCGGCATCGGCATTCCCGATTCAGCATTGCCACATGTCTTCGAGCGGTTCTATCGTGCCGACGATTCGAGGAATCGGGACGCGGGCGGCGCTGGCCTAGGTCTTTCGATTGCCAAGTGGATAGCCGAGCGCCACCACGCTAGCCTGGAGGCCGAGAGCGTACTAGGGCAAGGGTCTACATTCCGCGTTCGGTTTCCGCTGAACGGCTGAAGTTCATCCTCTAAATTGCCGAAGAGATGGGTGGTGCGCCCTCGGACCCTACTCGTACTCTGCCTTGCCGCTTTCCCTCCTTTCGCGACTGCAATGATCGTTCGGGACAGCCGAATAGCCACATCCGTGAGCGAACAATCCTGTATTGCACCAAGATCCGCGGCAGTGTTTCAGCCGACCCAACGACAAGCCTTTTTGTGGTTTTCGGCGCTCATGGTGAAAGCGAGCGATCAGCTGCGCGTCGAGTGGTTGGACCCGGCCGGGACGATTTCAACCGCGGTCGAGTATGGCGAACTTCCCAACGCGCCGCAACTCTGTTTCACCACGCAACTCCCCATCGCCGGTTTTGCTCCCGCCTCTCAACCAGGCCTGTGGACCGCGCGTGTGATCGTCAATGGCAAGCTGATGGTCTCGCGACAATTTCAGATGGCCGGTGAAGTCGACAACGGGGGGCCGGTAGTCACCAGTGTTACGTGGTCCGGCGTGAAAGCGCAGGAGATCGACTTCACAGTGCAAGGCAAAAACTTCCAACAGAATTCACTGGTCAACATCGCCCAATACACGCCTTCGGGCGGCTGGCGGTACCTGGCGACTCTCCAGCCCAGCGCGGCGACAGCGAATCAATTGGTGGTCCACTACCCTGGGTTACCGGCAAACGAATACTTGGTAATCGTCGAGAACATGGACCAAAGACTGAGCCGGCCGATGCCATTTGTGATCTCGACTTCTGGCTACAAGCTGCCGATGTCGGCCGGCGAGGCGTGGGTGATGACGCAAGGGCCATATGGCGCCTTCTCACACTGGGGCAACAGCCTGCACGCCTTCGACATCGCACCGCGCGCCGGACGGTGTGTGGTCGCAATGAAGGGCGGTATCGCTTATACACATGATCTCGGTTTAAGGCAGGATCATCGCCATCACTCTTTCGGCAATTACATTACGATTGACCACGGCAACGGCGAGTACAGCCATTACGCGCACTTGGCGAGCGGCTCGTTTGTAGTGCGGAACGGCCAGCGAGTGGAGCAGGGTCAAGCTCTTGCGGTGGCCGGCAATAGCGGCTATACGCTCGGTGAAGGCGGAGGCTACCACGTACACGTCAGCGTTACACGGGCGCTTACGATCTCTGCCAATAGCATTCCGTTTCGGTTCGAGGAATTGCCTGACGCACCGCGAGGCGACCTGAATCGGACGGTCGTCTCCAGCAACGTGTCTCCGCTATGCGACTGCCGCCAGCGCTTTGCCGCAGCCTCGGCTGGAGCTCGGCCCGACCGCCAATTTTCAGGTCAACTCTCAGTCGAGCAGTGGTGGAGCGAACTGGTTTCGGTGCCGAAAGGATCGGCGGCATTCGAAGTGTCCGTAGAGTGGTCCGGCGCCGGTAACGGTTTGGACCTGCACCTGGTGAGCCCCAGGGGCCGACACTATGGATACTACGGCGACATTACCGGATACTCCGGCCCGCAAACCAATCCGCAGCAGTTCCGCGTGCCAAAGCCGGAGCCAGGCGTGTGGCGGATTTCGGTGCAGGCGGTGCGCGGCGGTGAGGGGGCAATCCAGTTTGCCGTAGAGACATCCGGAGTACAAGCGAATTCTCATCTGGTAGCAGCCCGTCGGCTACACTGAAGGACCATGGAGTCATTCGCTTATGACCGGGTTGGCCGCCGATCCGGCATGTAAGGAACACCAGACTGGCACGCGTCATCCTGAGCGGCCAGAGAGATTCGATGCCGCATTGGGTTCGCTCGATGGGCTGGCGTTGCTCCCGATCGAGCCGCGCGTGGCGACCGAAGACGAAATCAGCCTTTGTCATCCGCTGCAATATATCCGGCTGGTGGAACGCGAAGTCAACACCGGATTCCACGAGCTGAGCACCGGCGATACCACTATTTCTGCGAGATCTCTGGATGCCGCTTCGCGCGCCACTGGAGCAGCGCTCAACGCAGTAGATGCAGTCTTCGAGAAGAAGGTCGAGAACGCGTTCTGCATTGTGCGGCCGCCCGGACATCACGCCACTCCCACCAAAGGCATGGGATTTTGCCTCTTCAACAACGTCGCCATCGCGGCTCGCTATGCGCAACGCAAGTACGGAATCGAGCGCGTTTTGATTGCCGATTGGGACGTCCATCACGGAAATGGCACGCAGGATATCTTCTATACCGACGGTACGGTGTTCTTTTTTAGTACACACCAACACCCCTGGTATCCGGGGACGGGCGCACCCGAGGAAACCGGCCAGGGGGCAGGCGCCGGAATGACGATGAACTGCCCGTTTCCAGCTGGCTCCGGCCGAAGAGAAATTCTGGGCGCATTCGAGCAAACGCTGGCACCGGCCGCCAAAAAGGTGAAGCCGGAGCTAGTGCTTATCTCCGCGGGCTTCGATTCGCGCATCAATGATCCGCTCGGCAACTTTCTGCTGAACGAGGCCGATTTCGTCGACCTCACTCGCGTCATGCTGGAGATCGCCAATCAATACGCCGGCGGCCGTGTCGTTTCGGTATTGGAGGGCGGCTACAGCCTCACGGGACTCGCTTCGGCCGTTCGCTCGCATGTCCAAGCGCTGATGGAAGCCTAACGGGCAGGGTTGGAATCCGCGATGAGTCCGTCCAGCGGAGCTGTGACTGGCCGAACTCGTCGCGGGTAATGCCCCTCTCCTCCGAGGGTACTGCTGCAACCGTTGTGAGACGGGCTGGTGGAACTACCAGAACGGCACGCGCCGTCCGAAAATATTTGATGGGTTTAACCCCAAACAGCGATCATGGGTCCCATGACCCCATAGCAATGCATCCGTCATGCCAAGGCGGCGAAGCCACTAAATGACGTTTAATGAATAGCTTGTTCTCATAGCTTCATCGGTAAAGGTCTGGCCACGAGACGAAATGTCCCATGCGCGCAGGACAGTATGTCCAACCCGCAACCAGAAACGAACAAACCAGAGACGAACAACTAGAAACTAGAAACCAGAATGGGTATACTTGAATTTGTCCTCGTAGAGGCGCGGAGGCCATCAGTAGCCGGTTGCGCGGTTCCGGGAGTTTCGGAGCGGCCGGTCGAAAGGGGCCAATTGCATCTCCGCCGAAATCGGCCGTGGCAGCTCTCGCCCGGCGCGGTTGGGGGGTAAGGCTAAGACCTGCCCACTGTCATCTGGATCTGGTTTACTGCGGATCGGATGGAGCGCTACCGGGAAGCACGCGCAAGCTGTCGGCGCGTTCCCCCCTCCTCCATCCATCCCACTTGCGTATGAATATTTTCGAACTAACACGCTCGCTGGTGGACGTCGAATCGATCACGCGGAATGAAGAGCGCATGAGCAATGTGCTGTTCGAGCATTTATCGGAGCTGGCTTCGAAGCATGGCGGCCATGCCGAACGAATGGAAGTGGAGCCCAAGCGCTTTAATGTGTTCGCGCATTGGGGTAATCCAGTCGTGACCCTCTCCACCCACATGGATACGGTGCCGCCGTTCTTCCCGTCACGAGAAGACGAGACGCACATATGGGGCCGTGGGTCATGCGATACGAAAGGCATCATCGCGGCGATGCTCTTTGCCGTGCGTGAGTTGCTGGCGGAAGGAACGCGAGACATAGCGCTGCTGTTCGTCGTTGGTGAGGAACGAAACAGCGCCGGCGCTTTCGCGGCTGCCAAAAATCCGCGCGGGTCGAAGTTCCTTATCAACGGCGAGCCCACCGAAAACAAGCTGGTCATTGGATCGAAGGGGGCGCTCCGGTTGGAATTTATCGCCAGCGGCCGGATGGCGCACTCGGCTTATCCGGAGCTGGGCGAGTCGGCGATTGAAAAGCTGCTGGACGCGCTGCATCAGATTCGTGGACTGCCGCTGCCCGTAGACAAACTTCTGGGAGCGAGCACAGTCAATATCGGGACCATTTCGGGCGGTCGTGCTCCCAACGTGATCGCCGATCACGCTAAGGCCGAAGTTTTCATTCGCCTTGTGGACGACGGCGCCGCGACGCGCCACGCGGTCCAGCAAGCGGTGCAGGGAGTCGAGGTGCGCGAAGTTCTGATGGTCCCGGCAGTACATACGGGCACGCTCGCGGGTTTCGAGACGGCCGTGGTCGCCTTCACCACTGACATTCCTGCGTTTGGCGATAGCTGGGGCAAGCCGTATCTGATTGGGCCGGGATCGATCCACGTAGCGCACACGGACGAAGAGCGAATTCCAAAGGATGAGCTGCTGGCGGCAGTTCAGATTTACAAGCGGATGGTCAAGCAGCTAACGAGAAGCTAGAAATCAGATACGAGAAACCTTTATGGCACCAAGAATCGAAATAGGTATTTTAGGCGCGACCGGCATGGTCGGCCAGCAGTTTGTGAAATTCTTGCAGAACCATCCGTGGTTCGAGATCACCTGGCTGGGCGCCAGCGATCGCTCGGCAGGCAAGACTTATCGCGAGGCGACGAGCTGGCGGTTGGACGGCACAATGCCTGCCAATGTCCAGAACATCAAGGTGGAAGATTGCAAACCCGGTAATGCGCCGCGGTTAGTCTTCTCCTCCATGGATGCTTCGGTGGCAACGGAGATCGAGCAAGCGTTCGCGCAGGCTGGGCACGTGATTGTTTCTAACTCGCGCAACCATCGCATGGAGCCGGATGTGCCGCTGCTTATTCCGGAGATCAATTCCGACCACCTGAAGATAATCCCGCTGCAGCAGCGCCGCCGGGGCTGGAAAGGGCAAATCGCGACCAATCCGAATTGCTCGACGATCACGCTGGCCATGGCTCTGGCGCCGCTGAAGCAGTTCGGCATCGCGAAAGTTCTGGCGACTACCATGCAGGCCATCTCGGGAGCGGGCTATCCGGGTGTCGCCTCCATGGATATCAACGCCAACGTGATTCCGTTCATAGGCAGCGAAGAAGAAAAAATGCAGCAGGAGACGCAGAAGATTCTGGGCGAGTTCACCGGCGATGCGATCCGGCCGTTGGCCGCGAGGGTGAGCGCGCACTGCAATCGGGTCCCGGTGGTGGACGGGCATATGGTGGCAACCAGCGTCGAGCTGGAGCGAAAGGTGGGCGTGGCCGAGCTGATTGAAGCGATCGGAAAATACCGCAGCATCCCACAGGAGCGCAATTTGCCGAGTGCCCCGCCGCGCCCAATCATCTACATGGAGGAAAAAGACCGGCCGCAGCCTCGCCGGGACGTCGAACGCGAGCGTGGGATGACAGTATTCGTGGGGCGCCTGCGGGAATGCCCGGTGCTCGATTACAAATTCATGGCGCTGGGGCATAACACGATTAGGGGCGCGGCGGGAGCTGCGGTCCTCAATGCCGAGCTCATGTATTCGGAGGGGTTGCTGGACTGATGATCGTCATGAAATTCGGCGGGACCTCGGTCGAATCCGCCGAAGCCATCGAACGCGTCATAGGAATCGTCCGGTCCAGATTGGATCGCAGGCCGGTGGTGGTGGTCTCAGCGATGGGAAAGACCACCAACCGCCTGTTGAAGATCGCCAACCTCGCGATTACCGGTCATCGGGACGAGGCTTTGCGCGAATTGGTGGCGCTGCGCGATTATCACCTGCGCGAGTCCGGCATGGAGCGTACCGTGGACGAGCATTTCCAGGAGATCGCGGAGTTGGTGAAGGGCCTGGCGGTGCTGGGCGAGCTAACACCGCGTTCCATCGATGCGATCTCTAGTTTCGGGGAGCGCCTGTCCAGCCTGATCGTCACTAATCTTTTCAAGCATCGCGGCCTCAGTGCCGTGCATGTCGACTCCCGCAAAGTCATTGTCACCGACCGGCGGCATACGCAGGCCGTTCCTTTGTTCGAGCAGACCTATGCCAAGTTGTCCGCGACGATTCCACCGATCGCCAAGGATCATGTGGTCGTGATGGGCGGTTTCATCGCCGCTACAGAAGATGGCATTACCACTACTCTGGGCCGCGGCGGATCCGATTTCACGGCGTCTATCGTGGGAGCGGGGATTGGGGCCGAGGAAATCCAGATCTGGACCGATGTGGACGGCATGTTGACGGCCGATCCGACCATCGTGCCTGATGCTCATCGCGTAAAGGTCATTTCGTTCACAGAAGCGGCGGAAATGGCGTACTTCGGCGCGAAAGTTCTGCACCCCGCCACAGTCGTGCCCGCGATCGACCGCAACATTCCGGTATTGATTTTGAACTCGCGGAGGCCGCAGGTGGACGGCACGCGGATTGTTTCCGAAGCCGTGGCCAGCACCAACATCGTAAAGTCGATCGCCTGCAAGAGCAAGGTGGTGGTGATGAACATTCGATCCACGCGTATGTTCATGGCGCACGGCTTCATGCGCCGGATCTTCGAAATTTTCGATCGCTTCGAGACCTCGGTAGATATGGTGGCCACTTCGGAGGTCAGCGTTTCGCTCACCATCGACCAGCCCGAGCGTATCGAGGCTATTACAGACGCTTTGAGCGAGTTCGCGGACGTTTCCGTGGACGAAAATCAGGCTATCATCTGCATGGTGGGCGAAAATATCCGGCACAGCCCGGGGGTCGCGGCGCGGGTGTTCAAGGCGCTGGGCAGCATCAATGTTCGAATGGTTTCGCAGGGAGCGTCGGCGCTGAATTTGGGCTTTGTCGTGGCGGGCAAGGATTTGGTGGCCGCGGTTCCGGCTTTGCACAGCGAATTCTTCAGCGAACTGGATCCGGCGGTCTTCGATGCCTAACCTCGCCATCGTCGGGTACGGCAAGATGGGCCGTCTGATCGACCAACTGGCGCCCGAGTACGGGTTCACCGTCACCGCGCGCGTCGATATCGGCCGCGACGAGCCGCTAGAGGGCGCCGATGTGGCGGTGGAGTTTTCGGTGCCGTCTTCGGTCTCAGGCAATGTCGCCAAGGTGGCCGCTCTTCGGATCCCGATGGTGGTCGGAACAACCGGTTGGGTGGAGCATCTGGCGGAGGTGAAGGCCATTGTCGCCAAGCATGATTCGGCGCTGGTCTGGAGTCCGAACTTCTCGATCGGCGTCAACGTGTTCACGCGTCTGGTTTCTGAAGCCGCCCGCTTGCTCAAGAACGAAAAGGAATACGGGGCGTGGGCCTGGGAGATCCATCACATCACCAAGAAGGACGCGCCTTCGGGTACCCTGCTCAAGTTGGTGGATCAAATGAAAGCGGCGGGATACGACCGGCCGATCGACACCAGTTCCAGCCGCGCCGGCGCCCATCCCGGTACGCACGAGATCGGCTTCGATTCCGCCGCCGACACCCTCACCTTGCGCCACACCGCGCGCAGCCGAGAAGGTTTCGCGCGAGGCGCTTTGAAAGCGGCACAATGGATTATAGGGCGCAAGGGATTTTTCGAATTTAGCGACGTTCTGTTTGGAGGCTGAAATGTTATTTATAGGCTGCGGCACCGCGATGGTCACACCGTTCCGCAAGGACGGCTCTTTGGACGAAATCACGCTTCGCTCGCTGGTGAAGCGCCAGATCCAAGCAGGCATAAACTTCCTTGTTCCTTGTGGCACTACGGGCGAGAATCCGACGCTCACGCGCCAGGAACATATGCGCGTGGTCGAGATAACGCTCGAAGAAGCCAAGGGCCGCGTCCCGGTCCTGGCGGGCGCGGGCGGCTACAACACGGCCGAAGTGATCGAACTTGCCAAAGAGATTAAGGCCATGGGCGCGGACGGCATTCTCTCCGTCACGCCGTACTACAACAAGCCGACCCAGGAAGGCTTGTATCAGCACTACAAGGCGATCGCATCCGCGGTCAGGCTACCAATGATCGTGTACAGCGTGCAAGGGCGCACGGGCGTGAATGTCGAGCCGGCCACGCTGAAACGACTCTCAGAGATCGATTATATCGTCGGAGTCAAGGAAGCCTCCGGCAATATCGGCCAGCAGGCCAACGTGATTCATCAAGTGCCGTCCGATTTCGCCGTGCTTTCGGGCGATGATGCCATCACCATTCCGTTGATCGCACTGGGCGGTCACGGCCTGGTTTCCGTAGTCGCCAACGAGATTCCGGGCGAAATGACGGAACTCGTCCAGCATGCGCTGGCCAATGACTTCGCCAGGGCCCGCGATCTGCAACACAAGTACATGCCCCTCATGGAAATTAATTTCGTCGAATCGAATCCGATTCCGGTGAAGGCCGCGATGGGTCTCATGGGCCTGCTGGAGCCGATTTACCGGCTGCCGCTGTGCCCACCCAATCCCGCGAATTTAGCCAAGATCGAAAAGGTGGTCGAAGCGCTGGGACTGCTGGCAGGCCGGAGCGTGCATGCAGGTTGAAATCGAGAAATTGTTCGATGAAAAACCTCAAACCTACACACACGAACATTTCCATCTCTTTCAGAAATTCAAAGAGGCGCTGAACGCGGGCGAGATCCGCGCCGCTCAACCCGATTCGTCCATCAAGACCGGATGGCGTGTCAACGCTTGGGTGAAAAAAGGCATTCTGGTGGGCTTCCGCATGGGCGTGACTGTGGATATGTCGATCAACGCCGGGCGCCAGCCGTGGTTCGACAAAGCCACTTTTCCGGTGCAGCGCATTACGCTTGATCGCGGCATCCGCATCGTGCCCGGCGGATCGAGTATTCGCGACGGCTGCTTCATCGGCAAGGGCGTCACTTGCATGCCGCCGATGTTCATCAACACTGGAAGCTGGGTGGGCGACGGCACCATGGTCGATTCGCACGCGCTGGTGGGAAGCTGCGCGCAAGTCGGCGCCAATTGCCACATTTCCGCGGCCGCACAGATTGGCGGCGTGCTCGAACCGATTGGTGCGCTGCCGGTGATCATCGAAGATGACGTTCTGGTGGGCGGAAACTGCGGCGTGTATGAGGGCACAGTGGTAAAACGCCGAGCGGTGCTAGGTTCCGGGACGATTCTCAACCGGTCGACGCCGGTGTACGACGTCGTGCGCGGTGAGATCTATCGAGCCACTGACGACGAGCCGCTGGTGATTCCCGAAAATGCCGTTGTGGTTCCGGGCACGCGCGCCATCACTTCCGGCCCCGGCCTGGATTGGGGCCTCTCCCTGGCCGCGCCCGTGATCGCGAAATATCGCGACTCGAAGACCGACACACGGATTCAGCTCGAGCACTTGCTGAGATAGTCGAGCGTGGCCTGCGCCGTTTTCTTCCACGTGAAGAGTGCCGCCCTCCGTGCTGCTGCCTCGGTGGAAATCGAGCCGGCGATCAGACGCTCTAGTGCATCGCGAATTGCGGCATCGCTCAACGGGTCGAAGTAATGCACCGTCGATCCGGCAACCTCGCGTAGGGGCGGAATATCGGAGCAAGCCACTGGAATTCCAGCGGCCATAGCTTCGAGGACCGGCATGCCGAAGCCTTCAAACGTGGAAGGATAAATGAATCCGCGGGCGCCGCGAAACAGCTCGTAGAGTTGATCGCGCGGAATCCAGCCCGTCAGCCGCACCGACCCGCCAGCCAGGTTTTCCACTTCCTTGGCCGCAAATCCACGTACGCCGGTGATAAGCAAGCCCGGCAGTTCTTTAATCGGCTTGGCAACTCGTAACAATCTTCCGAGATTTTTGTGCGGATGCGAAGTAGAAACACACAGCAGATAGTCGCGCGGCTGACGGTTCTTCGCGATCTCGAAAAACTGCCATTCGACGCCATGATGGATCACTGCGGCGCCCGCGCCATAGTAGCGCTGCAAGTCGTCACGCGTGGCCGCTGAAACGGCAATCAGGCCGCGCGACCGTTTGGCCGACGCCCACAGGAAAAACGTCCAGAACGGCAGATCGAACCAACGAAAATGCTCCGGATGCTGCTTGTGCTGAAGATCGTGAAAGACCGTGACCATCGGACACTCACAGGCGATGGGTGCGGTGAATCCGGGATTGAACAGGACGCTAAGGCGGTGTTTTCGAACCGCAAACGGGAGCGCGATCTGTTCCCACAAAATCCGCGCCGGGCGGAAAGCAGCGCGCAGGGGTTGCTGAACACACATGAAATTAGCGCGGTCAGGTACCAGATCTGAGCCGGTCTCGCGATTGGTGAACACAACATACTGGTTCACGGAATCGATCTCGCCTAGAGCGGCCAGCAGGTTGCGAAGATAAATCTCAGTGCCGCCGACACCGCCTGGAATCAGGTACAGCGCGTTGACGCCGATGCGCAGCATCTATTGGCCGAGGCGAGTCAGTTTTTCACGCGCCACGCTGCTGTTCGGATCGATAGCTAAAGCACGCCGGTATTCTTCGGCGGCCTGCGGCTTATTACCTTGCACGCTGAAGACGTCGCCCCGGTAGACGTAGGACATCATGAAGTTAGGATCGATTTGAATGGCCGTAGCCAGAGCGTCCAGCGCCTGCGGGTATTGACCCATCTGGCCGTACTCCATGCCAATCTGCGAATAGACATGCGCGCTCTGTTCGAGAGCCGACGCCTCACGCAGTTTGGCGATGGCTTCGGCAGGCTTGCCAATGAAACCGTACGCCAAGCCCCAATCCAGCAGCAGATCGAACTTGGGCGGCTCTAGCTGCGCGGCTTTTTCGAAATGCTCGATTGCTTCCGGATAATGCCCGGTTTGAAAATACGCCATCGCAAGTTGAAACCGCGGCCGAAGTTTATGGGGAGACTTAGCGACCGTGTCCGTCCACATGTCGATGGCCGAGTCCCACAGCTGGTTCCTTTGATAAGTGGCTGCTGCTTCGGCTACCAGGACCAGCGAGAGCACTGCCAACAGTGCATTCCTGCCGATTTTCCAACGGCGCAAAAACTCCATCGTAACGAACAAGAGCCCGATGAATGAAAGATACAAGCGGCGCTCGGCGAAGGGGTCTTTAATCGGGACGAACGAAGATGTAGGAGCGATCAAAATAAGGAAGACGAACCAGCCGTACGAAGCTAGTGGAAATCGGCGGCGGTAGATCCAGGCGGCGACACTCACGGCCAAGAGCCCCAGGATGGCGATGATGGCGCCGTGATCCATAATACTCCGTGAAATCGGGACATCAGCGTCCAGATTTTGTCCGACGGGCACAAGGAACATCCACAGGTAATCCCAAATGACGCGGCACTCGGTGAAAAAATATTGATACCAGGTGAACTCTTTCATTCCAAATCCGGCCGTCCCGGCCCGACTCAGAACCCGCACGACCAGCGCGATGCCAAGCGCTCCGGCAGCGGCGATTGGAATATATAAACGCCAGTTGCGGCGGATGCCGGCGATAGAGAATCCGGGATTCCAATAGTAATCGGTGAGCAGCAGCAAAAGGGGCAGCACGACGGTGTGTTCTTTGGTCAAGACCGCCGCGCCAAACAACGCCAGTACCGCGAGAGTTGTTCCGAAGCCCACGGCATTGCTTTTGCGGTATAGAAACACCACCAACGTTGCCAATACGAAGAAGACGCTGAGAGTCTCCGAACGGCTGGCGACGTAACTCACCGACTCGGTTTGCAAGGGGTGTAGCAGAAAGAGCCCGCCGGCGAACGTGGCAAGGATTAACGAGAGCCACTTTTCCACTGCAGCCCAGCTCATCACCTTGCGTACGGCGAGAAATACCAGGATGCCGTTAAAGAAGTGCAAGATGACATTGACGAAGTGGTAACCGAACGTATCCTGCATGCCCGCTCGCGCCGGGTCGGCATACTGAAAGTTAAGCCAGTAGCTAAACATCAGCAGTGGGCGCAAATCTTTGATCCAGGCGATCAGTGGAGCGCTGGCATAGCTGGGGAGCATGTAGGGCAGGTACGTATCATCAAGCAGGAACTGGCCGTGAATGGCGGGCCAATACACTTCAAAGACTACGAATAGCGCCACCAGTAGAGCAGCAGCATAAGGCCAGCGCCGAGGTTGCGGGGATGGCGCCACCGCTACGATGTTCGCAACCGGACGCTTCGTTTTAACGGCTTTACTGCTTTTCATCGCGATTCTGCAACTGGAATTCGACGATCGCGAGCCGCTGTGCCATGGCGATGTTCCCGTCCTTCAGATCGGAGATAACCACCGAGAATCGATAGGTAACTACCAGAAACACACAGAAGACCAGTATCATCAAGGCCAACGGCGGGTAAGTGAGTCCCAATTGCCCGGCAATCCAGTTGAGCGCTCCTGGCGAGCGCGACAGCACCAGCAAAATGATGGCGGCGGCCAGCCAGCTCACCGAATATTCCACGCGGATGTGCGAGCGCCTCACCGAATATAGGATCACCAGCATCAGGACGATGCTAAGGATGGTCATGGCATTTAACAGGCGTTCCATTTTATTCGCTTCTCCGGCGGCCTTCAAACTTCAGAACGTTGACAAACACGCCCAACAGCACGTGAATAACGTAATACACCGATTTTACCGCGGTGATGGTGCTGCGGCCGGCCTTGCGGCGGCGCATACTGACGGGCACTTCCTGAAAGCTGAAGCGTTTGCGCTGCAACACGACCAGCGCCTCGATTTCGGGGTATTCCAGTGGAAAACTGCCGGTAAAGGTCTGCAAAGCCTCGCGATTCACGCCCACAAACCCAGAGGTCGGGTCGAGAACCGGCCGACCCAGAATCGGCCGGAGCACCAGGCGAAAAATCCAGATACCAATCCCCCGCATTACGCTGGTGTGGTCGCCATTATTTTCAAAGAAGCGCGATCCGATCACCATGTGGCAGCCCGTCTCGCGCAGGACTTTCAGCAGATCCGGAATATACTTCGGATCATGCTGGCCGTCGCCGTCCACACGGATCACGTACTCATAACCCAGCTCGAACGCCAGCTTGTAACCGGCCTGCACACAACCGCCTAAACCAAGGTGATGAGGTAGCCGTAGGACGTCGGCGCCGGCCGCTTTGGCGCGGTCGCAAGTGGCATCCTTGGATGCGTCATCCACCACCAGAACCGGGGTATTGGACATCACCTGGCGCACTTCACGGATCACGTCGCTGATCGCGCCCGCCTCGTTGAAGGCTGGAATCAGGATCAATAGCTGATTGGGACCGCTAGCAGGTCTCACAACGCCGCCACCTGGCGCGGAGTGATGGAGAAGCGCCGGATGAGCCGTCGAAACTGCTTGGGCGTGAATCGCCGCTTGATACTACGCCGCTGCTTCCACAAGATGGGAAAATGCCGGAGAAGTTCCAGGTAGGCCCGCAACACCACCATAAGCAATTGTCGCGGACTATTTCCCGCGCCGCGGAATTCGGCCGCCTTTCCACGGCCCTGCATCGCGAAGACAACGTGCCAGAAATAGCGAACCGCTGAATAAAAAGGTGCAAGCAACAGTTCCGGCAATGGCAGATTTTTCACGGCCAGAAACAGACGATTGCGTTCCACATAATATGCTTTCAAAGCCGAAGCCTGTCCGGCCGAATGCGAGTAGCGATGTTCGACCAACGCGTCGGGAACATACAGACACTCCCATGCCGCCCACCGCGCGCGCAACCCCAGGTCGGTATCTTCACAGTATAGAAAGAACGCTTCGTCGAATAGGCCAATCTCGTCCAGCATTTCGCGGCGATAGAAGGCCGCCGATCCACTGGGCAAAAGCGCTTCTTGGCGGCGCGAAAAAGATGCGGGCGATTCCAGATGACCGCGCTGCTTGCTGCTGCCGTCCAGGCATAAAAGCATTCCAGTGGAATCGAGCCGCCCGTCGTCAGCCAAACGCACTTGCGACGCACACATCCCTACGTCGGGCCGGGCTTCGACGGCTGCGAGCAAAGCTTCTAACCAGCGGGGATCGGCAGCGGCATCGTCGTTCAACACGGCCAGGAATGGTGAATTTGAATCCCGGAACGCCTGATTAAAAGCCGCGCCGAAGCCTATGTTGGTTTTGTTCGCGATGACCCGAACGCGCCCTTGCGGCTTCACGAGGCACCGCCCGCTGTTGTCCACCACGATCACCTCGAAATCCGGCAAAGTCTGACGATCCAGCGAAGCCAAGCATTCCGCCAGTGTCTCATCAGCCGCGAGCGTCGGTACGATAACCGTCACTGTTGGCGGAATTTCGCTGGAGAAAGGTGGGTGCATTTCCGGTCTTGGGCCCGGGCCCATACTTGCGCTAGGATAGTGGCTTGCCTCGACACTTACTATACATTCTGATGTCGGGTGGTTTGTTTGCGCAAATCGCGCCGCATCTGGACGATATCAAACAACTGACCTTTGGTGGGCAGAACGCGGAAGCTTATTGGTCCCCGGACGGCAAGCGCCTGATCTTCCAG
>DATMMD010000121.1:0-5122 GCA_035569875.1 Bryobacteraceae bacterium
AGGCGCTTGAATGTTTCGAGAACCGCGGCGTGCGCTTCCGGAGTGCGGTTGGTGATCATGTCTTCGGTAAACGCTTGGCGCGTGAAGGGCGGAGGTTTCACTGGATACGGCTGAGTTTCGGAAAGCTTCTCGCCATCGAGCGTCGAGGCGGGCGCTTTGCGATACGCGATGGGGAACAGCGGCTCGCCGGTCTTTCGATCGAGAACGAAGACGTAACCTGTTTTCGCGATCTGAGCGACCGCGTCCACTTTGCGCCCGTTGCGAGTGACGGTGACCAGACTAGGGGCTGCTGGAAAATCAAGATCCCAGACGTCGTGTTTAATGCCCTGGAAATGCCAGACCCGACGGCCTGTGCGGGCGTCCAGCGCAATCACGCAGTCCGCGAACAGGTTGTCTCCGATGCGATTGGCGCCGTAGAAATCGAACGACGCCGAGCCAGTGGCGCCGAACACCATCCCGAGTTTGGGATCCACACTTAGCCCGGCCCACGCGTTTGCGCCGCCCGAGATCTTGTACGCCTCTGGAGGCCAGGTATCGTAGCCAAACTCACCGGGATGCGGAATGGTATGAAAAGTCCAGCGCACCTTACCGGTATTAACGTCGAACGCGCGAATGTCGCCCGGCGAACCCGGTAGTGTCTCCGGCACGGTGCTGCCCATGATCAGCAGGTCTTCAAAGATCACGCCGGGACTGCTGGCGCTCACGGTCATGTTTTCGGCCGGGCGATCGAGCCCTTTCCGAAGATCAATC
This sequence comes from Bryobacteraceae bacterium, assembly GCA_035569875.1. GTDB lineage: Bacteria > Acidobacteriota > Terriglobia > Bryobacterales > Bryobacteraceae > Palsa-89. The sequence continues at coordinate 751 of DATMMD010000121.1, forward strand.
CGGCCGTTGTCGCCGAAAGACTGAATCGGTTTGCCGGTGCGGCGGTCCAGCGCCCACAGATAATTGCGATGGCTGACGAACACGCGGTCCTTATAGACGGTGACGCCGCGATGACGATAGCGCCGCTGTGGCTGATCGCCTTGATTGGGGTCGAAGCTCCAGATTTCCCGTCCGGTTTGGGCATCGAGCGCGAGCACGCGCAGCTTGGGCGTGGTGGCATAGAGCACGCCATCGACGATGATAGGGTTGCTCTGCATTTCCGAATCTTTGAAGGCGTCGTGCGCGTCGTAAGACCACGCCACTTGAAGGCGCCGGACGTTATCGCGATCGATCTGCCTTAGCTCGGAATAGCGGATATTATATGGGCCGCCGTTGACCGGCCATTCGACATCGGCAGCTTGAACAAACAAGGCAGTTAGCAGGCAATGGGGGAGCTTCGACGCAGGAAAACTCACGGCGTACAGATTCTAACCCATTCGAGGCTGACGGATGGGCCCAGGCTACGCAAACTAGACTAACCGGGACTACTTTGCTTGCGCGTCCGGAGCGTTCATGAGCGGTTCGGTGGCCCCGCGATGGCAAGTGTAGCAGCCCACGTGCCGCTTCCCATCGGTGAACTTCCCGTTGATGTCGCGGGTCATCGAAATCATCATGCGCGCGACTTCCTTCTTAGGATTTTCGTCACTGGCAAAATCGCCCTGAACGTGACAGTACACGCACTCGACACCAAGCGCGGTGCGGAACGCTCGCATCGCCTGAATGACCTCGGTGCCGGACATGCCCGTCAGAACTTTTAGGTTCTTCGGCTCCGGCGGCGGGCCCTTCTTCTTATCTTGCGCAACCAGGCAAAGGGGCAACGCTAAGGCAACTACAAGGAGTAGACGCATGGGCCGTATGCTATCACGCCCCGGAAAGTTCTGTCAACAATTACTGATATATCTTGACGCGGCTTGCGCCGGAGCAATAATCGTAAGTACGATATGAGCGGCCCAACACTCTTGGGGAGGATTACAACATCATGAAGTTCGCGTCGAGCCGGCTGACCTCGGCAGCCTCTGCCTATATAGCTCTCTCGGCAATGACGGCCGGAGCCTTGATAGGTATCTCGTTCGCCGGTCGCGCTTCGGCACAATCCTCTCAGGCTCCCGCTGCGGCGAAGGGTCAAACTGCCGGCGAGGTCTTCAAGAACGTCACTACTAGCACGCTCAAGGGCATTACCGTGGACGATTTCATGGGGAGCATGGGAGTAATGTCGGCGGCCTTGGGTTTTGACTGCTCGGATTGCCATACCGGAGCGGGAACTGACAAGGTCATTTGGGACGCCGACACTCCCAAGAAGAGGACCGCCCGCAAGATGGTTGAAATGGTCGCGGTTATCAATCGCACCAACTTCGGCGGAGCCCAGATGGTCACGTGCTACACCTGCCATCACGGGCGCGATCGTCCACCCACGACCATCGCGCTCGATACTCTCTACGGCCCTCCCAACGAAGAGCGCGACGACATCATCGCCGCGGCTCCCGATCAGCCTTCCGCCGATCCGATTCTCGATAAATATATTCAGGCGCTCGGCGGCGCTCAGCGGCTGGCTGTTCTCACCAGCTTTATTGCCACCGCCAGCGGAGTAGGATACGAAGGGCTGGGCGGCGGCGGCTCGGTCCAGATTTTTGCGAAAGCTCCGGACCAGCGTACTACGATCATCCAGTTTAAGGATCACCCGGAACGAGGCGACAGCACTCGTACTTTCAACGGCCACATCGGCTGGATAAAGACGCCGCGGGCGCTGTTGAAGGAGTACGAGCTGACCGGCAGCGAGCTCGACGGCGCCAAGCTGGACGCTGAACTATCCTTTCCAGGGCAGATCAAGCAGGTCCTGACCAATTTGCACGCTGGCTTCCCAGACAGCGTTAACGGCCACGATGTCCAAGTTGTTCAGGGAAACGGCCCTCGCGGCCTACTCGCAACGCTGTATTTCGACAAAGACTCGGGTCTGCTGGTGCGGCTGGTGCGCTATGGACGCACGCCGATCGGCCGAGTTCCCACCCAGGTTGACTATTCTGATTATCGGGACGTCGGCGGAATTAAGTTTCCATTTCAATATACTTTCTCGTGGCTGGACGGCAAAGATTCCTTCAAGCTGAGCGACGTTAAGACCAATGTTCCCATCGATCCGGCGAGGTTCGACAGACCTTCGGTTGGTACGAGATAAAGGTACTTATCAAGAGCCTCTTGACATATCAGAATTCGAAGCTGTAGGATTGATTTCAAGATGCCACTGGCATCTAATGGACCTAGTGTAGAAGGAATCACCATGAACGCAAAGTCGCTGATCGTTCTCTCTGCTATCGCCGGACTCCTTCTGGCCGCCGTGCCCGTCTTGGCACATCATTCTTTCGCCGCCGAATTCGACTCCAACCAGCCTATGACGGTGACTGGCGTCGTTACGAAAGTGGAGTGGATGAATCCCCACACTCACTTCTATATCGACGTGAAGGACGAGAGCGGTAAGGTGGTGAACTGGGATGTGGAAACCGGCAGCCCGAACGCACTGTCGCGGCGCGGTTGGACGCGAAACTCCCTGAAGGTCGGAGACACCATAGTGGTGGATGCTTTTCGCGCCAAGGACGGATCTACTCTCGCGTCCGCTCGAAATGTGAAGTTGTCCGACGGCCGAAAGATATTTGCCGGCTCCGCTGACGACGGCAGCCCCGACTCCAAGAGCGGTCCTACCGGCTCGACCAAGTATTAAATCGCTTTTGCCGGAGACTTCAACGTGACAAAACTTACCAATCGCATTCTGCTTGCGGCTACGGTGACAGCGTTACTGCCTCTGGCTTCGTTTCACGCCTTTGCGCAGCCTGCCGCGAAACCGGCGGGAGCTGCGGCCACTACGGACGTTCAGCCCACCCCGCGTCTGCCCGACGGCAAAGTCGACTTCGGCGGGAAGGGTGTCTGGGCGCCTATCTGGGTTCTCGATTGGGCTAACAAAAAGTGGGTGAACCAGGCTATCGATGTCCCCTTCAAGCCCGAGGGCTTGGAGTTGTTTAAGGAACGGCGGGCCAACAACTCGAAAGACGACCCGGAGGGCTATTGTCTGCCGGCCGGCGTGCCTCGCTACACCGGAACTCCTTATCCATTCCAGATCATTCAGCTCCCCGATCGCGTGGTGATCCTTTACGAAGGCGCCTCGCACATGTATCGCGTCGTCCTGATGAACGCCGAGCATTCGAAGGATCCCGATCCGACTTGGCTCGGAGAGTCCGTCGGTCATTGGGAAGGCAACGACACGCTGGTCATCGATACCGTCGCCTTCAACGGCAAAACCTGGCTCGACTATGTCGGACATCCGGCCAGCGACCAATTGCACGTGATCGAAAAACTACGCCGTCCCGACTACCGGACTCTGGTGTATGAGGCCACCATCGAAGATCCCAAGTACTACACCAAGCCCTGGACAACCAGTTTCAACGTGAAGTTCCAGCCGGGCTGGGAGATCAAAGAGTACGTCTGCCTCGAGAACAACAAAGACTTACTGCATCTCGGGACGAAAGAGCCGAAGTAAGTCTCACGCGCTATCATCGAGTTAGCAATGGTGCTTGAGGCGGGGGCGACGCATGCGCAGATCCAGCGCATTGTCCAGAGTAAGGCGTTCCGAAACTCGGAAGTCCACCGCAACCTGCTCCTTTATCTAGCCGAAAAGTCTCTGGAAGGCTCCGCCGACGGCCTGAAGGAATACACCATCGGGCTGGATGTTTTTGCGAAGCCGGCATCTTTTGACCCGCGCCAGGAATCCGCTGTACGCATGCATGTTGGGCGCTTGCGTCAAAAACTGGCGGAGTACTATCGCACCGAGGGCGCGGACGATGTGGTGATCGTTGACCTGCCGAAGGGTGGGTTCAAGATGACCTTTGAGCAGCGCCCGAGTCCCGTTGGCCACGAGCCCGTGACCCATCCGACGCATCGAGCCGTGCTGCCGCTGGGTATCGCCCTGGTGTTCGCAATTTTGGTGGCTTCGTTTTTGGGATTTCGGCTTTGGCGCATCCAGCGCGCACCTGAAGCGGCCGCTGCGCCTGCGTGGACGCCCGAATTGCAGCAGCTTTGGGGGCCGCTGCTGTCGTCGAATCGCCCGCTCATGCTTTGTCTAACCACGTCGAAAGAATCCGGATCGACAGGCGCGGGCACTGCCAGCGGGGCATTTCTGCTCGGTCAGTTTCTGGCTTCCCGCAAGCCGGACGTCATGTTGACGCGGAGTGACCTGGTCTCGATGCCGGAAATCACCATGGACAATGTCATCTTTCTCGGGTCGTCGACCGCCAATCGTCAGATCCAGGCGCTATCGGCCGGCCAGCCGATCGTATTGGAACCCGAGGGC
>DATMMD010000122.1:0-3840 GCA_035569875.1 Bryobacteraceae bacterium
TACCCTTAGACGTGAATCAAGCGAACAGGCCGAGCAATCGGGTTAGTGCAAATTGCGGCCTCCCGGCTCACTTGGCTGTATTGTCCGTTAATCGTCGAAGTGACCTCGCCACGTCCGCTTAGCGACACCTCTATGGATTGCGCTCGGGTGACGGGCTATCCGGATCGCGACCTACCGAGTCACTGAACCTCAGTGCCGCGATTTGGTCTACCTACGCCGCACGCCACTTCAATACGCGGCAAGCATGGGAACCCTCTTCAGATTATTCGAACCGCAGCGCGACTATCGGATCGACCCGAGCCGCACGCCGCGCGGGAAGGTAACACGCGGCGAGAGCCACACCGACCAACACCGCCGAAACTGCGAAAAATGTGATTGGATCGGTTGCGCTCACACCATAAAGAAGATTCCGCATGACGCGAGTCAGGGCCAGAGCGCACGCGATTCCTACAATCACGCCCACCAGGCCCAAGCGGAGGCCTTCGCCAAGCACAAGTTTCACTATGTCCGCAGGCTGTGCTCCCAGAGCCCTACGCACACCGACTTCGTGTGTTCGCTGCGCCGCCGTGTACGCCGTCACACCGTAGACGCCAATGGCCGCGAGGCTGAGCGCTAGGCCTCCAAACAGTGCGAGGAGCGTCATCGAAAAACGCTGCGTGGAGACAGATTGCGCAAGTTGTTGGTCCAACGTCTGGACTACTCCGAAGGCCAAGCCGCGGTCTAGTGATGCAATCGTGTTTTTCACGGCGGCGGCCATGGACAGCGGATCGGGATGCGTGCGCACCAGCACGAACGTGTAGCGCGCCGTGGACTGGTAGATGGTGCGATAGATCGTGGAACGCTGCTCGGTTCCCAGACCGCGCTGCTTGGCATCGGCGACTACTCCAATGATGCGATACCAGCGGGGACTCGGGTCGCCGACCACAGGACGGAGTTGCTGGCCGATTGGATCCTGATCCGGCCAAAGGCGCTGTGCGAGAGATTTGTTGATCAACACAACGGAAGCGCTGTGCTCATTATCGTGATCGGTGAAGCTGCGGCCGCGGAGCAGAGGAATCTGCATGGTCTCGAAATACGTTGGTTCCACAAGAAAGAAGTCAGCCGTGGGCTCGCTTCCGGGCTCCGCTGCCGGCCGACCTTGGACCTCAAAAGCAGAACCCGCGCCTTGAAATTGCCTGAGCGGAAGATCGTCGGTGCCGCTCACGGACTCGACGCCAGGCAATTCGCGAAGACGCTCGAATAGTTGCGTGTAATAGGCGGAAGTGTCGCTTGGCGTTCGATAGTGGGCCTCGTCCAGGCAACAGAAGGTAGATACGAGGATGTTGTTCGGGTTGAAACCAAGGCGATCGGTTTGTAGATTCCGGTAGCTTTCTATCAGCAGGCCCGCTCCGCCGACCAAGACAACGGCAAGCGCAATTTCCGATGTGACAAGCAGGCTGCGAGTCAGCCGATCACGCCTGCTGCCGCGTGTGCCGCGGCCCGCGTCGCGCAGAGCATCATTCAGATCCAGCCGCGAAGTCCGCAGGGCGGGCGTGAGCCCAAAGGCCATGCTGGCAACGACCGAGATCACCGTGGCGAAGGCCAAGACTTCGTCGTCCATCTGGATGGCGTTTGGCCGAAACGATGGAATGTATGGAGCGATTGCCATCATCGACTTGAAGGCCAGCCGGGCCAATAAGAATCCTGTCGCACCGCCCATTACACCCAGCAAAAGACTTTCGGTCATCAATTGCTGGACCAGGCGAGGTCGTGTGGCTCCGACGGCTAGCCGTACAGCAATCTCCTTGCGCCGCACGGTGGCGCGTGCCAACAACAGGTTGGCAACATTCGCGCAGGCAATCAGAAGCAAGAACCCCACAGCCGCCAGCAGAACCCAGAGCGTCTGGCGGATGTTTCGCACGCTGGAGTAGAAGCGCTGCAGTGGCCGCACCGTGATGCCCCAGCCTGCGCTTGTCGTCGGATATTCGCTCGCGAGCTGTTGCGCCACGCCATCCATCTGCGCCTGTGCTTGGGGCAGAGTGACGCCGTCTTTTAGCCGTGCGAAGACCAGAAGATGGTGATCATCGCGATCGCGATAGTTCGGGTCTGTATTGATTGGAGCCCACAGGGCAAAGTCTTCCGTGGCGAACTTGAAGTCCGCCGGAAGCACACCGATGATGGTGAATTCCGCATCATTGGCCGTTCGTCGAATGGTCTTGCCGATCGCGGCGGGATCGCCACCGAACTTCTCCTTCCAGCAACCGTAGCTCAGTACGGCAACTGTGTTACCTCCAGGACGATCTTCTTCCGGTGTGGACAGTCGTCCCAAGAACGGCTGAACGCCCAGCATCGGAAAGAAGCTGGCTGTAGCACACCCACCCTGTAACAGAATCGGCGCGCCATGGTTTTCCAACTTGAAGAAACAGTTTTCAGCAGCTGCGATTTGGTCAAAGGTAGTGTTGCGCCGCACCCACTCCTCGAACCGATTGGGAGAGACGTACAGCCAGTCCACGCCTTTCGAGGGCTTCGTATCAAGTACGGTCACCAGTCGCGAAGGCTCTTTGAACGGAAGCGACCGGAGAAGGATTCCATTGACGACGCTGAACATGGCCGAATTCGCGCCGATGCCGAGCGCGAGTGTGAAGATTGCAACGGCGGTGAACCCAGGGCTCTTGCGGAGCATCCGCACGGCGAAGCGAACGTCCTGCAGCAACTGTTCCAGCCAAACGGAACTCCAGACCTCGCGGGTGTCTTCCTTCACCCGCGTCACATTACCGAATTTGCGGACAGCCGCATAGCGGGCCTCTTCCGGCGACATGCCGCGCTCGATGTTGTCTTGCGTTTCAGTCTCGATGTGCTCACGAATTTCGTCGTCGAGTTGCTGCAACATGCGCTTACGGCGGAACATGATTAGCCTCCTAATCCGCGGGCCGGAGAATGCGCGCGATGGCCCGGGCGAGCTTGTCCCACTTGCTGGTCTCGAGGGTGAGTTGCCTCCGCCCCTTGCGGGTCAGACGATAAAATTTGGCGCGGCGATTGTTTTCGGAGGTGCCCTCTTCGACCGAAATCCATCTGCGCTTGATGAGCCGGTGCAGGGCGGGGTACAGCGACCCTTGTTCGACCTGCAACACATCGTCAGAGTTGAATTCAATCGCCTTAGCGATGGCGTGTCCGTGCGTCGGCCCCCGGAGCAGGGTGCGCAGAATCAGCAGATCCAGAGTGCTTTGTAGCAGTTCGATGTGTTCTCTCTGTTCTTTAGTAGACATCCTAGGTGAAGTTACAGCGGTTCCAGTAGAATGTCAAGGTGAGCAGCGAGCGAATGGAAGGGATAGACGAGAATCACTCGTAGTGAAGCGCCACGATCGGGTCCACGCGAATCGCGCGCCGGGCGGGGATATAGCACGCAAGCAGGGCTGTGCCGGCCAACAAGACTGCGACGCCAGCGAAACTCGCCGGATCGGTCGGCTTCACGCCGAAAAGGAAATTGCCTAACAGACCTGCCGTAGCCAGTGCCGCAACTAGCCCAATGGAAAGACCGGCCAATGTCAGGCCCATGCCCTGCCACAGGACCAGTCTTAGCACTTCGCCGGATTGCGCACCGAGTGCCATGCGAATGCCAATCTCGTGAGTTCTCTGCCTGACCGCATAGGAAATCAAGCCATAAATCCCCACCGCCGCCAGGACCAAGGCCACAGCGGCGAAGGCCCCGAGGAGCGATGCAAGCACATGTTGTCGACCGAAAGAATCCGCGACGATATCTTCAACCGTTTTAGTGTCAAACAACGGTTGGTGCTGGTCCACAGCCCAAACCTGACTCCGAACGCCATTGGCCCAATGAAGGGGGTTGGACGTCGTACGAAC
>DATMMD010000123.1:0-34631 GCA_035569875.1 Bryobacteraceae bacterium
GATGATTCAATCAGCCGCAGAGTGTAGGGCGCTACCGCAATTCCGCCAAGCAGCGCAGCGATGTACAAGATCGCAAATTCAGCCCAGGACATTTATTTAAGCGCTCGTACCGGTGTTCGCAGTCATTATAATCCCCGGTGCTAAGCAAGACCGATAATGTACCCCTCGTCACGAGACAAGGTCACGCTCGAACAATAATTGCTGCTTGACGTAAGCGTCTCATAAACCGCTCCCTTGGCCGGTGCTGGATGTGCGGATCGTATAATGAAAAAGTTCTGACTGGTGCTCAGTGGCTGTCCTTCGCGTACGCGATACAGGCGGCCGCATTCTCGAATGGCCCGCGCGAAATGCTGCCATTTGGTTCCGGCGCAATCGAATTCAGCTGCCGCCGCGGGGGCTTACGCGCTTTTATGGAAGGGCGCGGCTCCAATCGGTCGGTCCACTTCTGCAGGCTCGGCCGGTCCAATCCCAGCGCCTCCCCGTCGCCGTGATCCCGTCCCGCCGCGCCAGCTTCGCTGCCGCCGGTCCACAACTCTTCTAACAGGCGTGACCGCACTGCATGTGCCTGACGAAACTCAACAAACCGCTGCCGCAACTGCTCCACATCCTCGTGATGGTTCGCTGCTCCTGCTGCCATGCTGCCGGCCTCCTGTCTTCAGTGCAAACTATCAGCTCGCTTCAGTTGCATTCATGCATGCTTGCCGGAAACTCACACTGGATCAACCGAACTTCGGGCTCGCGTTAATTGGCACAAATCCACGAGTCGGCCATTACGCGTCAACTTGACAAGGCGCGGACTCCTGATGATTCGCTTGATATCGAGTTGCGGGCTTGACCTTTCAGAGGGAAAGCCCGCTATCGCCCTGCATCGATGGTTTACCCACTGATGCGTGGTATTGCGCCAACCGATTCTTTGGTGTTCCCAAAGACAGCCAATGCCGTCGGTCCCAGTGGCGTGATTTCTCGTCCAGCTTTCTTGGGGCGTTCTGGATGATCCTCCGCCGTCTTGCGGGTGCTGCCGCCTCCTCCCTTTTTCCCGCCGCCCCCCGTACCGGGTGTTGGCGGTTTTCGTGAGAACCGCTTGTCCGCGTCCAGCAACTTGAGCTCCAGGTCGCGGGTATCCGCCGGATTGTTCGTGGTGCCCACGCGCGCCCACACTTCCTTCTCCTTTCCGTCGACGCCTTTCAGCCAAGCGCGAAAAACCACATCGTACCCATCCTTGCTAAACGACGTCTTGTCGATTCGGACCTCCGGCAATTTCGACAGTTCGTCCCATAGCGCGTCCGGGAGAGGTTTGTTGTTTCGACTTGCATCGGCGATCAGCAAGCTCGCGAGGTGCATGTTCGCGTAACTCTTTCCGGCGGCGGTTTGGGTAATGGGCGGCGGATTGACTTCCCCATTGAGGAGTTGTCCCAGGGTGCCTGAAGCGGTCCAGACAAATTGGCCTTTCCCTTTCTTGTCGAACTGCTCGCCGCTGAGGGAGTCTGCCTCAGGGTTGAAGTCTCTGGACCGCAGGACGGCAAACGTGACCTTCTCCTTGGTCAGTAGCTTGATGACTTTGTCAGTGTGTGCTGCGCCAATGATCATCGCTGTCGGCGATCCGGGATTTGCGGCGATCATTTGCAGGACGCCGGCCACCATAGTATCGCTGGCTTTCGCCCGGAGTTCGTAGAACGTGATGAGGTTTTGGAGCTCCCGCTTCGTCGATTGCTCGATCGCGACGTTCAGCGTTTGGGCTTTTGCCTGTAACTCATTCAACCGGGCAACTACCGCATCCAAGTCCGCGACGTTGCCCATGGCGTCGTAATAATGTCGCACCCACGGGACCGCGTTGATCATGAGCTTGAATGCCTCATCGTTTTTATTGGCGTTGAAGAGCGTCGTTGCCCGTTGCTTGTCCGCGTTGGACATGAGTGCCTCTGCCACACCCAGGAGATATACCACTTCCGGATTGCCTTTGACGTCTGGCTGTTTATGCTCTTCTTGGCGCTCCGTTCCGTGGATTGTCATGTCTGAGAACAGCAGCACCATGAACTCGGCCTGATTGATCTCGCCGTCACTCAACATCTGGATGGCGATGGTCTCGCGCGCCAGTTTTGCGGTTGTGCCTCCAGCGTTGCGAAACCAGATGCCGTCGAGAGGTTTGTCTGATTGGAATGCTCCTTCGAGCCCAATGGTTTTGAGGCCGTGCTTTCGGTAGAGGCGCAGTAACATCATGGCGCTCTGGACGCGTCCGGGGCGGGACGTATGGAACTCCTCGAACACAAAGATTGGTCCCTTTGTTCCTGCTGTATTGACTTGTCGGACTTCGCCAATGTCTTGGGTCACTTCGTTGGCGATGTCACCGATGGGTCTGGCCGGAGTGAGCTCGGCCGCTGTGGATGGTTTTGAAACGCAGCCTGCTTGCATGAGCAGCATGCCGAGCAATGCGAACGTTGCAGGGATGGTAAAGCGTTTGATGTTTTGGTTCATGGTTTTGCTCCAGCGATTACGTTTTTGAGGTTAGCGAGGGCTCGACGGATGCCCTCCGCGGGGTAAGGTGCTGTCTCAATGCCTTGAATTTGCTCCAAGACAGCGACGGCGTCCGCCGCGCCGGTATGTTCGATGGCCCACGCCACCCAGTGCCTCGTGACTTCGTCGCGGCTCTGGTGAAAGATCCTTTCGAGCTCGCGCAGGTGTTCGGCGAGGACGGAGCCGTCCCGGTAGGAGAGGTCGCGAGCAGTTTGGCGCGTCAGGTCCGGTGGGGAGGAGGTCGATGCGAGTACGCGCAGGAGTCGTCGAATCGCGACGTGCTCGCTGATAGCGGCTGCAAGTTTGTGGACGCCAGCTGGCGTAGTGAGCTCGGTTATTGGTAGGCAGAGTCGCGGGCGATATTTAGGGGGTATGGTGCCATTTTGCAGGGCAGCAAACAGTGGGCTGCCCCGCCTTTCGGCGGTTTCCTGCTCGATCACGCACGGTTCGGAGTTCAGACTCTGCTCGGAAATCAAGAAGAGAATGCTGTCGAACTTGAATGTCTGCATTCTGATGCGAAGGTGGTCGCCGGGCCGTATGGGGTCAACGAGCAAAAGAATGTTATGGCGTCTGAGTCTGGGCCGAAGTCCGCAGGTAAAGCAGCGGTTGTCGGGTGAACACGGAGTTGGCACGTGGCAAATGCCGGGTTCACATTTGTGACTGAACAGACACGTGATGGTACGCACTATCGTGGCGGCCCGGTGCCGGCCGTCGCTTGCAGATGTAGTGACACGCGTCATGATGCGCCACCTCGTGCGCTACAGTGCGACCAAAGCATTCATCACCTCGTGATCGCGGTTTTATTGCGGTTTCGGAGCCTTCAGCGAGTCTGCACCGCGTGCGTCGTATTGAAAAGGGATTTCTGCGTCCGACACGCGTTATCGCGTAAACGCACTCACATCTATGACTTGCGGATGATGTTTACGCGTGCGCTTTTGTTGCAGCGGGTTGATCGTTTTTCGCACGCTTCGCGCGGGCGCGACGGATTACGCTCGGGGCGACACCGAGCAGGTCGTGAAGTTTTCGGTAGGACAGCCGGCCGCCTTCTTGCGTCTCGGCTTCGTCGATCAAATGGAGCAACATCCGGTCCCGGTTCGCGGGGAAGTTGAGTCCGTCGATTTCAAATTTGCCCGGCGTTTGAAGAGATAGTTGGGCGGACAGTGTTTCCGCCATCTTTCGGACCGGTGCGTGTTCGACTTTGTCTTGGATGGTTTGCCAGTCGGCGAAGCACTTGGCAGCTCTTGCGCGCTGCCCGGCAGCGAGGTGGTGCTTGACCATTTGCAGACTGCAGACGGCATCAATCTTGAGGTTGGATGACCATACTTTGCCTTCGCGTTCTGTTTGCTGGTTCAGTTCCTTGGCTTTCAGAAGGTCCGTCAGTGCGTCGTCGTGGTGCGGTTGTGCCTCGCTCATGGCGATCAGTGCTTCGATTTGTCCCAGTCGTTCGTTGCGCTTGGTGGCCAACTTAAAGGCGTTTTCTGCGAGCCGGAGCGCACCCGGTTTGTCCCGTTTGGCCCTGGCGATCCTGCTGCGGATGATGCTCATCCACGTTTGCCATCGCGGATGCGCGAGGTCGTTGTCGGCGCCGTCTAGGCACTCTTGCGCTTCGTCAGGATGTTCTCTCGCTAACTCGATGAGTGCTAGCTCGATGGTTGCGCCCGACATGTAATGTCTGTGCTGGTACCTCGTGAAGACGTTCTTTGCGTTGCTGACCAACTTGTAGAGTTCGTCAAGAGAATCCCACGCACCGCCGCGCGCTCTGCACGCCGATGCGTAGATGACGTCGGCATACGCGGCGTTCAATTCGTCGCCGGAACTCTGCAATAGCGTTCGGGCCGGGATGAGGTTGGTCGCGATCGCAGTCGAAAGTCTTCCCTGGGTGTAGTTGCACCAGCCAATTGCGAGGCCCATGATGATTGCGATTTTGTGTCGTGAGAATGTTTCGTCAGTTGCTCGCGCTTTTCCGCAGATCTTGCGTTGCTCGACGCGCCGGTGATAGTACGAGATCGCCTTTTCGAATTCTCGCGTGGCGCTGATGAACATTTGCTCTTGACGGTAGACGCGCCCGAGTGCGTAGGCGAGCTCGCCTCGTGTTCCGAGAAACATATCCGCTGGAACATTGTCTTCGAGAAACCGTCGAGCGCGCACCAGGACGCGTTCCGCCGTCTCTAGATCATGGTCGCGATAGCGCCCGACGCCGTATGCGACAACAAGTCGTACGCGCGATTGATCATCTGGGGAGTGGCCAAGAGGTCGTGGTCTTTGTTGCTCTAATTCTTCGAGGAGTTGTCTGCCGATTGCAACGTGCTGCTGTGCGAACGAGAAATTGCCGTAATAATCGTGTACGTAAAAGAGTTCTACCAGTGCCTTGAGTTGGAGGGGCGCAAGCTCATTCGGGCGAAGTTTGTTCAGATCATCCGGAATATACTTACGGATTGCCGCCGCGAGTACCTGCATTTCCTCACGATTTCGCAGATCTGCGGCGCGCACGCGAGACTTCAATGCCTCATACGCTTCCTCGATCGGCATAATCCATAATTCTATCGTGGATAATGCCATTCCTGGCGGTATCAGCAAGGCCACCTCCTCACATGGTCTGCCTTGCCCATTTGCAACCACCAAGGTATGACGCCCTCGATTGCCACCGTTCCACTATAAAGTCTCAAAAACGCTTGCGTATGTTCTCTTCAGAAACCAGATGAGCGAGAATTCGCGATCTCGGACTGTGGGAGGTCACGCCCGGAAGTTCCCATCCGTATTGCCGGCCGGACCGAGTGTGACACTGTTCAAGAACTTCAAACAATTTGAACATGATCAATCCCAGCTTTCTGGGCCCGCCAAATCGCCTCGCATCACCACCGGCCCGTCGTTTTCGCAGGGAGTACTTTTTGATCGCGTGTGAAAACCTGCTCCCGGAATAAAATTTGGCGGTGGGGAGCATGTCATGTCCATGTCATGGGATGCAGGTACGCGACGACACCGGCTGACAGATTGCTGACACGATAACCGCAGAATCAATCAGTTGACACCATGTAGTAGCACGAGGCACGATGCTCAACGCTTTCGATTCCCGTTAGCGTTACCAATTCACTCCGTTGATTCCCTTAGATTTTTTCGAAAGTTTTCGCAACTGCTCGATCTTGTGAACTAGTCAAGGTAAGCAATGTTGCGTTCGACTCAAATTTGCCATGCTTGCCTTGTCTCCTTTAAGATTGGCGTCGTGAAGCGTAAGAAAAATCCATCCGAGGTGGCTCGGCTAGGTGGGCTGAAGGGCGGGCCGGCGCGCGCCAAGGCTCTCACACCCAAACAACGGCTTGCGATCGCCAGCAACGCAGGAAGGGCCGGCGGGAACGCGCGCAAGGAAACTCTCAGCCAGGCGATGCCGCGAGATCGCCCGCACAGCATCGGCCGTGCGGTAGAGTTAATCAGAAATTTTGAAAGGGGGGAGTGCGATGGACAGCGAAGATATCCGCCAAGGTCAAGAAATACAGGAGTTGCTGAGACAACACAGCAACATCCGCGAAACGCTTGGGCAGCTAGCCGCCGCGCGGACGAATTTTTGTACCAATCACCCTAGCGACGCCGAACAGTTTCGCGATGCTTCATGGGAGCACTACAAGCATGCAGGGCAAACGTTCAAGCCGATCAATGACTGGGTGATCAAAATCGAACGTTGCTACAACCGAGTACGGTCGAAATTTCCCGAGCGATTGAGCAACGCAGCCTTGGCTGCTTTCAACATTTGGACCATATCAGATTCGGGCATCGATCCGAATGAAGTCGCTGACATGTCTGAGCGTGCCAAGAATTGTCTGAACTTCCTGGTGACAACCGTTGGGCTGGTGACGAATGACACGAGCGATCAGAACGCCGCAGTGCCGGGAGCAGATGTAGGCGAGAACCTCATCAAGGCGCCGGTGAACTTAGAAGGCGTCAAGCCGGTTTTGGGCGCGATCACCCAAGAAGACGACCGAGCCGAGCAGTTCCAGCGTGCCCTTGAAGCCTTCGAAATCTTAACGGCCGCATCACGGCACAAAAGACGGCTCCGCCCACGCGATAAATCCCCCAAAAACGAATTCCCAAAAAACGACGAGCTGATCCGCAGGGTGTACCAACTCTTCAAGGAGAGACGCACGCACTGGCAGATTTGCGAAGCCCTCGATGCTGAGCATCGTGCAATCCCGGAGGGTGTCCATTGGCTGGACCATTGTGAGGAAAAACCGAAACGCCCGTGGACTTCAGCATATACGGACGAGAAATCAGGGGGTGCGGTCCGCACGTGGTTGAGCAAAACTCTACACCGAGCCGAAAGAGATTCTCGGTTCAAGCCTTATCCAAGTCTTGCCCAGCCTATTGCGCCCGCTGCCCAAGGTCCAACGCCTCATTCGCAGCTGTAGGGACTTTTGTAGGGACTCTCCAGCAAAAAGAGGCGAAAAAAGGGGTAAAACGGAGTAACGCAGCGGGCGGCGCGGCTGCTACCCGAGAATCGCTAAAGCTCAATGAGTCTAGGCGTTTGGCTGGATTTTGTTTGGCTCCTCAGGTAGGACTCGAACCTACAACCCTTCGGTTAACAGCCGAGAGTCTTCCTGGAACCCCCGTTCCTGGAGTGAAGCGCCGCAAGCGTATTTACTTCTCTGCCTCGGAGGCGCGCACACGTGCGCTACCTGTATCCATGCTTCTGCCCACGGGCATCCTGGAAGAACCGAGCACGCTTGTTTTGAACGTATCAAAACTGTATCAAAACGCGATCCTTTCGAACGATGGGACTTGCTTTTGAGCGAAGCGCAGACTCCCCATATTGTTGAAAAGCCAGAGAACAGGACGAATCCTATGGAACCAAAAGAAGCAAGTCGCGGGCTTCACACGCAGGAGGTCACAGGTTCGAGTCCTGTCGCGCCCACCATCCCGGCACACTTGCGAATCTGGCGACACGCAACGGCGTGGCCGCGCTGTTCGGTTTTATCGGCAGCATCCGGGAAAAGGAGCTTGTTGCCTTTGCCCTGATGATTTCGTTCGCGTGATAATGCGCGCTGAACTCGGCTAGGGTCCGCGAGAGCGGGCCTTCCAACTTCGACAGACACTCTACCTTGGCGGACCGAACCCAACGTTCCGCAAAGGCGCTCAGATTCGGACTTCTGGCGGGAAGCGCCATGGTCTTCACACCGCCTGCCGCCAGCACAGACCGAAACGATGCGCAGAACTTCGTGTCACGATCATGCAGAACATAACGGCATCCATCCAGATATCCCCAGGTCTCCTCGGTCGCGCTGACGGGCGATCTGTTCAATCCACTCTTGATCCGGATGTCTGGCGATCCCCGCCACATTGACGCGGCGGCTTTCCAAATGAAGAAGAACAACACACAGTAGGTCACCAAACCCGGCCAGCTCAGCTTTCCACGGTGAAGAAGTCAGCGCCGGCCAGGATATCCATATGTGCAGTGATAAATTCCTTCACGAGGTCGTCTGGCTTCGCTTGGGAGCTGCAATGCCGTGGCGGCGCAGAATGTTTCCTACCGTCTGATCGGACAAGCGGTGACCATTGGTCAGAGCTCCGACGATGCGGTGATATGCCCAGCCGTTGTTCTCTCGCGCCATTCGCACCACCAGGCTTCTACTTCCGGAGCAACCGCAGGCCGGCCCGGATACTGCCGATGTTTGGAGCCATCGAACTTCTTGGCGACGAGCCTTCGATACCAGGCCAAGATGGTGTCGGTTTGGCGACACAGGCGACCGCTCGGAGTGCTTTTCGTCCCAGGCGTTTCCCGATCTCGGCGAGTGGCGCGCTCGGGATCGCTCAACCGCAATCTCGATGGCAGCTTCGCCCTCACAATACGGTTCTCTGCCGTCAGATATTCATTCTGCGGGAGAAGCTCCTGGTTCACCGAGCCCCTCACGTACGCCAGCAGCTGCACCCACTTCTTGTTCCTCATGCCGACCGTCTATCTTACTCTGCGGCGAGGTTTAGTATTTTGACCACAATAGATGCCTCTATCAAGCCAGGCGCGTTAGCGAGCGTTCCCCTCCCGCATCGAGAAGCGCTTGCGATAGGCCGTGGGACTGGTTCCGAGCACGCGGCTGAAGTGCAGGCGCAGCGTGGCCGCCGTCTGCAGCCCGACCGCTTCGGCGATGCGATCGACGCTCTCGCTGGTCTTCTCGAGCATCCTCTGCGCGGCAAGCAGGCGCTGGTGGATCAGCCATTGATGCGGCGTGGTTCCATTCTGCCGGAGGAACTGGCGGGCGAACGTGCGCGGCGACATCGCAGCCCTCTTCGCCAGCTCTTCGACCCGGAGCGGACGTGCCAGGTGGTTCTGGGCCCACACAAGGACGGGCGCGAGTCCCGCGGAGGCGTCGGGCCGGATGGGGTCAGGCACGAATTGCGCCTGGCCGCCGTCCCGATGCGGCGGCATGACCAGGCGGCGCGCCACCGAGTTGGCAATCCCGGCGCCATAGTCACGGCGGACGATGTGCAGGCACAGGTCGATTCCCGCGGCGCTGCCGGCGGAAGTGAGAATGCTGCCCTCGTCGATATACAGCCGGTCGGACTCCACGCTGATGCCTGGATAGCGGCTCGCCAGGCGCGCGGCGTATCGCCAGTGCGTGGTGGCGCGTTTGCCGTCGAGCAGTCCCGTTGCCGCCAGGACAAACACGCCGGAACAGATGGAGACCAGGCGCGCGCCGGCGGCATGCGCCGCGCGCAGCAGCCGCAGCAGGCGCTCCGGCGCCGGCTCTTCCACATGCCAGCCGGGAATCACGATGGTGCCGGCGGTGCGCAGCACGCCCACACCGTGCTGCGCCTCGACCCGGATGCCGCCGGTGGCGCGCAGCGGACGCCGGTCGAGCGAGAAGACCGACAAGCGGTACCAGTCCACGTCAAGCTCAGGGCGGGAGAGGCCAAAGACCTCGGAGACGATGCCGAGCTCGAAGGCGCCCATGCGGTCGTAGGCGAGTGCAGCTACCTGGCGGAAATCGCGGAGGGCCATTGGCAGGATTTTAGCGCATATTGGCGTTTCTGCCTCTGGACCCGTTCGCTGGAAAGGCGCAAATTGAGAACAGCTATGCCGACACTCACTCCCTCTCCCGTCACTGGAATCGCGGCCGCCGATCCGGCCGCCGCGCTCGATCACTTCGAGAAGCTGCTGGCCTTCGAGACCGACTGCTGGGATGTCCACGCCGTTCTCGCCGCCGGCCTACAGGATTTCGTACTGCTCGACGTCCGCTCCCCCGAGGCCTATCAGCAAGGGCACGTGCCAGGCGCCGTCAATCTACCGCACCGCCGAATCGTGGAGCGCACCCTCTCGGATTTCCCGGAGGACGCGCTATTTGTGGTCTACTGCGGCGGGTCGCATTGCAACGGCGCCGACCGCGCGGCGGTCCGATTGTCGCGTCTCGGGCGCAAGGTGAAGAAGATGCTGGGCGGCATTCACGGCTGGCAGGTGGAAGGGTTCGCAACGTCCGCTGGGGAGCGCTGAAGAAGAAAGTGGAGCCCAGCGCAGACTCTAGTCGAAGTGCCGGTCCCTTCATCCTGGACAAAGTTCGGCGTTGCAAGGAATTATCTAGGACAAAAGACTAGGAGTTCCGTTCGTCCTTTGCATTTTATTGCTAGGGTCGGTGGTGACGCACACAATGCTGGAGCACTCGCGGCATGGGCGGTATGCGTTCTCAATCGGCAGCAACACCGGATGCGGCGTTTTATGCTGTCATTCCAGTGAAATTCCAAACGACGGTCGTGTATGCGGTAGCGGGGATGCTTACCGGCCTTTCCGGAATGATCGAGGTATCGCGGCTGATGACGGGCAAGTCGACCGGAGGACGAGGCCACGAGCTTACAACGATCGCGGCGGTAGTGATCGGCGGCGTGATCATATTGGCGGTTGCGTTCGATGAAATGCGGAAAAGGAGAATGGTGAAGGAAGGCTGACTATGGCACAAGATTCGAATTTTCGATTGTTCAATCCCGAAGGGCTCTCGAAGCCGACCCGGTATGGGTATTCACACCTCGGCGAAGTTCGCGGAGGGCGTACTGTCTATATTTCCGGTCAAATCGCACTGGATGCGTCGGGGAACCTGGTAGGCATCGGCGATCTTCGCGCACAAACGCTGCAGGTTTTTGAAAACTTGAAGATCGCGTTGGCTGCGGCAGGAGCGACTTTCAAGGATGTGATCAAGATCAATACCTATTGCGCCGATAGCGTGGACGACACGGGAATCGCGCTAATCCTGGAAGTCCGCAGCCGGTATCTCAACCAGCAGAATCCGCCGGCCAGCACGTTTGTGATAGTCCGGCGGCTGGTTCGTACGGAGTGGCTGATCGAGGTGGAAGCGGTGGCGGTGGTTTGATCGGATTTAATCGATCAGGCCGCGGCGCACGGCAAAGCGCACCAGTTCGGTCGTGGAATGCAGACTCAGCTTCTCCATGATTTTGCCGCGATGGGCATCCACGGTCTAAGCGCTCAGGTTCAGCGCCGCGGCGATTTCGCCTCGCGCCGGCTCACCTCTTGCAGCCTTGCCAGCGCGCGGTGGGCCGACGCGCTAAATACCCATGGTGCCGAGCGTGGTACTGGTGCAAGAAGGCCGCGATCGGGGATGATAACAGAATGCAACCGTTTCGTTCCGATCGAAGCACTGTTCAAGGATGACCGTTCGACAGGCAGATCATCATCCTTTGTGTCAGTTGGTACACGAGTTTTCAAATTGAGTTTGAGGGAGTTGGCGATCATGATGGCGGATCGAGGCATCACGCTGACGCACACAACGATTCTGCGTTGGGCCCAGCGTTACCTTCCGGAATTCGAGAAGCGTTGGAGCCGATTCGCGCGGCCGGTCCGCGGATCCTGGAGGATGGATGAGACGTATATAAAGGTTGACGGACGTTGGGTCTACCTATATCGGGCCGTGGACAAGGCCGGCCGGACCGTCGATTTCCTCCTGAGCCGAAATCGCGATGTGAACGCAGCAAAGAGTTTTCTCCGCAGTGCGATCAAGAACACGCGCACACCGACATAAATCGCACTGGACGCCTATGCGGCATCGCATCGCGCGGCGCGGGAAATGAAGGACGGCGAACTTTCCCAAGGAGTGAGAGTTCGATCCAGCCAACACTTGAACAACCTCATTGAACAGGACCATCGGCGAGTCAAACAGCGAATTCGACCGATGCTGGGGTTCATACGATTCGAAAACGCGGCGGTCACCATTAGCGGAATCGAGTTGGCGGAGAAGATCAAGAAGGGCCAGTTCAAGACCGGCAAGCTCGGTGGACGCAGAGCGACCATGTCGGAACTGTGGAGTGCAGCGCTCTCCGCTTGACCCATCGCCGATACTTAGTGCCGAGAAGCTTAGCCAGCCTCACGCCTCGCTCGAGTTTGCACCAGAGCCGGGAAGAGCACGGAGTCGATACGGGCCGTTGGCGAAGACGGCGATGCCCTGGCGCGGGTTGAGTCCAAACCACAAACACTGGTCGGTTACGCAGGTGGGCTTGGCGCACTCTTGAATTACGGCGATGTCCGGCGCCATCGCTTCCAGGAACGAAGCCTTCTTCAGATATCGGCCTCGGCAGCAGTCCAAGTTACCAAACGCATGATTGGAGCCTGGCCTTGCGCGGCATGCCAGCATCCTAAACGTCAGTCTTGGCTGCGGTGTGTGTGACAGTAGCGGCGTTTCTTCGGCCTGTCGGGGCGGAGAAGTTTGCGCCGCTATCATTGCGGTGGCCGGAGGCGGAGCGGGCCGCCTCCCGTGCCGCCGTTATTTGTTCCGGTGTTCTGAGATCGGGTTCCGATAACTTAATGTGCTCTTTGGCGCGCGCTACCTGCCGCTTGTGGCGTTTTTGTAATCGCTTGTCCATCCCTATATTTTACAGGGCCGCGGGCGTATCTTACAGGGCCGGCGGTGGCGACCCTAATTGTCCTCTTCCACAGCCGAGCAGATCATGGCCTCGGTGGTAAGCATCAGGGAAGCGATCGAAGCCGCGTTTTGCAGAGCAGTGCGAGTCACCTTGGTGGGATCGATTACTCCGGCCTTTACTAGATCTTCGTACTCTTCTGTGGCGGCGTTGAAGCCGAAGTTAGGATCCTTGTGGCTCTTGATTGTTTCCGTGACCACGGCGCCCTCGGTTCCGCAGTTCGCCACGATCTGACGGACCGGTTCCTCACAAGCGCGGCGCACGATAGTGACGCCGAATTGCTCGTCGCCCGGGAGCGTCAGCTTTTCAAGTACGATCGATGCTCTGAGAAGGGCTACGCCTCCTCCCGGGACGATGCCTTCCTCGACAGCCGCGCTAGTGGCATGCAGAGCATCCTCGACACGGGCCTTTTTCTCCTTCATCTCGGTCTCGGTCGCAGCGCCGACTCTTATGATTGCCACGCCGCCAGCTAGTTTCGCCAGCCGCTCCTGCAGCTTCTCGCGATCGTAGTCGGAGGTGGTCTCTTCCACCTGGGCCCGGAGTTGCTTGATCCGGCCTTCGATATCCTTCTGTGTTCCAGCGCCGTCGATGAGAGTAGTGTTGTCCTTGTCCACCGTGACGCGCTTCGCCCGGCCCAGATCCGCGAGTTGGACGCCTTCCAGCTTGATGCCGATCTCTTCCATGATGGCCTTGCCGCCGGTCAGGATCGAGATGTCTTCGAGCATGGCCTTACGGCGGTCGCCGAAGCCAGGCGCCTTTACGGCACAAACATTCAGCGTGCCGCGCAGTTTGTTGACGACCAGCGTGGCCAGCGCCTCGCCCTCGACATCTTCTGAGATCAACAGCAACGGCTTACCCGCGCGCGCGATTTGCTCGAGCAGCGGCAATATGTCTTTCATGCTGCCGATCTTCTTCTCATGGATCAGGATGTACGGCTCTTCGAGCACGCACTCCATGCGCTCGGGATCGGTTACGAAGTAGGGCGAGAGGTAGCCGCGGTCGAATTGCATACCGTCCACGGTGGCCAGCTCGGTGGTCATGGTCTTCGATTCTTCGACCGTGATCACTCCGTCCTTGCCGACCTTCTTCATGGCCTCGGCGATGATGTTGCCGATGGTGGAGTCGCTGTTCGCCGAAATGCTGCCGACCTGCGCGATCATGTCGCCAGAGACGGGCTTAGACAGCTTCTTGACTTCCTGGACGGCCGCTTCGACGGCCTTATCGATGCCGCGTTTAATGGCCATCGGGTTGGCCCCCGCCGTCACCGCCTTGACGCCTTCGCGGAAGATCGCCTGCGCCAAAATGGTCGCTGTGGTGGTGCCGTCGCCGGCGACGTCCGAGGTCTTGGACGCCACTTCGCGCACCATCTGTGCGCCCATGTTTTCAAGCGGATCCTTTAACTCGATCTCTTTCGCCACCGTCACACCGTCTTTGGTGACGGTCGGTCCGCCGTATTTCTTTTCGAGAACGACACAGCGGCCGCGGGGGCCGAGAGTCACCTTCACGGCGTCGGCGAGCTGGTTGACGCCGCGCAGGATCGCCTGACGGGAATGATCGCTATATAGAATTTGTTTTGCCATCAATGGTTTCCTTTGTGAATCGAATCTGAATTAGGCTTTTTTGGTTGCTTTGGCAACGGAGTCCAGAATACCGAGAACATCGTCCTCGCGCATGATGATGTACTCAGTGCCCGCCACTTTGGTCTCGCTACCTGAGTACTTTCCAAAGAGGATGCGGTCCCCGGCTTTGACATCCAGAGCCGCTAGTTTACCGTCCTCGAGCCGCTTGCCATGACCGACGGCGATCACTTCGCCCTCTTGCGGTTTCTCCTGGGCGGAGTCGGGGATGATGATCCCATGGCTGGTGGTTTCCCGTTCTTCAATCCGCTTTACAACGATGCGGTCATATAAGGGTCGAATATTCATGGTTTCCTATTGTTCCGTGCCAGTCGGCACTTCTTTATGCTCGCGGCGCGAATAGCGGTTGAGCAGCCCCATCAACTTCTCGGCCGACCGGGGTGGGCGAACGCCTCCGGTGACGATGCGGCGATTTTCGAGTTTCTTGCCGTAAAGTGCCTGGTTGTCATCCAAGTCCTGCCGCAGCGTGGCGCCTTCCAGCGCGATGCCGGCGAACAATCCCTGCGACCGCGACCACGAAAGAATTTCTGCATGCATCTGGGCATCTGTTTGGGCTGTCGCAGTGCGTCCGACGGGACCTGCCGCTACTGAGCCTTCGGCGCCCAATGTGAATTTACTGGCCAGAAGTTTGTCCTCACCACGGTCATTCATCACTAGCATGATCACGTCGGTCTCCGATCCGCCGATCTGGAATCCTACGCTGCCGCCTTCAACCCGAACCGTGCCGGGCGCCGACCAGCCAACTCCGCCTTTGTTTCTGCAGGACAGATATCCCTTGCCGTATTTGGCGCCAAACACGAAAGCCGCCGTCTTGAGCCCCGGCACAATCACGATACAGTGGGCATTCTCGAGCAGCTCTTGCGGGATGCCTTTGTCGGGAGTGTCCATAATTTCTGAAAACACGGCAGCTGCCTCGTCGAGACGCTTGCCGTTATCGTTATCTTTGGCTGCCAACGGCGCGACGGCTAAGGGCGCCAGAGCTAACGTAGTAACCAGAATCAGCTTCATTTTCCACCTCTTTCAATACCTTCCGCAGCACGCCTTGCACCAATTTCGCGCGATGTTGAGCCGAATCGTTTCACCATGAGTTGCGTGCCGCTTTTCGGTTCTTAGAGTAACGATATGCGGTCAAGTGACCGCGTATGGTCAAATATCGGCCTGAAACCTCTTCGGCCTGGGGTATTGAACCGCCATCCAGCGGTTCAGCCCTCGGGAGGACGCTTGCACTCCGATAGCAACCGCAAACCAGGCTTGCCAGTGCGATAGAAACCCACTGGCTATGAAGAAGTGGTTGGTCCATCCGGGGTCCGCGCCAAAACGCCAGCAGCCCAGCGCCCCGGCCAGGACTGTGACCGGCGCCGGAAGCACAACCAACACCCGCGATCCCAACGTCATCAATTGCGCGTTGACGATTACAGTTTGATAACGTCGTCCCTGAGCGGCGCGGTCTGGCATAATCTAATCCCTGCACTTGTTCCACCACTCGCCACCGGGGTCGACGCTAGCCGCACTCCGTGAGCCGGACCAGGGCGGACTTGTCCGCCCCAACACCGAAAAAGCTGTTTAGCTATGGACCGCAACTTGGGCGGCAATATTATGGAAGGTCGAATTGCAAACCTCATAAGAGCGAACCTGAGGAGTGCCTTCAGTTACTTTCCCTAGTGTCTTGAGGACTCCTGCATAAGAATCCCGGCCGTAGGCCTCCGCGTTCTCTTTGTTATCCCACAAGCTGATTCCAAGAGCTTCCGCTCCCCCTGGAAGAACAAATGTGAGTTCGTCCTGGAAGCCTTTCTGCTTTCGAAGTACGGGCAGGGATTCATTCTCGATCAATCGCGTAAACTCCGCAACGCTATTGGGTTTCAGGCGGATGGAGATGCTGCGAGCAAACATGGCAACCTCCTTAAGGTTGGGTTTTTGACTAAGAGGAAGGAGTAGATGACCTGACTTAGTTCAGATGATCTGCAGAGTGAGCAGAAATGCTCAGGCATCAACTACTGTAGGTACATTCGTCTGACTTGTCAAGCTGCTAGACCGCTCGCCAAGTAGAAGCCGAAGCCAGCCGCTGTGGTAGCCTTGCGTTTTCATGGCTCACACCGGATTTGATCTTTCCGCGGCTGCCCATCAGGAGATGATAGACCGGGGCTTCGATCCCGATTTCTCTCCGGCGGTCAGCCAGCAACTGGCCGCGCTAAAGACCGCGGCGGCGCCCAAACCCGAGGGCGATGTGCGGGACTTGCGCTCGCTGCTGTGGTCTTCCATCGATAACGATACCTCCCGTGATCTGGATCAAGCCGAGGTTGCCGAACGAGTAAGCGCTGGAATTCGCGTTCTCGTCGCGGTCGCCGACGTCGATGCCGACGTGCCCATCGGGTCGCCCATCGACAAACACGCCGCCGCCCAAACCACCAGTGTCTATACCGGTATTCGAACCTTTCCCATGCTTCCGGAGCAGCTATCGACAGATCTGACTTCGCTGAACCAGGACGTCGATCGCTTTGCCGTAGTTATCGAAATGGTCGTAGCACCCGGCGGCGCGATCAGCTCCGGCAGCATTTACCGGGCGCTGGTGCGCAATCAGGCGCAACTCGCTTACAACGGCGTCGGAGCCTGGCTGGAAGGAAGTTCGGCGGCGCCTCCAAAAGTGGCCGCCTCCGCGGATCTGGCCACTCAACTCAAATTGCAGGATGAAGCGGCGCAACTCATGTTCCAAGAGCGCCAGCGCGAAGGCGCCTTGGACATCGACCGCGTAGAGGCCGAGGCCATTATTTCCGACGGCCAAGTCCAGGGTATTAATACCCGCAAGAAAAATCGCGCCACTGCGCTAATCGAGAATTTTATGGTCGCGGCGAATGGTGTGATGGAGCGCACTCTCATGCAGGCCGGTGTCTCGTCCATCCGGCGTGTAGTGAAAACGCCCGAGCGCTGGCAACGGATCGTCGATCTCGCCGCGCGCTACGGCGATAAACTGCCGCCCGATCCCGATTCGGGCGCACTCAATCGGTTTCTTCAGAAAAGAAAGACGGTCGACGCGGTGCACTATGCCGACGTCTCTCTGGCAGTGATAAAGCTGATGGGGCCGGGCCAGTATGTGCTCTCGCGCCTAGGTGATAAGGATCAGGGGCACTTCGCATTGGCCGCGCCTGACTACACTCACTCCACCGCGCCGAACCGCCGCTTCGCCGATACGGTGACCCAGCGGTTGATCAAATCCGTCCTCGCCAAGCAGCCGGTGCCGTACTCGGACCAGCAGCTGGATTCCATTGCGCGGAATTGCACCCTCAAGGAAGATGCCGCGCGCAAAGTGGAGCGCGCCATGAGTAAGCGCATTGCGGCTGTGGCGCTCCGGAGTCGAATCGGCGAGACCTTCTCCGCCGTGGTGACCGGCGTTACGCCCAAAGGAACTTTCGTCCGCATCTCAGGCCCGCCCGCCGAAGGGCTTCTCGTACGCGGCCAGCAGGGCGTCGATGTGGGAGATCAGCTTCAGGTGAAACTGATGAGCACCGACCCGCGGCGCGGCTATCTGGATTTCGCCAGATAAATTGGGGACCGATTCCCGGTCAGTTCTCAACTTCCACCGATTCGTCTTGTTGGTCCCGCGTCGGAACGCCGTGGAATCGGACCACCTCCACCCGGAGCTGGGCTTTGCCGCTGGCGGGCGAGATGTCAAGCAGCAGGAAATGGTGAAACCCGCCATCGGCCTCGGCCAGGCCTTTGACCAGCGGCGCTCCCATGCCGCCGGTCAAGCGTGTCTCGACTCCGTCCTGATTGTAGGCGGCGTACATATGGCTGTGACTCACGAACAGCATCGCAACACCGTACTGCTTGAACAATGCGAGGGCGGCGTCCGAATCCCGGATGGCACTCGGCCCGTCCTCATCCATCGCGTGGGTCGTGATTGGATTCTTTGCGAGCGGCTTATGCATCCCGACCAGGATTATGCTCTTGGCCGCACTCGCAGCCTGCAGGTCTCCGGCCAGCCAGGAAAGCTGCGGGTCGCCGAAACCCTCGCCCCTCTGGCTGACGTTATCCAACGCGATGAAGTGAACCACTTTCCCGATCTCCGCGCTGTAGACTACTTGCGGGAGCGGCGCCAGCCGGACAACAGGATTACGCAGGAAATCCTCCTTGAATTTTTCGATCGCGTGCCGCCCGCTAGTTAGCCGCACCGCTCCGAAAAGCTCCACTTCATGGTTTCCAATTACCGGGTAGAACGGAATCCCCGCCAGATCCCGGAGTTGCGGCATAAAAAACCGATCCGCAAAGCTGGTGATCTCCATGTCGCCGAGGAACACGAACGCCATCGCTCCGCGCTTGCCGGCTTCCTGAAAGGCCCACGGAACAACGTGCGATCGGTCGTCACGGGAGTCGCCTCCGACGGCCAGCCGAATTACGTCTGGGTCCGGCTGATCCGGTAAATGGTCTGTATGCTGGAAGGCCGAGCAGCACCTGGCGCTGCGGATGCTGCTGGAGCGCCCGCTTTTGCATGCGACCGCACTGAGTAGCAGCCAGGCAGCAGCCGATACTATCGCACAGGTCCTTAGTTTCACCGTCCCACTGAGGCTAGCAGGTTCTCTCGTAACCGATGTGGGTTCTGTCGTAACCTAAAGCCTTAGACCAAACTATGGCCGAATCCCCCATCACCCCCCGCGCCCAGGACTTCGCCGCCTGGTATCAAGACGTGGTCATCCAAGGCGACATGGCCGAACCCGCCGAAATCGTGAAAGGCTGCATGGTGATCAAAGCCAATGGCTATGCGGTCTGGGAAGGCATCCAGCGCGAATTCGATCAGCGCTTTAAAGCCACGGGCCATCAAAACGTCTACTTCCCGCTTCTCATCCCGCAGAGCTTCCTGCAGAAGGAGGCCGAACACGTGGAAGGTTTTTCGCCCGAGCTCGCCGTGGTCACCATCGCCGGCGGCAAAACGCTCGAAGAGCCGTATGTCATTCGCCCGACGTCCGAGACCATCATTGGGCATTTTTTCGCCAAGTGGATTCAGAGCTACCGCGACCTTCCGGTGCTGGTCAACCAGTGGTGCAATATCATCCGCTGGGAGCTGCGGACGCGCATGTTCCTTCGTACCACCGAGTTTCTTTGGCAGGAAGGCCACACGGCCCACGCCACGCACGAAGAATCACTGGCGGAGGTTCTGAAGATTCTCGATGTCTATGCCGACGTCGCCGAAAACATCATGGCCATGCCCGTGATCAAAGGCATGAAGACCTTGTCCGAGAAATTTGCGGGAGCGCTGCGTAGCTACGCCATCGAAGCGATGATGCAGAACGGGCTGGCGCTGCAAGCCGGAACCAGCCACGACCTCGGCCAGAATTTTGGCAAGGCCTTCGACGTTCGCTTTCAAAGCAAAGAAGGGCAACTTGATTACGTCTGGCAAACCAGTTGGGGCGTCAGCACGCGCTTGATCGGCGGGCTGATTATGAGCCACTCTGACGACAAAGGACTGGTGCTTCCGCCCAAGCTCGCTCCTGTGCCGTCAGTGTTGGTTCCGATTTATCGCAAGGACGAAGAGAAAGGCCGCGTACTGGAAGCCGCCAACAGGATCGCCAGAGACGTCGGCGCCAAGATCGACGATCGAGAAGGGCAGAGCCCCGGCGCCAAGTTCTTTCACTGGGAGCGCCGCGGTGTGCCCGTAGTTCTTGAACTTGGGCCGCGCGATCTGGCCGCCAACAGTATCGTCCTGAAACGCCGCGACACCGGAGCCAAGGAACCTTTGCCGCAAGCCGACCTGGGCGCGCGATTACCGGCAGTACTCTCTCAAATGCAAACCGATCTCTATCGCGCCGCCAAAGAGCGCCTCAAATCCAACACTGTACTCGCAAATTCGCTGGACGAAGTAGAATCGATTCTCAAGGATGTGACCGCCGAAAAGGGTGGCGGCAAATTCGTCATGGCGCATCTGAAGGACGATCCGGCTTGCGACGCGCGTCTTAAAGAGTTCAAGGCCACGGTGCGCTGCATTCCCATGGTCGATGAATACGATGGCCCGGGCAAGTGCATCGTCACGGGCGAACTGGTCGATCGCCGCTCCGTGATCGCGAAAGCGTATTAGATGAAATCATTCTACTGGGCCGTTCTACTCACCGCTGCGGCGTGGGCCCAGGCTCCTGAGCAGATCCAGATCAATCCGCCTTTCGTTCGCACTCCGGACAAAGTCGTGAACGCCATGCTCAAGCTCGCGGGCGTCAAGGCTAGCGACGTTGTGTATGATCTCGGCTGTGGGGACGGCCGCATCGTAATTGCTGCCGCTAAGGACTACGGCGCGCACGGAGTGGGAATCGATATCGATCCCGAGCGCATTCAGGAAGCCCGCGAGAATGCGCGAAAGGCCGGCGTCGAAACGCTGGTGAAGTTCGACGTGAACGATCTTTTCGCAAGCGACATTCACAATGCCACTGTCGTCGCGCTCTATCTGCTGCCTGACGTCAATCTCCGCTTACGGCCCAAGCTGCTCAAGGACCTCAAGCCAGGCACGCGCATCGTCTCGCACGATTTTCATATGGGCGATTGGAAACCTGACAAGCATGAGCTGGTCGACGCCAGCAGCAACATTTATCTTTGGAGAATTCCCGCCAAATGACGAAACCCTTGCGCATCGGTCTTATCGTTCCATCGTCCAACACGGTGATGGAGCCGGATTTTCATCGGCATCTTGGGCAGGCGGCCTTGGTAAGCACGACGCGAATCTTTCTGGAGAGCGTGACTCGCGACGCGGAAACCCGGATGCTCGAAGACGATCTGCCCAAGGCGGCCGAGCTCATCCGCACCACTGCGCCGGATGTTGTCGTCTTCGGCTGTACCTCGGCCGGCGCCCTCGGAACATTGGCCCATGATAGAGCGATCGGAGAGACGATAGAAAAAATAACGGAGACGCGGGTCATCACCGTGCTTCAAGCCGTGCTGTCGCAGCTGCGCGTCATCGGACCACGGAAGCTGGCCGTGTTCACGCCCTACATACCAGACTTGACCAATGGCGTCGCATCGTCGCTTACCGAAGCCGGATTCCCGCCGCTCAAAGCCGCCGGGATGGGGATCCAAGCCAACATCGAAATCGGCCGCGTAACGCCTGCCGAGATCGTCGACTTTGTAGAATCTCAAATCGAAGGCAACGCGCCGGATTGCATTTTCCTGTCATGCACCAACTGGCGCGCCATCGAGGCGATCGAGCCGCTGCACAAAAAGCTTGGGATACCGGTCGTTTCCAGTAACCAGTCGGTTATTGATGTGGTCCGGAAAGCCATATCTAAACCAGATTCTTCAGCGCTTCCCGCTTACTCAGGGGACTAAGCCGCCCTTCGTGCTCGGCCACATAGCGGCTCACTTCCTTCGCATCCGTCTTGGCGAACTGCCGCAAGGCCCAGCCGATGGCTTTCCGCAGGAAGAACTCTTTCTCGTGGATCGACGGCCGGATGCAATCGTACAACAGATCAAGATCGGTCTCGCCCTTGAAGCCGAGCTGCGCCAGGATCGCGCTCCGCCGCTTCCACATGTCGTCCGATTTCGCCCAGGCGCGCAATACCCGGCCCATTCTCGCGGGATGCAGCCTCAGCAGCTCGCCGATTCGGTGGCCGGCGATCGAATCGACGTAGTCCCACCATGCGCCGCTGGTGATCATCTCTTCGTACATCGGCAATGCATCCAACGTCCTAAACTTGCGATAGGCCGAATAACCCGCCAGCTCGATCGCCAGATAGCGCTCTTCGCGGTAGCGCGCCCCGCGCCACAACTCGAGCACCGTATCGTGCCATTCGGAGCACGATTCGAGCTTGTGCGCCGAGAAAACCGCCTTGGCGGCTTTCCTCAGAGGTGTCGCTTGAATCCCCAGATACGGCATCGCCGACTTCATGTAGGCCTGCATGATCGGCGCTTTCTCAGTATCCGCTAGGTCGCGAAGCGCCTTCCTGGCAGCTCGGATCAAGGCGCGTTTGGGATCCTTTTTCATTGACGTACGACCCTTGCGGCCAGCCTTTTTGGAGCCACCATCCGATAACTGCCGATCACCAGTTCGCTGACTTCTTTCCAGTCGATGTCCCCCCGGTCTAATCGCAGCGCCACCCAACCCCTCGATCCGATATAGGCCGGGATGTAAAATTTCTCCGGACTCGCGGCGGCCAGCACCTTGTGGTCCCCCGGCAGAACCTTGCAAGTGACCGCCACGATGCCGTCGCCATGATGGTCATTGAGGAAGTACGCGAAAGTCCTTTTGCGGACCTGGAAGCCTGCGTGTTGCCCGTTGTAATCGCTCGCGGCTTCTGGAAGCGCGAGACAGATCTTCGTAAGCCGGACCAGACGCCGATCTTCTCTGGAAGGCTCTGTAGACATTGCTTTAGAGGATATTATCTCAGCTCACCGCGATCGGCTTTCTCAAATATCCCAAGTGTTCGGGATCGCTTTCAATCAGCTTTTGAAGGACTTTCCCCGCCGGCTCCCATTCGCCCACGGGCGGATATTGCAACAGGGCCATCTGGGCTCGTTCCGACGAACCTTCGACCGCTGCCTGGATAGCGGTCCGCTCATATGCTTTTACGGCCAACACTAGGCCCTTGACCGCATCCGGAAGCGTGCCCGCTCGTTGCGGGGCGATCCCTGCGCGGCTGGCGAGACACGGCACTTCGACCACATCATCGGCAGCGAGATCTTCAATTGCCCCCTGATTTCGAACATTCACAATAATTCGCCGAGGCGTGGCACTGCTCAGTGCCTCCATCACCTCCAGAGCGATCCGATGATAGCCAGTCGCGCTAGCGAACGGATTCTCCCGAGGGTCCTCAACCGCGGCGAACGCGGAACCGGCGTTGGCCTCGAGTTTCAAGTAGGAACCGGAGCGCTTCTTCAGGTAGTTCTCGTAGGTCTGGAGTGCTTGGGTGGGTTTTTGCGACTGAAGGTCGGCCGATAACTCGGAGAAGAGCGATTCGTTCATACGAGCGATCTCTTCGCCGCGAGTAGCCCGCGCGGTCCGCTGGTTTGCGAGCGCCCGGCTCCGCCCGTAGTAGAAGAAAAGATACTCGGTGGGGATCAGCCCGAGATTACGAATCAGCGAAGGATCGAAGAGATTGGTTGAGTAAAGACTCCCGAGAGTCGCATCGCTCGCGAGAATTCGGGCGGTCACATCGTCGCCGCGCAAACGCACGCGCTGGACCCAGCCCAGGTGGTTTAGACCGAAGTAATCACATTCGACGTTGGCGATGGGGGCTTCCAGCGCCAGTGCGATACGGTGAAACAACTCCACTGGTGTGTCACAGATCCCAACCACCCGGACACTCGTTTCGCCGGTGAGAGCTTGGGTGATGAGCCCGGCTGGGTTCGTAAAGTTTATGAACCATGCTTGCCGACTGTGCCGCTCCACAATTCTGACCTGCTCCAAAATAACCGGAATCGTCCGCAGCGCCATCGCCAAGCCGCCTGGGCCGGTCGTTTCCTGGCCGGGAAAGCCGCATTCAAGCGCGATCCGCTCGTCACGAGCGCGCGCTACGATACCGCCCACTCGGATGCTGTTCAACACGAACGAAGCGCCGTCCACTGCGCTGGCGAGATCCCGCCCGATGCCGATGCGCAGGCCGCCACCAGCGCGCGCGACAACGATTTCGCCGAGCTTGGCCATCATCACCGCGCGGCTCAGATCGGTGTCATAAATCACCAGTTCGTCGATGCCGATGGATTTGCGCGCTTCATTCAAGCCGTACATCAGCAGCGGCGAGCGGACACCCCCTCCGCCGATGAGCGCTACTTTGCCCATGAACGCGCCCGCGCCTCCAACTCTTCGCGGGTGGGCAACGCCTGAAGCGCTCCGGGTGCACGAGTAGACAGAGCGCCACAGAGGCATGCGACCTCCAGGCATCGCTGTGGTGGCTCGTGATCCAACAGGGCATGGATGAAGCCGCTATTGAACGCGTCTCCCGCGCCGGTCGTGTCCAGCGCCTCGACTTCAAAGCCGGAGCATTCGTACTTGACGCCTGCTTGAACCATTACCGCGCCCATCTTTCCCAGTTTAATCACGACACAACCCGCGCCGTGCTGTGCAAAGAAGTCGAGCATCTGCGCGGGATCTTTTGAACCCGTCATAGCTTGCGCTTCCCGCTCGTTCGGAAAGAATACGCTGCTTCGCCGGACTACCTCCAGATTTAATGGATCATGTAGCCAGTCCTCGTGCCAACCGGTGTCCAGGCTGACTATGCAATCCGCGCTGCGCAACTGGTCGAACACGGCGATGGCTGGCTCACGCTCGGGCGCGAAGGCGAAATGCACGTGCTGCGATTGTGCCAGCCGCGCCGGAACTGAGGGATCGGTCAAAAGCTTGTCCAACGCCGCGTTCACTCCGCGATAGGTAAAGAAGGCGCGTTCTTGGGGCGCGGAAACGGAGACTGTGAATCCAGTGGGAAGATCGCCGCGCAGCATCTGGGACGTTTCCACTCCGAAATCCTGAATCCGATGAATCAGCCA
Organism: Bryobacteraceae bacterium; assembly: GCA_035569875.1. Taxonomy (GTDB): domain Bacteria; phylum Acidobacteriota; class Terriglobia; order Bryobacterales; family Bryobacteraceae; genus Palsa-89. Next base: position 24,501 of record DATMMD010000123.1, read on the forward strand.
GTCCCCCTCGTCAGGACCGGCGATGGAAAATAGAGCCGGTTTGCGTCCCAGGCGCGCCAGCCCGCAAGCCGTGTTTACGGCGCCGCCTCCGGCCTCGCGAAGATAGTTCTGAGCAAAGGCCTCCTCGCCTGGCTGGGGCCAACGAGGGAAACCGCTGAGTACGTGGTCGACAAAGCTGTCCCCGAAGAGAGCGACCTCCCAACGGCGGTTCATCCCGCGACAAACGGCCACTCAGCCCGGCGGCGCGCTCTCCAAAGATAAGCAATGATCCCGACGGCCGTCAGCAGCAGTCCGGCCACGACATACACTACACCACTCGCGATGAGAATAAACAGCCAGCCTGCCAGCGCCACGACGGCCGGGATGGGATAGAGCCACATTGAAAACGGACGAGTGATATCGGCGCGATATCTTCGGATCAGGACCACGGCGACACACTGCGCCATGGACTGTATCAAGATCTGGATGACCGTCAGCGCCTTGATCAATTCTTCCAGGCTAAGGACACAGGCGGCGGCCGAAGCAACTCCGAGGCTCACCAGCGAGAACGATGGGAATCTGCCTTTGGGATGCAGCCGAGCGAAGACCCCGAAAAATCTTCCTTCGGCCGCGGCTGCGTAGGGGACCCGGGAGAAGCCCAGTAGAATCGCGAAGACGGAGGCCATGGCCGTCCACAGAATCAGCACGGTTACTAAATTAGCGGCGCCCCGGCCATAGAGCCGATTCATAAAATCCGACACGATGGCCGTGGATTTCATGGCATCGCGCCAAGGAATCACACTAATGATGGAAATGTTCATCGAGAGATACAACACCGCGACGACACCGATGGAAATTAAAATCGACCGAGGAATAGTCCTCCCTGGATTCTTGACTTCGCCCCCGAACAGACAAACGTTGTAGTAGCCGCCGTAGTCGTACATTGCGATCAGCATCGCGCCTCCGAATCCCGCGAAAAACTTGGTTGATAGGTGAAACGCGCCAGGCGGAAAATCAACGATGCGGCTGGCCTGAAAATTGGTGAAGCCGCCGAAAAGAATCCAGGCCGCTGTGCCCATCACCACCGTCCACATGGCAACGGAAAGCCGGCCAATCGAGCGAATATCGCGATAGAGCAAGAGCATCATTAGCAAGCAGCTTCCAGCAGCGAGCGCTTTCATTTGCCCGGGCCCCAGCGAGGGAACTAGAAATTTCGTGTACTGCGCGAATCCGACCGCGCCTGACGCCGTGGACAGCGGTGCGACGAACACAGTCGACCACAAAAATAAGAAGCTCATGAGACGCCCGAGGCTCTTGGGCCCGAAAGCTTGCTCTAAGTAAAGGTACGGTCCGCCCGCCCCTGGCATCGCGGCGCCAAGCTCAGCCCAGACCAGCCCGTCGCAAACTGCTATGACTGCCCCGGCGATCCAACCTAGCATTGCCTGAGGGCCGCCCATGGCTGCGATAGCAAGTGGGATGGTAAGGAAAGGCCCCACGCCGATCGTGTTCAGCATGTTCGCCGCGGTGGCTTCGAGCAGGCCGATGCCCCTGACCAGACTGGCGTCTCGCTCACTCACTGGTGTTCATTCACTGGTGTTGGCACGGCCTCGGTGGACGCAGATAGTGCCTATTTGCCGCGAATCAGCGCTCAGCCGTCGCCGCGGGTTTCACCGTAACCTTCACCTGAGCGCTCGACCAGCAACATTGGAACCCGCCGCCACCGGGTCCGGATAGATCGTTGGCCGTTACCTCCAGCACGTAATCTCCAGGCTCGCTGAAAGTCGCGGTCGTAGCCGCTTTGCCGGTGTAAGTGGTATTCGGCGGCGCTTTGAATTCCAGCTTCTCCGCCTTCGGCTTCTCACTCGCGAACTTCACTTCGCCGGGTCCGCGGAATTTGTTCCACGTCACCATTACCGCCGGAATACTTTTAGCGAAGGCCTGCAGCATCGGCGGCACGTTGGCGTCATCGGCAACCCACACCGCCAGCGGGAGTGGATCTGGTAGCGACGTCGTCAGCGTGTTGCTAATACCGCGGGGAGGCCCGTGCAAAAATGGACCGTTTTCCGCGAAGCCTATGAACGGTGGTGTGTTCTTGGTCGCATCAATGAACGGTGAGATGACCCACAACGGATTGAGGCTAAACGGCACTGCCGTTGTCTTACCATTGGAGACGATGGTCCAGGTGAGTTTGTTATCCGCGCCGAAATCCTTAGGCACGGTAATGCTGAACACGCCCCACTGCCGGCCAGGCACGAAGTGGGTTGGCTGGCCTCGATCCGGACCGCCTGGCTCAACCCGGTTGTTGGGCCCAATCGGAATATCCAGGGCTTCTTTTTGATTCCGATTGTAGTAGCCAATCAGAATTACATTGCCCGCGCCGTTCGGGTCGGGATACCAGCCTTCAAATGCCGCCGTGATGGCTTGCCCGGCAGTGTGCGGAGGCTCCATCGATACTTGTGGCGTCCCCTGCGCGAGCGCCGTGCCCGCGAACAGAATCGTGCCAATCAGACCTCGAGGCATCCACCCGTGCACTTGCATTCGAATTAATTGTTGAGGCTAAATAACGAACGCGGCTTTCGCGGATGCTTGGTCAGCCACGCGTTATAGTCCTCATCGCTGATGTAGGTGACATTCACCCAGGCGTGCGCCATTTCGTCCACCGTACGGTCGCCCCATCCGACCCATTGGTTGGGATCGGGATTAGAGGCTTTGGCGGTGGTGTTGTCATGCCACGCGCTCACGTGGATGATGGTTCCTTTGGGCAGAACCGGCGCTGCTTCTTCCGCGTAGATGTAGTTGTTCATCCAGTTGAAGTTGAAATTGTTGCAGTAGCTCAGGGTCTGAACGGTGCCATCCGGCAGGACCGCTTCGAGCAGCATTGCCTTGCCTCGCAGATGCATATGCGGCTGGAAATTCTCGAGCCGCGCGGCTTGCTTCAGTACATGGTAGCCTTGCGTCTCGGCCACGGTATTGGGCGGTATATCCAGCGGGCTCCCGGCGTTCGACGATGCTGCATTGAACATCGTCAAATAGGTCCTATACTTCGGTTTTTCGCCCTTCGGATAAAGATAAACAGCCAGTTCGACGTGGTCGCGAATCTCGTCTCCAACCGCATGAAGATGGATGTCCCACCACACCTTGGCACCAGGCAATAGCAATTTGCCGGTGTCAGGCCGGTAGATATCGTATTGCTTTCCGACCGCCCACTCCATCAGGATTCCGCCACCGGCCAATGCGGTTAGGGGATCGTCAGACACTGCGCTCTGAGTCTTCGGTTCAGTCTGTATCAGGTATGCGATCGCGTGATGAGTGATCCTGCGGCCTCCCTTGGTTGCGGGGCGCATTTCCACCGCTCGCACCCAGCGCTCCTCAGTGATTGGAATGTCGGTCATCGGGCGCCACCATTGGTCCTGATTCACTGCGGGCATGGTGTAAGGTTCCGACTTGATTACCAGATCCGGTTGCCCATACTGCCTGGCCAACTGCCACTCGTCTTCATTAGGGAACTGCTTGGGTGGCGGCATGTCCTTGGGATTGCCCATGGGCGCGCCCGCATCCACCCAGCGCGCTATCATCGCGACCTGCTCATCGCTCAACGATCGATCGTTTTGAAACTGCTGAATGCCCACCGTCTTGTCGAGATGCCAAGGCGGCATCTGATGCGTGACCACGCGCTCTTTGATGGATCGCGCCCATGGCCGCGTTTCCTCATAAGTCACCAACGACATAGGCGCCATGGAGTCCTTACGGTGGCACGCCTCGCACTTCTCTTGAAAGATAGGGGCGATATCCTTCGTAAATGTGACGGGTTTAGCAGCCGGATCGCCGGTTTTCGCGGGCTCGCCGGCCATGGCAGCGCCTGAAACAGCGAGTAACGCGACAACGGCGACATGGAATTTGGATCGAATCATGGATCGCTCCTTGGGCTGTACCTTTACTTGAGTGTCGGACTAAGCGGCAGGCCTTGTCAAACCGCCGCCTCGACTTATGGCCTGGGCCGCGGGCGCTTCAAAGGTGCGCTAATCGAAACGGCTTTATACCGATTTAGCCGAGGCAGCGCCTGAGCCAGCTGAGAAATTCCGCTCGGCCTCCTCGGCAGTAGCGAAGCAAGGCAGCACCGTACTGACTTTCGTCAGATTGAACAACACTTGGACGCGTTCGCAGATGCCCACGACAGCGAATTTGGCTCCGGTTCTCTGCGTGTGCGCCCAATGGCTCAAGATCACACCCAGGCCGGCCGAGTCAATGTAGGGCACGCCCCCGAGATCAATAATAGTGTCTCCTAGGTCTGTCTGACGAATCGCACTTTGGAAATCGAACAGCGTCTGCAGTGTCAGCGGGCCTTGAATACGAAGAATTGTAGCCTCGCTTCCAGTTCCCGCACTGCGCGCAATCTCGATCTTTTCCATAACTTCAGAGTTTACTACGAGCGGGTTACAGTCCTGTAACAATCACGGGAAGCTACAAAGATTCCAGAACCATGAACTGCTCGAACTTTCCGTCGGGCGTGATATACACGCTCAATCTCACCATCTTCTTGGTGAACTCTGCCCGATATCCGCGATAGGTCATGCCGCCCCTCAGAGCTTCATTCGACCTGGTCACTGTTTTTAGCGGACCCAGGCTGGCGAGCGAAGTCCGGATATCCTGCAGAGCTTCCGCCGTGAAATAGCCGCGCGCATTTTCGGTAAACTGATCTGCCTCGATTTTTCCACGCCGCAACCCCTCCAGAACCGCATGGACGCGCGCCGTATCCGCCGCCGACTCCGGAGGCTGGCTGGCAAGAAACACGAGCTGCGCCAGCTGATCCCCTAGCGGTTCGATAAAACTGATGCCGTCTTCATTCGACAAAATGATGACAGCGCCATTGCGCGTCGGGAACATTTCATCAAGTGCGAGAAAGCCTGAAACTTCGCCCCCGTGTGAGAGCATCGGGATGCCGCGAAAATCGCGAACGCTCAAACCCAGAGCATAGTGAGTCGCGTCGCCATTCTGGAGAGGCACTTCTCGCGTGAATTCCTGATAAGAGGACGGCGACAGAATCTTGTGTTGGAGAAACGCCAGGTCCCATTTAGCGAGATCGGGCGCGGCCATACATAGCTCGCCCGCCCCGTCATACCAGCCTTTGGCTTCGCGGCCGACGGGACGCGGCGGACCTAGCGCGAATCGGGTGTAGGCGGTGGCATCGGCTGCGCTGCGATCGTTGCAATCACCCGCGGAAGCCATGCCCAGAGGATCTAGTATCTTTTCGCGCAGAAACGCGACCAATGGCTTGCCGGATGCTTTTTCAACGATCGAGCCGGCCAGCACATATCCGGTATTGCTGTACTGCCAGCGCGTGCCAGGATCGAAGTTGAGCGGCTTCTTGGCCCATTTTTCCAGAATCGCAGCCGACGTCGTAGGATGTGTCCATTCGGGGATGAGATAATCCTGGGGCGCGAAATCCTCATACCCCGCGGTATGCGAAAGCAACTGACGAATGGTGACTTGATTGGCCTGCGTCAGAGCGGGAAAAAACTTCCCCACTTTGTCGTCCAGTGAGAGCCGGCCCTCTTCCTGGAGCAGCAGGATAGCTGCGACCGTGAACTGTTTGCTGATGGATCCGACCGCGTAGCGCGTGCTCGGTTCCGCGGCGCGGTTACTCGCCAGGTCCGCTTTGCCGAATGCTTTTGAGAACGCAACGTGGCCATCCTGAATGATCACCACCGAAACGCTGGGCGCGCCCGTCTTCTTGAGCGCTTCCGCAATATCGGCCGATGCCCTTGGCTCCCAGGAAGGTTGGGGCAACGCGGGAATAGCCAGCAGTATGGAGATGTAAATCAGTTTTGAGGGATTCACAAACCCAGTTTATACGCGATGGGTCCAATTACGGGACACGCTGCGAAAGCATACAATTGCGAGAGTGAAACGCTCCACCACTAAGCGTGGCCCCCTTGACGGCCTTCTGGTCCTCGATTTGACGCGAGCCGTGGCCGGACCCTTCTGCACCATGCTGCTGGGCGATCTCGGCGCGCGAGTTATCAAGATCGAAGAGCCGGACGGCGGTGATGAAACTCGCCACTGGGGGCAAGCTTCCGAAGGCGGTGAAAGCGCCTATTTTCTCGCGCTCAATCGAAACAAAGAGAGTATTGCTCTTGATCTGAAACAAGCCGGCGATCTCTCCGCGCTCCACAAGCTGGCGCGGCAAGCCGATGTATTGGTGCAGAACTTCCGCCCCGGAGTCGTCGAGCGCCTGGGCGTCGATTACGAAACCCTGCGAGCGGATAACGCCGGTTTGGTTTACACATCGATCTCCGGCTTCGGACTCACCGGAGCCTACAGTGAACGCCCTGGATACGATCTCATCATGCAGGCCATGAGCGGGATGATGCTGGCCGGCTCCCGCCCCGGAGAGGATCCGGTGCGATGCTGCTTTCCGGTAGCCGATATTTTGGCTGGTCAGTTTGCGAGCCAGGGCATCCTGGCGGCATTGTTTGAAAGGAACAAGACGGGGCAGGGAACTCACGTTGAAGTTGCCTTGCTCGATTCGCTGCTCTCAGCGATGTCGTACCTCACGGCCTCCTGCCTGCTTACCGGAAAAAATCCTGAGGCTCTATACAGCGGTCATCCCAGCATCGTTCCTTACCAAGTGCTCCGCTGCCAGGATGCCTGGATCGCGGTCGCAGTCCCCAATGACCGGATCTGGCAGCGTTTTTGCAAAGCCTTGAACAAGCCCGAATGGGCGGAGGATCCTCGCTACGCCACCAATCAAAGCCGCATCGAACATCGCGCCAGCCTGCTCGCTGAACTTGAAGGAGTCTTGTGCAAGCGCTCATCCGCCGAGTGGCAGACGATTCTGGAAGAGCATCGCATTCCAAGCGGACCCCTTCTTTCCGTCGCCGAGATACTCCAACATCCGCATGTGATTGCGCGAGATACTGTGGTCACGGTGGATCATCCGAAGCTCGGAACGATAAAGTTGATCGGAAGCCCGATGCGTTTCGTAGATCGGACCACGGTATACCGGCCACCACCCACACTGGGCGAACATACCAGCACAGTCCTGGAGGAGAAACAGTTGACCTAGGGAGGAAACATGTCGTCCACTCGTCGAAAGTTTATTGAGGCCGCGTCGACCATTCCCGCGCTCGCCTCCGCTGCGCAGGCTATTCTTTCAGTTCCAGCCAAAGCCGCAATAGAAGGCTATCAATCCAGCTTGCTCCCATCTCAAAAAGAGGTCTGGGATTGGCAAGTGTGGATGGCCAAGCTGGGCCCCAAATACACCGGCAGCCGAGCGCACCGAACATTCATCGAGTTCCTGGCGAAGAGTCTCGGCGCCGCCGGTCTGGATGTGAGCCGCGACCATTTCTCGTTCCCCCGATGGGAAGCACGCCGCTGGGGAATCCTGGTGACTCCGCAAACTGGCTCATTGTTCGCCGCTCCCGTGACCTCGTATTTTCCATATTCTGGACAGACTCCGGCGTCGGGTGTTACCGGCGAACTTATCTATGCCGGTACTGCTCCCAAGTTCGACCTTTCCGACAAACTCAAAGGAAATATCGCCGTCATCGACTGTCCAACGTCCGAGCGCCCTTATAGCGAGTGGTACAAAGTGTGGGGAGTCTATCCGGCCGACCTGAAGTTTCCTTCGTCAGTTCGCCCCGCACGATCTTCGGTGAACCAACTGACCGAGTTTCAGAAAGCTGGCGCATTGGGGGTCATATTGGGATGGTCGGACATCTCCGATGCCAACGCTGCCGATCAATACACCCCATTTTCGCGGCCGATTCAGAACATCCCTGGACTTTGGGTCGGCCGCGAGACTGGCGCTACATTGCGCATCCTGGCCCGTGACGGAGCTAGAGCAACCCTGACGCTTGAAGCCGAGATCATCACTGACACCCCGACCGACACTCTGATAGCGACGTTGCCCGGAACCTCATCGGACGAAGTGATTATTGTTAATACCCATACCGACGGCCCCAACGCAATTGAGGAAAACGGAGGACTCGGCATTCTCGCGCTTGCTAAATATTTCGGGCAGGTTCCTAAGGACCAGCGCCGGCGAACGCTCGTCTTTGTCCTCACCACCGGCCATTTCGCGGCCCCGTGGGTGCCATCGATTCGCGGCGTTATCGACAAACATCCGGATCTGATTAAGAAGGCTGTAGCGGCCGTTACGATGGAACACCTGGGCTGCCGCGAATGGGCCGACGATGCATCCTTGCACTACAAGCCCACCGGCGAGAATGAGCTGAGCGTCGCTCTTTCTCCTCATCAGTCCACCGCTAATGTTCTGCTCGAATGCCTCCAAGGCAGTAACAATCGCCGAAATGCAGTGGTTAATCCGGTGAAAGGCGGGTTCCTCGGCGAGGGTAGCGCGTTGGCCCACGCCGGCGTGCCTACCATTGGCTATATGCCCATGCCGAATTATCTACTGGCGGGTTCCGAGGACGGGTGCATTGAAAAAGTAAGCCCCGAGCTGTTGCATAGTCAGATTGAAGTTTTCGCTAAGGTCATTCACACGTTCGATAAAATGACCGCTGCGCAGTTGAAGACCTAAAGAAGGTCGTGATCAAGGGAACCGCCGTGAAGACGGCGTAACTTTTCCAGGAGGTTTGCAATGCTCAAAGGAATCGCGTTTTTCGCAGCCGCACTAACCGTAGCCGCGCAGGCTCAATCCCCCGGCGCCGTGCAGCCGCTTTATGTACTAGAAGACTCGTATTTGAAATGGCGCCTGCTGCCAACGGAACAGCAATACGCGTCGATCGATGGCCGCCATCTCAAAGAATACGTCAACGACCAGACTGCTATTTCACGGCGCTATCGCGACAGCGGCCATCAGTTCTGGGGACGCATCATCGGCACCGAAGCCGACGCGGAGAATGCGCAATGGCTGCTCGAAAACTTCCGCAAGATCGGTCTTTCCGATGTGCGGGAGCAATCGTTTAATTTGCCGCCTCAGTGGATACCCCAGTCCTGGAGCATCGCCGCATCCAGTGGCGGAAAGACTCTGGAACTTCAGAGCGCGCAGCCAACCTATCTCACCGAAGCCACTCCTGCCGAAGGTCTGGATCTCGAAGCCGTAGACGTTGACCTCGCGACCGAGGGCGACCTCGCCGGCCGCGATCTGCGCGGCAAAGCGGTCTTTTTCTATAGCACGGATTTCATGTCACGCCATAGCACCATCTCGCAGGGCGCCATCAAGCGCATTGGGGATCGAGGCGCGGCCGCAATCTTCGTCACCCTGATGATTCCAGGCAATTTGAAATTCCAGTTCTATCCGGTTGGCAGCAAGGTTCCGACATTTGCCCTCGGCCAGCAGGATGGCCTGGCCATGCGTGAATTGATCGGCCAGGCGCGCGGTCACGAGCAGCCACATGTCAAAATCCGCCTCGATATCAAAATGGTGCCGAACCTGAAGACCGCCACGATTTGGGGCTCGCTTCCCGGAACGACCGACGAAAACATTTTCATCGTCGCTCATCGCGATGGATGGTTCGAGGGCTCCAATGACAATGGAACAGGCGTCGCGACAATGCTCGGGCTGGCGGAATACTTCGCCAAGGTTCCGAAGGAACAGCGCCGCCGGACAATCTACTTTCTAGGGACCAGCGGCCATCACGACAATGCCGCAATGAGCGGCCGCTGGCTGGCCGACCACCAGGAGACCTTCGCGAAAACGGCGCTGCTAATCAATTCCGAACACACGGCGGCGGGCACTCTCGTGTCCTACAACGGTGTCATTCGGAAAGCAAATATGCCTACGCCCGTAACGTGGTATGTGGGCGGCAGCTCACGGCTCGAGCAGATCACCGTCCAAGCTTACGAGAATTTCGGAGTTGCCACTTATGCCGAGCCCGAGCGGAGGCCGGGGGGCGAGATGGGCCGGTATTTTCAATACGCGCCTTCCCTTCAGGTAATTGATACCGGCCTCTATTGGCACTCCGATCACGAGACGTCCGACATTATTCCCGCGCCGGGACTGGCAGCAATAACCCGCGCCTACGCGAAAATTATCAACGATGTCAACGCCGTCGATCTCAAAAACCTGCAGCGCCCCGAAACGGCTGAAGCTGGTCGCTAATCAGTTTTCTTCTCGGGTATGGTCCTGTGCTTCTCTTGGAACAACAGCGGTGCGAAAGCGGCCAGGTTGCGACGCCACACCAGCCA
>DATMMD010000124.1:0-32405 GCA_035569875.1 Bryobacteraceae bacterium
CTACAATACCCACCAGGACAATGGTACCGTCAGCATCGTCCCCGTGCCGAACAACGGGCAATTGAAGAAGATGACGGCCCAGGTTTTCCAGAACAACCACTGGGATCTGACGCAAAATATCAATTCTGCCGCCGGTGGTAATCCGAATGCCACGCCGGAAGCAATCCCGGCAAATATCGGCGATCCTTCGCCGATCAAGCACGTTTTCCTGATCATCCGTGAAAACCGCACCTATGATCAGGTCCTCGGCGACGTGGCCGCTGGCAATGGCGACCCCTCGTTGGCAGTGTTCGGCGGCAAGAACACACCGAACGCGCACGCGCTGGTGCAGCGCTTCCCTCTCTTCGACAATTTCTACGACCCGAGCCGCCAGTCGGCTGACGGTCATCAGTGGATCACAGAAGGAATGGCGCCCTACGCCGACGACATCCAGTCGCCGGACTGGGTCCGCAGCTATCCAGGCGGGAACGCCGGCGATGCACTTGCCTATCAGAAGAAGGGCTTTCTGTTCTCGGAAGCAGCGGCGGCCGGTCTGCCGGTGAAGATCTACGGCGAATACGTCGAGAACGATACGTTCCTACAGCCGAACGGGTCGACCAACGAGCCGAGTTGGAGCCAGTTTTACGCCGACTCGCAGTGCTTCGAGGGAGGGCCTGGTTGCGCACCACCTGGCGTCCCAGGCGAGAAGACGCTGTACTTTCAGAACACGGTCCAGGCACAATCCTCGCTCCCGGCCGTGTCCAACCACCTCATCAAGAACTTCCCGCAGTTCGATCTGGGCATCCCCGATCAGTTCCGCGTCGATCTGTGGGTGCAGGACTTCAACAAAGACGTCGCGGCCGGTACGGTGCCGGCGTTGAGCATCCTGTGGGTAATGGACGACCACACCGGCGGTCCGCCGACCCCGGCCGCCGAACAGGCCGATAACGACTTGGCCATTGGGCGCATTATCGACTACATCAGTCATAGCAACGTGTGGTCCTCGTCGGCGATCTTCATGGAGGAAGACGACGCGCAGAACGGCGTCGACCACGTCGACGGTCATCGCAGCCCAGGCTATATCGTCAGCCCCTACGCCGTGCAGAACGGACCCACCGACCACACCTACTATACGCAGGTCAACATGACTCGGACGATCGAGCAAATCCTCGGTCTGCCGCCCATGAACCAATTCGACCTCGTGGCGTCGCCGATGAGGACGGCTTTCGTCTCGGGCGTTCCGCCCGCGGAGAATTTCCAGCCGTGGACGCACGTGCCGAACCAGGTCCCGCTGAACCAGGGCGTTAAAGCGGGCGCAGCCAATAGAACAGACAGCCATGCGGTCAAGACCCTCAGGGCGGCTTGGCTCAAGAAGAAGCACCAGATCTTCTCCGGCAAACTGACCAAGCCCGACTCCGAAGACCCGGACACCGTCAACCATCTGAACTGGTACATGACCACCGGGTTTGTACGGCCCTATCCCGGCGAGAGCAAGGTTCGCCCCCCGAGCGACTTCAAAAACTCGGCACCCGCCACCGGTGACACTGACGACAATTAAAATACGTTCCGACCGCAATGGCCCTCTCTCCGGCGACCGGGGAGAGGGCTTAGAAATTGACGCAAAAAGGCAATCCGAGATGGACGTGGGACCTCTTATGGAACACTCGGTAAAAGTGTACGAGTACCTTTCTGGAGTGTGTTTCGGTCCGAGACGATTCTCAATGCCTCGTCGAAACGTGCCTGCCGCATGTTTTGCGAGAGTTGTTCCCAATGAACCCTGCCGTAGACGGTTTTCGCTTGGTTGTCGGCCAGACTAACCTCGCGCGCCCAGAAACGCCGTTGAAAGTCACTGTATACGGGCACGGGCTCACTCCGATCGATCGGCTTACCCGACGATCCCAGCGTCAAGAAAGCCAAGGCGTAGAACATGTGTGCGAGCTGTCTTATCAAATAGAATCGGGCTCTCTGGTACTCATCCGGAGGTCCGCCAAAATACTCCTGAAGATAGATCCTTTCCTCTGATTCATTGGTGACGATCATGTTCGCAACCACCGCCAGGTCGGCATACCGATCGTTCTGGAAAGCAGCCTCCCAGTCCACCAGCCACAGACGGTTGCCGTCGAAGAGAATATTGTCCGGCTTGAACAGGTCGTTATGACCCGGCGCCAGATCCGAATCGAGACGCGAGTAAACCGCAGCCACTTGCTGGTAGCGAGCGAGAAGTTCCTCGGTTTCGTTTTCAGGCAGAATGCTCGACGCCCGGAACTTCTGGAGGAATCCATCCAAGGCAGGTCCTTTGTTCAACAGGAACGTGCATGTGGTATTGAAGGGGGCTCCGGGAAACGGCGGCAGCGCGTGCAGGGTCCGTAGCGCGGAGGGAATCCGAACCAACGCGTCCGGCGCTAGTAAAGGTACAGCCTCCACAAAATCGGTGATGGAGATCCGATCCTCGGCGCTGGCATACCTGACACGCGGCGCCAAGCCTCCATCGGCCGCCGCCTGCATGCAGGTGAAGTGACGTGTCATATCGCCGGGGCGCGTGTTGATCCGCAAGAGGTATGCAGATCCTCGCACGATAATGCGAAAGGCCCGATTCGAGCCCGGCCGCTCGGTCAGGTCGCGGATGTCTTCGAATTCGGTCACACCGAAAGTCTCGTTCAGGCCGCGAGTCACGGCCGCGCTCTTTTCTTGCGGGATCATAAGGAAGCCTGCGGCACCATCGGTCCGGCGTTGTGGTTCCTTAGCGATATTAATCGATTTTCGGGCCGCAGACCAATTCTAAGTCTGGCTCGTCTGGAGCTATATCTTGTTTTTTATCTATGCGTTAGACTTCTAGGCCGAGAGCCTGTTATCCTAGAGGCGGGAGGAAGTCGCTGCCCCTTTCTTCCGAAACGAGCGTTTAGCCCCAGCCGAAGCCCCCCAACTGCCATTGCGGGAACGATTCAAACCTCAGTCGGCGTGCAGACCGGTTGCGCGCGGGCACTCGAATCCCGATTTTATCCATGCTTGAAGAATTGCACCGCTCGCTCGTGCTTCTCGGCGGCATCCCGGGATCGAAAGGTCCCGAGGTTCTTTCGCCGGCCCGTGCGAGCATCCTTCTTGCGGGAATACAGCCGATACTCTCCGGATTTTAGTTTGCGAATCATAGCCAAAGGTGTGACTCGCGATCCGGCGGAGGTGTTTCGTGGACGTTAACTGGAGCCGCTAGCTTTGGCGCTTCTTGACGACGTAACTCTTTCCCACCAGCGCCCGTACCCGAGCCTCCAGCCGAGTTGCCTCGGCCTTGCGCTTCATCTTCTTTAGCAGGTCGGCATAGTCCATGGCCGTGTCGGCCAGGAGGTCGAGATTCTCGTTCCCTCCCGAAACGGGACGCCGCGCGGTAAGAACGCCGCGTTTGTCCAAAATCGCGAGTGACAGCCGATACAGCGGTTCGGCTTCGAAGAAGTCATCGCGGGACGTATAAATCGATGCCAGCGTGTTCAGACTGGTCACCGTCTCGCTTTCCCGCGTGGTGAGGACCTGCTTCACTAACGGCTCGGCATCCACCGTGCGATCGAGCGCGGCATAAACTTCGGCAAGCTTCTGGTAATGATCGGTCAACCCCGCATTCTCCGAACCCATGGCCTTCATCCAAATGAAAAGCGACCGCTCGTAGACCCGCGCGGCGTCCTCAAATCGCTTCTGGTCGGCGTAAAACGCTCCCAGGCGATCCAGGTTCTTGGCGACTTCCATATGCATCGGACCCAAGCTGCCCTCGCGGATCGACAACGTCTGTCGCAGCAATGGCTCAGCCTCGGCAAACTGTTTTTGCTCCAGCGATAGAGTCGCCAGCGCATCGAGGGTAGGCAGCAACTCAGGGCTATTCGGCGAAGCGGTCTTCTCCTGGATCTTCAGCACCCGCTTATAAAGTGTTTCAGCCGCGGGGAGGTTCTTACTCAGCATGTTTAGACGCGCCAGTTGGCTTAGATCGGGAACCATTTCGGCGGTGTCGCTACCGGCCAAGCGCTCGCGAATCGCCAGCGCGCGCTTCAGATATTTTTCCGCCTCAGGATATTTGGAATCCGCTTGCAGGACCTGCGCCACGTCATCGATCTGGGGGACGAGTTTCGCGTCCTCGTCTCCATATTCGCGTTCCATGATCCGCAGCGACCGATCGAACAGCTCCGCCGTGCGGGCATATTTCATCTGAGCGAAATTCACGCGTGCGAGGTCGTTAACGGCCGTGATGATTTCTGGATTCGCGCGCCCCAGGGCATCCTCTGCCAGTTCGAGCCGCTTGTTATAAGTCTTCTCCGCCTCGGCATAGCGACCCTGGGAAGAGTAAAAATCACCCAGCTCCCGATACGCCTGCGCCACCCGTGGATCGACCGGCTTCCACTGCGCCGACTCAGTGACCGCCGCTAGCAGGGCCTTTTCTTTCAATGAGTTGGAGGCTTGAGCTGAGATCGACGCTTGCGATAAAGACGCCTGCGGCTTGTCGGGACTCTGCCCCCACAACGCGCAACTCAATACCAGAGTGAGGCCCACGGGCGAGACAGGTCGTTGAATCTCCATATCGCCCTAACCATCGACAGAATCCGCCTAAACTTGTAGTGCGTCTCGCAGTCCTTAATGTATGCTGAGCCAAGCTTTCATCGTTCGCGAGACCAAATCAGACGCGTCTTGCTGCACCCAATGACTCGCGCTTGGAATCGTCACCAGCGTCAGGTCTTTATCCAGCCAGTCCCAGGTATTGTTTAGTCCGCCCGAAAGTAGCGCTGTATCTTTCAAGCCGTGGAACATCAACACCGGCGCCTGGACCTTTACCACCGGAGAGGTATCTTCGGTATATGGCTCACGGGGATAGTTGGCTTTGTAATAATTCAGCATCGCATCGAAATCGGATCGCTGGAACGCCTCGACATACTTGGCCTTCACTTCAGGATCGCTGATGCGGCGCGCCAACCCTTCGGCGGTTAGCTTCGACGCCGCATCCGGCTGCTGAAAATTTCGCGCATACTGGCTGTTCTTTTGTTGCTGCGGATTGTGCGCCAGTTCGCGCATTAATCCGCGGGGATGAGGAAGATTCAGGATGATCAGCTTGTCGGTCATCTGCGGGTTCGCCAGCGCGAAATTCCATGCGACCATTCCGCCCCAGTCGTGCCCCACCACGATGGCCTTGTCGCGCCCCAGCGACTTGATCACCGCCGCCACGTCTGCTACCAGGAAGTGTATGTCATAGTTCTCGACACCCTTCGGCTTGTCGCTCAGGTTGTAGCCGCGTTGGTCGATGGCCACGCACTGGTAGTTATCCGATAAAGCCTCCATTTGGTCGCGCCAGGTATACCAAAAGTCTGGAAAGCCGTGGATCATCACGATCAGCGGGCCGGTCCCCAGACTGGCGTAGTGAATCTTGACACCATTCGAATCGGCATAGCCATGCTTGACCCGAGCGTCGAGGCCGGCGCCGTGCGAAGCGACCGCCAGAAGGAGGCATAGCAAGATACATCGCATAGATAGATTTTGACGCAGTACTGACGGTCACCGCCAGCCCGTTTTCAAACACCCCCATTTCGACGTTCGAACATTCCTTGATGTGTCACCCTTTCAAGAGCATTTGGAATCAAGCGTGTCACTCGTTATTTTCGGCGCGTTTGTTCGATCGCAAGCACTGCAGATAACTCTCATCTAAAGAGTCCGGAATAATCGAACCATTGACGATTTGCTTTCGATTTTGCTTTAGCAAATAAGCAGTTCTTATTAGTACATATTCAATGTCCCGGATCGATCCTAACCGATCAAGTTTCAAATGTACTGTTCGAGATCCTTGCCCGCTCAAGAGCGTCGCCAATTCAGACACGCTTTTTCCGTTTGGGCTGACTCCGTCGATGGCAATGATGACATCACCCCAATGTACGCCGGCCAGGGCAGCTGGGCCGTCCTCAATTCCACCGACTGCAACTTGGGTGGGAGCGCGCAGAAGAAATACTTCAAAGGCGCCGCTATAGAGCTCCGGGTCGGTTGGGTAATGAAGCGGGAAGACACGGGCGACAAGTCGTCCATCTTCGAATGTCTGCATGTGGCGAACCTCGTCTTCGGTCGTGTCAACAGGCACTATAATACCGTCGAGAAACTTCTCGCCAGTCCGGGCTAAGCTAACCGCTTGTTTCTGGACGACAGTCGCCCGGTTTTCACGGCTAACGGTTATCACTCGCAAACGTTCGTTCCGTCGAATGGTCAACGCGACGTCACCAGGTGTTTCAGACCGGATCAACTTAGCAACCTCGACAATCTCAAGCGGGCCAACGTTTCCATCGTTTATTGAGATCAGTTGATCGCCGGGCTTAAGTCCCGCAAGGTCGGCTGGCCCGTTAGGCACCACTTCAGACACAAAGCAAGGGCACGTAGCCACAGGCCGTTCGAAGGTAGCTCCTATGACGTACACAGGTGCTGTCTGAGAAAAAGCCGCTAAATCAAAGATGCCAACGACCAGTAAGGTAACACCGAGAACTCTGCTTATCCTCATAGGTAGATTTTGACGCAGTACTGGCGGCGCCGCCAGCCCATTTTCAAGGACGCACCATAGGCGCATAGGATATTCCTGGTGCGGAATGAGCCCGAACAGCAGGAGATTTTTCGCCGACGCGCACTACTTCCATAAGTGGCGTCCGCCTTCGCATCGGTGTGGTCTGCTTTCGACACCTTCGTCGCCGCCTGCCTCTTACCCGCCGCACTCGCGATCCTGGCCAGCGGGTTGGATGACCTGGTCCTCAACGCCATCTGCCTATGGGCTTGGCTGCTCCGGAGAGGCTTTCGTGCCGGCGGGTCCCAGAGAATTCAGCTCGCGGAGAACGAAAAAGCGATCGCCATTTTTGTGCCCTTGTGGAACGAATTTTCGGTCATCAGCGGCATGGTGGAGCACAACGTCGCCGCCATCGACTACGACAACTACCACTTCTTCATCGGGGCGTACCCCAATGACGAACCTACGCTCGACGCCGTTCGCGACTTGGAGACACGTTTTCCACACGTTCATCTGGCGGTATGCCCGCACGACGGCCCCACCTCCAAGGCCGATTGCCTCAACTGGATCTACCAGCGCATGCTGCTTTTTGAAGAGCACAACGGTTTTCAATTCGATATCGCCGTCACGCATGACGCCGAAGACCTGATTCATCCCGGCGCTTTCGAACAGATTAATTCCTACGCCGATCGTTTCGAGATGATTCAGATACCAGTGCTGCCCCTGTCGATGCCCTTCCGGAAATTCGTCCACGGGATCTACTGCGACGAGTTTGCCGAGTGGCAGATGAAAGATATGCCGGCCCGTCAGCTCATGGGCAGTTTCGTTCCGTCCAACGGCGTCGGAACGGGCTTCACGCGGCGGGCGCTTGAGAAACTCGCGACCGCCGAACACAACCTGATCTTCGAGCCGGCCTGCCTCACCGAAGACTACGAGAACGGCTTGCGGCTGCATAAGCTCGGTTGTCCCCAGGTCTTTGTTCCCTTGTCGCGAGCCAGCGGAGACATCATCGCCACTCGCGAATTCTTTCCACACACCGTGCGATCCGCCATCCGCCAGCGCACTCGCTGGATGATGGGCATTGGGCTGCAAAGCTGGGAGCGGCACGGCTGGCGCGGCACTTTCGCCGAAGTCTACTGGTTTTGGCGCGACCGCAAAGGACTGTTCGGTAATCCGGTCAGCCTGTTCACGAATTTTCTGTTTGTCTACGGCCTGCTCTCCTGGCTTGCCGCCAGAGTCGCCGGCTTGCCGTGGGGAGTGGCGCAACATGCGCTCCACACCAACTTTCTTCTAATCACGCTGATCATGCAGATCGTTCAAACCAGCATTCGAATGGTTTGTACCGGCCGGCTCTATGGCATCCTCTTCGCCTTGGGCGTTCCTTTGCGAGCACTCTGCGCCAACTGGATTAACACCATCGCCACGCTGCGTGCCATCTCCGGGTATCTGCGCGCGCGGATTCGCCACGAACCCTTGGTCTGGCTCAAGACCGAACATGCCTATCCATCGCGCAACGCGCTGATGGAACACAAAAGAAAGCTCGGCGAAATCCTGGTCGGCTCCGCGTATTTGGACCAAAACGATTTAAGCAATGCGTTGGCTGTGCAACCTGCCGGCCTCCGCATCGGCGAGTTCCTGGTCAAGCTGGGGAAGATCTCTCACGACGATCTTTACGAAGCTTTGAGTCTCCAGCAAAGCCTGCCCGTTGGGCGCTTGGATCCGCTGGACATCACCACCAAGGTCGCGCGCGCGTTGCCCCGGCACTTGGTTCGCGACTGGCGAGTGCTTCCGTTCCGGATCGCGGCCGGAAGTATGTTTCTGGCGAGTCCCGACATACCGACAGACGAGCTGAGCCGGATCGTGAGTGGCTTCACCCGCCTCGCCCTGCGCTTTCACCTGGTGACACCATCCAATTTTCAGGAGCTGGCCGATAGCCTGCTCTAGGAACACCGGAGCCGATGGCGGTGTCTAATCGTCTATGTGGACTTTTTTCCGGAATGTCCAATACAGTGCCCGTACTCTCAGCAAATCTCCCAGCTTCACTCTGGCCGCTGTTCTCACGCTCGCTCTCGGGATCGGAGCCAACACCGCCGTCTTTAGCGTCGTCGACGCCGTGGTCCTTCGACCGCTTCCCTATCACGACGCAAGCCGCCTGGTCATAGTCTGGGATCAGTTGCTAAAGCTCGGCTTCGACCAGTTTCCAGTGACCTTCGCCAACTATGCCGACTATCGCCGCGGGAATCGCGTCTTCGAGGATATTGCCGCCTTCAACTACAGTGACGTCAACCTGGAAGGCTCGGCCGACGCAGTTCCGGAGCGCCTGCAGGCTATGGCGGTCTCAGCCAACCTGTTTGCGCTGCTGGGAGTGAGCCCGGCGATCGGCCCGGTTTTCGGACCGGATCAAAATGAGCCCGGCCGAGGCGATGCAGTAATTTTGAGCGACAGGCTTTGGCGGCGGCGCTTCGCAGCGGACCCCGGCATCGTTGGACGATCGATACGTCTCGACGGTCAGACTCTCCGCGTCCAAGCCGTGATGCCGCCGGGTTTCGCTTTTACGATCGTTGGCGCCGGCGCTCCCGATGTTTGGATTCCGTTGACGTTGCCGCATAACCCGTCGCGCAGTGAAGGTCTTCTGCGGCTGATCGCGCGTCTGAGAGCCGGTATCTCTATCCAGCAAGCACAGTCCAACCTGTCCACCATCGCGGCCGGCATCGAAGCGATGCATCATCCCTATACCGGGCCGCACGGCGAGGACGCGGGCTATCACGTCTCTCTTGTCCAATTGCGCGACCAGCTTTTCGGCGGCTTTCGCGCCGGCGTATTGATTCTCGCCGGAGCCGTAGTATTTGTGCTGCTGATCGCTAGCGCAAATGTCGCCAATCTGTTGCTGGCGCGCGGCGCGCGTCGCCGGCGGGAACTCGCAATACGGGCAGCGCTGGGCGCGACGCGCCAACAACTTCTCGCGGAACTAGGCGCCGAAAGCCTGGTGCTTTCCCTGGCTGGCGCAAGCCTCGGCCTCCTCCTAGCCAACTGGGCGATAGCCGCTCTACCCGTGCTTAGTGGAATACCCGAGCACTTACCCATCACACTCGACCTTCGTGTGCTGAGCTTCACGCTGATCCTCTCGCTCGCTACTGGTCTGCTTTTCGGCCTAGCGCCCGCCGTCCACAGCGCGCGCGCCAGGTTCGATCTCACGAGCGGCCGAACAGTGCTGGGTGAGCGACGCAACCGCCTGCGCAGTGGATTGATCGCGGCGGAAGTCGCCCTCAGTGTGGTTTTGCTGATCGGCGCGGGCCTCTTACTCAAGAGCTTCGCCCATTTGCGGAGCGTCGAGCCAGGCTTCGATCCGCACAATCTCTTGACCATGCAAGTCACATTACCGGCCGTCCGATATTCTGATCCGCGGTCGAGAATCGCTTTCTTCGGCCAGTTGGCTGAACGCCTGAGTCAGATCGCGGGGGTCCAGTCGGCCGCGCTAGTAAGTCAATTACCGCTCGCTGGAGGCGAGCGCGGCGGCAATCCGTTCAGCATCGAAGGCGACCCTACGATTTTTCCGGTCGAGTGCCTCAAGTGGCCACGCGTTATCGCATGACCCCGGATTATTTCCGCACCATGCGAATCCCTTTGCTGGCAGGACGTCTTCTCAACGAGCGCGACTCCGCGGATGCCCCTCCGGTCGCGATCATCAACCAAACCTTGGCGCGCGGTTTCTGGCCCGCCAGCAATCCTATTGGTCACCACATTATGATGGGCGCGCCGCGGCCAGGAGCGGCCTGGCTAACCATTGTCGGTGTGGTCCCCGACGTCCGCGGGGCCAGTTTACGAGCGGAGGCGCTGCCACAAATTTACACGCCGTTTGCACAGGATACTAGCGGCTCGATGGTCGCGGTGCTGCGAGCATCGAAGGATCCCATGAGTCTTGCACTTGCCGCCCGCCGCCAGATCAGCTCGGTGGATCGAGGGCAGGCTGCCTCCGACATGCGAACCATGGACGAGCGGCTTTCCGGCTCCATCCAGCGCGACCGCTTCGAAACCTTGCTGCTCGGCATCTTCGCGCTGGCGGCTTTGTCGCTCGCCGTGATCGGGATTTACGGCGTGCTCGATCACTCCGTCAGCCAACGCGTTCCCGAGATCGAACTACGCGTGGCCCTAGGCGCTCAACCCGTCGACGTTCTGCGGCTGATTGTGACGGAAGGCATGCGGCCCGCATTGCTTGGTTTGGCGCTCGGCTTGGTCGCGATCTTCCCACTCGCACGAGTGTTGCGCAGTCTTCTCTTCCAAGTAGCGCCCGCCGACCCAGTCACGTTCCTCGGCGTTCCCATTCTGTTCGCCTGCATCGCACTGGCCGCTTGCGTCATCCCCGCTCGCAGCGCGATACGTCTGGACCCCGCCAGGGCGCTGTTATCGAACCACTAATAACCGAAGACATATCCCTTCCGATTCAGCGAACGAATTGCGAATAATTTGTAAAGCATACATTAATTCGGTTGTCTTTCTTGATGCCCATGTTATGATTCGCACAGACTGTGCAACGTAATCAGCATAGTCATCAAGGAGGTTCGGAAGATGTCTGTAAAACGAACTGTTGCATTGCAGGGCAGCGAGCGAAGACCCATGCCCGGCGCAATCAAACAAGGCCCGGTCTCTGGAGACGAGCCTATCGAAGTAACGATTACATTGAAAGCTCCCGCCGATCTGGCGGCTAAGGTAAAAGAAATCAGCGAGCAACCGCTCGCGGAACGAAAGTATCTTTCTCGCGATGAGTTTCAAAAAACTTACGGTCAAAGCGAAGTCAATATGGCGCAGGTGGAGAAATTCGCGCGCGATCACAATTTGACCGTTAAGAACAAAAATCCAGAAGAACACACGGTCAAACTCGTAGGAACGGCCCGAGACATGAGTCAGGCCTTTGGTGTGTTTCTGGAACGTTATACACACGGGGGCGTTAGTTTCCGCGGCAGAACCGGCTCGGTCCAAATTCCCGAAGATCTGAGCAACATAATCCTAAGCGTGGATGGCTTGGACGAGCGCCCGGTGGCCAAGCCCAAGTTCCGGCACGCTCCCGCAGTTTCGCCCCATGCCTCGCCCAATATCACCTATACGCCGCAACAGATCGCGCAGTTGTACAGCTTTCCGACTGGTCCGAACACCGATGGGAACGGCCAATGCATAGCGATCATCGAATTAGGAGGCGGATTCCGCCAAAATGATTTGAATCAATACTTCGGCGCGAATGGGCCAGTAGTTACTGCTGTCGCCGTCGACAAGGGCCTCAACGCGCCCACTGGCGATCCCAATGGTCCCGATGGAGAAGTGATGCTGGACATCGAGGTGGCTGGATCCATCGCCCCCAAGTCTCAGATCGTGGTCTATTTCACTCCCAACACCAATAAGGGCTTCATCGACGCGATCAACGCCGCGGTGCACGACAAAATTCGCAAGCCTTCCGTGATCTCCATCAGTTGGGGTGGTCCGGAAGACGGCGGCGGATTTACGACCACCGCGCTGCAGTCTTTTCACCAGTCCTTTCAGGCGGCGGCTCTCATGGGCGTGACTGTGCTTGCCGCCGCGGGCGATAACGGATCGTCTGACGGCCTGACCGGCGATCACGTCGATTTCCCGGCTTCTGACGATCTGGTCACCGGCTGTGGCGGCACGCGCCTGGTCTCTACCAACAAAACGACCATTACATCCGAAACTGTCTGGAACGATGGCGCGAATGGCGGCGCCACCGGCGGCGGCGTGAGCAAGGTGATCCCGGTCCCGGCTTATCAGCAAGGGCTGCAGTCGACAAGGTCAAATGGAACCAAGGCCGCGCTCACTGGCCGAGGAGTTCCTGATATTGCGGGCAATGCGGACCCCGACACCGGATACAGCGTGCTGGTGGATGGCCAGACCTTCCCGATCGGCGGAACCAGCGCGGTTGCGCCTTTGATGGCTGGATTGGTCGCGCTTCTGAACCAGAAGCTCAGCAAACCCGTCGGGCCGCTGAATCCCACTCTGTACAGTCTGCAGAAGAGTGGAAAGAATGTTTGCCGCGACATCACAGAGGGTAACAACGGCGACTTCTCCGCAACCCCCAATTGGGACGCTTGCACCGGTTTGGGCGTGCTCAACGGAACGGCTTTGTTAGGCGCGCTGCAGGGCAAGACGGCCAAGGGCGCTTAGCGTGGGGCGGGCGCGACCTGCCAATCTCACTGGTCCAGCTTCGCGGCCCCGAAGAATTCGATCGGTTTGAGAGCCACGATCTTCCAGTGCTTTTTTTCCCTTCGCAACTCGCAATGGACCACTTCCCGGCGGCGCACTACTGGGCCGTCGGGAAGCACACTCTTGATTTCGAGATACCAATCGAGATCCACTGTACGCTTGGTATCGTCGCCTTCGTCTGAGAGCGGCTCGATCGACGACGTCACATCGGCTTGACGCACCATGGCGGTGACCCCGGTTTTCAGGTTGCCGTAATCCGGCATATCTTTATCGAATGCATCCATGAATTGCGGGATGTTGATCTCGCTTAAGGCCGCGGCCATGGACGTGAACAGATCGATAACGTCATCGTGCGTATCGGCGGCCAAAGCGGCACAGGCAAGTATGCCTATGCCACAGCTAAGTGCGGTAGCTCGCATTAATTTCAATGTACTTTTCCGTGAGGTCGCAGGTCCAGAACCGCGCGCTGCCCTTGCCGCGGCCTTCGATGACCACGCGGATCAGGCATTCCGGCGCGTCCAGCTTTTTCTTCAAATCCCCTTCGGAGAAATCCGCGGCCAGCCCACCGCGGCAAACCGCGACCTCTTGCAGATCGATGTCTACTTTGGATGGATCCAGCGCTACTCCGGCGTTACCCGCCGCCGAAAGAATCCGCCCCCAGTTGGGATCCGATCCCGCGATAGCAGTCTTGACCAGCAGCGAGTTCCCAATGCTGCGCGCGATGCGCTCGGCCGCGTCGTCGCCGGACGCGCCGTTGACCTCGATAGTGATCAGCTTCCGCGCGCCTTCGCCGTCGCGCACGATCTGCCGCGCCAGGTTCTCCATCACCTGGGACAAAGCTTCTTGGATTTTCGCGCGCTCCTTCTCGACCGGCTGAATACCGGATGCGCCATTCGCCAGCAGCAGCACGGCGTCATTGGTGGATGTGTCGCCGTCGACGCTGATGCGATTGTAGCTTCCAGCCACGGCTTGGGTAAGCATCGAAGCCAGCGTGGCGGGTGGGATGGCCGCGTCAGTCATCACGAAACCAAGGGTAGTCGCCAGGTTGGGCTGAATCATACCCGAGCCTTTCGTCATGCCCGCGATGTGTACGACACCCTTTTTCAAGCGCACTTGTTGCTGAGCAGTCTTCATGACCGTATCGGTCGTCATCATCGCTCGGGCGACATCCTCGAAGCGCTTGGGCGCAAGCCCTTCGATTAACTCAGGCAGCGCGTTCACGATCAGCCGTGTTTCCAGCTCGACGCCGATCACGCCGGTGGACGCCGGGAAAACTTGCTCCACCGGGACGCGCAGCTGCTTTCCAACGGCGACGCAGCAAGCCAACGCCACTCGGTCGCCAGTGCGTGTGGCGCAGTTGGCATTTCCCGCATTGATGAGGACGGCGTTGACCAGCCCGCGAGATTGAGCCAGATGAAAGCGCGCGATCCGGACCGGAGCGGCCTGCACTCGATTTTGCGTGAATACAGCGGCCGCCGACGCCGGTCTGTCGGAAACAATGAGACCGAGGTCATCCTTCTTGTCTTTGCGGATTCCGGCATAGGTCGCGGAGTATCGATAACCCAGAGGTAGCTTCATCAGTTGGGTTGCACTCCAAGGGGCCGCGCTCCCAAAGCTTCACGTTCAATCACATGATGACCATTCAGGAACGCCTCGGCCGGCATACGTTTTCGTCCTTCCATCTGCAATTCGATCACTTCGACCCCCGTCTCCGAGCCGCAGTCAATCAGGAGCCGTTTTTTGAACGGTCGCAGACGGCCGGGATGACCGGAGCCCGGTTCTTCGGCCACGCGTGCCTTCCAGATATGAAACCCCTGATCGCGGAAAAAGCTGTACGCGCCCGGCCAGGGAAGGAAACCGCGCACGCGGTTGACGATTTTTTCAGCGGGCCAGTTCCAATCGATGAGGCCGTCCTCCTTTTTCAAAATCGGCGCGAGCGTGGCTTCGGCGGGATCTTGTTTCAGCGGTGTTGGATTTTCCCTGAGTGTTCGAACCAGAAGCTCAGCGCCCGCGATCGCTAGCCTCTGGCCCAGCTCCAGAGCATTCTCTTCTGGCCCAATTTCTGTGTCCCAAGTCAGCAGCATGTCGCCGGTGTCGAGCCCCGCGTCGATGCGCATGGTGGTGACGCCGGTGCGCTTCTCTCCGTTTGCGATGGCCCACTGGATCGGCGCAGCGCCTCGATACTTGGGCAGCAAGGACGCGTGTACGTTGATAATCCCGCGCTTCGGAATATCGATGATCGATTGCGGAATGATCTGCCCGTAGCCGACCACTACCATCGCGTCCGGACTCAACTGCTTCAACTGCTCGACGATTTCGGGTCGCCGGATGCGTTCCGGTTGATGCACCGGCAGGCCGAGCCGCAGTGCGGTTTCCTTCACCGGTGGCGCGGCCACTTGTCCACCGCGTCCCTTGGGACGGTCTGGCTGCGTGAAAACCGCCGCCACGTGATGGCCCGCCGCGACGATGGCTTCGAGGGTCGGCACTGCGAAAGCCGGAGTCCCCAGGAAGATCAGGTTCACTACCGTTAACCGCCCCATTCGCCGGCCTTGGCCAGTTTCCGGACCTTGCGGCGGATCAGGTCGCGCTTGAGCGCGCTGACATGGCTGATATAGAGGCGTCCGTTCAAATGATCGATTTCGTGATTGAAGGCGCGGGCCAGCAAATCCTCCCCGGTCATCTCGAACGTTTCGCCCTTTGCGTTCTGGGCGCGCACCGTGACTTTTTTCGGTCGCCTCACCTGTTCACGAAAACCTGGAAGACTGAGGCAGCCTTCCTCGCCCGCTTGTGTTCCCTCTTTGTGGATGATTTCGGGATTGATGAGCACGATCTTCTGCTGCGGATCTTCGGCCACCGAAAGGTCGATAACGGCGATGCGTTTAGGGATGCCGATCTGTGGCGCCGCCAGACCTACACCCTTGGCCGCGTAACAGGACTCGAACATGTCCTCGATGAGCTGCTGTAACTCCGGTGTATCGAATTCCTTGATGCTCTCGGCCTTTTTCTCGAGTACGGGCTCTCCGTACAGCACGATCGAATGGGTCATCAGAAGTTTTTCACCTGCTCCAAGTAGCCCTCGAAGTTGCGCCGCGTTTCATCCAGCGAATCGCCGCCAAATTTTTCCAAAAACACCTGCGCCAGCACGATCGCAACCATGGCTTCGCCGATCACGCCCGCCGCCGGCGCCACACAAACATCGCTTCGCTCATAGGCGGCCAGCGCAGGCTCACGCGTGGCGATATCCACCGATTCGAGCGGACGCCGCAAAGTGGAAATCGGCTTCAGAAATCCCCGGACCAGCACATCCTGGCCGTTAGTCATGCCGCCTTCCAGGCCCCCGGCGCGATTGGCGCCGCGAGTGAAGTGCCGCTCTTCCCGATTGTAGTGAATTGTGTCCTGGACACGCGACCCGAAGGAAGCCGCGCCTTCCGCCGCGAACCCTACCTCCACGCCTTTTACGGCCTGCATGGATACGATCGCTTGGGCCAAGCGCCCGTCCAGCCGTGTATCCCAGGTAATGTGAGATCCGAGCCCGGGGGGCACGTTGTGCGCGATCACTTCGAATACACCGCCGACCGTGTCACCCGTGCGATACGCCTGATCCACCACCTCTTTCATTTGCTTCTCGGTCTCCGGATCGACGCACCCCAGCAGGACTTCGGTCTTTTCACTGAGGGCCACCAGTTCATCCCAGGCAGCCTGCCGGGCCAACCGTACTTCGCCCACCCCGATGATATGGCTGAGAATTCGAAGCTCGAATTGTTCGAGGAATGCCTTAGCCAGCGCTCCTACGGCCACACGAGCCGCGGTTTCACGCGCGCTGGCGCGTTCCAAAATGTAGCGGGCATCGTGAAAATTGTATTTCAGACTGCCGGCCAGATCGGCATGGCCGGGCCGCGGCCGCGTGAGCGGCTTGCGCTTATCCTCGGCGCCGTCGATATCTTCAACTGGAAGAGCTTCGGTCCAGTTTTTCCAATCTTTGTTGCGGATGATGATGGCAATCGGCGATCCGATAGTTTTCGAGTGCCGCACTCCGGCGACAATTTCGACTTGATCTGTTTCGATCTTCATCCGCCCGCCGCGTCCGTAGCCTTGTTGCCGGCGCCACAGCTCGCGGTTGATGGAGTCGATGGAAACGGGAATTCCGGCCGGAAGTCCGGTAAGAGTTGCGACCAGACACTCTCCGTGAGATTCGCCGGCTGTTTCGAAGCGAAGCATGCGTTGGGGAAATTTTATGGTAGCCGATTGGCGCCGTGGCAGGTCTCTCCGGCCCGCGGAAGAACTATGCCAGCTTCGGAACCACGAACGGGGCGCGATAGTCGCGTTTGAACATCTTGTTCGCTTCCGCATCGCCCGTGCAGGAATACGTGGCCGCATCGAAGTGCAGCGTGCGTCCCAGGCGATACGAAATGTTCGCCAGGTGAACCAGCGTTGTTGAAATGGAGCCTTCCTCGATTTCGCAGTTGAGGCTTTCGCGCTTGCGGCTCCGAACGGCATTGATGAAGTTTGCGAAGTGATCGCCGCCTTCCGTCATCGCCGGTCCGGGCTCCTGCTCCTTGCCCATCCAGGTCTTGTAACGGTCATAGCCGTCGATAGCCAAGAATCCCTTAGAGCCGTAGAACAAATTGCCGATGCAGTTGCTCGGAGTGCTCTTGTCGAACTCGTGGATGCCCGCTTCCAGATTAGTCATCCAGTGGCGGACTTCGAAGACCATCATCTTTTTCTTGCCGCCGTCATTGAATTCGAAGGTGGAGGTGAGTGTGTTGGGCGTCTCCTGGTCGTCATCGAACATGAAGTGGCCGCCAATGGCCGAGACCTTGGTGGGATATTTTACGCCCAGTCCCCAGCGCGCAATGTCCATCTCGTGGATACCCTGATTGCCGATGTCTCCGTTGCCGTAATCCCAAAACCAATGCCAGTTGTAGTGGAAGCGATTCTTGGTGAAGGCGCGTTTGGGCGCCGGGCCCAGCCACAGATCGTAATCGACGCCTGAGGGCGCCGCCTGCTCGGGCGCGCGGCCGATCGTGTCGCGCCATTTGTAGCACAGCCCCCGCGCCATATACACGTCGCCCAGGAATCCGTCACGCATCAAATTCACTGCGTCCTGGAGCGCCAACGCGCTGCGGCTTTGGCTGCCTTGCTCAACGATGCGGTCATAACGCCGTGCGGCGGCAACAATCTGCCTGGCCTCGAACATGTCGTGCGAGCAGGGCTTCTCGACGTACACGTCCTTGCCGGCCTGGCAGGCCCACACGGTTTGCAGCGTGTGCTGATGGTTGGGTGTCGCGATGGAGATGGCGTCGATGGATTTGTCCTCCAGAAGCTTCCGCAGATCGGTGAAAGCAGCGGGAGCTTTTTGCCGCTTGGACTCGACGAACTTGGAAGCCTCGCTCAGAACGGATTGATCGACATCGCACAGCGCTACCAGATCGACGTTGGGCAGCGTGGTGAAGGCGCGCAGATGCGACTTCCCGCGGCCGCGCAGGCCGACGCAAGCGATACGGATAGTATCGTTCGGACTCTTGGGCGCGGCGATGGCGGACCCCACGGCGGCCGCCGAACTCATAAGGAAATGTCGTCTGTTCATAGTGGTGTTAGCGCTAACGCTACGTACCATAATACGCCGCATGATACGCCAGCGGAAAGCCCTGCGGACCCTGCGCCATCGGGCCGGAATTTCAGCTCCTGGTTCTCTGTTAGAATGTGCCAAGGATGTCACAGCCCGCAGTTGAGCGCGAGCGGCCCGAAATCCCGGACAAACTCTATTTTCGAATTGGCGAAGTGAGCCGGTTGGCGGGAATTAAGCCGTACGTACTGAGGTTTTGGGAGACGGAGTTCTCCTCCCTCGGGCCCAAGAAATCCGGCAAAGGTCACCGCCTGTATCGGCGTAAGGATGTGGAGCTGGTGCTGGAAATAAAGCGCCTGCTTTACGACAAACGCTACACCATTGAGGGCGCCCGGAAGTTTCTGGACTCGCGCCCCCGCGAAGCGGGCGGAAAATCCTCGGACGGAGCCGTGAAAAAATCCAAGCGCTCGCAAGGCGATTTGTTCAACGATGCTTCCCCGGTCATCGATCAAATCCGCAAAGAACTCACGGCCATCCTCGATATTCTAGCCTGAAATCGCCTCCGCCCTTCTAAAAGCGGCTAAGCCGGCCAGCTTCTAAAATAAGCCCCCTTCGAGCCGATAAGGAACTTAAGCACCCCTATGATCCGGCTTACTCGCATCAACCACGTGCCCTTAGTGTTGAACTCCGATCTGATTGAGCACGTGGAGATTACGCCCGATACGGTGATCGCCATGACCAGCGGCCAGAAGTTCATGGTGCTCGAGTCGGCTGATGAGGTGATTGAAAGAGTGATTGGGTTTCGCCGGACGATTTCCAACCTGCCAGAGAAATTGTCGACGTGCGAAGAACCGGCCTCCGCCCTGAAAGAACAGCGTTAACAGATGGCCGAGCAACCTAGGCCAGAGCAGCCCCGTGCGGATCGGGCCAACGCGAATAGACCAGGCTTCGAAAAGAGCAAGAAAGCTGGCCCCCGGCCAGACTTCGCCACCGTAGTAGGTATTCTACTGGCGTTGGGCGGCATCGTCGGAGGCCTCCTGATGGAGGGCGGCAAGATCCGAGACGTCTCGCAGATTACCGCGGCTTTGATTGTGTTGGGTGGAACGCTTGGAGCCGTGATGGTGAGCACGCCCATTCGTGTGCTCAACGGAGCTTTCTTGCGATTGATCCATGTGCTGATGGACAAGACCGGATCTCCCGACGAGGCCATCGAAGAATTGATCGTGTATGCCACCAAGGCTCGCAAAAATGGCTTGGTCTCGTTGGAGAGCGAGGCGCTGGAAATCCGCGATCCATTCCTGCGAAAAGCCCTGACTCTGGCGGTGGATGGCACCGATCTTCAAGAGATTCGTAACATGATGCAGCTTGAAATCGACACCGCCGAGAATCGCGCCATGGCCGAGGCGAAGGTGTTCGAAAGCGCCGGCGGTTACTCGCCGACCATCGGAATTATCGGCGCCGTAATGGGCCTGATCCAGGTAATGAAGAACCTCGCCAACATAGAAGAAGTTGGCCGTGGTATCGCCGTAGCGTTCGTAGCAACCTTGTATGGCGTCGGGCTGGCCAATATCCTGCTGCTGCCGGCAGCCACCAAGATCAAATCCCGGATCGAGTGGGAGACGGAGATGAAACAGTTGAAGCTCGAGGGCGTAGTGGCGATCGTCGAAGGATTGAACCCCAAGTTGATCCGAAGTAAGTTGGACGCCTATAAGCATGCAGACCCTGCCGGAGCGAAGTCTCAAGCCAAGGAAAGGGCGGAGAAACAGACCGCCTCCGCTCCCCTGGTAGCGCCCGCTAAAGGCTGAACAATCCCAGCAATATGGCACGCAAGAAACGGGACTCGCACGTAAATCACGAGCGCTGGCTGGTGTCCTACGCGGACTTCATCACCCTCCTCTTCGCATTTTTCGTCGTTATGTTTGCCAGCTCCCAAACCGATAAAGCGAAAATGCAAGCCGTTTCCGATTCCGTGCAAAAGGCCTTGAAGGGCGAGTCTTTCAACAGCATGGTTACGGCGGTCTTGGGAGGAAGTGTAGACACCAAGGGCCAGGGTAATGCGCAAATGAAAGGACCCGGAGGAGTTAAGAAAGACTTAGAGACCGTGGAGGTGAAGCGGGATCGGCAGATCGCGGAATTGCTGCCGTCGCTCAAGATCCTCAACCAGGAGCTGGGAAGCGAGGTTCGCGCTGGAAAGCTGAAGATCAGCATGGGCGCACGCGGGCTGATCATCAGCTTCACGCAAGCAGCGCTATTTCCTTCCGGGGAGGACGAGATCGCAAAGGATTTTTATCCGAGCATCCAAAAGATCGCCACCGCTATCAAGCAGGTTCCCAATCCAGTGCGGCTGGAAGGCCATACCGATTCCGTGCCGATCCACAATTCCCGTTTCAAGAGCAATTGGGATTTGTCGGCGGCCCGCAGCATCGCGCTGCTGGAACTGTTCGTCAGTTCCGGATTGCCCGGCGACCGGCTTTCCATCGCCGGATATGCCGACACCGCCCCCGTGGACAACAACGATACCGAAGAAGGGCGCCAAAGGAACCGCCGCGTCGATATGGTGATCCTCAATGAAACGGGTGTGAAAGGAGAGCCGGAACGGATGTCGCCCCTGGCGCAGCAGGCCGAAGCCATTAAGCAGGAGGCACAAAGCAGTAAGCAGGAGCCGTCGGAGACGAAGCGCTAGGCCTCGCCCTTCTCCGCCAACTGTTGCAGAATCTGTTGCGCGGCCCGTTGCCCGGCGCTCTTCTTGGACAAACCCTCTGCCCGGCCGATCCACTCCCGTCCAACCCGCACTTCCACCACAAACGTCTTGGCGTGCTCGGGCCCCCGCTCCTCGATAGTCAGGTAGCGCGGCTGCGGAAGTTTCCGTGATTGTGCCATCTCCTGCAGGGCGCTCTTATAATCGGTGCCCTCCAGCCCCTCGTCCAGGGGATCGCTTTCGCCGATCACATGCCGGACGACAAAGTTGCGCGCCGCCTGAATGCCGGCATCCAGATATAGGGCAGCAATCAAAGCCTCCAGCGCATTGGCGAGCAGGGCCTTTTTTTCCCTTCCGCCACTCATCTCCTCGCCCCGCCCCAGCAGCAAGTGATGTCCCAGCCGGAAGCCTGCCGCTACCTGGTGAAGATGGGACGCGCTCACTAGGTGAGCCTTCATTTTGGACAGCCGGCCTTCCGGATAATTGGGATGCCGCGCCACCAGAGCCTCGCTTGCCAGAAAGCCGAGAATCGCATCGCCCAAAAATTCGAGCTGCTCGTTGTCGGAGGGCGCCTCGGCATTTTTTTCGTATACGCGCGACTTGTGCGTAAGCGCCCGCTCCAATAGCTCACGATCTTCGAAACGATGTCCGAGGATCTCCTCCAGCACTGCAATCTCGGCCGTGACAGGCTCGTGAAAATGATGGGCGCCTGGCGTTGCTCTAAGAATTGGCTTTGCTCTAAGGATTAGAAACCTCCCGGAGGCTTGGCTCCCCCGGCCTTGCGTTTTGCCGTTTCGTCCTTCTTCGCTTGAGCGATGGACTTGACCTGCGGGCTGGCATTTGGCGTCGCTATGGCCTTGTCGAATGCATCATTCGCTTCGTCTAGCTTGTTGGCATCCAGGTAAGACTGTCCGAGACGAAGCCAAGTGGCCGGATCCGGCGTGGCGGCCACGGCTAGCGCCTGTTTATAATCCGTGATGGACTCGTCGTATTTCTTACGCAGCGATGCGGCCATACCCATGGCAATGTACGCTTCGGCCTGCAGGTTCTTCCTCTCGCCCTCCCATTGCGCGTCCGGGATAGTGGCGTTCGGCTTGGGAGCGGTGGGTGCGGCGTCCAGCGCTGCCTTAGCCCACTTGTCCACCTTGGTTAGTTTCTCTTCTTTGTCGAGATCGAACTCGCGCGTGTGACGGGCGGTTTCGCTGGCCAGGGCGTCCAGAGCAAAAGCATTCTTCGGATCCGCCTCAAGTAGCCTTTCGGCGTAAAACACGGTCTGAGCGAAGTCGCCCTTTTGCTCCTCGATCTGCATGGCCATCTGGAGAAGAGGGTTCTTGAATTCGGTGTCAACGTAGGTAGTCAATACATTCTCGATGGCTTTGATTTGTTCGTCGGGGGTCTTGGCGGCCTGTACGGCCTGTATAGCCGCAATCTCACCTTTAGATTTTGGTTTCTGCGCCCACAAGGAAGACAGGCCCAATACCAGAATTCCGCCCGCCAGCGCCCAAACTTTTCTGAATCTTTTCATGTCTGCTCCTATTGTGATGAAGGTCATTGCCGCGTTTTTCACGGCGCACTACTGGTCTCTATGAACACTACTGGTCTCTGTGAAATGGCTGCGCAAGTTCCTTCGTGGCTGCGCTCTTCACCGACGCCGACGCGCCCTCGATGGCGAGCGCGGCCCGGTAGTTTTTCTCCGCCTGACCGCGATCTCCCGCGGCATCGGCTAACCGGCCCAGATAAAGATAGGCCCACGATTCGGTGTCCTTGTCCGGCGACAACTCCAGCGTTTTCTGGAACAACTTCTCGGCCAGCTCAGGATCTTTTTCGAGCGCGGCTATGCGCGCTAAACCATAATACGCCCTGGCGTGCAGCGTAGTCTCTCCGGGAACCTGCAGTACTTTCAGAAAACTCTCCCGGGCGCGAGGGAGATCCCGTTTGGCGTACAACTCTTCCGCCTCTTCTAATGTTTTCGCCGTGCCGGTGATCGCCGGCGCGGGCGGAGGCGGAGCGGGCGGTGCTTTCTTCACGGCCGCGTCCCGCGAGAACTTAACCTTCTCCAGGCGCTTGTCCTCGCGATCCAGATCGATTTGCCCAACCAGGTCGAGATAATACAGCCGCAGCGATTCGTCCTGCTTCTCGTAAACCGCCAAGCCGTCGGCCATAGCCGGCGTCAAAACGAATCCTTCCCGCAGCGCTTGGTCTACCAACGCCTGGCGATCGGCCGCTCCATGCGCCAGCCTGCTTTCCACGGCTTTGATCAAACACTCCGTGGCCAACAGGACGAAATCGTCTTTGTACGCGGTCTCCAGCGCGGGCGCGGGATTCGCGAAATCGGCCAGCCCTTTCAACCGGTTCAATTGTTCGAAGTAGCGAAGCGCCAACGGGTCCAACAAGTAATGCAGATAGGCATGACGGATCTGATCGACCTGCAGTTCCGGCGAGGGCGTCACCACCACGAAATAATCGTCTTTGTAACTGCGGGTCTGAATCTGGTTGGGCGCGCCCAGCAGATCGATATAAATTTGAAATCGCCGGCCGCGGAAGCCGCTAGTGGGGTTACGCACGTAAGCGTTAGCCTCGAGCAAAGCCTTGGATACCGGGGCATGATAGGAGGCAATCAACTGATCGTACGCTGGCTGGGCTTGCTTCCACAGGCCCTCGATCCCGGCCTCCCGATAGAAATTCGCGATCAAGTGATCCAGGCCCGCCATGGGCCTGACATCCAGCGGGATCTCCTCGGGCTTCATCCGCGATTGAAAATCGGGCGGCCCATCGAGCGTCAGGGCGAACGAGATGTACTGATTCAGCTCGGCGATCTGATTCGCTTGCTTGTGCGTGGCAAAAAACTTCTTTAGCGCGTCCACCGACTCAAGATGCTTGGCCCCGATGACGTCCCGGAGCTGCTTCCTGATCGGCGAGTTGGCGTTGGAGTCCAGGTCGGCGTCATAGCCGGCGGCATTTATGGCGGCCAGCACCGTGAACAGCGCCGGGCTGGCGTCCAGTTGGCCATGCTGCGGCTGCGGCTGAGCCTGCGCAAGCATAGCGCCAACGACGCCAAGAAAAAGGATTGATCGAATCAAGAAAACTAGCCTGCCATCCCCATTGTAAACACGTCCAGGTCGTTTTTCCTACCACCCACCACCCACCTCTCACAACCTATTTCCCAATGCAGAAAGTCGAAAAGATCCGATTCAGAATGTCATCGGCCGTGGTCGCCCCGGTGATGGCGTCTATCGGGCGTAAAGCTGCGTATAGGTCCAAGAGCAGCATCTCGTGCGGAATGCCCAACTGCGTGGCTTTGCGGGCCTGCTCCAGCGCTTCCACGCTCTCACGCAACAATTGCTCGTGCCGCAAACTGGTAATGAATCCCGACTCCCCCTCGCGCGCAGCCGCGGGCACGATCTTCTCCCGCAGCCGATCGATTCCATGGCCTGTAATCGCCGAGACGGCGACAATTTCCTCGGGAGTCTCGGCCGATTGAGGCAGATCCGACTTGTTGCCCACCAGGACGTAACGCCCTTGCCCCTTCGCGCGATCGATCAGCGCTAGGTCGCCCGTCTCGATGGGTTGCGAGAGATCGATCACCACTAGCGTAAAGTCGGCGTCGGCCATGGCTTGGTAGCTACGCTCGATGCCGAGCTTTTCCACCAGATCTTGCCCGGTGCGAATCCCCGCCGTATCGACAAACCGGATTGGGATTCCGTCGATGGCCGCCATTTCCGACACCACATCGCGGGTCGTTCCGGGAATTTCCGTGACGATAGCGCGATCCTGCTCCAGCAAGCGGTTAAACAGGCTGCTCTTGCCCACGTTCGGCCGTCCGACAATAGCCAGCGTGATGCCGGAATGGACCAGCTTGCCGTAGTCGAATGTAGAGATCAATTGCACCAACGCTTGCGCAACCGGATCCATCCGCCGCAGGATTTCCTCCGTCGGAGCGACGCTGACATCGTCTTCCGCAAAGTCGATGCCGGCTTCGAGCAAAGCGATCAGCTCCAATAGTTGCTCCTTGACCGGCTTGATGCGCCGTGAGACCGAGCCCTCCACCTGCTGCGCGGCCACGCGTGCCTGGTACAGCGTCGTGGAATCGATCAAATCGCGGACCGCTTCGGCTTGAGCGAGATCCACTCTTCCGTTGAGGAACGCGCGCAGCGAGAATTCACCGGGCTCGGCCAGTCGTGCGCCAGCCGCGCAGGCGCGCTCGATCGCGAAGCGCAGGACCACCGGGGACCCGTGGCAGGAAATTTCCACCAGATCTTCGGCGGTATACGAGCGAGGCGCGGCGAAGAACGTCGCCACCACTTCATCGATCACGTGGCCGCCATTGTCCACCAACTGGGCCAGAGCGGCCGTCCAGGGCTTCCAGGCGTGGTCCGCGCGAAATCTGAGGATTGTGTCGGCGATCCCACGCGCCTGATCACCGGAAAGCCGCACGATGCCGAGCCCGGACCGTCCCGGCGGAGTCGAAATCGCAACGATGGTATCTCGAACCTGCAGCGTGCTGCCTTTTGCTTACTGCCTTCCGCGTTCGGCTTCCTACCTGCCGCGGTCTCTCCCGCCACGCCGCGGAGGGCCCGACCTTCTTCCCTGCGGACCACCTGGCCCATCGCGTCGAGGCGGAGGCGGATGTGGCGGCCGGATCGGCTCCGGCAAAGGCATTCCGATTGGCAAAACCACCACTTGGCGGAACGGTCCGGTGCCCGTGCTTTCGCTGCGGATGGCGGTCTCGTTGCGCAGGCAGAGGTGAATGATGCGGCGCTCGCGGCTGCTCATGGGGTTGAAGTGGAAGGGGCGTTGAGTCTGCTTCACCCTCTCGGCGGCAGTCGCGGCGCTCAGCCGCAATTCTTCAATACGCATCAGCCGGTAATCATTGGCGTCGAAGCACAGCCGCGAGTGATCCTCGGGTGGCATGCGCAGGGCTTCCATGGTCAGAAATTCGAGCGCCAGCAGTACCTCGGCTTTATTCGATAGCAAGAGCTCCACTTCGGGGCCCGAGAATTTCACCACCACATCGGGATCCTCGAGATCGGGGTGCGTATGCACGCCCTCCAGGACTTCGTACTCCACGTCCATGTCCATGTCGTCCAGCGCGATGTCGAGAAATTCTTCGATGCGCGGACCGGTCGAGGAGACCGTGTATTTGTGTTCGCCCACTGGCCTTATACCCGGGCTTTTTTCTTGGGTGGTGCGATCTTGGGCGCCGGGGCCGGCGGTGGTGGCATGGTCCGATTGACTATCCATTGCTGCAATATTCCCACTAAATTGCTGGTCATCCAGTATAACACCAGACCACTAGAGATATTGTAGAAAAAGAAGCCCATCATCAACGGCATGAACTTCATCACCTTGGCCTGCTGCGGATCGACTCCCGGAGTGGGCGTGATCTGTTGCGAAATGAACTGCGAGATCACCATCACGATCGGAAGAATGTGGATAGGGAGCATCTCCGGCTGCGACAGGTCGGTCACCCACAGCCAATGCGCGCCGCGCAACTCAATGGTGACGTTGAGAACCTTGTAGAACGCATACAGAATCGGGATCTGAATCACCATTGGCAGGCAGCCGCTCATGGGATTGGCGCCGGCGGTTTTGTAGAGATCCATGATCTCCTGATTCTGCTGCGCCTTTTTTGGATCGCGCAGGCTCAGGCCCTTGTACTTCGCGTTGATGGCGGCGATCTGCGGCTGCAGGGACTGCATTTTGCGCTGCGATTTCATGCCGGCGAAGCGCAGCGGCAGAAGGACCAGATTAATAATGATGGTGATCAGTACGATCGACCAGCCGTAATTGTGCACCAGGTTGTCGTTGAGCCAGTGCAGCGCCAGAAAGATTGGCTTGGCGATCACTCCAAACCATCCCCAGTCGATGAGCTGCTCCAGCTTCGGATCCACTTTACGCAGTAGATCGATATCCTTCGGCCCGACAAAAGCCATCACCCGATTGACGGTGTCTCCGCCCACCTCGACGCCGGCGTGCATCTCTTCCTTGCCGTTCGCAGCGGGGACATCATCCTTGATCGCCACCACGGTGGTCGAAGTATTATCTCTCGGCAGGATAACGAAGGCGAAGAACCGGTCGTCTAAGCCGGCGAACGAGAAATTTCCGGTCACCGATGAAGGGCCATCCTTGACCGACTTGGCATCTCGGGTGATCAGCTTGCCCTGGCTGAGGTCGTAATTGACCACATGCTGTTCGGCGATCCTGTTCAACGACGTTGGGTCGCCAAACCCCCCGCGCCACTGGATCAAGTGGTCGACCGGGATGCCGTTCTGTGAAACTTCCGTCGCAATTTGCGAAAGATAACCGTCCTTGGTGAATTGGAACGTTTTCTTCGCGTGATTCTTTCCATCCGAAAACTCGTACTCGATCCCCAGGCCGCCGGGTGAAGGTTTGGCGGCATAGAGTCCGTAATTGAGCACGTCCGCGGCTTGGCTGTCCTTGAGTGAGAGCGAGAAAGGCGCCGGAACTTTGGCGAAACTTGCCTGGTTCACCAGTTCGAGCGGTTTGCCGGCATGATCCAGGTACTTCTTGAACACCCAGCTATGGACTACTGCGCCTCGATTGGAGAATTTGATGCGATAGATGTCGGTGTCTACCGTGAATTCTCTCTCGGCTGTGTCCTGGATCTGACCTGGAACAGGTTGGGAAGCGGTCGCGGGACGCGCCGGAATTGCTTCCGGCTTCTTTTCAGCTTGCGGAGTTTGCTTGCCGGCCGCTGGGACGGGCTGTTTGGGCGGCGCAGGCGGTGCTTTATAAATGTACGGCGTCAGGAACAACACCAGGCCCATGAGCAGGAACGCTAGCAAGAGCCTGGTTTCCATGGACAGCTCTTTCTTGCCCTGTTGGCCCGGTTGGATCGGATTATTAGGCGTAGAGGCCATGGTGCGAAAGTTCGCTAGCGAACCGGATCAAAACCACCTTCACGAAACGGATGACAGCGGAGTAAACGCAGCGTGCCCATCCAAACGCCACGCCCTACGCCATACTTGTCCACCGCTTCGATCATGTATTCCGAGCAGGTGGGACGATAACGGCAAGCCGAAGGAAGCCAGGGCGACAGGAACCGCTTGTAGAAACCCAATGTGGCGATTACCACTTTCCGCATTGCGTCACCAGCCGATCCACCTCGCGTCGAAGCTCCTCTACCGGCGCCTTCAAAGCCGCGCGCCGGGGGTTGATCACGATGTCCCAATGCGCTGCGACCTCGTGCAAACGAACCCGAAGCGCTTCTCGCAACCGCCTCTTCGCCCGGTTTCGCATCACAGCCTTTCCGAAGGCGCGTGGCACCGTGAAGCCCAGCCTCGGCCCCTCCTCTTCGCCCCGCGGAACTCGCAGGCAAAATGCCGCAAAATAAGGGCCCGCAATCCGGCTACCTTCATTGTACGCTTTGCGGAAATCAGAAGTTCGCAGAATCCGAGCACTCTTCGGAAAACCGAAGCTAGTCGGCAGAGCGAACAGCTCTCTCGTCGCTCACCGTGAGTTTATGGCGGCCTTTAGCGCGGCGCCGTGCCAGCACCGCCCGTCCATCTTTGGTACTCATGCGTACCCGAAATCCGTGCGTTTTTGCCCGTTTGCGATTGTTTGGTTGAAATGTACGTTTTGGCATCTGATTTCCTAGGACCGGGGCAAGCGACCCGAATCGTCAAAATCTTAAGTCTCAGTATAGCAGGGAGCCGCTCGGCGCGCCTGCACTTAGGAAGTGGGGGCCGCTTCGTCAGTGGCGCAAGCGGCCGACTCGGCTCACCTACGCATTCTCGAACAGGTGGGACAATCGGAAAGCATCACTGGTATTGAACTTTCCCCTTATACTTTTTGTCATGTGGACGGATCACGGAGGTTCACGCCGGCGATGGCCGCTGGTAGATGGGACCATGTTTTGAAGGTGGCGAAGTGATTACGGCATGAGACTCCTACCTCCCCGGCGAGATAAACGTACTGTCTATCTTCAGGAGGTGGCAATCTATGAAATTGTGGCCCCTTTAATATTCCTTCGAATTGGTATCCCGCCATTCTGGTTCTTTGCCTTTCAGGCGTTAGGCCACCTTATTTCTGCGCTCGTATCGAACAAGTTCTATTGGTGGTACGGTAAGAAGGCAAGTACAGGTTTGAGCCGAATATTACTGATTGCTGCGGCGTGCGGATGGGGCGTAGCTGGGTGTCTATTCAGTCTTCCTGCACACGAACACGCTTGGGGCAGAACAGGGTGGGCTGCGTCATTTTCAATCGGCCGCAATTGGAATTGAACCAGCCACACGGCAAAACCCGACAAGGCGAGAGACGCAACGGAAATAGAGATTGTGATGATATCCTTTGCGGTGAGTTCCATAGTGATGCTCGACTAAACGCGCGCCGCCCTTACGTGAAAGCGCACACCTTCACGCTGCTGCAAGAAACTGACGACCTCGAACAGATTATCCGCCCGCGGGTTGCCCGTCGGTCCGAGCATGCGCATGAGGCTCTTGGAGGGGATATGCGTGGCTTCAGCAAGTTCCGTGAATCCGACGGTCGCATTAATGTAGTCCCGGAGGATGGTCTTGGCGGTGGCGATATCGCCGCCGAGCATGCATTCGACGCCTTCGCGCAGAAGCTCCTTGCGGAATTTGGGATCGCGCTCGACGCGCGCGCGGATAGTTTCCTTGAAATCGCGGGTCAGGGCCATGGTTGTCCTCCTATTTTCTCCGTTTATAATCGTGCCAGCGTTCAAGAGCGGTTTGGACGTCTTGATGCTGGCGTTTCTTGGTACCGCCGCCGAGCAAAATGACGAGGCTGTCTCCGTCCTTGCCGAAATAAACGCGGTAGCCGGGCCCGAAATTGATGCGGCACTCGAGTACGCCCGAGCCGACACCCTTGACGTTCGAGAAGTTGCCTTGCGCCAGACGGGTCAACGCCGTCGTCACTTTGGCGGCAGCCTGCGCGCGCAGGCGGTTGAACCAGGCCGCATAAGGGCTCCGGCCGCTGCTGTCGTTGTACTCCCGAACGTCAATCATCTGTTATAGTAACATATATGTTACCATTTTGAAAACGGCTTGGGCCTATACTCGGATTCAGAAGGGAGCAAACAGCGCTATGCGCGCTTCGGCGACTCCGATGGCGATACTGCTGGGGCTACAAACCTTG
The DNA here is from genome assembly GCA_035569875.1 of Bryobacteraceae bacterium. Taxonomy (GTDB): domain Bacteria; phylum Acidobacteriota; class Terriglobia; order Bryobacterales; family Bryobacteraceae; genus Palsa-89. The sequence continues at coordinate 30,070 of DATMMD010000124.1, forward strand.
AACGGCTTCTGCCAAACCGCTGTCCCCGATGACCCGCTGGCGAGTCGTTCCTTGGTGATCTCCGGAGTCCCCATCGTCGAAGGCCCGGCTCGGGATTATCAGAAATTCTTTGGCGAGGTAAAGGATCTTGGCAGCCGGCCGGTCTCAGTCGAAGCCCGCAGCGCCCTCCACCTCACAGATCAAGAGCTTCGGTCCCTGATAACGATCACGGCGGATCTCGCCACCGAAAGCCTATTCTTCCGGCCAGTGGTGAGGCCGTGGGTATTCGAATCACGCATGGAAGTCACGGAATCCGGATCCGTCTCGCCGTCCATACACGAGAAATTGCGCGATCTGCAGAATCAATGGACGCAGACGATTCTTGATCACGTGCAACGACTCAAGGCTGCATTTGGAGAAGAGCGGTTTCAGAGCGTGGATGAATTCATCCATTCAGGTAAGTCTATGTTTGAAAAACGAAGCAACGTTTCTACGCCGAGCGTCACTCCCGAGCAAGAATCAAACTGAGACACTGCCTGTCGCGCGCAACCTACACTAGAAGCTTATGCCCAAAGTCCTGGTCACAGGCGGCGCCGGCTACATCGGATCGATTACCGCTCATGTCCTCGCCCGGCGCCGGTACAGCGTCGTCGTGGTGGATGACCTTTCGCGCGGGCATGAGCACAACGTCGCCGATCTTCCGTTCCACAAGCTGACACTAGCCGACACTCCGGCTCTGACCGATCTGCTCGCCAGCGAAGCTTTTGATGCGGTCGTTCATTTTGCCGCCTACATTTCAGTCGGGGAATCCACCCAGAAACCGGAACTGTACTTTTCCAACAACGTCGGCGGGACTGTGTCGTTGCTGACAGCCATGGCACAGACCAGCGTCAAGCGCCTGGTCTTTTCTTCGACTGCTGCAGTCTACGGAACGCCGCAGGTAGTGCCGATTCCGGAAGATTCGCCCTTCGCTCCCGTCAGCCCGTACGGCGAATCGAAAGTTATGGTCGAAAAGATTCTGGGTTGGCTGGATCAATACCGTGGGCTACGGAGCATCAAACTGCGATATTTCAACGCCTGTGGCTCCGACTCCGAATCCGGCTTAGGCGAAGAACACGATCCCGAAACGCATCTGATTCCGCTGCTGTTCCGCGCGGTCGTGACCGGCCAGCCGATTAACATCTATGGTGATGATTACGAAACGCCCGATGGCACCTGCATCCGGGACTACATCCACGTAACGGACTTGGCGGAAGCGCATGTCTTAGCCCTCGAAAAACTGTTGGCCGGCGGCGCCTCCGATGCCTTCAACGTCGGGACCGGCGCCGGGCACTCCGTGATGGACGTGTTGCACGCGGTCGAAGTGGTAACTGGTCGCACCGTGCCGTACCAGATCGCCCCGCGCCGCGCCGGCGACCCTCCCGTGCTGGTGGCAAATTCCGATAGCCTCAAACGCGCCCTCGGATGGAAGCCGCGGTTTCCCGAGTTGACCGATATCGTCACCACAGCCTGGCAGTTCGAGAAGAATCGCCAGCGCGGAAATTAGTCAGCGGCCGGGTTCGCGCCGAAAAAATCAATCCACAAGATTATTGCGCAGGGCGTATTGCATCACTTCAGCATTGGTTGTCAGTTCCATCTTTTCAAGGATTCGGGCGCGATACGTACTCACCGTCGACACGCTCAAGTGCAGTTCCTCGGCAATCTGGCCGATTGTCTTCCCCAGGGCAATCATCCGCAGGACCTCAAATTCCCGGTCGGACAGCGTTTCTTGGACGTCACGCTGTACTTCGTCGTTCAAGTGCAGGGCCAGCCTTTCCCCCAGCATCGGGCTCACATATCGTCCCCCGGCAAGAACTTTCTGGACGGCCTTGATCAATTCTTCGGGCGCACTTGCCTTATTCATGAAGCCGGCCGCGCCAGCTCTTAGGATCCGCTTTCCGTACTGGGCTTCAGAGTGCATGCTCAATACCAATACAGGAAGTTTAGGCCGCAGCGTCCTTAAGTCCCTGAGAACGTCCAGGCCGCTTCGCCCTGGCATCGAGATGTCTAAGATCAACAAATCCCATTCGAGGCTTTGCGTCCGGGCTAGTACCTCTTGCGCATCCTCTGCTTCGCCAAAGATGCTGTCGTTGAGCTCACGCGCCAGGATCTCCTTCAGTCCCCGGCGCAGAATGGCGTGATCATCGGCAATGAGTACCTTAATCATTTTTCGTTGTCCGGCCGCTTCTGAGTTCCCACCGGAATCCGGACCGTGACTGTCGTGCCGGATGTAGGAACGCCGCTGACCACCAGATCCCCTCCGAGCAGCAGAGATCGCTCCCGCATCCCCAGGATGCCGAGCGAGTCGCTAGCCGAAA
>DATMMD010000125.1:0-29764 GCA_035569875.1 Bryobacteraceae bacterium
CCCGTCGCCTCGGCCTTGGGCATCCGCTTGGGCGCGACCCCTCACGGACGTGCTCACCCTAACATGCCCTTTTCAGCCCGGACTTCAAAACCGGACATTTCTACTTGGCACAGAATAGGACATTTCTATTTGGCGTTGACACGAGAGGCTTGACGCGAGAGGTTCGACGTTTGTCAGGAGTCGCTGTCGGTATTTGACCTCCCCGGTCGGGTTCGATGTCTGATCAAGTGTTCGTCAGGAGCCAAGCGTAGAGTAGTGAAAGATGGGCCACACTGTATAACTTGGACGCGCGCCAATGAGGTGAACTTCGAACTACTGGAGTTTCTTGGACAAAAGGCAGGTAAACAAGTAGCCTGAACAACTCGGTCGAGGCTCGATTGCCGCCTGAAAGACTCAGGATACCAGCGCATACTGAGATAGGACGTGCCTACATCGCCAGAAATGCCGAGTCTTTGGCGGCCATTGCGTACGCCTGCTTTCCGTAATCTGCTGATCGCCGACATCGTGTCCGACATCGGCACATTCATGCAGAGCGTGGGCGCCGCGTGGCTGATGGTTTCGCTTAACGCCGGGCCCATGTACGTGGCCCTCACGCAAACCGCGTCGGCTTTGCCCTTCTTCGTTTTCGCGCTTCCCGCTGGCGCCCTCGGCGACATTGTCGATCGCCGCAAACTGATCCTCTACACCGAATCCTGGATGGCGATCGTTGCCCTTGCACTTACCGTATTATCAATGACCGGGTTCATTTCTCCCTTGACGGTGCTAGTTCTGACCTTTGCGCTGTCTGCGGGCGATGCGTTCGAGACGCCTACTTGGCGCGCCCTGCTGCCAGAACTCGTTTCGAAAGAGGATCTGTCCGCGGCCTCGGCTCTTAACGGGATCGAATTCAACTTTGCGCGCGCGATCGGACCTGGTCTTGCCGGCCTGGTCATCGCCGCGGCCGGCGTTGGCATGGCATTCCTGCTAAACACTGTTTCGTTCATCGGCGTCATTTTCGTCGTTGCACGTTGGAAGCGAGCGACGCACAAGCGGACCACTCCGCCAGAAACCGTAAAGGGCGCGACGATAGCGGCCATCCGCTACGTCCGCTACTCGCCAGCTATTAGCACTTTGCTGGCTCGCTCGGGACTGGTGATGTTCTTTGCGAGCGGGCTTCTCGCTCTCCTGCCTTCGCTGGCACGTATCGTGAAGAACACCCCGACTGTTTACGGAGTCTTACTGGGATCCTTTGGGTTGGGTGCTGTCTTTGGCGCTCTCATCATGCAGCGTGCGCGGGCACGTTGGCCGACTGAAGGCGTGGTCTCCACCGGTATCGCGATCTTTGGCCTCAGCATGTTGGCCGCAAGTATGGTGCGGTCTTTGCCAGCGCTGAGTGCCGTCATGATAGTTGCAGGCTCTGCTTGGATCGTTTTCATTTCAATTTTCAATGTGCTGGTTATCAACCACACCCCTGACTGGGTGCGTGCGCGTGTGCTTGCTATCTCCACTTTGATTTTCCAGGGAGCAATCGCGGCCGGAAGCGTCGCCTGGGGCGCCGTCGCCGCGCGTTTCGGGATTGGTGCTGCACTGCTGTATGCCGGCGCTGGGACCCTTGCCACGACAGCCTTGGCTTTATTCTTGCGTCTTCCGGACGCTGCCGTCGATCTAAGATCGTGGAGTCACTGGCGATCGCCCGCTACCGGGACCGGCGCTCTGCCGGCAGACGACGACTTTGGCCCTGTGCTGGTGACCGTCGAATATCAAGTCACGTCCGAGGAGGCCGCGGAATTTCTCAAGGCGGTTCGTCAACACAAACGGATTCGGCGACGCGACGGTGCGCGAAGCTGGGGTATCTTCCGCGACATGGAAAATGCAGATCGGTACGTCGAAACGTTCATCGTGGCCTCATGGGCCGAACATCTCCGCCAACACGAACGCTTGACGCGCGCGGACCGCGAGACAGAAGAGCGAGTACAGCGATACGTCCATTCTGAGCCGAAAGTACGCCACCTGATTTCAGTTGCGACCACGGTGCCGCGATAGGTTGGTAGCGGCGGCCCGCAACCGCGCCAATCTATGTGCCTTTACCCAAATATGTGCCTTTACCCAAATATGTCATCTGCACACAACGCTCTGTGCGGAAGACTCTTCATTGACTAAGTTCCCCCGGGGATCAACAATCACCAGATCTCCCTGCAGAGACTGTTCCACAAATCTCCGCAGAGCGGTTTCGGCTTGTTCGCGAGTGTACCCCCGTAGCTGCATCGGAGTCGTACCATCCAGGTACCACCGATAGAGCCCGTTCTCATCAAGCTTCAGCTGCCAAGTCCAAGTAATTGCACTCTTAAGCGAAGCTACGGCCAAGGGGAGGGATTGGCTTGGTGTCATTTTCATTTCTCAGGTCCAAATTTTATCATAACGCGGGCGCCTGTCACGGTTGTAAAGAATTTATTCGCGAAAGTTTCACAGGAGCGTAACAAGCCAGGCGCATACTCTCACTTGCCAAGCCAGCATGGCATGGCAATCGATATCGGAGGAAAAATGTCAAATCGAGCCCAGCAATTCCTGATCACTGTTGCAACCTACATGACGGTCGCCGGCGCGTCTGTTCTACTCGTCTCTCCCGTGCGCGCGGCCTCTTTTACCACTGCAGTGTTCGCCACTGGCAGTGCAGTCGGAGCAAGTCAGCCCGACTCCGTCACGTTTGGCAACAATTCACTTTGGGTTGAGTATGGCAACGGGGCGAGTTCCACCGGAGGTTCCGGAAGCAGCACTATCGTGCAATACAACCTAGCTGGTTCCGTTCTTCACACTTACAGCATCGCCGGATCTGTGGATGGCCTCAAATTCGATCCGAATACGGGCCAAATATGGGCCTTGCAGAATCAAGATGCCAATTCCACGCTGACGATCATCAATCCCCCTACCGCGACAACCAGCACCCTAACTTATGGCTCTATATATAACTCCATGTCTGGCACACGTGGACTCGACGACGTTGTGTTTAGCGGCAACCAAGTTTTCATGAGCGTAACTAACCCGGGGAGCGGAACGGATCCGGTGGTTGTTCAGCTCACAAACCTAGCCTCCCCCCTTCTGCAAAGCGCGGTTCTTGCCTCGGGCGCCACCGGGACGAATCTGGCAACGGGCCAGCCTGGCCCCATCCCTGCCACGGACCCGGATTCGCTTAAGTCGGGGCCGAACGGTTCCTTGGTCTTGAGCGGAGAAGCGGATCAAGCTCTCATGTTCATCAACAGTCCGGGCCAAGCCGGTCAATCGGTTGGCTTTTTGAACCTCTTGAATGCGGCCGGTGCACCCGCGGGTTCTCCGGACGACGCGATATTCCCGACTGCAGCTCAGGGAACGTTCTATGTAGCCGACACCGGCGCCAACACGATCTACGCGATCACCGCCTCCGGGCTCGTTCCAAACACATCGCTATACGCCGACGTAGGAAATGCCTTCAACAGTGTCAACATGAGCACTGGTGCGCTCACGCCGATTTTCACTGGTGTGAGCCCGCACGGAATGGACTTCGTGGTCGCGACTCCTGAACCAGGTGCCCTGGGTTTATGCTCTATCGGTTTGCTCTTCTGGTTCATGCGGAGCCGCCGGCGTCGCGGCGAGCTCAAGAGTATCGGTTGAAGCTCTCTTAGCTTTCGACTTTCCAGATGCTGACGATTATCTCGTCGATCTTCTTGATTTTGCCATTCGCAAATGTGAACCACTGTACACCGCGAACACTATAAGCCTGCCCAGTTGACTTGAGAACACCGCTCTCCCGCACCAGCACAGCCACGTGCTCACCCTGGGCGATCATGCTCTCGATTTCAGGCTTTTGGCTGCCCAGCAGCGCGAAGTTTTTCTTGGTCGCGGCGACAACCTCGTCGCGGCCTCGCCATGTTCCATCCAGAGGGCTAAATCCGCAAATGGTAAGTTCCACGTCATCCGTAATCAACTCACCGAACGCGCTGAAGTTGCCTTGGATGACTGCGTCAAAGGCCGCATGCAGAACAGTATGGGGGTTTGTGATGTCTTCCGTCGCCGCACTTTTCGTCGTCTGCAGAAACCTGTCGTGATATTTGCGGTCCATGGGAATAAGGTAATACACTGGCCAAGGTTCAGTGGGCCGAGTCCTTACTGGCAGGCCAACCATGCAGCCACTGATTTATCGCTTCGGCGCGTACCCCACCGTCAACGAAACCATCACGCTGCGCCCCGGCAGTAAGTTTAACTGGTCCAGCGCGTTCGGCGCGAAGGGCACGCTCGCCGTTGCAGCCGTGAATGGCGTTACACCGACGACGTTATGGCTGTTCAAGAGATTGTTGACAGCCAGCCCCAGTTTACTTCCGCGCAACCACGACGAATTCTTAACAGTGTAATTGACGAACACGTTAGTGACGTCGAAAGGATTGATCGAGATCGCCTGGTCCACTGGATAAGGAACCGATATTCCGTTGATCAGGTAATTTAGCGAGCCGTTATCGTTGTACATCGGGCCGACACGCTTGTTGAAGATACCCACGTCCCAGTTTCTTAGCTGCCAGAAGAGGCCCGCTGCCTCCGTGTTCTTGGGCGTATTCGCCACCCACAGCCCCCCGTTGGGAAAATTTCGGCCGGTTTGATATTTCGCGGAGCCCACCGATCCGTTGAGGTACAGGCTCAGTCCATGCCCGATCAGGATATTGCTCTCCCCTTCGATCCCCTTCGTATTCGAGGGGCCGGTCGCAACAAAAACATTCTCAGTGCTGACTGGATCGAGATACGAATCGTAGCCATTCTGGAAGTGAACGTAATAGGCGTCGACGTCCAGTGTCCATCGGTTAAATTTCACTACCGACCCGGTCTGATAGGTTTTGGCCAATGTGGGCTTCGGAGGCGTCAAGACCACGCCGTTTTTCACGTCGAATACGTTGCTGGGCGGAATGACGCTGCCCTCGGCGAACTGAGCGTAGACCGACCAGTTTCTCCACGCCCGGTAACGGGCCGTGATTGTTGGCAGCCAATTGTTGTAATCGATGCTGTGCGTCGTGAACGCCCCACCTCCGACGCAGATGGGAGCCCCGGTGGCGGGATCAATCGCTGCCACTCCACCCAGACAACCAACCGTCTTGCCGTTGTCCTGGTACTGATTCAAGGTCATCTTGTAGTTGGCGTCCTTGATACCGGCTGTGATCACCAGTTTCTGCGTCGGTCGCCATTCGAATTCGGCAAACGGCTGCAAAGTTTGCGTAATGAAATGCTCGTGGAAGTTGCCGAGCGGCGTATCCGCCCAAGTCAGGATATTGGACGGAATTTGATAGCGGTCGGTATATGCCCAGTCGTACCAAATGCCAGTGCGGAATACGCCCCATTTGGATTCCTTCGTCAAAATCGCTGTGTCGCCGGCGTGGCGATATCCGTTCAGTTTATCGACGCCGCTAGGCTTCGCCGTGCTGATGTTGACGGTGGGGCCGTTCTGATAGTTCTGTTTGTTCCAATACCGGGTTGTGAATGCCTTGGTGTCAAACCTCCACCCGTCGCCCAGATCCGAGTTGAAATCGACATATTCAAAATCCGTCTGTACGTGGTAAAAGTTGTAGCCATAGTAGTAGGGATTCGGAGCCGTCGGCGTGCCAGGATCGCCGCTCAACAGAAAGGTATCTCCGAACTGCGCGACCTGAGCGCGTGTCGGATTCGTAGTGTTCGGGGTGTTGTTCCAGATATCCACGAGCCCGCCGTAAACGGTGACGGCGGTCTTTTCCGAAAATCTGTATTGATACTTGCCGGAACCCGCGTCACGCTTCTGACGGTTGAAGGTCTGGTATCCATCCGACAGCAGTTGGTGAACGTCCAACAGCAGGCTGTTCTTGTTGCCTGGGCCAAACTGTCCTGAGTCGTAGTCCAATTGAAGCAAGCGCGTGTTGAACGAGCCGTAGGCGGCGGTTACACGGATATCCTGGCTCGGTTGCAGGTCCGGGGACAGCAGGTTGATCGATCCTCCAAAGTTGGTGGGTCCGAACGTCGACGCTTGTCCTGGGCTACGGTCGAAGTCCACTCCGCCAATCCACTGGGCTGGAAAATTCGCCCAGGAGTGGTGCGTCGGACTGTTGGTGTCCTCGAAAGGGATGCCGTCAAAGGTCATGGTGTATTGGCCATCCTGAAAGCCCCGGAAATAAGTCTTGCCCTGGCCCAGGCCGACTCCGTTGGGATTCAGACTGAACGTACCGGGCGCCATATTCAGGATCTCCGCGAAATCAGAGACCGGCGACGTGAAGTTTCTGATGAACGCTCCAGTGATCGCCGTCTTAGCCGAAGTCGCATCCAGCGTGTTGCCGGCTGGCGCGAGCTGCGCCGCAACAGAAGTAGTCTCGGTAACAGTGACGGCCTGATTCACAGACGCAACGCTCAACGGGATTGAGATATCTTCTGTGCCGCTGGCCGCGACCTGGATGCCGGAGCGAGTGCTCCTGGCGAAACCCGCCGCCCCCGCCTCCACCGTGTACGCCCCGCTCGGAAGCCCGCTGGCCGAAAAATGACCGTCGGATTCGGTCGTTACCGTGCGGGTCAAGCCGGTTGCCTCGTTCTTCAAGACCACGGTCGCGTCCTGAATCGCCTTGCCCGTCTGATCGAGGACAGAACCGGCCAGAGTCGCCGCGCCGGCGTCCTGCTGGCCCCGCAGCGGCGGCCATCCGGCGGCACAACAAAGCAAGCCCACACTCACAGCGAATACACGACTCCACTGCTTCCTGACGCCCATGCCAGTTCCTCCCCAAAAAGAAATTTGTGCAACGAGGTTAATAGGCTAACTGCCGAACATGACGATGGCATGTCGGATTGGTTAAAACACGGCGACGACGATAGCAGTTTAATGTCATGTGTTCTTTATCAATCAGTCGCGCCCTTGAAACAATTGACTGCTAGCGTAAATGACTATGCTTAGTTTCGAAAAATCACTCTATGCGCTGGCGGTGGTCGCGCTCACGGGCTCTGTCCTTGCCCAATCCACTTTTCCCGGATTCACGCCCGGCAATATCGCCGTGACTCGCAGCGTCTATACCGGGGACGCTACAACCGTATCGATCGGTCAGGCGCTGCCTCCGGTCTGCCCCGCGACCGCGGCCTGCGGCACTGGAAAAGCTACCGACAATGGCGCGTACGCGTCACTTGGCGGTAATAACAACGTGTTCAACAATAATAAAGTCGACGGCAGTTTCGGAATCACCTCGGCGATTTTTGTTGATCAACTCACGCCCACCGGCACTTTAGTCAACACGCTCGCCGTTCCCCCCAACATGCTGACCACCAGCTTCAGCTCGAAATCCGAGTTGGCCGTAAACCTTTCCGGGGACGGCTCCGCGCTGACTCTGGTCGGCTACAGCGCTCCGCCCAACACGATCGACGTTTCGAACTCCAACTCGCCAGGCGTCTACGATCCCACCAATCCCGCGGGTGGAAGTTATTTTCGCGCTGTCCTCCAGATTGGAGCGAACGGTGCGATGGAGGTGACCCCGACCAACGCTTATAGCGGCAACAACGGACGTGCGGCCATCCTTGCCAATGGTCTGTACTATCTCGCCGGCAATGATAACAACGGATCGGGAACACCAGCCAAGATCGTCACTTCCACGGGCGTCGAAATGGCCACTCCCGGACAATCGGCTACCACCGCTCCTACCATGGTCGGCACCTTCTCGATCAGCCAATACAACGATCCCACCACTGGCAAGCCCTACCCTGCCGACAAACTCGGCAAAGACAATAATTTTCGCGGCCTGACCATCTTCAACAACACGCTCTACGTCACCAAAGGGAGCGGCGGCAATGGAATGAATACCGTGTATCAAGTGGGAACGGCGGGTTCACTCCCGACTTTGGCGACTGCCGAGAATGCCCCGATCACGGTTCTGCCGGGATTCCCGACCGCCCTTGCCAAGAATGCCGACGTGACTTACATTTTTCCCTTCGGCATCTGGTTCGCTAATGCAACCACGTTGTATGTCGGCGATGAGGGCGACGGCGTTGTAGCTGACGCGGCCACTTCCACCAAGGCAGGCTTGCAAAAGTGGAGCTTGGTCAACGGCTCCTGGCAGCTCGATTACGTTTTGCAGAAAGGGTTGAACCTAGGCACGCCTTATTCGGTTCCCAACTATCCGGCCGCGCTCAATCCCGCGACCGCCGGTTTGCGCAATATAACCGGCAAGGTAAATGGCGATGGCACAGTGACTGTTTGGGGTGTCACGTCGACTGTTAGCGCCAATGGCGATCAAGGCGCCGATCCGAATAAGCTCGTGATGATTAACGACGTTCTCGCTAACACCACTGCCTCCGCTGCAGCGAACGAACAATTCGCCGTCGTCAAAAACGCCGCCGCGGGCGAAGTGCTTCGTGGCGTTGCCCTGGCGCCTACCGCTGCTTCCACGATGGTGAATTCGCCTTTGATTCTTTCCGCCGCCAGTCCGAGCGTCCAGACCGTTGCGCCCGGCTCATTGGTCTCCGCTAACGGGCAAAATTTGGCCACGGGATACCCCGGGCCGATCTTCGGAATTCTGCCCAACGTCTTGGATGGCACTTCCGTATCGATTGTCGACGCCGCCGGCGTCACCACCGTCGCTCCGCTGTTTTACGTTTCTCCGAACGAGCTCGATTTCGAGATCCCTGGCACTGTTGCTGTCGGACCCGCGAAGGTAATTGTCGCCAACGACGGCTCCAGCCAGACGGCGGCCAACGTCCAGATCGCGGCAGTCGCCCCGGCCTTGTTCACGTTTAATAACTCCGGCTTGGCAGCCTCTTACGCGGTGCGCGTTTCCGCGGGAGGTAGTCAAACGGTCGAACAGGTCTACTCGCAGGACAACACAGGTTTAATCTCGCCGGTGCCGGTCAATCTTGGCTCGTCAACCGATCAGGTCTATCTGATTCTCTACGGCACGGGGTTTGACACCGCCGGCACTTCCAACGTCTCAGTGACCGTGAATGGCGTAAACGCTCCCGTGCTCTACGCAGGCAGCGCAGGATCTCCCGGTTTGGACCAAGTCAACATTCTCCTCCCCGCGTCGCTTTCCGGTACAGGGAATGTGAACGTGCAACTGGCGGCCGGCGGGATCGCCGCGAATCCAGTTCAGATCGCGATTCAATAGCGCGTGGCGCACACACTCTTAGAGTGCGTGGCTACTGCTGTTGTTGTTCGGCTTCGTTTGCGGCGGCGATGGCTGCAGCTTCCCACTCGCCAGGGACCGCCGAAATTTCACTTTCAGGCGGAGGCGGAGCTTTCGAAGGCGACACTTGAACCGATACGGTGAGTTGGCTCTCGGTAGTCCCTTTGAAAACCCCTTTGGTGGGCGGCACGTCGGCGTAATCCCGCCCGATCGCGGTGCGAATGTGACGGCTACCGGCGAGCACGTTGTTGGTCGGATCGAACCCCACCCAACCCAAGCCCGGCAGCAGCGCTTCAATCCATGCATGCGTCGCGCCCTCGGGCGACCGGTCCCGCTGTTCGGAGCGTGGGTACATGTAACCACTTACATACCGGCACGGAATTTTCACATGCCTCACCAGCGCGGTCATGATGTGAGCAAAATCCTGGCATACGCCTTTGCGCGCTTCGATGGCATGATCGATGGGCGAATCGACGCGGGTAGATTTAGGCGCGTACTCGAACCACTCATAAACAGCGACGTTCAACTCGCGCAGAAACGTGAGCGGATCATCGCGGCGGCTAACGCGGAGCGGTTCGACTAAGCTCAAGAGGCCCTCGCCAGGTTGGGCGAAGGTGCTGGGCATCAGCATTTCCCAGTAATCGCCGGCCGCCACCTCGGCATCGAGGGCATCCCAAGATTCGGGCGTGAGAGCGTGGGGGAGTTCCGACGGCGGCTCTATTTCCACCAGTGCCTCGGCTACGATCCGCAGCTCGAGATGTTTGGCGGGAACGTTGAAATGATGGATGCTGTTGCCGAGATAGTCGCGGTACATATGGATGCGCGTCTTGGGATCGACGAAGAGCTGGAAGGACAGGCAGCGCTGCTCGGCTTCGGTGCGCGGGTGCATGCGGACCTCCATCAAGCTTTCGCTGACGGGCGAAGTATAGCGGAACCGGGTGAGATGACGAATGGAATAGAACATGACTATTTCAATAACCTTCTAGGCCTCCAGGGCCGCCTCGATGGGATACGAAACATAAGTCTGGTACATGGCGCCGTGGACCTGGCCGCATTGGCGGAGGATGCCGTCGAGATAGGTATCGAGACCGCCGGCCATGATCTCATCCATCTGGCCGTACCGCAGCGTGGCGCGCAAACGCCCGGAAATCCGTTCCACATGCGAGGAACGACGGCTGCCGACTTCGCGGCCGATTTCTTTGATGGCGGCTTCCAGCGCCTCCGCCGAGAACCGAATGGAATGCGGAAAACTCTGATGCAGAACCAGGAATTCGGCGATGCGATCGGGTTTGATCTGAGCAGTGTAAGCTTTGCAGTAGGCTTCAAACGCGGTGCAGGAGCGCAGCAGCCCGATCCATTCCAGGTAAGCACGCTCGGACTCCAAATGATCCGGGTGATGAAACGCGTGGAAATGCACGCTGACCAGAATCGACAGGCACACGGCCCGCTCCAGGAATCGGCCGGCTTGAATGAACTGCCAACCCTCACCGTGGGTCATAGTGGAATCGGTAATGCCTTGAAACAGGTGTGCACCCTCCTTGATGGAGTGAAGGAACTCGCCCGCGCCCCACACGTCTTGCCCGCTCGAATTCCGGACCGCATGAAACAGGCGGTTGAGCTGCTCCCACATCTCGGACGTGATCTGTTCGCGGACCTGACGGGCATTTTCGCGGGCACCCATGATGCTGGTTACGATGGACGCGCGTTCGGAGGTGTCTTGCAGCAAGGACTGAACCGATGACTCGCCGACCACGCTGTCGGCTGCGGCGGATTCGACGCCCAACGAGCGCGCTAGTCGCACCCAATTTCGGCTGTCCGAACCGGCGCCGCGTTCCAGCATGAGATCGAGCTGAACTTGGATGACGCGCGCGGTATGCTCGGCGCGTTCGAGATACCGGCTCATCCAATACAAACTGTCGCCAACGCGGGAAAGCATAGATCTAGCTGAGCACCCACGTATCCTTACTTCCGCCGCCTTGCGACGAATTCACCACCAGAGAGCCTTTTCGCAATGCGACCCGGGTGAGTCCGCCGGGCACGATCGAGACCTTGTCGCCGAAGAGGATATAGGGTCGAAGATCGACGTGCCGCGTTTGCACAGCGCCATCGAGAAAGCAGGGAGCGCGCGATAGATGAATGGTGGGCTGGGCGATATAATTGCGCGGATCGGCTTCGATGCGGCGGCGGAACTCCTCGCGCTGCTCGGCGCTACTGTGCGGGCCGATCAGCATGCCGTAACCGCCGGATTCGCCGACTGCCTTTACGACGTACTTTTCGAGTTGGCCTAGTACGTGGAGGCGTTGCGGCGTATCGGACATCAAAAACGTCTCGACGTTGGCGAGCACCGGATCTTCGCCGAGATAGTAGCGGATGATGGCCGGAACATAGGCATACAAAGCCTTGTCGTCGGCGACACCAGTGCCGAGCGCATTAGCCAGGCTAACGTTTCCGGCGCGATAGGCATTGAAGAGACCTGGTACTCCGAGCCCGGAATCGTGCCGGAAGGCCAAAGGGTCGACGAAATCGTCATCGATGCGGCGGTAGATCACGTCCACGCGCCGGAGTCCCGCCGTAGTGCGCATGTAAACGTAGTTATCGTGCGCGACCAGATCACGGCCCTCGACTAATTCGATGCCCATTTGACGCGCCAGAAAGGCGTGCTCGAAGTAGGCGGAATTGAAAACGCCGGGCGTCAGCAGCACGATGGTTGGTTCGACAGTTCCCGGCGGAGCCAGCGAGCGGAGGGTGGAAAGCAGGAGTTGGCTATAGTGCTCGATGGGCTGGACGCCGCATTTACGGAATAATTCCGGGAACAGCCGCTTCATGACCTCGCGGCTGACAAGCATGTAAGAAACGCCGCTGGGCACGCGGAGGTTATCTTCGAGCACGACAAACTCGCCCGAAGGCATGCGGATGAGGTCGGAACCAGCGACGGTGACGTAGGCGTCTTTGCGGACATGAAGCCCGCGCATCTGCCGGCGGAAATGTTTGCAGCTATAGACGATCTCGCGGGGCACGACGCCGTCGTTGAGAATTTTGCCGTCGTGATAAACGTCCTTCAGGAAGAGGTTGAGGGCTGTGATTCTCTGTTCCAGACCGCGCTCGATGCAGGTCCATTCCTGGTTCGTAATGATACGCGGAAGCAGATCGTTGGGGAAAATCCGCTCGGTTCCTTCGTCGCGGCCGTAGACGGTAAACGTTATGCCCTGGTGAAGAAACGAGAGATCAGCCACCTGCTGGCGCCGCCGCAATTCCTCCGGAGGCAGTCCCAACAGGGCCTGATACAGATGCTGGTAGTGAGGCCGGATGTCGCCGCTCGAATCGGCCATTTCATCATAGGCGTCGTCGAGTTCGTAACGTTCGAACGGAGGCGGAAGCGTATTTTTGCTGGCGGTAGCTGCCATGAGCCTCCTCACAGGTAGACTTCGACGAGGAAGTGGACTGGCTTGATAAGTGTATCATCTTGGTCGCGATGGGCGCGTCGGATCCAATGAAGACATTACCTGTCGGCGATCACCGGTTGGATGGCGGCGGCGAGGCGCGGATGGCGCGTTCAAACGCCCAGGCGCGAATGTGATTGATCTGCTCCTTCATGGTTCTCGAGAGTGGGACTTGTTTGGCTGCGATGCTGATCAGATCCTGCTCGGTGACATCGCGGTCGGCGAGCCGGGCCTGTGTGAGGGCCGAGATAACGCACTGCTCGATCTCCGCGCCAGTCCAGCCATTCGTAAACTGGGTCATCTGTTTAAAATCGAATGCGGTGGAGTCCACACCACGGCGGCTGAGATGGATCTTGAAAATGTCGATCTGTTCGTCGTGCAGCGGCAGATCGACGAAAAACACCTCGTCGAAGCGGCCCTTGCGAATCATTTCGGCGGGCAAAAGATCGATCCGGTTGGCGGTGGCGGCGACGAAGAGTCCGCGGGTCTTCTCCTGCATCCAGGTGAGGAAAAACGCGAAGATCCGGCCCTGCTCGCCGCTGGAATCGGTGGATGTAATGCCCATCTCGATCTCGTCGAACCAGAGAACCGCCGGCGCCATTTCTTCCATCATCCGGCACGCTTGTACAAAAGCGCCTTCGGCCTTACCGTGGCGTCCCGAAAAGATCTCGACCATGTCGACGCGATACAGCGGGAGCTGAAAACAGGAGGCGATGGCTTTGACGGAAAGACTCTTCCCACACCCGGGGATGCCCATCAAGAGAACCCCTTTGGGCATGATCTCTTCGGACACGTTATCGCGCAGATGGAAGAGCTTGCGGCGTTCCAGGAGCCATTTCTTGAGACCCGCTAAGCCACCAATTTCGCCCAGCTCCGCGCCGTCGGCGACGTACTCGATGACGCCGGTGCGATTGATCAACAGCCGTTTTTCGGTGAGCAAGGCGGGCAGGGACTCGGGGCCGAGAGCACGATTAGCCGCCAGGGCGCGCCGCAGTGCGTAGCGGGCTTCGTCCAGCGTCAGTCCCTGCAGGGCTCGCGCGAATTGGTCCAGGATACCCTCGTTAGCTTCGCTGTTTTGAGGATACGGCTGGCTTTCCCGAATCTCGTCGCGCAGAAAATCGACCAACTCCACCAGGTCGGGAGGCCTCAGCTCAAGAAACATCACGCTGCGCTCGATCTCCTCCGGAATGTATTTGACCGGCGAGGTGATGATTACGAACTTTTGCCGGTCGAGACAAGTCTCGTAGAGATCTCGCAGGCGGCGTCTGATCTCGGCGGATTCCCGTAGCGGCTCATGAAAATCCTTGAGGTGGAAGATGGCAGGGGCGTTGTACGCGATGATGTGGTCGAGAACTCCGCGAGGGGTTTCGGTGCCGGGTTCAATTGGGTCGTCGCCGCGGCGCATCCCCTCCGTGAGGCTCCAGGTCCAAACAGGCACCGGGCCGGAGGCAAGCAGATTCGCCGACACCTCGGCCAGCACTCTTGCGATGCGTTGTTCTTCGGCTGAGCGAACGTACGTCAGGGGCCGGCCGGATCCGAAGACTTCGCGAATCAGTGTAGCCGCGCGGCTCTCAGGTTTAGATTTATGTGGTGTCGTAATCTTGGCCGCCATTTTCGGCGTTCTCTCCTATTCCATTGTGGACGAATAACCGCCAGGAGTTGAACTACCAGGGTCCGAGCCGGGCTTCATGGATAGCGACACCACGCGCCGACAGCTCGTCCAGCAAGCTCGTTACCGAAGGAGATGGTTCGCCGTCCCCCGCTACGACGACCGCCCATTCTAAGTTCTCCCGGAATTCTTGGGAGATGATGTGCCATCGATCGAGAAATGGCGGCGTTGTCGTTCCGATCTGAATGAGCGACCAGTGTCGAACGAGTGCGAGTGCAGTCTCTCGATCAGGCAATGGACCGCGCACGATGAAATGATTGTCGCCATGCACCAGAAGGCCACTTCGCATGCTTTCATTTGTAATACACTCGTGGACATGCGCAGACTTTTTCTTGTAATCGGGCTTGCCGGAGTATTTGTTTTGGGGCTCACGGCCCAGGACCGGGACCCGGATCGCGCCGTCAAAGGCGCTAGTCTTCCCCAAGGCTGGAACGTGCGGCCGGATCGAGGGACAGCGGACCAGATCAAGCTCGCGATCACCCGCGACGTGTACCACTTCGCGATGGGGCCCGCCGGAACCTTCTACCGCAGCGACTGGACGAAATCCGGTAATTATCAATTTTCGGCGCGTCTGACCCAGACCAAAGCACCCACGCATCCGATCTCGTATGGACTGATGATTGGCGGAAGCGATCTGGCGGGCGCCAATCAGACCTATTCGTACTTTCTAGTGCGTAATCAGGGCGAATACTATATCGCGAACCGTGAAGGAGACAAGCGGCCGACTGCCGTAGTGACATGGACGGCAAATCCGGCGATCGTTAAGGAGGGAGCCGACGGGCGGCAGACCAACACGTTGGGAATCCGGGTTCAAGGTGATGACGTGATCTTTACCGTCAATGGCACGGAAGTGACGAAGTTAACGAAGAGCAAGCTGCACACGGATGGGATGTACGGTTTCCGGATCGGGCACAATCTGGATGTGGATGTGGATCAGGTGAAGAAATAAATCAGACGTTCACGCGATCGTGAACACCGCACGCACCCGTGCGGTACCACATTTCACTCGCGAAAGGTAGTTAGGTTCCTTTGCCGACGGCGGTCTGCAATTCGGCCATCGAAACCTTGCGATTGTCGGCCGGATAATGGACCGGAACGATGCGCTGGACGTCGAGCTTCACACGGTCGATATTGGCCGCCAGGCTCGCCGTGAAAGGGCTGATAGCCGCGGGCGTTTTGGTGAGCGGCTGCGGCGGTGGATTGAAACCATCGGCTTCGAGTAGCACTCTCTCTTTGGGCAAGTAAGCGATAATCATGCCGTCGTTGTGTCCGAAATTCTGAAGATGGTAAAGCTCGACGACGTGATTGCCATCGGTTAGGACCATCTTTTCGGTCATGGTCTTGAAGCTGGGCTTCTTCGGATTTTGCGCTAGCCGGTCGGGGTTTAGAGTGTGAGGATTGGCCCAGATTTTTTCGTAGTAGGGCTTGTTCATTTGATGAGTGATGACGGTGGCGCCTTCGGCCACAAAGTCGCGAAGACCGCCGGAGTGATCGAAGTGCTGGTGCGTGTTGACAACATATTTGATCGGCTTATTTGGGATGACTCGCTTGGCTTCGGCAATGATCGCCTCGGCACGCTGGTCGTTCTGCGGACCTTCGATCACGACGATGTATTCCTTGAAATCGACCGCGACCGCGGCGTAGCCACCGAGTATGAGATACACTCCATCGCCCAGCTTTTCTGATGTTGCTGACCCGAGCGCGGCAGGAGGCGGCGTGGCGGCGCTCTGAATATTGGCGGGCGCGTTGGGCTTGACATCGGTGACGGTGAGATCGAGGATCGGGTAGCCGCCTTGCTTTTGCACAATGTGGGTGGGGAATTTTACGCCGCCGAAGTCTTTATAGTCGGCGAAGGTGGTCTCGTAAGGGATGTCGCCCAGGACCGTATTGTCGATCTTTGTTTCGACACGTTCCAGGAGGTTTTGATCGTTGAGGTAGCCCGAGGCCGATGCCTTGTTGATCGCGGTAAATGACAGGACAGTGTATTTCTTGCCTCCGATGGTTTGCGATTTTGCGCTAGTGTCCTTAGCGGAGGCGGCGGCTTTGAGAAAGCCATAAGGCACATTCATCATCAGTTCATCTGGAAGTGTCGCGGCTTGCGGGGAGCCGGGAGCGATCACCTGAGTCTGATTCTGTTCCCCGACGATGGGTTGCAGACCGCCGCCATGCGGAGGATTTTCGCCCTGCGTGCGTATCCGTTGCATGCGCGAGGCCGGCGCATCGAAGTCGATCGCGCGCGTGTACGTCTTGTCGTTGAATTTCGGCCAGGGAGAACTTGGATTCGGAGCCTGGCCGATCGCGAAGTCATAGCCGGAGCCCGAGTACTCGATGGTTTTGAGATTTTCGGCGCCAAGCGCCTTCGACGCGTTGCTAATAATGGCTTTGGGATCCGGCGCGCCGTCCGCCCAGGAAAGAGCGGGCCACGCGGCGAGTGAAGCCAGAAGCGAAAGGGCGACCATGCATTTGTTGGTCATACTTGCCTCCAGTGAGAAGCAGTATACAGCAAAGATATTGCATGAGTGAGCCACGTGCGTCACAATGGTGCGGATATGATGCGTAACATCCCCCCTTTTCGAGCCGATCATGTGGGCAGTCTCCTACGACCGCATGAATTGAGAGAGGCGCGCGCCAAGCGAGAACGCGGCGAAATTAAGCCGGAGCAATTGAAGGCCATCGAAGATCGCGCGATCAAAGATGTTATCGCCAAAGAAGAAGCGATCGGCCTGAAGGGTGTCACCGACGGGGAATACCGGCGCGAATTCTGGCACATCGATTTTCTGGCGGGGCTGGATGGCGTCGAGTCGTACATGACCGATCACGGCATCAAGTTCCAAGGCGGCGAGACTAAGCCGAAGGCGTTGCGCGTGACAGGCAAGATTGGGTTTTCGGGACACCCCATGATCGAGCACTTCAAGTTTTTGAAGGAGCACACCAAGAACACAGCAAAGATGACCATTCCTTCGCCGAGCGTGCTGCATTTTCGCGGTGGGCGCAAAGCAGTGCCGGAGTCTATTTATCGGACCATGGACGAGTTTTATCGCGACTTGGGCGCTGCCTTTCGCAAGGCGGTGCGTGCATTCTCAGACGCCGGCTGCCAATATTTACAGATCGACGAGACGAACCTGGCTTATCTATGCGATCCGGAGCAGCGCCAAATGTTGCGGGATCGGGGCGACGATCCGGATAAACTACCGCTAGTATATGCGGAGATGATCAACGCCGCGATTTCCGACCGGCCGGCGGACATGATCATCACGATGCATTTGTGCCGCGGGAATTTTCGTTCGCTGTGGATCGCGCAGGGCGGGTATGAACCGGTGGCCGAGATCCTGTTCAACAAGATCAACGCGAATGGTTACTTCATGGAGTACGATACGGAGCGCGCGGGTGGGTTTGAGCCGCTGCGATTCGTGCCCAAGAACAAGACCGTGGTGCTGGGCCTGGTGACGTCGAAGACGGGGACCCTGGAGACACGAGATCATCTGAAGCGGCGGCTGGAGGATGCGGCGAAATATGTCGACCTGGAGCAAATGTGTCTCAGCCCGCAGTGCGGATTTGCGAGTACGGAGGAGGGGAATGTGCTGGCGGAAGGGGAGCAGTGGGCAAAGTTGTCGTTGATTGTCGAGATTGCGAATGAGGTTTGGGGGAAGAGTTAAGGCCGCAGCACAATGCGCTCTTCGGTAGCGGCTTCCACGGCCTGACGCGAAAACGGCATCGGATGATAGCGGCCGGCGGCCCAATCCTGCAGCAGGTCGCCGTAATGCTTGCTCGATGGGTCGCCTGACTCGCCCGGAACATTGGTCATGACCGAGCGGTCCCAATCGCCGACGTCGAGGATCTCGCGCCAGGACGCGCCGTTGGTCTGTTGAAGATCGGCGCCGCTGGTGGCGTTCACCGTATTGGCATCGCCGGGGCGTGGAATCGGGCCGAGACGGAATTCGCGCTTGCCCAACGGATGCACAAGGGTCAATTGATGTAGCTTGCCCCATTGCCAGGCGGCGGGGTCAGTACCTAACTGCTGCTCGATCTGAAGAAGGGCGGCATCCAGCGATTTCTGAAGGGCCGGGCCATCAGGGTCGCTGTCGAGGGGAGCGGGAGGCAGCTTCGAGAGCCAGACCTCGTAAATGAGGGCGGGCCGTGAATCCACGCTCAACATACCATTCCACTTGAGAATTTCGTCGACGACTTTTGCCGCGCGGGTGCCATCCGGGCTCCACTTCTTCAAGATCTGTTGGAAGCGCCGCGCGGGCAGCGAACTCACGTCCTGTTGCATGCGTTCGAAATCGGCAATGTCGAATTTTTGGCCGCTGGAAAGCATTTCGCGAATCCGCATGACGCGGAACGGGAGCGCCCAGCCGTCGTAACCGAGCGGGATGGAATAGCCGGGCGGAAGAATATTATTGTTCGCGGTGGCGATGTAATGCCGCGCGGGATTGAATTCGAACGGCAAGTCGTCCGACTTCTGAAATCCCTTCCATTCGTAGCGGCCGTCCTCGCCGGGAACAGGCAAAAGCCCGGACCAGCCGTCGCGGATCGGTGTCAGGCCGCCGACCTGCCATCCGATGTTGCCTTTGGTATCTGCGTAGACGAGATTCTCTGATGGCACCTGGTAGCGCGACATGGCGGCGCGAAATTCCTTCCAGTCCTTAGCGCGCGCGAGCGAGAGACCGGCGAGATAGCCGGCGGTTCCGGGTTCGCTGCCCACCCAGCGCAGGACGTAGGCGTGGTGACGCGCGGGATCTTCATAGATGACAGGCCCGTGGAGGGTATAGCGCAGGGTGATGTTCTTGTCGCCTTGGCCTTTGACAGTGAGCTTCTGTTGCTCGGTGTCGAACTTCTTCCAAGCTCCGCGATAGCGATACTCGGCGGGATTGGCGGGATTGAGGGTCTCGACATACAGGTCCTGCTGATCGATGCCGACGATGGTCAATCCGAATGCGATGTTCTCGTTATGGCCGATGGCGATGCCGGGAAGCGCGGGCTCGCCGGAACCGATGGCATCCCAGCCGGGCCCAACCAGGTGCACGGTCTTACGCAATGAAGGAAGCTGCACAGGGCGATGCGGATCGTTGGCGAGAATCGGGCGACCGGTGGCGGTCATAGTGCCGTCGACAACCCAGTTGTTGCTGCCTTGCTCAGTGGACAGGCTCACGCGCCCTACCGTCTCCCGGTAGGCGGCGAGAATGTCGCGATGGATGGTGGCCAGGTCGAGGCCCTTGGGAATTTCGAGCTGGACCGCGGGTTCGAGGCGAATGAATTGCCGGGCATGCTCCAGGCCGAGGCGCTGAATTTCTTCGGCATGCGAAACCTCACGCATGAGATTGCCGGTCATGGTGAGACCGGCGACGCGGCTTAGGCAGTCCTCCGGAGCCCAGAGCGCTGGGCTGTAGCCCGCCAATTCAAATTCAGACGGGAGCATATTTCCGAGGCCTCGGATGTAAGCATTTATTCCGTTGGTGAAGGCAGCGACGATGGCTTTCGTGTCGGGGGCGTAGGCGGACCACTCGGCGTTCCAATCGCCACGATAGTTGACGGCGCGGGCGAGTTTGTCGCGCTCGATGGCCGAAGGTCCGAGGATCTCGGAGAGCTTTCCAGTGCCAGCGCGCCGCCAGAGATCGATCTGGAAGAGTCGATCCTTAGCGGTGATGTAACCTTGCGCGAAGAAGAGATCGTGCGTGGTCGACGCATAGATGTGCGGCACGCCCCAGCGGTCGCGGAGGATCTCGACTTGCTGATCGAGTCCGGGGATGCGGATGGCATCTGCTGCTTGTAATCCGCCGATGGTCACGAAGACCGCGAGGAGCAGGGCGAGCGCAAGCTTCATGCGGGTAAGATATCACAGGAGCGACCAGCGCTCGATCGCAATCAGGCCAGAGGCCTGCTCCACTGAGAGTGTCATGCTAGATCAAGATTTGCTCCGGCGCGATGACGAGATCGAATATTTGTCGTACGACGACAGGACGCAGCTCGCGCGCCAGATCCCTGGATATCCGCGGAGCTTCACGCGCACGCCGGCGCAACCGCTGATCGAACGACCGGCCACCTTATCGGAGCTTACCGGGCCAACCAGTCTGGAGCGCCGCCTGAAGATCGGTGATGGCGACCTATCGCGAGCAGTTCCGGATGGTCTACGGGCGATGGGACAGCTCATTTCCGTGGAAGGACGAGTAGTGGATGAAGATGGCGCGCCGGTCGCGGGTGTGGTGATCGAGATTTGGCAGGCTAATTCGTCCGGCAAGTACATTAATGAAAATGATCGCCACGAAGCGCCACCTGATCCGAATTTCACCGGCCAAGGACGGGTGCTGACCGATGCCGAGGGTCGGTTCCAGTTTCGATCGATCAAACCTGGCGCGTATCCGGTAACGGAATCCGACTGGTGGTGGCGGCCGCCGCACATTCACTTCTCGATTTTTGGATCAAGTTGGATGAGCCGGTTTGTGACGCAGATCTTTTTTCCGGGCGAGCCGCTGAATGAGTCCGATTTGCTGCTGAACGGCGTGTTCCGCCATTCATTGGATCCGCGATGTTCAGAAGCCGATCCTGGATTTTTCGGATGGGGCCGCGCGCGGACAAACGCCGAAGGACGTTATCGCTTTTCGAACCGTCGTGCCGGGGAGCTACGGCGGCAGACGCCCGCATGCGAACCTGATGGTGCTCGCGATCGGATTGACGCGGCGGCTAGTGACAACGGTATTCTTCGCAGATTCGCCCGCCGAAGTGGATGATCCGGTCTTGAGCTGCGTGCAGGACGCGACGGCGCGCCAGCGGCTGTTTGCGGCGAGGGATGAGTCGCTCGACACCGGGCCGCTGTCCGCATGCCGGTTTGACATCGTGCTACGGGGCGAAACGAAACGCCGGTTTTTCTCGATTAATTCCCGCCCTTGTCCTTCAGATTGACGCGCACCTTATTTGCCACCTGACCGTCGACCGTGAGAACCACGTCAGTCTCGCCTCTGGTGTGAAGAGTCTGCGGCAACGATAAGTTCACTTGATCGAGGCCGGGGAACTGCCCCTGCGCACCTGCGAACAGCACGTCGACGCTCTCTCCGCCGATAGTGGCAGTGACGTTGGCGAGAGAGCTTCTTCCCTGGATTCCCGTCCCGAAGAGTTCCAGGAAGACCATTGCGTCCGGACCCATTTCCACTCCGATGGACGAGCATCCATTCGCAGTGCATTGGTAGACGGGAACCGGATCGTCGGTTTGGCTATCGATGCTGCGGCGGATAGCGATGGCTGCCGCGACTCCAACCCCGGCACCATTCGCGGTGAAGAGACCGGGCGCTACGGTGGCAACTTGAACGTTGGCGCTGATGGGACTGCTTGAGCCACCGAGGATTTTCACGGTCGCGGTTCCCGTTTTTGTGGAGTCAGGAACCACGAAGTTGATCTGGTTCGGCGAGACATAAAACAGCGACCCGGTGCCCGCAGCGTGGGCGGAATCCGTAAGGTCGATGCTGACGCCACCGAGGGTGGTGGGGAGTGGAAGCGACAGAGCCGAGACTGTGGGTGCTCCGATCTGTCTTCCAAAGGCCGCCGAGATCGAACCCGGCGCGACCACGGCCGCTCCGCTGGCGGCGTTAATGATGGAGAGGGATTGGGGTGGGTCAGCCATCCCGATTCCGCCGGCCAGGGACGAAATCAAGAACGTTGTTGCTACGACGTTAGTGTGCATCTGTATGTAAAGTATCGCGGGCGGCAAGCCTGCAAAATGGGTGGAACCACTTAGATGGCACCCAAAACTGACTCGTGGAGTGGACTCTCCAGGCTACGGTGCAGGATATAATGGGCGTCAAATGAAGACACCGTCATGGTTTATCGTTCTCGGTTTATTAGTGGCGGCGGCCGCATGGATCGCCGGCGCGGACGTCGCCAAAGTGGACGGCAAGAGCATCCTGACGGGCCAAGCGGCTTTTGCGGATTACCGCTCGATCAAGCCGGGTGAGTTCCACAAGATCACAGTCGACGATCTTCCCAAGCCCTTCGAGACGAAATCGACGGGGAATCCTCCGCGGGTGGTGGCCAAGCCGGACAATATGTGGCCGCAGGCGCCTGCGGGATTCAAGGTGGATCTGTATGCGTCCGGCCTCGGCGAACCGCGCCAGATTCGAACCGCCCCGAACGGAGATTTGTTCGTTGCCGACAGTCACGCAGGCCAGATCAAGATTTTCCGCGGACGCGACAACGATGGCAAGCCCGAGCAGGTCTCTATATTTGCGACCGGGATGAAGCGGCCGTTCGGCGTGAACTTCTATCCGCCTGGCGCGAATCCGCAATGGGTTTATGTCGGCAACACGGACTCGGTAGTGCGCCTGCCGTATAAGAACGGCGATTTGAAGGCAAGCGGGCCGGTGGAAAAGTTGGTAACAGATATTGCCTCAGGCGGATATCACTGGACACGAGATGTGGTTTTTTCGAATGATGGTAAACGGCTGTTCGTGGCGGTGGGATCGGGATCTAACATCGATGATCCGGACACGCACCAATCGGAATTTCGTCGCGCCGACATATTAGAGTACACGCCGGAAGGCAAATTCGTCGGCGTCTACGCGTCCGGCATTCGGAACCCGGTGGGGCTCGGCGTCAATCCCCAAACCGGCGAGCTATGGTGTTCGGTGAATGAGCGCGACGAACTGGGAGACAGGCTGCCGCCGGACTATATCACGCATGTTCAGCAGGGTGGATTCTACGGTTGGCCTTTTTATTACATCGGCGGCCACCCGGATCCGCGCCTCGACGGCAAGCATCCCGAGCTGAAAGACAAGGTGATCGTACCCGATGTTCTCGTGCAAGCACACAATGCATCGCTGGGCCTTACATTCTACGAAGGCAGTCAATTTCCGAGGGAATACAGCGGTGATTTGTTTGCTGCCGAGCACGGTTCGTGGAATCGAGCGGTTCGCGGGGGATACGAATTGGTTCGCGTGCCGCTTGAAAACGGGCATGCCAGCGGTGTGTACGAGGATTTTGTTACCGGGTTCGTCACGCCCGAGGGAAATGCGTGGGGCAGGCCGGTCGGCGTTGCGGTGGGTAAGGACGGGGCGCTCTATTTCACGGATGACGGTTATAGGGCGATCTGGCGGGTGAGCTACACAGGAAAGTAAAGAGGTTGATGGTATGGCTGAGGACGACAAGCAAACTGGAAATATCTCCCGGCGCAGTGTGATCGCGAGCGCCGCGCTAGTGCCAGTAGCAGCAATCTCGTCGGCGGCACAGCAAGCAGCGGGCGAATCCGCGTTGTTGCCTGCGCAGCTTCGAACGCTAGAAGCATTCGTGGACCGGTTGATTCCCAAAGACGACCTGGGGCCGGGCGCTACTGAGTGTGGAGTGGCAGTCTATATCAATCGTTCGCTCGGCGATTATCTGGCGCCGGAGAAAGCGGCGTTCATCGCAGGTCTCGAGGCGACCGATGCATTCGCGCGGCGAACCGAGGATCGTGCCTTTGCCGACCTCTCGGCTGACAAGCAGGACGCGTTGTTGACAGCCATGGACAACGGCACAGCCGCCGGATTTCCGGATGCGCGCGCGTTTTTCGGCCGCGTGAGAAGACTGGCGCTGGAAGGGATGTTCAGCGATCCTTCTTACGGCGGCAACCGGAACTTCGCCGGCTGGGATCTGATCCGTTATCCGGGGCCGCGGCTAGCGGTTTCGCCGGAAGACCAGAAAATGGGCGTCGCCATCAAGCCGCTTCGGGCGTCGGCTTATGGAAACGGCCATGGCCATTAGTCTCAGACCTGTCGATGTGGCCGTAATCGGCTTGGGCGCTGCAGGCGGAGTCGCGGTGCTGCCGCTGGCGCGAGCGGGACTGAAAGTCGCTGGCCTGGAAGCAGGCACCTGGATGAATCCGCGTAACGACTTCAAGCCCGACGAGATTCACAACAACGTTAGACAGTTGGTGACCAGCGTTCCGAAGGCCAAGAACGAAATTCCAACGTTTCGCACCAGCCCTTCATCCCCCGCGCGGCGCGGCAACACGCATCCGATGATGAACGCGGTCGGCGGCACGACCATCCACTATCACGCGCAGAGCTGGCGGCTGAAGCCTTGGGATTTCAGGACGCGGTCGGAAGTTACCAAGCGCTACGGCGCAAGTTTGATTCCCAAAGGATCGACGCTGGAAGATTGGCCAGTCAGTTATGACGAGCTGGAGCCATACTACGATATTGTCGAACACGAGGTCGGAGTGTCGGGCAAGGCCGGCAACATTCAAGGCAAGCTGGATCCGGCGGGCAATGTTTACGAAGGTCCCCGGCAGCGCGAATATCCGATGCCGCCGCTGCGCACTTGCGACTATCTCGATCAGATGACGGCGGCTGCCAGGAAACTTGGCTGGAAGCCGTTTCACGCGCCATCGGCGATCAATTCGGAATCCTATCGCGGCCGGGCGGCATGCGCGTATCACGGCTACTGTGACCGTGGCGGATGCCACATCAGTGCAAAGAACTCGACTGCGGTTACGACCATCCCGGAAGCGCTGAAGACGAAAAATCTGACGATCTTCGATAAGGCGCACGTTACCAGGATTGTGGCGGGCGACGATGGAAAAGTGACGGGTATTCTGTACCTGCGCGATGGCAAGGAATATTTCCAGCCTGCCAAGGTGGTTCTGGTGGCGTCCTACGTTTACGAGAACACGCGGCTGTTGCTGCTTTCAAAATCGAAAGCTTATCCGAATGGACTATCGAACAATCACGGGCAGGTCGGCAAGCATTATTTCGGACATTGGGACGCGCAGGCGGGTGTGAGCGTGTCGGCGCTGTTTCCGATGGATCTCAACCTCTGGTATGGCGCGATGTTGTCGCAGGGGGTGGTGATCGATGAATGGGCGGACGATACATTCGATCACGCGAGTCTCCGATTTATTGGCGGATCCAGCCTGTGCGCTTACATGGAGAGGCATCCGATTGCGGCAGCAGCGATGGGTACCTTCGGCCGCGCGCCCGCGTGGGGATCAAAATGGAAGGCGTTCGTGCGGCAGAATGCCGGGCGCTGGAGCACGGCGTATCTACAGACCAACAGCTTTCCGTACGAAAACACGTACCTGGATCTAGATCCGGAGACGCGTGATCCCTTGGGCGATCCGGTCTGCCGCGTAACCAGCGGTCCCAAGGAGAACGAGGCGAGAGCTGCCACGTTCGCGCAGGACAAGATGGAAGAGTGGTATCGCGCGGCGGGAGCCATTGAGGTGGTGAAGGGAGAGCCGCGAGGTCCGGGGCTATCGACGCATGCGTATGGTGGCACGCGGATGGGCGATTCCGCCCAGACGAATGTGGTGGATCGCTGGGGATTTTCCCATGAGTCGCCGAATCTTGGGCTGCTGGGCGGCTCGGTGTTCGGGACCAGCGGAGCTCGCAATCCGACGCTGACGATTCAGGCCCTGGCGTGGCGGACGGCCGAGCATTTGGCGAAGAACTGGAAGGCAGTGGCAGGATGAACAGGGAAGCGCGTCTTCCCTCGCTCGCTAGGCCGGGACATACCGTTTGATCGAGATGTCTCGCGCGCTCTCTGGCGTTTTCGCCACATGGACTACCTTCCCCCGAATGCAGTTGGCCTACGATATCCGGCACGAACGCCTTTTCGATGCGCAGAGCCATTTCGGGGGTCAACGCTGCCTTGCCATGCAGAAGGTCGGAGAGGGTGGCGCGGCGCACCCTCAAAATCTCCGCCGCCTTCGACACGTTTAGGCCTAGAGCTCGGTGATTTCGAGTTTTGATCAGGTCGCCAGGATGGGGCGCGTCTTTCATGGGCATTTGAAGGCCTCCCAATGACACGTCGCCATAATCTGTTGCGATTCCAGTGATATACTAGTGTTAGAGCGTAAGGCTGGGAACTTTACCAGTACCAGATGTGGGATGAAAAGTGAAGTTTCCGGGTCGCACTTAGACGCCTTCTGTTATAATGAAGTTTCAGGAAGCATCCGATTGCAGGATGGAGTGTATATCCTTTAGTTTACGGAGATCCGCGTGAAACGTGCTGGTTCCGACGACGCGCTGCGTTGTTCCTTTTGTCATAAAAGTCAGGACGTAGTCGGTAAGTTAATCTCCTCCCCCAACGATTACCCTCGGGCTTACATTTGCGACGAGTGCATCGCCGTATGCAACTCGATCCTGGAAGACGATCGTCACGATCAACCTTACGGGGCGCCGCACAAGCTCCCTAAACCATTGGAATTGAAGGAATACCTGGACCAGTACGTCATCGGCCAAGATCCCACCAAGAAGAAGCTGGCGGTAGCCGTCTATAACCACTACAAGCGCATCCAGATGAATAAGCAGCGGGGCGCCGAGGTGGAACTGTCGAAGTCCAACATTTTATTGATTGGGCCTACCGGGACGGGTAAAACGCTGCTGGCGCAAACCTTGGCTCGTATTTTGGACGTTCCGTTTGCTATTGTCGACGCGACCACGCTCACCGAGGCAGGCTATGTCGGGGAAGACGTAGAGAATATCATTCTCCGGCTTCTGCAGAATTCGGATTGGGACGTACAGCGCTGCCAGCAGGGCATCATCTATATCGACGAGATTGACAAGATCGGGCGCAAAGACGAGAATCCGTCGATAACCCGCGACGTCTCGGGCGAAGGCGTGCAACAGGCGCTATTGAAGATTCTGGAAGGCACCATCGCCAATGTCCCCCCACAGGGCGGACGCAAACATCCGCACCAGGAGTTCACACCCGTAGACACGACCAACATCCTGTTCATCTGCGGCGGGGCGTTTGTCGGGCTGGAGAAAGTTATTTCCAAGCGAGTCGGCACCAAGTCCATGGGCTTCATCCCCCCAGAAGAACACCGTCCCGAAGGCGTGCACCGGGCCAATGCCAACCGCCGGGACGTGGACATGCTGGAGAACGTGCAGCCGGTCGATCTGATCAAATTCGGTTTCATACCTGAATTCATAGGCCGTATGCCCGTGGTGGCTGTGCTTGAGGACTTGAGCAAGGAAGCCCTAGTGCAGATCCTGAGCAAGCCCAAGAACGCCATTATCCGGCAGTACCAAAAACTATTCGAATTTGAAAATGTTAGACTGAAGTTTAATGACGATGCCCTCGAGGCCATCGCGGCGCTCGCCATGGAGCGGAAGGTGGGTGCGAGGGGGCTGCGCATGATTCTCGAAGACCTGATGCTGGACCTGATGTATTATCTGCCGTCCTACAAGAAGGTGCGGGAATTCCTGGTGACCAAGGAAATGGTCCTGACGCAGAAGATCAATATGGCCTTGCTCGAAAAGGCTGGCTAGAGAGAGAATCCAGGGGCCAGAATCAAGAAGGCAGAAATCTGCCGCCTTCCCAGATCCCGACTGCTGAATTCCGGATTCGTGAACCGAATGCTTACCTCCAAAGAAAAATCCGATACGAAGCGCTTGCCCATGATGCCCATACGGGATGTAGTTATCTTCCCGTATATGATGACCCCATTCGTGGTAGGAAGGGACTCCAGTGTCAGGGCTTTGGAAGAAGCGCTGACCGCGGATAAAAAAATTTTTCTCACCACACAACACGATGCATCGGTAGATGAACCCCGGCCCGACGAGATCTACAGTGTCGGAACAGTCGCCAACATCGTGCAGAGCCTAAAGCTGCCGGACGGCAACATCAAAGTGTTGGTGGAAGGCGTGGAACGCGGCAAGATCATTTCCGTCAGCGAAGACGAAGGCTACTTCCGGGCAGTGGTGAAAACGTTCAACTTCAAGGTGGAGGCCGGCCAACAACTTGAAGCGCTGGTGACGCGCGTCACGGGCCTGTTCGAGCAATATGTCAAGCTGAGCCAGAACCTGAACTACGAAACCATGATCGCCGCCATCCGGGTGGATGAGCCCGGCAAGCTGGCCGATACCGTAGGCGCGAATCTGCAGTTGACGATCGAAGAGAAACAGGAGCTGCTCGAAATCTTCGATCCGGTGGACCGCCTGACGCGTGTAGCGGAGATGCTCGACATCGAAATCGAGAAGTTGAATGTCGACCGCACCATCCAGGGCCGCGTGAAGCGGCAGATGGAGAAGGCGCAAAAAGAGTACTACCTCAACGAGAAAATCAAGGCTATCCAGAAAGAACTGGGGCGCGGCGAGAAAAGCGAGTTCGACGAGCTGAAGAAGAAGATCGACACCGCGGGAATGACCAAAGACGCCCATGAGAAGGCCCTCGCGGAGTTGAGGCGGCTGGAAAACATGCCGCCCATGTCGGCTGAATCGACTGTTTCGCGTAACTATTTGGATTGGCTGCTGGCGGTACCGTGGAAGAAGAAGAGCAAAGAGATCCGGAACCTCAAGTTCGCGCAGCAGGTGCTGGAATCCGATCACTACGGTCTAGAGAAGATCAAAGAACGAATTCTCGAGTTTCTGGCGGTTCGGCGGCTGGTGCAAAATCCCAAGGGATCGATCTTGTGCTTTGTCGGACCTCCCGGTGTCGGAAAGACTTCGCTGGGGATGTCGATCGCCAAGGCCACCGGGCGAAAATTTGTCCGGCTATCTTTAGGCGGCGTGCGCGACGAGGCGGAGATCCGCGGCCATCGCAGGACCTACATCGGAGCTCTACCGGGCCAGATTCTGCAAATGATGAAAAAGGCCGGGACACGGAATCCGGTGTTCATGTTGGACGAAGTGGACAAGATGTCGATGGACTTCCGCGGCGATCCGTCGGCGGCGTTGCTGGAAGTGCTGGATCCG
This sequence comes from Bryobacteraceae bacterium, assembly GCA_035569875.1. Taxonomy (GTDB): domain Bacteria; phylum Acidobacteriota; class Terriglobia; order Bryobacterales; family Bryobacteraceae; genus Palsa-89. The sequence goes on from DATMMD010000125.1 coordinate 28,886, forward strand.
GAACAGAACTACATGTTCATGGATCATTATCTGGATGTCGAATACGATTTGAGCCAGGTCTTTTTCATCGCGACCGCCAATGTGCTGCATACCGTGCCGCCGGCGCTGCAGGATCGCATGGAAGTGATTCGCCTCTCCGGCTACACCGAGCACGAAAAGCTGGAGATCGGGAAACGATTCCTGGTGCCCAAGCAGATGAAGCAGACCGGCGTCGGCAAAGACGACCTGGAATTCGCCGATGACGGCTTGCAGACTTTGATCCAGTCCTACACGCGCGAAGCCGGCGTGCGCAATCTGGAGCGTGAGATCGGTAATGTCTGCCGCAAGGTAGCTCGCAAAGTGGTGAATGCGCAGAGTGAGCCGAAACCTTCGAAGAAGGCCGCCAGAGCGGTTCTCAATCCCGAGACCGCCAGCGATTTCCTGGGACCACAGAAATTCCGCGATCTGCAATGTGACAAGGAGAACGAGGTTGGCGCCACCGTTGGTCTGGCCTGGACCGAAGTGGGCGGGTCGATCTTGACCACCGAAGCCGCGGTGATGGAAGGCAAGGGTAAACTGCAAACCACCGGTAAGCTGGGCGATGTCATGCAAGAGTCGGCCCACGCGGCGATGAGCTACGTAAGGTCTCGCGCGCAACTACTCGGATTGCAGCGGGATTTCTACCGGAACCTGGATATTCATGTGCACGTGCCGGAGGGAGCGATTCCGAAGGACGGTCCGTCGGCTGGTATCACGATTGCCACCAGCATCTGCAGCGCGCTGACTAACATTCCGGTTCGCTGTAATATCGCAATGACGGGCGAGATCACGGTGCGCGGTCGGGTTTTGCCTATCGGCGGGTTGAAGGAAAAAGTGCTGGCGGCCCATCGCCAGGGGATT
>DATMMD010000126.1:0-11309 GCA_035569875.1 Bryobacteraceae bacterium
CGGCCTTCCTTGATGGCCTTGAGACGCTCTTCGCGGCGTCTGGCGCGTTCAGCGGCGCGTTTCACGAGCTCGGAGCCGACCAGCTCGAGCATGGCCTGTTCGGCGCCGTCCCCCTTGCGTGGACCCAGGCGCACGATACGCGTGTAACCGCCATTGCGCTGACCAAAGCGAGTGCCCAATTTGTCGAAGAGCTTCTTCACGGAAGCGGGAGTTCGTAGGAAGGCCGCGGCTTTCCGGCGGGCGTGGAGGGTATCCTCTTTCGCCAGGGTGATCATTTTTTCCACCAGAGGCTTGGCGGCTTTGGCCTTGGGAACGGTCGTGACTATACGCTCTTCCTCAATGACGCTGGTCACCAACCCACGGAGTAGCGAGTCGCGCGCGCCGACATTGCGCTTTAGCTTAAATCCAGCTCGTCCGTGTCGCATGGCTATTCAGGCGCCTCATCAAGACCCTGCTCGTCATCCTCTTCCGGTCCGGGAGTGAAATGAGGAAGGGATCCAGGAGCCGGGACCAAGCGCCCCTGCGCGTCGAATTTCATTCCAAAACCCAAACCCAGATTGGAGAGGATCTCTTTAATCTCATTCAGCGACTTGCGCCCGAAATTCTTGGTGCGCAGCATCTCGGCCTCGGTTCTTTGCACCAGGTCGCCGATGGTCTGAATGTTGGCGTTCTTCAAGCAGTTGTAGGAGCGCACGCTCAACTCCAGCTCTTCCACCGAGCGGTTGAGCACTTCGTTCATCTGATTCATGGCGCGCTCGGCCGGCTCTTCGGCGGTTTCGGGGATCTCTTCGAAGTTGATGAAGATGGCCATGTGATCCTTCAGGAGCTTGCCGGCCTGGCCAATGGAGTCCTGGGGAGAAATAGCGCCGTTGGTCCAGACTTCGATGGTCAGCTTGTCGTAGTCGGTCATCTGGCCGAGGCGCGCGGCTTCGACAGTGAAATTCACTTTGCGCACCGGCGAGTGGACCGAGTCGATGGGGATGTAGCCGAGGGGCAGATCCTCGTCGTAGTTGCGGTCGGCCGAGACGTATCCGCGACCGGTCTTGAGACGCATTTCGATGTTGAGCTTTCCACCCTCGCCGATGGTGGCGATCGGCATATTACGATCGAGCACTTCGACGTCCTGATCGGTTTCGATCTGACCGCTCAGAACCAGGCCAGCCTTATCGACTTTGAGACGGGCGATGCGCGTGCCCTCGCCGATCATCTTGAACGGCACCTGCTTGAGGTTGAGGATGATATCGGTGGCGTCTTCAACCACGCCGGGAATGGGGCTGAACTCGTGGGCCACGCCATCGATCCGAACCGAGGTGATGGCCGCGCCTTCAATGGAGCTGAGCAATACGCGGCGCAGGCCGGTGCCGATGGTGGAACCGAATCCGCGCTCGAACGGTTGGGCGGTGAACATGCCGTAACGCTCGGTGAGCGTCTCGGTGTTGGCAACTAGTCTTTTGGGTTTCTGGAAGCCTTTGAACATAAATTTGTTATTCCTATTTATTTCGAATACAGCTCGACGATCAACTGTTCGTTGAGCTGAATCTGGACGAGTTCTTCACGCTTGGGGTGTGCGAGGACGCGTCCTTTCAAGTTATCGCGATCGACCTCGAGCCAGTTGGGCGAGGGCGCATGCGCGGTGGCGTCGCGGGCCGCCAAGATAGTTAGATTATTCTTGCTCTTCTCGCGAACTTCAACGACGTCGTTGGTCCTGACATCGAACGAAGGGATGTTGACCTTGCGGCCATTCACCATAATGTGTCCGTGGCGCACCAGCTGGCGGGCTTGGTTGCGGCTGGTTCCGAGTCCCATGCGGTATACGACGCTATCCAGACGCCGCTCAAGCGAGCTCAATAGCGTTTCGCCGGTGATGCCCTTCTGGCCGGCGGCCTTCTCAAACATGTTGCGGAACTGGCCTTCGAGCAATCCATAATAGCGGCGCGCCTTTTGCTTTTCGCGCAACTGAAGACCATAGCCAACCAGCTTCGGCTTACGATCCTTGCCATGCTGGCCGGGAGCGAAATTGCGCTTCTCGATAGCACACTTTTCGGTGTGGCAGCGCTCGCCCTTCAAAAATAACTTCATGCCCTCGCGCCGGCAAAGCCGGCAGACGGGACCGATGTATCTAGCCATTCGTCATCTATACCTTTCCAAAAGGTGCAGTTTACGACCCTTACTGAGCCTTCTTCCTGCTTAACCACAAGCGTTCACACGAGTGTGAACGCGGCACGCACGAGTGCGTGCGCTACTATACTCGACGCTTCTTGGGCGGCCGGCACCCGTTGTGCGGGATCGGCGTACGATCTTTGATCGCCCTTACTTCAATTCCAGCGGTTGCCAGAGCGCGCACGGCCGATTCGCGTCCGGCGCCCGGCCCGCTTACCCGAACCTCTACCGTTCGCAGACCGTATTCCTTGGCCTTGTTGGCGGCGGTCAAGGACGCCTGCTGCGCGGCGAACGGAGTCCCTTTTCTCGATCCACGAAATCCCAACGAACCTGAGCTCGACCAGGCCAGAACATTGCCCACCTGATCGGTGAACGTGACTATAGTGTTGTTGAACGACGCCTGGATGTGCATGATGCCGTTGCTGACAACCTTCTTCTCTTTCTTCTTGAAGGTCTTCTTCTTGCCGGTCTTTGCGGGGGCTTTTGCCATGTATTAGTCCTTAGGTCTTGCCGGTTGCTTTCTTCTTGTTGGCGACGGTGCCGCGGCGCGGGCCTTTGCGGGTGCGCGCGTTGGTATGGGTCCGCTGGCCGCGAACCGGCAGACCACGGCGATGGCGAAGACCGCGATAGGCGCCCATTTCGATGAGCCGCTTGATGTTCATCGAGACTTCCTTGCGCAGGTCTCCTTCGACGGCCCCTTCGTTTTCGATCAAGGTACGGATCTTGTTGACCTCGTCCTCGGTCATGTCAGCCACTTTCTTATTGGCATCCACGCCGGCCCGGTGCAACAAGGAAAGCGAACGAGCCCGGCCGATACCGTAGATATAAGTGAGACCGATTTCGGCCCGCTTTTTGGCTGGTAAGTCGACACCTGCAATACGCGCCATATGATTCCTTTATCCTTGCCGCTGCTTATGCTTGGGGTTGGTGCAGATGACCCGCACCACGCCCTCGCGGTTGATCACCTTGCATTTATCACACATCTTTTTGACAGAAGCTCGAACTTTCATATTCACTCCCTGGCGTCGGCACGACTGCCAACGCGGCACGCATGCGTGCGTGCGCTACAAATTTACTTCAGTAACCGAACAATTCTTCCTCGGCCCGGATCGTGGGGCGATAATTCCACCTCCACCCGATCTCCCGGCCGCATCCTCACAAAATTCGTTTTCGTCGCCGAGGCGGCATGAGCGAGAACCAAATCCTGATTCTCCAGCTTCAAGCGAACCACAGCGTTCGGCATTAACTCGACTACTACAGCCTCAATCGGCTTCACGGCCGTGTCAGCACCCACGGTCCGTTCTCCGTTACCGCGACGCAATGCTCGAAATGAGCCGACACCGAACCATCCTTGGTCACAGCGGTCCATTTGTCCGATAAAACGCGCATCTCCGGGCCGCCGGCATTCACCATGGGCTCGATGGCGAGCACCATGCCCTCTTTCAGCCGCGGATTCTCGTTTCTGCGATCCACATAATTCGGAATCTGGGGCTCTTCGTGCAACTTAGTTCCGATTCCATGGCCCACCATCTCCCGAACCACGGAGAATCCATTCTGGATGACGTGCTGCTCCACGGTCCCACAAATATCAAACAGCCGGTTACCAGCCCTAGCTTTGTCGATGGCCATCTCGAGCGATTCCTTAGTGACTTGCAGCAGGCGTTTTGTCGAATCGCTGATTTCACCGACTGGGAGTGTAATGGCCGAGTCGCCAAAATAGCCATCCAACTGGACGCCGGTATCGATGGAAACGATGTCGCCCTTCTTCAACTTTCTCTTGGCCGACGGCATTCCGTGAACGATCTGCTCATTGACCGAGGTACACAGAACATACGGATATTTGCTGCCGGCGGTCGGCGTGTAATAGCCCTTGAAAGCCGGCCTGGCGCCCGCATCCTTCATCATCTTTTCGGCCGCTGCTTCCAAATCCTGGGTGGTAACGCCTTCTTCCACCATCTTCCCCAGCTCTTGCAGGATCTGCCATACCAGCAGACCACTGCGGCGCATCTGTTCCAGCTCCTTTTTATTCTTGCGGATAATCATCTCCGTCCGAGCGCAGAACGCCTCCAGGGCGGGAGGGGATCGGTACCTTTATTGTAGAACACTCTGAGGCTCATTAGAAACTCCCCGGGACGGCTCATTAGAAACTGCGCGGGGTGGCTCATTAGAAACTGCTCCGGCGGCCGCGAATCCGGCCCGCCCGCGGTGTGAAGCCCTCATAGTGCCGCATGATGAGCTGCGCCTCGACCTGATTGACTGTATCCATCGCCACACCGACGACAATCAGGAGAGAAGTTCCGCCGAAGTAAAAGTTAACATTCAGGCCGTCCAGCAGCCAGCGGGGAAAATAAGTATCTATCCAGTTGCCGACTAAGGGCAAGCGCTGCAACTTGATACCGGCGATCATGATCTGCGGGATCAGCGACAAGACCGAGAGATAAAGACCGCCGACCACGGTGATCTTGGTCAGGATCTTGTTCATGTAATCGGCCGTGTTCTTGCCAGGCCGGATGCCTGGAATAAACCCCCCGTATTTGCGCATGTTATCCGCCGCTTCATTGGGGTTGAAGATGATGGATACGTAAAAGAAGCAGAAGAAGATGATGAGGACGCAGAAAAGCAGGTAGTAGAGCGGCTGGTTGCCTCCGATGGAATTCAACATTCCGCTCAGGAACGCGCTGCTTTTCACAAATTGCACGGTCATCAACGTCTGCGGAAAAGCGAGCAATGAAGAAGCGAAGATTACCGGAATTACGCCGCCGGCATTTACTTTGAGCGGCAGGTGCGTGGACTGGCCACCCATCATGCGCCGCCCCACCACGCGCTTGGCATATTGCACCGGAATCCGGCGCTCACCGCGCTCGACCAGCACGATGAATCCTACGACCGCCACCATCATCGCCAGGATGACAATCAGATGGATAGGCGTCCACTCCTTAGTGACAAACACGTGCTCGTAGATGTTCTGAATGGCCCGCGGCAACCCGACTACAATGCCCGTAAAAATGATCAGCGACATCCCGTTTCCGATGCCGCGCTCGGTGATCTGCTCGCCCAGCCACATGATGAACGCGGTGCCGGTGGTCAGGCTGAGCATGGTCATCAGCATGAAGCCGACGCCGGGATTCAACACGAATCCGCCTTCCGCTTTCTCCAGCGTCAAGGCGATTCCGAAGGATTGCATCAAGGCCAGGATGACGGTCAGGTAGCGCGTCCACTGCGTGATTTTTCGGCGACCAAGTTCGCCTTCCTTCTGCAGTTTTTCGAGCGTCGGCACGACTACCGTCAGCAATTGCAGGATGATAGACGCCGTGATGTACGGCATGATGCCGAGGGCGAAGATGGTCAGCCGCCGCAGCATGCCTCCGCTGAACAAGTCGACGAAACCGAAGATGCCACCCGAGTTCTGGTTGAAGAATTCCTGGAGGCGGTTGGCATCGATGCCGGGCGTGGGAATGTGGCCGCCCAGCCGGTAGATAGCCAGTAGGCCCAGCGTAAACAAGATGCGTCTGCGCAGGTCCGGAATCCGGAAGATATTTGCGAAGGCTTCGAAAAATTTCATCTTTGCCTACCTCGAGATTTCACAACCGCTCCCTGGCGGTCACGGCTCAGTAACACTCCCGATCACTTCGCCACTACCACCGGCCTTCTGGATCTTCTCCAGAGCCGATTTCGAGAAAACATGCGCCTTTACTGTAATCTTTCGGGTCAGCTCGCCGGAGCCGAGAATCTTGAGGCCAGTGCCCAGTTTCTTGATCGCACCGAGCTCCAGCAAACGGCCCGGATCGAATGCTTCCCCTTCGAGTTGCTCCAGGCGCCCGATGTTGATTATCGCGTACTCTTTCCGAAATATATTGTTGAACCCGCGCTTGGGCAAGCGGCGATGCAGCGGCATCTGGCCGCCTTCAAAGCCGCGCATGATGCTATAGCCGGATATGGATCTAGCTCCCTTGGCGCCGCGGCCTGAATATTTACCGCGACCGCTGCCCATGCCCTGCCCGATACGTTGCTTCTTATGCTTCTGCCCGCGGGGCGGTTTGAGTTTACTGAGGTTCATATTAGTCCTTCACGATTGCGAGCAGATGCGGCACTTTCGCGACCATGCCGCGAAACGCCGGCGTATCCGGCCGAAGCACAACGCGATTCATCGTCTTCAGGCCCAGCGATCGCACAATGGATTTATGTTTCTCGGGACAGCAGATGGTGCTGCCTATAAGCTTGATCTTGATCCAGCTAGCCTTGTCCTTGGTCATACTAAACTACCTTCTCCAGGCTCAATCCGCGCATTTCCGCTACCTGGGCCTTGTCGCGCAACTGTTCGAGTGCGTTGATGGTCGCTTTCACGACGTTGTGCGGATTGTGGGAGCCGATCGACTTGGTCAGCACATTGGTGATTCCAACCGCCTGAATCACGGCTCGAACCGGACCGCCGGCGATCACTCCGGTGCCTGCCGGAGCGGGTTTCAGCAGCACCAGACCGCTGCCAAAGCGTCCCAACACGGCGTGCAAGATGGTTGTTTCGAGAACGTTGATCTTGCGCAGATTCTTTTTCGCCGACTCGATGCCCTTCTTGATGGCGGCGGGAACTTCCTTGGCCTTGCCGGTCCCAAAGCCCACGATCTTGGCGCCCGGATCGCCTACTACTACGAGCGCGGAAAAGCTCAGATTCTTGCCGCCCTTCACCACTTTGGTGACGCGGTTAATCGAAACCACTTGCTCTTTCAGGTTCAAAGAACCGGCGTCGATTCGTTTTGCTGAGGGTGTAGCAGCCATTCGTTAGAACTCCAATCCTGCTTGTCGAGCGGCATCGGCCAATGCTTTGATCCGGCCATGGTACAGATAGCCGCCGCGATCGAATACAACTTTCTTGACACCTTTGGCTTGGGCGCGCTCGGCGATCAGTTTGCCGACCAGCTTGGCGCCCGCCAGGTTTCCACCGTTGCCGGCGCCTTCCTTTTTCCCGCCCGATGATGCGGAAGCGACGGTGTGCCCTTTGCGGTCGTCAATCACCTGCGCGTAAATGTGCTTCAAACTGCGGAATACGGCCAGGCGCGGCCGCTCCTCACTGCCCCGGACCCTCAAGCGGATCCGTGAATGAATGCGAACACGAACGTCGTTCTTGGAAGATTTCGCCATCTTACTTCGCTCCTGCCGCTCCTCCGGCTCCGGTCTTGCCCACCTTCTTGCGCAAGGCTTCGCCGGTGTAGCGTATGCCTTTGTTCTTGTAGGGGTCGGGCGGACGCAAAGCGCGGATATTTGCGGCTACCTGGCCAACCATCTGCTTGTCATATCCGGTGAGTACCAAGTGGGTCTGTTTGTCGATCTTGAGCTCCACGCCGGGCGGCAACAAAACTTCGATGGGATGCGAGTAGCCCAGTGTGAAAGTTGCGATATTGCCCTTCACGTCGCCGCGATAACCGACGCCCGTGATATCCAACTCGCGGGTAAAACCGGTGGAGACGCCCTGCACCGCGGACGCGGCCAAGGCACGTGTCAGCCCATGCAACGGAGCAAGTTGATCCGATTCGCGCGCGAACACCAGGTTTCCATCGGCCTGTCGAGGCTCGATGCCCTTCGGAAGCGGCACTGTAAGCTTGCCCTTCGGTCCTTCGACGAGCAACTCGTCGCCCATGGTGATCTTCACGCCTTTCGGCAGTGGAATAGGTTTGTTTCCGACTCTCGACATATGTATTACCTCACTACCAGAGCTGGCAGAGGACCTCTCCGCCGACGCGCTCTTTACGCGCCGTGCTGCCGGTCATGACGCCGCGCGGAGTGGTCAGGATGTTGATGCCCAACCCGCCCAGCACTTTGGGAACTTCCCGGCTGCCCACGTAGACGCGACAGCCCGGCCGTGATACGCGTTCGATGCGCGAAATTACCGGCACATTGCCGGGCGTATATTTCAGGTAAATGCGAATGCTTCTCTTGATGCCTTCATCGGCCAGCTTGAAGTTCATGATGAAGCCCTCTTCTTTGAGAATGCGGGCGATCTCCATCTTCAGCTTCGAGGACGGCACGTCCACTTTGGGATGATGCGCCATCTGAGCATTGCGGATTCGCGTCAGCATGTCGGCGATTGGATCGGATGTGGCCATAGTTTCTTGTCCCCGTAATCCTTTCGCCTACCAGCTGGCCTTGATCACGCCGGGAATCTCGCCGGCCAGGGCGAGCTTCCGGAAACAGATCCGGCACAAGTTGAACTTCCGGATATAGCCGCGCGGCCGCCCGCAGCGGAAACAGCGGTTGCGAAGCCGGATCTTCACCCGGGGCGGGCAGTCCTTGGACAACATCTTGATCTTGGTTTTCTCTTCTTTCGCGATCTTGGCTGTAGTTGCCATGTGAGCTTTATTCCTCGAATCCTTACTGCCGGAACGGCATTCCCATCTGTTTCAACAGCGCGAGCCCTTCGGCATCGGTCTTCGCCGTGGTGGTGATCGAAATATTCATTCCCTTGACCTTCTCGACCTTGTTGTAGTCGATCTCGGGAAAAATCAGCTGGTCCTTGATTCCGAGCGTGTAATTGCCGCGCCCATCGAACGATTTGCTGGAGACGCCGCGGAAGTCGCGGACACGCGGCAGCGCCACGTTCATCAGGCGATCTAAAAACTCGAACATCCGGTCACCGCGCAACGTGACCATTACGCCGATCGGCATGCCCTCACGCAGCTTGAAAGCGGCGATCGATTTCTTCGCTTTGGTTATCACCGGTTTTTGCCCGGCAATCTGCCCCAGCTCGTGCACCGCGCCATCCATCAGCTTGGCATTCTGGGTGGCCTCGCCCAAGCCGATATTCACAGAGACCTTTTCGAGTCTCGGCACGGCCATGACGTTCTTGTAGCCGAATTCCTTCACCAGGGCGGGAACGACGTGATCCTTATAATGATGCCTGAGCCGAGCGTCCGCTTTCTTGGACTGCTTGGGGGGCTTGGGCCCTGCTTCGGCTTTTGGGCCTTCAGGCGACTTAGCAGCCGCCTCCTTCTTAGACCCTTGCTGCGCCTTAGGCTCCTTCTTCGAGCCCTGCTGCGGTTTAGAAGCTTCTTCTGGTTTCTTTTCCTTTGCCATTGATCCCTGCTTTTCTAGGCGCGTTTGTCTATGGACTCGCCGCTCTTCTTGGCAATGCGCACGCGCCGCTCCGAGGTGCCGGAGCCTTCCATTTTGTACCCGACGCGCGACGCCACGCCGCCGGACGTCAGAACCATTACGTTCGAGATCGAGATCGCGCTCTCGCGCTCGGCGATTCCGCCTTTGATCTGTTTGGACGGATTAGGCCGGGTGTGGCGTTTAATCATCGAAACACCCTCCACCAACACCTTTCCTACCGCGCGATCCACGGAAATTACGCGCCCGGTCTTGCCTCTGTCTCGTCCGGCGATGACCTTCACCTGGTCATCCTTCTTAATGCGGACTTTTATAAACCGCCGACTGTTGTCCTTGGGGCGCGGCATCAGATAACCTCCGGGGCAAGGGAAACAATCTTCATGAATTTCTTGTCGCGCAACTCTCTCGCCACGGGCCCGAAGACGCGCGTGCCTACCGGCTCTCCGACCTCGTTGATCAAGACCGCGGCATTGGAATCGAAACGGATGTAGGTACCGTCTTTGCGGCGCGATTCCTTGCGCATCCGAACGATGACGCAGCGCACCACTTTGCCCTTTTTGATAGGAGACTCGGGAGTCGCTTCTTTAACGCTGGCGGTGATCACGTCGCCCAGGCCGGCTCGCAATCCCAGATCGCCTCCACGGGGCAAAATGCACTGCAATTTGCGAGCGCCGCTGTTGTCGGCGACTTCCAGCATGGTTCGCATCCCAATCATGACGATTTCCTCTTGGTTCCCTTGGCGGTCGGGGACTTCGACCCGGCCGTCGGCTGCATCAAATCCAGATCCACGGCGCTGGGCTCCACCGCTACTTGCACGGCTTTTCGCAGCACCTCGCCCAGCCGCCATCGCTTCAGCTTGCTGATAGGACGACATTCGATGATGCGCACCACGTCGCCCACCTGCGCGGTTTGTTGCTCGTCGTGAGCGTAGAATTTCTTGCGCTTATTGATGATCCGCTTGTAGACCGGATGCTGAACTCGCCGGGTGACTTCCACCACGATGGTCTTCTGCATCTTGGACGAGACCACCTGCCCAACTTTCTCGTTCTTATTGCCGATGGGTTTCTGTTCTGCTGTCTCCGCCGTGGCCATATCTCACTTACCTTTCTTTTTCTTCTTTTTTGCCACCGGTTCGGGTGCCGTATCCGGGTGCAGCTCACGGTCCCGCAGGATGGTCAGCATCCGTGCGCGATCTTTTTTTAAAGTTCGCAGTTTCTTCAGGCCGTCGGTCTGTCCCATAGCCATTTGAAATCGGATACGGAAGGCCTGCTCGCGCATCTCTCCGGTTTGTTTGCGAAGTTCGGTGCTGTCCAGTTCTCGTACTTTGTCGGCTCGCATCGTTATTCTCCGGCGTTTACGCGGCTCACCAGCTTGGTGGGCAGCGGCAATTTTCCCGCCGCTAATCGGAAGGCCTCTTCGGCCGTGGCCTTGGGCACGCCTTCCATCTCGAAAAGAATCTTGCCCGGGCGGATGACACACACCCATTGCTCCGGAGCGCCCTTGCCTTTTCCCATACGGGTTTCAGCCGGCTTCTTGGTGATGGGCTTGTCGGGGAACAACCGGATCCAAACCTTGCCGCCGCGCTTAATAAAACGCGTCATCGCGACACGGGCGGCTTCAATCTGCCGGTCGGTGATCCAACCGCAGCGCATGGCTTTGAGACCGTAGTCGCCGAACGCTAGCGTAGAGCCTCGCCAGGCTTTCCCGGTCATGCGCCCGCGCTGCTGTTTTCTGTATTTGACCTTTTTGGGCATCAACATGAGAGTCAGTCTCCAATAGTTCGATTATTCCGGCTTCTCCCGCGGAGGCTCGGGCGGCGTACCGGATTCCGGCGCGGCGCTATCGTGTTTCAACTCCTGCTTCCAGCTGGGCTGCGGCGGAGCGAGAGGAGGCAAAATCGGCGCAGGCTTAGAAGTCGAGGACAGATCCGGCGGAGCCGATTGCGTTGCGGGACCGCTGGCTTCGATAGGCGCTACGGGCGTTGGCACAGGTGGACGGCGCTCGCGGCGGTCGCGCAAGGGTGGACGGCGCGGTTCCGGATCGTTACG
>DATMMD010000127.1:0-12751 GCA_035569875.1 Bryobacteraceae bacterium
TCCGATAAAGCCGCGAAGATCCCGCCACTGTGGAACCAGCGGACGCCACCGGCGAAAAGCGCCTTCCAATCGAAATCGCCGGGCTTCAAGCGCGCCGCGGCTTCGTTCGATCGATTGTAGAAAACCACGGGCGCACGCACGCCGTATCCTCGATCGCTGTAAACGGTCGCGATGTTCGGTCCGGTGACGCCGTCATGCTCGAAGCGCTTATAGAAGGGCCTGACGCCCATGGCCCTCACTCGCTCGGCGACGAGATCACCGATGGGATAGTTGACCATTGCACTCGCGATGGCGGTCTCCATTTTGAAACAGTCGGCCAGGTTAGCGGCAACGTTGAACTCGCCTCCGCTGACATGAATCTGACACTCGGTGGCTTTGCGGAACGGAATGATGCCGGGGTCTAAGCGATGGACCAGCGCGCCAAGCGAGACCAGATCCAACGCGGCATGCTTAGGAATATTCAAGGCAGGCTGCATCGTGGAAATTCTCACGATAGCAAAGCGATTAGTGGGGATGGGTTTAGGGGACGGGCTCGGACCTTGGTTCGGACCCCGCTCCGGACCCCACTTCAGACAATGTTTCGTTCAGAATCAGAATCTCGACCCGCCGGTTTTCGGCGCGTCCGTCCTCGGTATCGTTCGACGATTTCGGACTGTAGGAGCCGTAGCTCTGAATGGAAAGCCGCGATTCCTCGATGCCATAGCCGGTGGATAGCAGGGCCAGTAGATTCAGACTTCGCGCGGCGGACAGTTCCCAGTTATTCTTGAAGCGCCGGTTGTGAATCGGGATGGAGTCGGCATGCCCGACCAGCGCGACCTTATTCTGGACATCGCGGAGCACGGCGGCGATTTGGGCGACCATTGGATATGCTGCCGGACTGACGCGATCGTCCCCGGACGCGAACAGAACCGCTTGCGGAACGCTTATCACCAAGCCGCGCGGTTCGCGATGCAAATCGAGACCCTGCTGTTGCAGCCGTTGTTCGGTTTGTTGAAGCGCCGGGCGCGGCTCCTTGAGCGGAGCAGTCACTGCAGCAGCTTGAACCGGATGATCCCGAAGACCCTGCGCGGCAACCCCCACGAACAGGATCAGCAATACGGTTACGATGTCGGTATAGCTGATGAGCCAGCGGTTGTGTGAGACGGTCTCCGCCCGAAAATATGCTGGCTTACGCGGCATTAGGTTTAGGCTCGCGAACAAACGAGTTCAAACGAACGCGCATCAACGATGGATGCAGGGAATCGATGATCGAGAGTATACCTTCGATGATCAGCTCCTGAGTTTCGAAGTTCTCCGCCACACGGGCCCGAATGCGGTGAGCGGCCGGAAGCAACAACAGGTTTGCCAGCGCCAAGCCGTAGATGGTTGACACGAAGGCTGTCCCGATCCCGCTGCCGACGGCCTGAAGATTGGAGAATTGGCGCAGTACTTCAATTAGCCCGACGACTGTTCCGATGATTCCGATGGTGGGCGCGAAACCTCCCGCAACTTCCAGCGCCTTCGCATCACTCTCACCGTGTCGCTCGTTCATTCTGAGCTGAGTTTCGAGCACCGCGTGCAATTCCTGGCGCGTTTGGCCATCGACGGCCAGTTGTAGCGCGTCGCGAAGAAACACATTACTCGTTTTCTGGATGGTTGGCTCCAGAGCGATGAGGCCGCCGCGCCGGGCAATTCTTGCCAATGTAATGATCTCCTCGATCAACGCCTCTCGATGGACTTCATCGGCCGCGAAAAGATCGACGATCCGGCGGGCCGAATGCACCAGCGAATGCCTGGGCGTAGTGACCAGCATTACGCCCAGCGTTCCGCCCAACACAATTAATAGTCCGGTGGGTTGGAGGAAGTAAGCCAGACTGATGTGCGTCGCGCAAATCCCCGCGACGATTGCTCCCAGTGCGATCACGACTCCGGCCAGGAAGGAAACATCGAGACTCGGACGCCGCAGCCGAGGGGCTAGTTCTGGAATGGTTAGAGGCCGGCTCAGGGCCGCTTGTGGTGTAGCCAATGCTGTGTACTCCGGAGGTAGGGAAGCACGCCGACGCCCAACCGGAAGTGCTTTTTAATCAATGCGGAGATTGTCCCAAGGATCTGGGAGCGTCACGAAATCGTCACGTGGGGCGACGTATTAATGGCGGCAAACCAAATCGGATTTGCCGATGAAGTCGCCGTTCTTGTCCAAAGCGAACGTGAAGGTGCATCGGGTGAGAGCAGCAGGCGCTTCCGTATATAAGACCACGGTGGTGTCGTGATAACGGCAACGCAGAAAGATCTTCATGCTGCGATAGTCCTTCAACTTCCAAGACTGGACGACCTTCCCGCCGGTCCCCGCCTGATCATCGGGAGCCAGGTCATATTCCCGTCCTTCCTTGTCGATGTTATAAATGGAGACCCGTTCGAAGTTATGTTCCCTTGGAGTCGAACCACTTTTCCACCCATCTATGGATGCCGCCGTCTCCGTTACCTTCACCGCACTTGGACAGGCTAAAGAAATTGGGGAGCTCGATTGTCCAAGAGCAGCGATAGCGCCTGAAAGGATAAGAGAAACGACTGTGAGCCGTGGCATCTTGTCTCTACTCTACAGTGCTGTGGCAAGAACTTAAGTTTCCGGCCGATTTCGCCGAGGATTAAGTAGAGCTATACAATCACCCGACTGTGTAATGTAGTTGCCCTGGTTTTGCTCAACGTGACGGTACCGGCGACATTTGGGCAATCGGCTTCGGCCAAGATAGTCGCGGGGTCAGAGCACTGCCGAGAGGTCCACTTCCCAGGAGGGTGGCGGCCGACAAAGAGCATGACGAAAGCATACATGGATCACTTTCTGTTTCGACTACCCTTATGAATTTAGGAAAGCGGCCGCCGGCCCGCAAGAATACTTGGTCGCCGCCGTGGATCAGATTGGCTCTCACAGAGAGGAGAGCCCTGACAAATTCTGGGTGAGCCTTCGATCCGGGAAGGTGCACGACGCAACGCACACGGAATGGGAATCAGGTCAGCCTGTTCCGCAAACCCGGCAAATGAAGGGAAGGCCCTATGAGCCTAAAACGGAAGAAGGTGTTCTCTTTCACGACAGGCTGTTACGAAAATCCGGCCCGCAATGGCCCATTCCCGGTGAACACGCGCGGATTTCACCCGATGAGAAGTGGATCGCTGTGCAGAGTTGGGAGGGCCAGGATTACGCTAATGGTGACATCATCGCTCCACGAGGAGGACACGGAAGATTTTTCATCGACTTGTACGAAGTCTCCTCCGGCCGAAAATTCGCCGCGATCGGGGGGACGGAAAAAGGTACGCTCCGGGCCGATGAGCCGCTTATGCTCACCTTCTGGCTCGAATCCCACTACTTCATCGTGCAGCTTGGTTCCCATTTGGAACGAATGCTGGTATGCGAAGTTCCAACCTAGGTTTGAGCAGGCAGGACCACGCCGCGGCACTCGCCCAGACCAATCCGCCGGAACCCGGGCGCCTCGCACCAGCCTCGCAGGATCACTTCATCGCCATCTTCCAGAAACCGGCGCTCTTCGCCGGTAGGCAAAGTGAGAGGCTCCGCTCCGCGCCGCGTCATCTCGAGCAGGCATCCGCAGTTGTGCTTTTCGGGCCCGGAAACCGTCCCACTGCCGATCAAATCACCCGGCCGGAGCGGGCAGCCGTTCGAAGTATGATGCGCGACCATCTGGGCCAGCGTCCAGTACATGGTCGAGAAATCGCTCTGGCTCACACGCACGGGTTCTTGCATCCGCGCCGATCGAAGCCAGACTTCCAAGGTGATGCGAAAGGCTGAGTCGCCGGCGGTGGCGAGATGAGGCAACGGGGCTGGATCACCGGCTGGTCGCGGCGGGGCAGGGCAGCGAAACGGCTCCAGCGCCTCTAACGTAACCACCCAGGGCGAAATCGACGTAGCGAAGTTCTTCGATAGGAACGGGCCTAGCGGCTGCGACTCCCAGGTTTGAATGTCGCGCGCCGACCAATCGTTCAGCAGGCATACGCCTACGATGTGCTCTTCCGACCGCGCGATGGGGATTGGCTCACCCAGCGCATTGCCGGGACCCAAGAATGCACCCAGCTCAACTTCGTAATCCAGCAGGCGGCACGGAGCGTAGACCGGCGGCGAGCCCGGATTAGACACCATTTGTCCCTGGGGCCGTGGCACGGGCGTTCCACTGACAATCACCGATGAGGCGCGGCCATGATACGCGATGGGAATCCACTTGTAGTTCGGCAACAGCGGATTGTCGGGCCGAAAGAGCAAGCCGACATTGGTGGCATGGTGAATGGACGCATAGAAGTCGGTGTAATCGGGAATGTTGCAGGGCAGGAGCAGATCGACGTCGGCCAGCGGCGTCACAAAGCGTTCAGCGCCGGTGGAGAATTTCGACAGCAACTCGCTCGCCCGCTGCCGCAGATCGATTCGAAGCGAGCGGGGCAGCGCCATCAGAGCGTCCATCGACGGGATCCGGAAAGCCGCCCCCACATCCAATACCATGTCTCCGATCGCGATCCCCAGCCGCGTGGGCTTGTGTCCTTTACGGGCGAAGGTGGCGTAAGGAAGATTTTGAATCGGAAAATCGCTATCCGTCCGATTGGCGGATTCCACCCAGCTTTTGAGTGCCGGATCGTGCGTCGAGTCGATCATTTGAGCCAAGCCTCGATCATTTGAGCCACGCCAAGGCTTTCAGGTCGCTGATCGGCTCCTCAAACGAGCAGGATCCAAAACTATGCGCGAAGTCGCGCCGGGCAGCCGCAATCTGCTTGGTCTTCAGATGCCTGCCTCGCCAGGTTAGCGCGTCATCAAGGAATTCGAAGCTCTGCGGATCGCATTCTTGTAGAACGCCGACGACCGCGGCGCCATCGATGCCTTGCCAGGCAAATGCCGCGGCTACGAAAACATTGATAAATCCGTGCATGATGGCCTGTGGGCTATCGGCTGCGTAAGTAAGGGGATGCCGTCCGCGAATCGGGTGATGCAGCCCGGCCGTTGCTTTGAACGGGACGCGCCGCGCGGCGGCATCGCACAGGAATTCTGCTATTTCAGCGGGCATTGGGATCGCGTCAGGCGTCAAACCGCCGGTTCGAACCTTCGCGAACGCGCCGTTGATGCAATGGAGAGGCGCTTCGCAATAGGTTGGCAGCGACAGCTTGCGAGGCAGCTTGGTTTCGAGCGATTCGACCTGCTGCTGAAGCGCTCCCGGCTCGTCATTCACCAGTAGGGTAACGCGCCAGTTCTCGCCTACCGTGATGTTGTCGAGTTCGGAGACTGGCAGGACCAAGCGATTCAGAATCCAGCTTTCGGGCGACGCGAGATACTGCTTGTAATTGGAGAGCGCGACCGGCAGCGAAAGGGCGGCCGGGGGATAGAGACCGGCGTAGTCGATGAGATTGGTAAGCAGCGCGCGCAAAGATTCGGGTGCCTGACTCATTTCGACTCTATTTTGCCTTACCCGGCTTGAGTCCGAATTCCATGTGCAGCCGGATGCTCTCGATCCACACCGGGCCGCGATCATGGTTATAAGCCGGGTTGTTGTAATGCTGCACATCGAAAGTCGCGTAGAATCCTGGGAACAACCGCGCGCTATAATAGCTTTCCCAAAGATACTCAGGCGCGTAGTTCAGCCGGCCATCTCCGATCAGAAAGTCGTAGCCGCCTCGCGCGAGATATAACGCATGAACACCGGAGAGGCCGGCGGCTGTGAAGGAAGTAGCGACGACATCCTCTTTTCTTCTCCAACTGGCGCCTTTCAGAGAAATGCCTGCGCTAGCCAAACGATCGATGGCGGTAAATGCAAAGTCCTGGGTCTTGCCGTCATTCCAGCCTAGACGGGTGAAGAAGCCGAGGTTCCGCGGAAGCGCCTGGTCGAAACTGACACCGGTCCCATACTTGAGAGTCCCGGCGCGATGAACAGCCGCGACGCTAGGTGTTGTTCCGGTTTCTTCAGCGAGACGAAGCGCGGCGGCGTAGCTGCCCGAGTCGGTATGATTCAGGAACCCGAGCAGACGAATGGCGCCGGGATGATCTCCAAGGGAGTAACGGCGCTCGACTTCGAAGGTGTCGCCACGGTCGCGGAAGACGCGCCGGTCGAAGCTTCCGCCGTTGGCGACCTTAGGCTCGGCTGCGGCGGCGTATCGGAACGACCAATTGCGCGTGTGCAGCTCTTGCACAATTCCCCAGGTATAGCCGCGCGTGTCGGCCGGGTAATCCCACGCGCCGTTGTACATCACGCCCCAGGCCAGGAATTGAGTGCGCGGGTCGTGGGTGTAATTGTTGTTGTCGAAAAAATCCGTGAGGGTGAATCGCCCGACCGTCACAGTATAACGATTCATTGGACGCTCGCCCCCGAGCTGGTTTGAGTCGCTTTCGACGTGCTCCTTTTCTGAGCCGAAGCCGAAATCGTGAGAAATGTAGAGGCGAGCGATGTACGGCTTCGGAGTGGCGGTCTGGATGCGTGGCAATTCACCATTGGGCGCGTTTGTCAGGCCGTCGACCCTGCTGAGTCCGCGGCCGCCGGCGATCTCGGGATCGAAATAGAATTGCGTATTTTGATCCAGTTGCAGGCCGAAGAACAGAGTGGTGGTCAGCGAGACGGCGCGCTCCGGATAGGGTTGGAGACTGAACGGCCCTTGGTAGGGAGAGTTGAATGCGCCATGCCGCTGGCCGACGGAAGTCGCTTGATAGTAGAGATTCCAGCGTTCCGGCGGGTCGGCATTGGTTGTGTTGCCAGCCGTGCCGGCGTCTTGCCCTACCAATAACGGGTTCAGGATAGCGCACCCTACCACGAGACAAAAGTTGATGTCCACCGTATCTATTCTCGTCTACCTCCTCGGTTCGACGATGTAATCCAATTGTTATGAGCGGCCCGGACCGGGAACTACTGGGGCACAGTCAGGCTACACTCGCGTATCGCGGCAACAAAGCAGTGCGCGGAGTGTGCACCGGTGCGAGGAGAGAACTATTATCAAGCTCACATCGTCAGGGGGGCGAGTGGGCGCTGATCAGGCTGCTGCTGTTCGTGAATTTGACTGAGTGCAGCGCGGGCCGCAGAGCTATCAACGTTTGTCTAACATCTGCTGAATGGTTTTCGCCGGCGCAGGTTCGGTCTTAGTCTGATCAGGGGCCGAGAGAGCTCGTACTTTCTCGAGTGATCGAAGTTCGAGAAACCAAGCTGTCAAGATAATCACGGGGCTCAAACATAGCGTGGCCATTACTGCCCGGCTGGCCCACCGCGAACGAAATCGGAAGAAGCGCCGGAGGCATTGCGCGCAACGGTAGGGATTGAGAAAAAGGATAAACAAGACCCAGTCCTTGAGCAAGCGCCGCCGGGAAGGACAAATCTGACCAGACCCGCACTTTGGGCAGCGAAGCGCGTCGCTAGCCGGTCGATGATATCGGACACGTACGGCCGCAGGTGACAAACTTGGGGCCCTCAAGGGTGTTAGACTCCTGCTGTCGGAGCCGTGTTAATAAAAAAGACTTATGAGTATGGTGCGTGACACCCAGGTGACTCCGAAATGTTCTGCATCTGCGTTAAAGGGCAGTGTAGAACAACTATTGACAAAAAGCTTCTCGTGCTCTATAGTACAAAGTACTTTCTATCACGGAATTGGAGCTGTCCCCGTGGAGGTTTTGATGAACGTCTCACCGCTGAAACAGCCTAGCGCTTGGGTTCCAGTTGCAATGTCGGTGGCCGCGCTGGCCGTGGTGCTAGGTCACATTGCAATTTTTGGCGTAGTGCGCGAGGCCGACGAGGGAACCGCGGCCCATCTTTGGCAACTTCTCATGGTTGGACAGGTGCCAGCGGTGGCGTACTTCTCGATGAGATGGCTTCCGCGGGCGCCTGGACAAGCGTCGCGCGTTCTTGCGCTGCAGGCAATCGCGGCCCTGGCCGCCTGTGCCCCCGTGTATTGGTTTAAGCTGTAATACCTATGGTTAAGATCAAGTTCGAAAGCGTGGACGAGTACATTGCTTCGCAAGCTGAAACCGTACAGGGCGTGCTCAAACGAGTTCGGAGCACCATCCGTAAGGCCGTACCGAGGGCCGAGGAAATGATCTCGTACCAGATGCCGACGTACAAACTGGCTGGTCGCCTGGTGCTCCATTTCGCGGGATGGAAACAGCACTACTCGCTCTACCCTGTCACCGATCACATTGTCGCGGCGTTCCAGGACCATCATGCGCGATATGAAATCAGTAAAAGCACCATCCGTTTCCCGCTCTCTGAGCCCGTCCCAGTCAAGCTAATCGAACGCATCGCAAAGTTCCGCGCAAAGGAAGCGGAGCGCGTGAGCAAACAGCTCTTGCGTTAGTGTTCCGCTCTCACTGGCGGAGAGATGGTCAGCCAGTTCGATTCATAATTGGCCGGAACAACGTAGCGGCTCTTGTCAGTCCGGAAGACGAACGAGCCTACGCTCGCGGATTGACCCATAGGCGGCAGGATAATTGTCGCTCCCCGCTGAAGTAAGCCCGCGGACGACCTTCGCTCGCTCGTGAATTCATTTGTGCGATCGAGTCTGACGTAGAGTGGCGACGATACGCCTTCGATATCCAGGGCTTCAAGCATGATCGCAATGTGGAAAGCCGGCGCGGCCAGCCAGTGTTTCATCACAATGATCCGGCCTTCAACAGTTGCACCCGCGGGGATCAGGGTTTCTTTGGACCGATTATCTCGCACGGGTTTGAGGACCTTGGCCATTATTACGTCACCGGCAGCGGCGATGTCAGTGTCGATAGCTGAAGTGAAAGCCAGAACGAGCCTTCGACCGGCAGGAAGCGGCTTCTGAGCAGGTGCTGTGTTCGAAGGGGCCGCGCTGCCAGCCGCGACTTCGGTGAAGCTGAGAGTCGATTGTCCGCGATATTCCCGGCAACTTGAGTATCTAGACGCGACCTCGGTTTCTTCGGTATCACGCATTATGAAGTGCAGCGTACTTTGCCGTGGTACCAGAAAGTCTCCACTGTCAAAGCGGACCCGCGCGTAGTCGGCGACCATCCGCGCTTGGCAGGCGCCGGTTTCCTGCGATAACTCACTGGTTCGAACGCTGAAGCGCCGGAGATCGAACGAAGCAGGATCGATCCACAAGTCTCCATCGTAAGAGGTGGCGATCCAACTGCCACGTCCCGCATCGCGGATCATCAAGTGGCTGGCTACGACAGGTACTTGAAACGTGTAATGGAAGGCCGCTGAATTGTTTTGGGAGTCCGGGCCGACGTATTGGAAAGCTGTGCCGATGTTGACGAACACATCCAGAACGAGCGGTCCGAATTGACCACTGCCAAAAGGACCACCGGCCATCTCGACGATGCTGCGCGGATCAAAGCGATTCGCGCCGGCCCACGAACCAATCTCCTCGCCGCCGGAGACTTTAACGTCCAGACGCAGCCGGTCGGTGGCATCCACTTTAAGTGAGTAAGGCTTCTTGTGGGCTGCGGCGCTCATCTGATCGCAGGATGCGTACGGAGGCGTGGGGGTGGAGCGCACAAAGTACTCGCGGTCGACGGTCTGAACACAGGTATAGTTCGGCAAGCGTTTGGCTCGCTCGACCATGCGGTCGCGGGCGTTGGCGAGTACATCAGTGGGATCCGGCGGCGTCTGGGCTCGGATAGCGAGAGCGGCGACTGCAATCAAAGCGGCCCGCATATTCAGAGCATACTCCGAAATAAGAACACCAGAGCGAGAGCGGCGAGGCGCCACGCCTTTGGTAACCATTTGCTATGCACGAGACGGGGATCGCTACCGGTGCCCCGCCTGTGGCACTGTATTTGCTCTGAAGAATTTCCAGATTGAGTGTCCAAATTACGGAGTAGCAACTACTGAGCCGGTCAGCGGCACTGAACTGGAACTGGCATAGGGGAATTGGAGGAACCTTGAACCGTATCGAAGTACAGCAAAGGGTTTTGAGCGAGAATGATCGCGTCGCCAAGTCTCCGAGCGAGCGGATTCAGGAGAACGGAATTTACTGTCCGAACCTGATAAGTTCCCCAGGTGCGGGAAAAACCTTACTACTGGAGCGGACACTGGCAGTGTTTCCTCCCGACACGGGAGTAGCGGTACTAAAACGGCGACATTCAGAGGGATAACGATGCCAAACGCTTGGCTAAGTACGGGTTTCCGGTTCGCATCTCTTCATCGAGAATGTCGGCAACCTGGTCGCCCCTCCAGCCACAACCTAGGCGAGCATGATAAGATCGTCATTCTCAGCGTTACCGAGGGAGAAGACAAGCCGCTGAAGTATCCCGCTACCTTTTCGCGGGCCGGGCTGGTGATTATCAATAAGATCGACCTTCTCCCGTACGTACAGTTCGATGTTGCAAAAGCGAAGGAGAACATCCTAAAGGTTCATCCCGGCGGAGAAATTCTGGAAGTATCGGCGACCACCGGCGCGAACCTGGATGAATGGTATGAGTGGCTGGAGAAAAAGCGTGCTGCTTGCGCGCAGGACCGGGCCACGGCCGCCGTCAGCTAGCAGTTTGTAGTACCCGCGTTGGGGCCGACTCCTCCGGGCCCCCACTCGGTCATAGAAGGGTCGGGTTCTACATTGAACCCGACCTTCTTTTTGAAGGTCCCAGGCTAGTGGGTCATCGCGTACGTAATGTAGTTGATGCCGATGCGGATGCCAAGGGCGGAGAATCGTTCGGG
Source organism: Bryobacteraceae bacterium (assembly GCA_035569875.1). Taxonomy (GTDB): domain Bacteria; phylum Acidobacteriota; class Terriglobia; order Bryobacterales; family Bryobacteraceae; genus Palsa-89. The sequence continues at coordinate 10,623 of DATMMD010000127.1, forward strand.
ATAGCGCGGGTTGTCGGCGTGCTCCCAGGAATCGCCTAGATCCATGTTGTGGCAGATCGCCACCATCAGCCGGCCCTTGCCGTCGTAAATCCCGCGCCAGCGAGCTTCGTATCCATCGTGCTCCCATTTCTGGAAGGGGGGGTAGAGGTACTGTTCGCCGGGAACCTGATAGCGATCATCGAGATCGAAGATGGTGTGGAATATCGGGTCTTTGTTGTCGATATCGACGATGGGCCGGTCCGGAAAGACGCGATTCATGCTGGCGATGAAAACGTTCCACTCGTGAGTGCCGTGAAAATCGTCGCACATGAAGAAGCCGCCGCGCAATAGGAAATCGCGCATCTTGGCGGCCTGTTGGTCGGTAAGATCCCAATGGCCGACTTCGACGCCGTACAACCAGGGCCAGTTATACACGTCGTCGCCCTCGTCGAGATTAATGGGCTGCTCAACGGAACGCGCCTGGATTCTTGTGAGCCGGCGGACGGCTTCCGACAAATGCCGGTCGGAACGTGGATAGTCGATGGTCCAGTTGGTACCGCCTTGTTGCCAGTAAGGGGTGTAAGGGCGCTCGCTGAAACGGACGGAGGGGTACATCAAACGCGCAAAGGTCCATTCGCCGGGCACCCGGTAGTCTGAAGGAAGCGGAAAATTCTCATACTCCCAGCCCGGATACTCGCGAAACTTCTGGCCGAACGAAAGCGCGACGCAAAATAAGGTGGTGGCGAATAGTGCGCAGACAACCACCAGCCGCCGCCGAATCATGCTCGCCCGAGCCTTGCTCGGCAAAGCCATGCTCGCCCGAGCCTTGCTCGGCAAAGCTATGCTCGTTGGACGCGCCCAACCCTCGTTCGTTGTACCCATCCGTTACGTACTTTCAGGATGACATATTCGGTACTTGCTATTCTGAGTGTGCAGAGTCAGCTTTATGGCAAATCGCTGGGGATATCCGGATCTTGGTTTCGGAATAGGACTGCGCTCCGTACATTTCGACTATATCCTGAAGAACAATCCGGCTATCGATTGGTTTGAAGTGCTATCGGAAAACTATCTGGACACCGGCGGGCGGCCGTCGCATGTTTTGGATCAGGTGGCGGACCGTTACCCAGTGGTTCTGCATGGCGTCTCGCTGTCGGTCGGTAGCACCGATCCGGTCAATTTCGACTATCTTCGGAAGCTCAAAGCTTTAGCCGAGCGGGTGAAGGCGCACTGGATCTCCGACCATCTGTGTTGGACCGGTGTGACGGGGCTGAACACGCACGACCTGTTGCCGATGCCCTACACGGACCAGGCGCTGCGGCATACCATCGAGCGGGTAAAGATCATTCAGGACTTTCTGGAGCGGCCGATCGCGCTGGAGAATGCTTCCACGTATCTGGAATTCGCCGCCTCGACGTGGCAGGAGAGCGAGTTTGTGGCTGCAATTGCTGAGCAAGCCAACTGCGGCATCCTTCTGGATGTCAACAACGTATATGTCAGCTCGTTTAATCACGGCTTCGATCCACAAGAGTACATCGATCGCATTCCGCGCGACCGGGTGGTGCAGATGCACCTGGCAGGGCACACCAACAAGGGCACTCATATCCTGGACACTCACAGCGATTACGTAATAGAGACGGTCTGGAAGCTCTATCGCTATGCGCACCGGCGGTTGGGCGGCGTGGCGACGCTGCTTGAATGGGACGCGAACATTCCTGCGTTCGACGTAGTTCACGGCGAGGCGCTGAAGGCGCGCAGGTTCCGGGAGCAAGAGGATTCAGCGGCGGTAACGGCGGAACAAAGCGAGGTTATCGCGTATGGGGACTGATCCTGCGCTCGACCCTGATCTGACCCTCGTAGATCTAACCCTCGAAAAAGTTCAGCGCTGGATGCTGGCGTGTATTCTTGGGCCCCGCACATCCGAGGAAACAGTCGTATCTGAGGCGGCGCGCGGCTGGGTGCTTCCTTCGAAGACACTTTCCGCGATCGAGCGCCTGGAAATCTACCGAGACATGTATCTGCCGCGGATGGAGGAGGCCCTGGCGATCGACTATCCAGCGTTGAAGCATTTTCTTGGCGGCCAGGAGTTTATGCGTCTGGTCAAACGCTACGTGGACGTTTATCCGTCGCGCAGCTATACGCTGAACCGGCTG
>DATMMD010000128.1:0-3198 GCA_035569875.1 Bryobacteraceae bacterium
CTTCGGCGTGATACACGCGGCCGGCGGCTACACGGCGTGGTCCGACAAGCACCCGTCATACTCGGCAGTTTCCGGCCCTGGAAAGGGCGACAACGTTGATGATTACTATTCGCCGGACATCAATTCCATCCCGGTGAGTCAACCTGGCGTGACCGGATGCGACCCGCTGCCGGATCAGACGCAGGTGGCGGCATCGAATGCGTGGACGGACAGCTTCCAAAACATAAAGTGCTACGACACGCTCAAGGTGAACGCGATTCTGAACGAGATCAACGGCAAGACGCACAACGGCTCGGCTTCGGCTCCCACCCCGGCGCTGTTTGGAATGAATTTCCAGGTGGTCAGCGTGGGGCAGAAACTGATCGAGAAATCGCTGCACTTGACCGGTGGTTACGAAGACGCGGTAGGTACGCCAACGCCTTCCTTGCTGAGCGAAATCCAATTTGCGGACGCTTCGATCGGCAAGATGGTGGCGGCGCTCAAGTCGCGCGGGCTGCTCGAATCCACTTTGATCGTGATTTCAGCGAAGCACGGACAAAGCCCCATCGATTCCCCCCGTTACCTGGGCATATCGACCCCGCCTAATGACCCTGTCACGAATTCACCGGCAACGATTTTGGAGAACTGCCTGCCGTTTTCTGAATCGCCGGCGAACGCCAACGGCATCGGGCCGACCGAGGATGACGTTTCCCTGATTTGGCTTAGCAACAGTTGCACCACGGAGAGCGCGGTGCACACGCTCGAAACGCAATCCCCGGCGACCGGAAACATCGCGGGTATCGGTGAAATTTTCTGGGGCCCGGGAATTACGCAGATTTTCAATGCGCCCGGACTGCCGCCGGAAGGCGATCCGCGCACACCGGATATTCTGGTCACGCCCAACATCGGAGTTACCTATTCTGGCAGCGGCAAGAAGCTGGCGGAACACGGTGGCTTCGCGCATGACGACGTCAACGTGATGCTGCTGCTATCGAATCCGAACTTCGAGCCTAAGACCGTCACTAGCCCGGTGGAGACCTTGCAGATCGCTCCGACGATTCTGGAGGCGCTTGGATTGGATCCGAATCAACTGCAAGCGGTTCAGAAGGAGCACACGCAGGTTCTACCAGCGGTGCAGTTCGGGTCGGATGAGGGCCGGTAAACTAGAACAACGATAATTGCTAGACGAGGAGCCCCGCGCCATTTTATTGGCGCGGGGCTCCTCGTTTGTGCGGCCTGACCTAAGAGCGAGTCGCCAGAACGTCGTTGATCTCGTTTGGCGTGTTCACGTCAGCCTCGCCGCGCTGCCTCGATGGCGGCAACGTCGATCTTCCCCATCGTCATCATGGCCGCGAAGGCACGCTTGGCCTCAGCGCCACCAGCCGCAAGCGCATCGGTTAGCGCGCGCGGGGTGATCTGCCAGGAGAGGCCCCAGCGGTCCTTGCACCAACCGCACGCGCTTTCCGTTCCGCCATTGCCCACGATCGCGTTCCAGTAACGGTCGGTCTCTTCCTGATTGTCCGTCGCGACCTGGAAGGAAAAGGCCTCGGTGTGCTTGAACGTCGGGCCGCCGTTGAGACCGAGACAGGGAATGCCCAGGACGGTGAACTCCACCGTCAGTACATTGCCCTTCTTGCCGCCCGGATAGTCACCGGGAGCCTCGTGAACCGCGGTTATTTTACTATCCGGAAAGGTCGCGGCGTAGAAGCGCGCCGCCTCATGCGCGTCTTTGTCGAACCAGAGGCAGATCGTGTTCTTTGGCTTCATGTTCGTAGGCTCCTTGTGCTCAATCTCGGCGAACGCCGCTGTCTTTGCGTCGGTCCGTGTCAGTGATCTGCTGATCTCCTGCGGCCGACGTCTCAACTCGGTCGCGACCCGTCCTGCCCTTCTAAATCATATCGCTGGCAGCGATTGACTTCGAGATCCTAAGCTATGACAGGCCGATTTCCGAATGATCCCGATTTAGGTCGTCCTGGTGGCAGATCACGCAAATCGGCGTCGCCTTTACCGATCATGCCAGGATAGTCGGCGAACCGGCAGTTGGCCGGAAGTTGGCCGGAAACGGGTGCTGGGAAGTTCGGCTGGCGCGCCAGCTGAAGCATGAGGTCAGGTAAAGGAGCGAAGTAACCAGAATGAACCTCAATGATTCCCCCGGCATGGCAAACAACTGGTGACAGAAACACAATAAACTGCGGGCCAGGCGACCCCCATTAAGCGTTTATTTTCGCACTGCCAAGTTGTTCCAACAACGACAGAACGGAATGTGATTGGATTTGTGTGCTTCGCGGCAGCCACACGCCGCTGAACGCGAGGCAAGCCTCGCGCGAGAAAAGGCGGTGGCGAGCCACCGCACCCCAGGATGGATCGTGCTCTCGCGTCGAAGTCAAGCCGTTGCAGCCAGAGCTAATCACCTAGCTCGCGCCATTCGATGTTGCCTCCGCGGCTATGCTAGAATCCAACCGAAATTATGAGCTACGCACGCGTTGAAATTGCGCCTTCGATTCTGGCTTCGGATTTCGCGAGGCTGGGGGAACAGGTGCGCATGGTGGAAGAGGCTGGGGCGGACGTGATCCATGTGGACGTGATGGATGGCCACTTCGTGCCGAACATCTCGCTGGGGATACCTGTGGTGGAGTCTTTGCGCAAAGCAACCAAATTGCCCCTGGATGTGCATCTCATGATTGACCGGCCTGAAAGATATATCGCGGATTTCGTTCGCGCAGGAGCCAGCCGAGTGCTTGTTCACGAAGAATCCACTGTGCATCTGGACCGGGCGCTGGCGATGGTCCGGGAGCACGGCGCGGAGGCGGGAGCGGCGATTAACCCGGCGACGCCTGTGGTGATGCTCGGCGAAGTGCTCGATAAGGTGGACACGGTGCTGGTGATGACGGTGAATCCGGGCTTCGGCGGACAGAAATTCATCCCCAATACTTACGAGAAAATTCGCCAGTTGAATCAGATGCGGGCACGGTATAATGCGAGCTTCCGGATCGAAGTGGATGGGGGAGTGGATCTGGAAAATACGGCCGCGCTGGCGCAGGCCGGAGCCAACACGTTCGTAGCAGGGACATCGATATTCCAGACGGCCGATCCAGCGGCTGCAACGCGCCAGTTGAAAAAGCTCGCGACCCAAGCCCTGAGCCAGAAGGCCTAAACCACTCAGGAGAGGTTTGAGTTGAATAACGCGATGGCAGGAACCCCGACGAACCGTTTGAAAGT
>DATMMD010000129.1:0-41868 GCA_035569875.1 Bryobacteraceae bacterium
CCGAAGTTCAACTGATCGTTGGTCTGGTGGAACGTACCAAACGTGCTGTAAAATTCGCCTTCACTGTTGCGTTCGAAGCCGGTGCGCGGAACGACATTGAATACGCCATAAGTTCTGTCGCCGTAAGCGGACGAGTATCCGCCGCGTTGAGCTTCCAGGTAATCGATATCCTTGGGATCGATTTGCGGCCCGACATTGCTGGCGATGTTGGTGTTGGGAATCGGGACCCCATCGATGGCCCAGGTTACCTGATGTCCACCGCGCACGTGCAGCTGGTCGTGAGTGACGTAAGCGCCGGGGACATAGTCGGTGATCGCATTGAGGCTGTTGCTGAGATCGGCGCCCGGCGTCATCGCGATTTCTTGCCGGCTGATCATCGTAGTCGGCGTGATCTGCTCCGGATTGATGGCCAGCGCCGATTCCTGTACGTTCACCGCTTGCTGCACCGCCCCGACCACGAGCTGAAAGTGCAGCACGGGAGCGCTTCCGGAAGCGACCACCACTTCTTGGGAGGCGGGCGCAAATCCATCTCGCGTCACCGTCACCCGGTATGCTCCCACTGGCACGGAAGTTGCTTCGAACGCTCCATCGGCATCGGTGGAAATGGTTTGCGAATAGTCAGAACTGGTGGACTTCAGGACCACGCTGGCGCTTTGTACCGGGCGATGCGATGGATCATGAACCACGCCGCGAAGGGAACCGAAGACAGCGGCCCACAACGTGATTGGAACAATAAGAGCACATGACAGTTTCACTTGGAAAGCTCCTTGCCGCGCAAACGCGAAGGCAGCGCTCGCGCTGTCGTTCATCAAACTGTAGTTCAGTTGTGCGAACTAAGCGGGCAAGGGCGGCGGGCGTTGGAAAAGTGTGGGATCAATCGCCCCACGAGCCCGCGAGGATGGAATGGAGTTCGATTGCCGCAATCCAGTGCTTGGGACTCTGATTGCGGTTCCAGCTGTTATGAGCACTTGGCCGGATAGAGAGGGGCCGGCAGCGGCGCGTGAGCAATCCGGCGGGCAACCGGTGGAGGCTACCAAATGAACAGAAGCTGCGTCCAAAGCGATGGGTTGATGCCTTGGGCAGGAGCCGGAGTTGTGCTTCCGCTCGCAGCAGGCCATCTTGCAGTCGGGCTGGCTCGATAAAGCCAGCGAAGCGAAAGGAGCCGGCCCAAACAGCAGAACCAAAGCCAAGCTGAGAGCTTGATTGATGGTACGGCGAAACTGTAAGGCACCGGCCACAGGGTCGTCCAAAAAGGAACGTCCCAACTATAACATCTTCTAGGGTGGTGTCGAAAACAATTCAGCGGGCGGTCCAGCGTCTCCGGCGAGCTGTCGCGATGATCGATCCGAGGCCGATCAGGATCATTGCCAGGGAGCCGGGTTCAGGAACGGCGCCAGCGGCCTCGGTTCCAAACGAAAGCCCGGAACCGCCATCGTCGAGTATGCTCACTGGCGCAAGGAAATTTCCAGGGTTCGCGTAAGCGTGGACGCCGAGAATGTCGAACCCGTTCGGACTTGTGGAGATCGTGGCGGCGCTAGTGGTGCCATCACCCCAGTTGATGGTCCCCTCAAAATCCGAAGCGAACCCAAAAGGATTGGCGTCTCCAAAGCTGCCGAACATAACGCTCACCGGTACGCCAGCCATAAATGAGAATGAGGGAAGGCTCGCGATCAGGCTCAGTGGAGCATCCCCAACGCTGGCTGAGCTGATTCCGGACGCCGATTCTCCATCTGTGTCATTTACGCTCACTGTGGTGACATACGGAGGTGAGCTCCTCTCCGTAGGTGTGATTTCCACTGATCGTGAAAAACCCGTTTCCAGTGCTGATCGTGGCTGTTGATGTGGTCCCGTCACCCCAGTTGATAGTGCTCGAGAAGTCGGACACTGATTGGTTGGGGTTAGTATCGGTGAAGGTGGCTACCGTCCTGTTGAATGCAATCCCTTCGACCACATTCAGGTTCGACGCGCTGGTGATTATGATTGCGGCATTCAGCCCGCTGCTGCCAAATGCTGACGCGCAAGCCAACAGAAGAGTTCCCGAGAGGTTATTCATAGCAGTTTCCGAAGTGAGTTAAATAGGCCTGATTATAGCGTGCCACCAGGAGAAGTATATGTTCGGAGGTACTGGTACTTGTACGGTTCAGTTAGCCGTCTGCCACAATACCGCATGGAGGTAATTTATGGCAGGCACTGTAAAGTCGATTCCAGAGGGTTATCACACCGCGACACCCTATATGATCTGCAAGCCCGCTGCGGAGGCTATCGAGTTTTATAAGAAGGCGTTTGGCGCCGTAGAAGTCATGCGCATGGCCGGTCCGGACGGGCGCATTGGCCATGCCGAGATCAAGATCGGCGACTCGCATATCATGCTCGCGGACGAACACCCCGAAATGAGTATATATAGTGCCCGGCATTATGGCGGCTCTCCGGTCAGCGTGCTTCTCTACGTCGACAACGCGGATGCAACTGTGAGCGCCGCGGTGGCTGCGGGTGCTAAAATCACGCGGCCGCTAAAGGACGAATTCTACGGCGACCGAGCGGGAAACATCGTCGATCCTTTTGGGCATCAATGGTACATTCACACTCACATCAAAGACGTTTCGCCCGAGGAGATGCAAGACGCCGCGGCCGGTAGCTAACAGCAAGAGCAAGAACCGCTTCCTCGCGGTCGCGGCTCGATAACGATTCTAAAAGCTGTACTTGAGCGCGAACTGGAGGTTGCGCGCGCCTTGCGACGTGTTCACCACGCCTTCGTTGCTGCCACCGTGTATGTCGATGACGTAACCCTGCACTACGAAGATGGGCGAATTGAGAGCGTTGATCGCCTCAAAACGGAATTCTACGGACTGGCGTTCGGTGATAGGGAACTTCTTCGAGAGTCCCATATCCACTTGCTTGATCCCAGGCCCGCGTTCGGTGCCCACACCACAGGTGCCGAACTTGCCCGGAGCTGGATTCGCCATGGTGCTGGGATCGAACCAAATATAGCCGCCGCCTGAAAAGTTCTTGTAGGGCGTTTGAATGGATGGAGCGATGCAGTCCGGACGAGGCTGAAACGATCCGGTGCCGGGATCTCCCGCAAAATCAAGCATGGAGATGGGGAAGCCGCCGTGTACCGTAAAGACGGTGTTCAGTTGCCAGTCGCCTACCACAGCGTTGACGAATTTGTTCGCGCTTTGAAGGAACGTGCGATGCTTGCCGAACGGCAGTTCATAAGTCAGGTAGCCGTTGAACACGTTGGTCACGTCGTGATCGCAGAAGCCGTAATCCTGATTGATGTTGTAGGCGTATTGTTGGAAGGAGACGTCCGCGCTCGCTTGACTGGCCGTCGCGTCGCCATAGCGGGCGTAATAACCCTGGTTATTAGTCAGACATTTCGACCAGGTGTAGTTGGCTTGAAACGCCAGCCCGGTGGCGAGCCGCCTCTGGAACGACAGTTGGAGAGCATTGTAATTCTGCCTGCCTACGGTCGAGTTGAGCCGGACTTGGCCGGTTCCAATGTTCTTCAAGGTCGGATTCCCCGACAAGTACGGTCCCGGTGTAACGGTTCCGTTCGCCAGAAGAACCTGTTGGCCGGCGTTCACGATCGTTGCCAGATGGTCAGTGTGCTGTCCCACGTAGGCGGCCTGGAATGTCGTGGAATTCCCGAACTGCCGCTGCAACGAGAAATTCCATTGATTGGAAACCGCAGGCCGATAGTTGGAATCCTGCATGTGAATGCGCACGCCAGCGAAGCACGATGCAGGCGCCGAAGTGACAGTAGTGACGTTGCACGGTACGCCGCTGGTAGAACCTAACGCGCCGAAGCCTTGATCTAGCGTGATCTGATTCGCCGGAATCGCGCCGTTGGGTCCGGCTACCGGTTGGCTAACCAGGTCGATATTCCAAGGCGCGTTTGTCGCTAAGCGATTATACTCGCCAGTTCCCTCTTGGAAACTCGACCGGCTGAAAGCCGCGCGGATCACGGTGTTTCTCGCCCACGTTCCACCCGGGCTCCAGGCCAAGCCGATGCGCGGCAGAAAATTTGCGATACCGTTGTATTGGTTGTAAAGAGCACGACTGTTGCCGTTCACGCCAGCTAGCTCAATTAGGCCGTTGAGCTCACCGAAGTTAGTCATTCGGTTGCCCACCTCGTAGATCGGTGTGAAGAGCTGCCACCGCAGACCGAGGTTCAAAGTCAGGCGCGGAGTCACTTTCCAATCGTCCTGGAAGAAAGCTCCGAAGGCATTGTTGCGCTGCCCTACAGTGCCGGAAAAACCCTGCCCATATCCGATGTAGGAGGGAAGGCCCAGCAGAAAGTCTGCCTCGGCGTTCCCAGTGTATTGTGCGTTGAACCCGATCTGACCGGCCGCGCCATCGCTGGTAACGGAAGGAACGTAGTCGTTCCGGTAGCGAATGCCTTGGAATCCGAACTTCATGTTGTGAGAGCCATGCGTGTAGGCCAAGGTGTCTTCGAATTGGATAGAAGTCTGGTGGAAGATCTCCGGAGAATCGACTGTACCGAACGCGAACGGACCGTTAAGTCCGCCGCCGACCGGTGAGCCAGCAAAGGAAAGGCCGGGAAGGAACGGGGTGGGCTGGCCAGGTATCAGTCCAGCACCGCTAGTCGAACCCGCTTGTTGGACATTCGCTTCGGCGGGAAAATAATTTACGCCTGCACGGAATTCGTTGACCAGGTTCGGGCTGATGGTTCGCGTATAGTCGATTACGCCGCTCCACAATGGAAAGACGTTGTTGCCGGTAGTGTTGTACAGCAGCGGCTGGCTGTTGACGATTGGATTGAGAACCGACTGCTGCGAATACCGCACGGAAAGATGGTCCCGCTCCGACAGGTTGTAATCCACTTTCGCGTCGCCCTGTTGGCCGTGAATATAAGTTTGTTGAGTATTGGGAGCATTGTTCAGCAAGCCGGGCAGCGTGGCCTGCGGAAGCACGCCCAGGATTTTGAGTGCTGTCGGGCTCAAGCCTTTTATGCAGGGAGACGAACCGAAAGTCTGCCCAGCCCCGCAAATCGCGGCGTTACTGAGGTTGGCCGGCATTGCGACCGTCGTACCCGGATAGTGGAGTGATATGCCCGGTATGTCGGATAGGTTCCCTGTGCGCTCTTGACTCGAGAAGGTGTTGATGGTGCCTGGAGTGGCTGGAGTATCGAAGCGTGAGCCCTGATAGTCGACAAAGAAGAAAAGCTTGTTCTTCTTGATTGGACCGCCGAATGTGCCGCCGTATTCATTCCAACGCAGGTTCGGAGGCGCGCTGTTCACCGTAGGATCAGAGCTGAAGTTGCGGGACCATTCATTGGCATTGAAAAAGTCGTTCCGCACGAATTCGAAGGCGTTCCCGTGGAATGAATTACTCCCGGATTTGAGACTTACGCTGATCACACCGCCCAGAAATTGCCCGTATTCGGCGCTTGGATTGTTGGTGACCACGCTGAATTCCTGGATCGCATCCACGTTGGGCGAGTAGGCCACGTTGTTGTCGACGAACTCGGTGTTCTCCATGCCGTCGAGCAGATAGTAGGTAGCTTGCTCGCGGTTGCCATTGATGTAAGGCCGGCCGGAATTGAATGTCGCCTGACCGGTGTTGAAAGCCGCCGGACTGGTAGTGACCGACCCCGGCATCAGTAAAGCGAGTTGATTATAGTTGCGGGTTTCGAGCGGCAGGCTTTGGATCGCGGCGCCTTGCATCACCGTGCTCAGCTGCGCATTTTCCGTCTGAAGTATCGGCGCAGAGCTGGTCACCTCCAAAGTTTGTGTGACCTGGCCGACTTGCAACTGGAAGTCGATCTTCGCCACCTGGTCGAGCACCAGTTCGACCGAGCGCTGAACCACTGTCTGGAAACCTTTGGCCTCCGCGCGGACTTCGTAATTGCCAACGGGCAGCCGCGGCAGGCTGTAATAACCGGCATCGTTGCTAACGGTCGCCCAATTCGTCCCATGATCCAGGTCCTTCGCCGATATCGCGGCGTTAGAGACGGCAGCTCCTGAGGCGTCGGTCACCTGGCCGGTGATTGCCGCGGTTGGTCCCTGGCCCCAGCAGAGCACTGTGGTTACGAGCAGACATAGGATGGTTCCTAAGAGAATTCGTGTGGATAAAGCTTTCATGGCAACTCCTTCACAATTGTCGATACGCCGTCGGTCGAGCAACATGCCGTGTTCGTCATGCTGCGCTTGATTTCGAACCTTGTCTAGTTCAGAACGGTTGTCCATATGTTACGGATGCGTTCATTACAGATCGAACGCACTCAGATTCAATGCTTTGCCCTCGATCGCGCCGATTGATCGGTCTTGATGGCCGGCCTAGGGATCGCCTCTAGCAATGCCTTGACGGGACGCACCGCCGCCAACACAACCTCGGCTCTAGGTTGCTCCATCTGGCTGAGCGCCAGCTTCTGCTCCGTCAACCATTTCGCCGGAGCCGTCTCTCCCGATTCCAAATATTGGAGCGCTCGCAGGCCGATGGTACCAGTCTTGGAAAGATCGCCTGAAAGCGGTGCGGCTTCTTCTAGCAGAACACTCGAAGCAAGAAGAGGACGAAGCCGGTTATCATTCGCAATCCATTGGCTCATCGCGAGTCGGATCTCTTCGGCCTCCTGGCGATGCTGGCCTGGATCGGCGACGAAACGGTGAATCGCTTCTTCCAGCAGACGGACAGTTTCACTTTCAGGCTGTGCGGCATCTACCAGCCGGTTGAGCGGAATGTCGTGGCTATAAGAGCGCGCGGCCTGCCGCTGGTCGATCCCCAGCGGTTCAACTACATCCGCTAACACGCGAAGGGCTGGAGCAGGGGTTCCGCCTGCCAAGCGGTCCAGCATCCGTTGATAACCGGTTCGATGCTCGACGCCGCTCCAGTCCAACCAGCGGCTGACCGTCGCCATTCGCCGATACATGGAATCGATGCCGATGACATTGGCAGGCGACCATAGACGCTCGGCGATCGCTGCGGCGCGTGGCCACAAACGCGAATCGACCGTTTCCTCGGTCACGTATTCGGTCCACATGCACGCTTCACCGCCGAGAATGTGCGCGGCTTCGCGTTCATTCAATTGCTGTGCGGCTCCGCCAAGCGGATCGATCTGATAGTGAAACGATGCCGGATTTAAGTGGTCCAGATAATAGCCATACGAAAGAATCCCGCGGTAGCCTTTCCGTGCAGCGTCGGCCAAAGATTGCTGCCCCCGCCAGGATTGAATCACTAGGTCGTTTGAAACGCCGGGTTGCAGCACTTCGTCCCAACCGATCATCTGCTTCCCGTGCTTGGTGACCAGCGCATGAACTCGTTCGCTGAAATAGCCCAGCAACTCACCGCTGCTTTTGAATCCATGTTTTTTGCAAAAATTCTGGATCGCGGGATTCCGCTTCCACTCCGCATCCAGCACTTCATCGCCGCCGATATGGAAATACGGGTCGGGAAAGAGCGCGGCCATTTCACCGATGAAACGATCCAGAAATGTGTAGACGTCCTGGCGCGTAGGATCCAGCGTCGGCTCAAAGATCCCCCATTTCCGCTCGATCTGGAAAGGTCCCGTTGCGCTGGCAATTTCGGGATATCCGGCCAGCCAACTGGTGGTGTGGCCGGGAATATCGAACTCGGGCACCACCCGGAGGCCGCGCTCCGCCGCGTAGGCAATTATCTGGCGTACTTCGGCCTGGGTATAGAACTTACCATCGGAACCCCGTTGCTGCAGTTTTGGAAAGACCTTGCTCTCTACGCGGAAGCCCTGGTCGTCGGAAAGGTGCCAGTGAAACACATTCATCTTCACAGACGCCATGGCGTCGATATTTCGCTGGATCACCGGCAGCGGCATCCAGTGGCGGGAGACGTCGAGCGAAAGGCCCCGCCAGGAAAAGCGAGGATGGTCTTCGATGCGTAAAGCAGGCACGGAAAACGAATCCGCGTCCGGCGCGATCAGTTGCGAGAAGGTCTCCAATCCACGGAGGGCGCCGGTCACAGTTGCGGTCGACAAGCGCCCGCCTGAGGGAGCGATCGCTAGTTGATACGATTCGTCTTCGCCTAGCAATGGCACGTCTGGGGAACCGGCGCGGCAATCGATGGTCAAAATGGGCCGCCCTCCACTCGCCATCGGAATGCCAGTCTGGCGAGAGAGGCGCGTGACGAATCGAGCGACGGCGTCCTGAAGACGGCGATCGGTGTGCCCAGTAATGCGGACGCCGAAACTGCCATCGATGGTCAGCTTTCCCTCATCCAGCGACACGCGCGCAGGCATCGGCATCAGAGACAGAGCCGGCTCTGCTTGCAGAGCGGTGACAAGCGCCAGAATCGCAAACAGCGCTCTCATCGGGGAAACATTTCCTCCAGCTCGGCGGCTGATGGACGCCGCCCGTACTCGCACAGCTCGAAGGCTTCCGCGTGCTGGATTTCGCGAGCCCGCTCGGCTCCATACCGGCTGGCGAGCGCTACTCGGGCCGGTCCACATGGCGGATGGCTCCAGTTGGCGCTCAGCCACTGGCGGCGGGCAATGGGATCTTGCGGTACCTGCTCCGATACGCCGTCTACCCAGGGCAGCCATTCGTAGAACTGAGAAGCGTGGGCATCCAAAGCGTCTACCTTGCGTTCCCAAACGTCGCTGATATCTACGGCGATGTCGGCTGTGAAGGGAACAGGCCTGCGAAAATGGTCTTCCAGGTACATAAAGACCGGGTTTCGCGGAAGCGGAGCGACGTCAGGGCAAACGTTGGGAACCACTACGAGATATGCGGAGTCTTGAACCAGTTGAGCGGTATAGCGATGATCCGGATGATAGTCGTAGGGGCGGTGTGTGAGAACCAGATCTGCTTCCCAAGTCCGAATCTGTCGCACAATCTCCCACCGCGACGCCAAGTCGGGTACTAATTGGCCATCGTGATGATCCAGCACCTGAGTTGCGTCAATGCCCAAGCGCCGGGCCGCTTCCTCGGCTTCCTGCGCCCGTAGTTGCGCCAGTGAAGTTCCGCTCAATACCGCATGACCGGCATCGCCGTTAGTCACGGCAACGAACTTGACGGCGTGTCCCAGGGACACGAACTTGGCGGCTGTTCCACCGAATTGAAGTTCGCAGTCGTCCGGATGCGCCCCGATGGAGAGAATTCTGAGCTGAAGATCTGGCACGCGAGGCAATATTCCGATGGAATCGCGAGCCTGTCCAGTTCAAAACGGTTGCAACCCTGTTCGGTACAGACCACCGAACGTATTTGTTCTCAGTCGTTTGAGGTTGAACTGGTCTAGAAAGTTATCGAGAAACCAACTGCGACCTCATTCTGCTGCGTATTGGTAGTGAAGGCGTGGAAAACGGGGTTCATCCACCGCGTATACCGGACTTCCGGCACGACGCGGACTCCGAAAGCATCGACCAGCTGCACGCCCGCCCCCGCGACTATGCCGAAGACACTCGCATGCGCTGGTGTAGCGGGTGTGTTTGTGCAACAACTGAGCACGCTGCTGGCGTTCGTAAAATCGGTCGAAGTCCGAATGGATTCGACTTTTCGCCAAGCACCGCCGCCCTCGAAAAACCAGTGTGCCCCAGGGTCGTGCCGGCTGTGAGCGTAGTATCGGACCACACCGGGGATATCGATCAATTTGGCACGCGTGTCTTCGTGGAGGATCGTGCTGGTGGTCACTTGGGTAACAACACCGCTTATCACTTGTGGCGCGGTGGTCGTCACCGTGGTATTCAACTGGTATCCAATCTTGCGCAAGAGCCCTCCGATGGCCACGCCGAAATGATCGGTCAGCATCACTTGCGCAGTGCCTCCATAACCAATTCGTGAGGATGCGCCCGTGGTCTGATACATGGTGTTCACAGTGGATGAGTTGGTTACGGTGTTGGTGCCGCTGGATATCAGACTCAGACCCAACACAGAAAGAGTTCCACCGGCAGAAAAACGGCGCACGTAGGTGTGCTGGTCCGCGGAGGAAGATGTATTGTTGCTCTGGCTGGAAGTCGTACTAACGGTGCTTCCAGCTGCGGGAGGCGCCGAGGGGTTCTCGCTGTTACCAGCAGCGGAGGTGTCGGCAGTGTTGGCAGCTACAGTTCGCCGTCTGCAAAAAAAACACGGGATGGCTATCTCGCTGGGATAGAAGCGAAGGGCGGCGTACGGGCCCATCAGCGTGGCTGTGAAATACTCCGCGTTTTGGGTAGAAGTTTTGAAGTGATAATACTTATCGGCAACAATGAGTTCGACACCGCGCAAGCGGTAACTGATTGAGCCTTCGGCGTCTCCAATCACAGCATGATGGGGAATCGCAAAACCCGAACCGTTCACTTGCACCATCAGGTTCCGAGTGAGGTGATACTCGCCCGCCAGACCGAACGTGGGATACACCACGGAGCGGCTGCCACTAACGCTATTGACCAGAGTATTGCCGGAGCTATCGGTGGTAGGTGCGAAGGGTGCGTTTACATTGGTCTTTATGCTGGTGTACTGCACTTCCCACAAGGTCTTGAGGTGCCATTTTTGACTGGCCTTGCGAGGGAAGGGGTAAAGCAAGTCCTGAAAGGACAATTTGAAATTCCGGATGGTGTAGTTCGCAGTGAGAAAGTCGCCCG
This sequence comes from Bryobacteraceae bacterium, assembly GCA_035569875.1. Classification (GTDB taxonomy): domain Bacteria; phylum Acidobacteriota; class Terriglobia; order Bryobacterales; family Bryobacteraceae; genus Palsa-89. The sequence continues at coordinate 10,547 of DATMMD010000129.1, forward strand.
CCGCATAGGTGGTGCCAAACAGATCCAGAGCCTGGTTGGCAGTGGTGCTGGTGGAAGCCTTGCTTTGAAAACCTGAAAAGTTCAACATCGCCGATTTAGAGACAGGGATATTGATCGCGGCGCCGATAGTGTAATTGCCGTTGCCGGGATAGTTCAGGTTCTCGAAGTCGAGGGCGGCCTTTCCTCCTCGAAGAGCGGGAGTCGTGTGCGTCAACCAGTAGAAGCCCTCGATCGACCAAGGGGCGTTGAGGGAGGGCGAAGTAGTAATCGTGTCGCTTTGATTTTGTACAACCGGTTGTGCTGGTTGCGCCGGAGTGGACGTTGGCGGCGTAGAGGTCTGGGGAGTGGGCGCGGCGGTTGCGGGAGTGCCAGGTTGCAGGGGAGGCTGCTGTCCCTCGGCGCAAGAGGCCACCAGAAGTGCGATGATGACAGAGAGACGGACGGGTACGAGCAATTTCTTCAAACAATCCTCCCGATGGGGGCTCTGCCATAAGGGATCAGGCAACCTGCACAAGATTTTTATACGGCGGCGGCGGGCCGCGTGAGTACACGGTGTCATGGTATTTACTAAACTTTACGCAGCGGAACGCGTGGATGTCACGCGCCGCGACCGGCCAGGCGTGTCTGTGGAACTTTTTGGCTCAAGCGGCGAATCACCTTTAGGAGGGCAGGTAATAGTCCCATCTATGCTTGAGGTGGCAAGTGCCCTCCATCCACCGTCTCATATTCGACAAAGCCCCGCAACACATACGATACATAAAATGTTGAAACCGACACAACTAGCGTTCATTTTGGTGGCGTGGTTGAGCGGGCCCCTTGCCGCTCAAGTATTTGATAACACCGGGAACGGGATGTTGAACGGCCCCTATTACTTCCGAGAAGTGCTGTTCACCTCAACCGACGAGGTGGCGATCTACGGGAGCATTAATTTTTCTGGTGGAACCTACACCACGACCGGCGCCCAGATCTTGGATTGCAACCAGAACGGTTGCTCCGGCCCGTCGACCTACTCGACTTCAGGGACGTACACGCTCTCGGCTAGCGGTTTCGGGTTCATCTCGGAAAAGCTCATCAGTAGTCAAATCTATGGAGGCGTCGGTGCGAACGGCGTTTTTGTCGGCAGCAGTACCGAGAGTGGCGATTGGGATCTTTTCATCGCCGCTCCGTTGAGCTCGCAAGCCGTCTCAACGCTGCAGGGGTCGTATTCGCTCGCCTACATCGATGCTACCGGCCTTTTGACTAATGGTACACCCTACGACGCTCTGCTTCAGATGACTCCCAATGGTTCTGGCAACATCGGCACCGTGAACGTGAGCGCTTACGCGACCAGTTCCACCGCCACAACACAGGCCCTCTCGGGAATTAAGTACATTGCCAGCAACGGCGCTTTTGTCCTTACCTTTCCTTCCAATTCGAACACAGCGTTGGTCCAAGGGCAAGAGTATCTCTATTCCACGCCCGACGGCAGCTTCGTCTTTGGCGGATCGCCCGGGAACTTTGACATGATTGTCGGCGTGCGCACGGGATCGGGATCCGGTTTAGGAGGCTTCTATTACCAGGCGGGCATGGATGTGGATGACTCACAGGTGGCGAATGGTGGTTCTCCTGGCTTGGACACCTATTATGGATCGTTTAGCGCCAATGCCGGAGTTCTGGTGGGACATGAGCGGATTCAGTTGGGCTCGGGTTCGGCCGAGGGCTATACCTATACTGATGGCTATCAAGCAGGCTCGACTACTTACACCGACGCATTCTTTAATGCCCAAGAAATCATGGGTGCGAACGGAGTACGCATCAGCCTCGGGATCGGTCCGTCACTGAGCATTTCAGTGGCATTGCCAGCGCCCAATCCCAGTCAATCGGGCAGCGTCTATATCAATCCGATGGGCGTAGTGAACTCTGCCAGCTCGGCGCCCTTTACCGCAGGCGTGTCTCGTGGCGAACTGATTACGCTGACCGGAACCAATATCGGACCAAGCACGCTTCAAGTGGCCTCCATCATTCCCCTGCCCACGACACTCGGCGGCGTGCAAGTGCTGATCAATAACATTGCTGCGCCGATTTACTACGTAAGCTCGACTCAGATCGCGGCGCTTGTGCCTTACGAAACCACCGCCTCGGTCGCACAGATCCAGGTGATCAACAACAAAACCTCCTCCAACGTAGTGACGGAACTCGTGAATCTGACCACTCCGGGTGTGTTTACGAATCCTGCAGGAGGCATCGGTTATGCAGCGGCTGAACATGCTAACGGTTCTCTGGTGTCCCCCTCAAGTCCCGCGCAAATCGGTGAAACCATCCAAGTCTTTGTCACCGGGCTGGGAGACGTTTTTCCAACCATCGCGAACGGAGCTGCCGGTGTGTTCGGCTCAACCAGCAATGCGATCACTGCCGATGTGAACGGTACCGCGGCAACGGTAACTTATGCCGGGCTGGCTCCAGGGGAGGCGGCCTTGTACCAGGTCAATTTGGTAATCCCCAGCGGGCTGACTTCTGGCGACAATTACTTAGACATTTCCGGACCGGACTCTTATACTACAGAGGCTCTGATTTCAATCGGCACCACGGCTACGGAAACGCCTGCGCAGGCCTCGCGCTCCAATGGTCTGGAACGACGGAAATCACCTAAATCCTTCCACCCACTTCGTCGCTCGACGGCCTTGGCTCCCCAAGAATGATACGGCGTCACGCGTAGAGGTTGAAGCCCGAACTGCTATTGGTCGCAACTAATCCGGCGGAGGAGCTGTCGGTGGAGCCCGTCGGGGAAGTCGAACTTTCCGTGCTGGAGACCTCCGCCCCCGTGGTGATGATGATGATGATGTCCTTTCGCGGTTAGACTCGAGCCTGGCTGTTGGGCGGTCTGGATGCCGCTTTGCAGTAGCGAGAATGCCCTCTGCGCCTGTCAAATTGCCGGACGAAAATGCCGAACCGAGGGCGTTGAGAATCGTTAGTAATGGGGTCGCCGCCGGAATTCGTGGGGGACTGAGTGGGCGGCGTGGTTGTACCCGCATGCCCTGACTTTCAAGAGTTTGCTGCAGGTTTGCAAAGGTGGATTGCGCTCCGAACAGATCACCTGATCTAAGAGAACTGTTGAGTAGGGCATTAGGCCGATTGCGCGGTGGACAAATCGCCGGATTGAAGGGCGCTGGCGAGTTGAGCGAAATTGCTTCATTTGCTGAAACGGATTCTGCCGCTGTTGCTGCGAAAGGTCGTTGATCAAACGAGAAGATAGAGCTGAAATCGACATCAATGTTGCTCCCACGATACCCATCGTCCCTTGAGGATTAAAGATGAGACGCTGCTGCGTTTCGTCAAAAAATTTGACAATTGAACGCCTCAATCTCACGAAACACACTTGTTCTCAGTCTGTTACCGGTGTAGGTGCTAGAATTGAAGCCACGGGGCAAACGAACTTGACTGGCGAAGGACACACTCCCGGATTCGCCAACGGCTTAAACGACCATAAGGTCGACCAGGCGGAGGTTCGCAAGGCGCTCGATCGAGTCTTCGAGAGCCAGGGTTTCCGCGCCAGCCGGCGCTCCCAGGATTTCCTCCGCTATGTGGTGGAGCGCACCTTGGACGGCCAATCCGAAAGTCTTAAGGAACGCAGCATAGGGATCGACGTGTTTGGACGGTCGGCCAGTTACGACCCGAGCGACGACGCCACGGTGCGGGTCAAGGCCGGTGAAGTCCGCAAGCGGCTCGTTCATTATTACGCGACCGATGGCCAAAACGAAGAGATTCGGATCGAGCTTCCGGCGGGCACTTATGTGCCGGAGTTCATTCGCGCGGAACGACCCCCGGTTTCAGTGGAATCCAACCCCGTCATTGTCGAGGCTGCCAGCGAGGCCCCTACCTCGTGGAAGCGGCCGATATTTCTGTTAATCCCAATTTGCTTGGCGATCGTAGCCGCCGTGGCCGTATGGATCAAAATTCGGGCGCCCGATACTGTGGTAGATCAGTTCTGGGCGCCGGTATTGCGCGGCTCGGCGCCGTTGCTGTTGTCGACGGCTTACGTACCGGTCTACGGTGTCGATCCGAAAATGACGCCCGAGCGGCCTACTCGATACGAGGATTTCGTCCCGCTGAACGACCAATTTGTTGGCGGCGGCGACCTGATGGCGGTAACCCGGATATCCGCGATGCTCAACCGCACGCATCATCCTTATCGCGTCAAGATAGGTAGCGACGTGTCTTTCCAGGACCTGCGTACCGGGCCGACCGCGCTAATCGGCTACTCCTACACGCGCTGGCGGGAAATCAGCCAGCAGCTTCGGTTCTTCATCGATGCCGATCGCCGGCCGCGCATGGTCACCGACAATGGCAAGCCGACTGAGTGGTCGCTCCCCGATCTGCCCGCCGACCGCCATACCAGTGAAGACTACGCGATCATCACGCGCGTCTTTCACCCGGACACGCAAGCCATGCTGGTGGAGGTGGCCGGGATCACGCAATACGGTACCGAAGCTGCCGCGGATCTTATCACTACGCCGGAATATCTGTCCGATGCGCTGCACGATGCACCCCGGGGTTGGCAGAATAAGAACCTCCAGATGGTGCTGCATGTGAAGGTGATTTCCGGGACTCCGGCATCGCCTAAAGTGGTTGCAAAGTATTTCTGGTAGCCACTAACCCTGAAACAGGTTCTCAGCGAGCCACTTCACGTACTTCTTGTTTCGTCGCTGGGTTTCGTTCACGATCGCGCCCGGCAGATGGTCGAGCGCGTCCTTGAAAAATTCTCCGCCGGCGGCGTCGCGGCTGCCGACCATATTTCCAAGCCAAAACACTAGAAACAGATTTCCGTCCACTCGGCCACGCTCGCTGTTGCCCAGGTAAGAACCTCGGCCGGACGCTCGATATTCCGCAGCGAGCGTGCTTTCTTCGCCGAAGGCCCCGGCGGCGGCGAAATGCTCGCATGCTTCGACCATGCGATCGAACAATGCGCGTTCTGGCGATCCCTCGGGCTGTTCGTACAACACATCAAAAAGCTGCAGTTGCAGTTCGCCCGAGATCTTATAATTCAGACGGCGTCCGGTGGCCGCACCGATCGATTGCAGCACTTCGGCCTGCTTTCCGCTTCCGGAGTGAATGCTTAAGGTCCCGTCGAAAAAACGCGCCACATCGGCCAGTTCGCGCACGCGGGCCTTTAACTCAGCAAGGGGCTGGCCGTTGAATTCCCGATCCACTCCAGGGAGCAGCTCGGGCCACATCTTATGACTGCTGTATACTGCCAGCGCATCGCGGGTTGCCGGATAAGCCTGGCGCTTTTTGAACCCCAGATTGGGAGGAACCAACTGCGCCGGACGCCCGCGCTCGCGGAGCCAATGCATGTAGAAGATCAGCTCTTTGGGCGTGGTAAGCGTTTCAGCCTCGTCGAGCGATGGTTCAAAATCGAACGCAGCGCCGCTCTTGGCTTGTCTGATGGCGTCGAACAGCTCTTCGTTCAGCTTGAGACTGGGTGCGAACTTTACCGCCAGGCGTTTAATCTCCTCGGCCCGAAACGAATAAACGGCTCCGTCACAGTCGAACGTTCGAGAGAACTCGATCATCACCCAGGCTCGCTCCTTCGCGCTGAGTCGTTGATCGAATTGACGTTCGATTTCGACGCTGGACCAAGGCGCGGAATGCCGTAGATCGGCCCGAAGCTCAAACACACGGGAGGTATCAGTGGTGAATTTGGTATACCCGGCGGCGTGGCGGATTGCTTCTTTCACCCACTCGACCGATTTAGCGATCTCGCGGTCGTTCGCTCCGCTGACAATGAAATGATCGGCCTCGGCGTTATAGCCCGAGCGATAGCCGGAGCGGATCGCGGCCCACAGCCCGGCATGATACAAGTGCCGGATGCTGACGCGCGTGTGACCAGGGGCCGTGGGGCTAGAGCCGTCGCGTTGTGCGATCTCGTCGTCAGTGGTCATCTCGCGCGTGGCCGAGAGCTGCACCGTAGATGCGACGTTGAGTCCGTGTTGCGCGAGGATTTCCCGATAGGCCTCGAACACCGCCGGCAGACTGATCTCGGGATGGCGGTTCCCGGCGGCAATGGCCGGTTGGGCGCGTTGGGGCCGCGGCAGGAAAGCTCGGTCGATATGCTCGGCGAATGCAGCGATGTTCTCGTGATCGGTGGACGCGAAGGGGTAGATGAATGCTTCGGCGCCGTTCAACTGAAGGCGTCGCAGCGGCTGTGAAAAACCGGGTGGCTGAGCACCGCCGCCGAATTTGCTGAGCAGCGCCGAATCATTGTCGTCGATGGCGAGGAACAGCGCTCCGCCGGCCTGGGCCAGCGATCGTGCGTGGAAAGTTACGCTCGACCTAGGCGCGCCGGCCAGCCGCTTGGCGATGACTTCACGAGCGGACTCATCCAGCGGGCCGTCACGATACTCAGCCAGCACTGCGGCGGCGAACGCCAAAGCTTCGTTCGCGGTGTCGCTAGGCTGCGCCGACACGCCCACGCGCTCCCCGCAAGCCGACAAACTGATCGAAATTCGAACGGAAAAGCCGCGCAATGTCGTGCTGGATGTCGGCACGGGTGACCGGACGGCCATCTTCGGCCAGAAGCCGGTAGCTGTTGGCGAGAATCGGGGCCAGGGTCCGACGGGTGTTCCGCCACTTGTAGACCACCTGCTCCAGCACCCGCGCGTCGGAGTGTTGCGGGATGAAGCTCGCCCCCAGCATCTCCAGACGCTCTCGTGTGATCTCCTCAACAACGGATGGATTGTTTAAGAACCACCAGCATCCGAACGGCATCAGGTTATTGAATTTTCGCGCGTAGACGCACAGTTCATGCTGATTTTCGCGGCTGAGCACGCTGATCAGAAAGCGGTTATCCGGAAACTGCGTGCATAAGTGCTCGACCGCCCGCAGGTCGGCCTTCCCGGCGCCATCACCCGCAAGCCTCAGCGCCGGATTCACCTGGTAACGAACGCCGATCATGAGCGAGAGCGGAATCCCGAATTCCTGGCACGACGGCAGTACGGCTTCGGCCAGCAGGCGGGCGCGTACGCTTTTCTCGGGGAATTGGAATGTATCCGGCAGGGAAACGGCCATGTAGACCGGCCGCATGCGCTTCACCCATTCGCCCAGGAACCGGCGTACGGCAGAAACCGATTGTCCCGTGGCGTCGTCGTTCGCGGCATAGCCTTGCGCCGCAAGTACGCGGCAGTGATCTTTCCATTTGTTCAGTATGCGATCGAGACGCAACACTGGATGAAATTGCGAATCTGGCTTCGCGCCTTGCTCCCAAAGCGGCGCCTCATCGGGGTCGAGGGGATCGTTAGTCATCACCACCTCGCTCACGCCGGCCAGATCGAACACCTTGCGAATGTGGGCGTCCAGCTTTTGAGCGGAGAAAAACTCGCGGGCTTGCTTGAGATCGGGGCCACTAGTGGGCAGTCCGAAAGCATTCAGTACGGCGACGACGCCTCGGGTGGCCTCGGAAACCGGGGCATTTTCTACAAAGAGAGCGCGCCAGATGGCGTCCGCCTTCTCTTGCTTTGACATGTTCCAGTACTGATCCGGCTTCAGGTTCGAGGAGCGAAACAACTCGGCTTCCAGGTAATGATAAGTAATTAATTCGTCGATGCCCCACAGACCGAGCTTTCCTAGCGAAGGCATGAACAAGTGGGTATGGACGTCGATAAAGCGCGTCGTGGAAAGCACGTCATCGACGGCACCCACAATCTCCTTCGGCCCAAGAGCAGGCCCGGCGCTAGCAGTGGGGTTCTGAGCAAGCGTGGAACTCATAGACAATTGCTATGATAACAGCGCGATGCTGAGAACTGGTCAGATCGTCATGGATAACTGGAGCAGTCGCATTCTGATTGACCCTTGGCCGTGCACAACTGAATGAAGTTCGCGGCAATGCCCCAGGCAATGTGCCGCAATCGACCTTCTTCGTGCATCGATTAAGTGCGGACCACGCCGAAGGCATCACCACCATCGACGTGAATGGAGAGGGCCGGCCCGACCTGGTCAGCGGAGCCTAGTGGTATGAGAATCCGGGACCGCAAGGCGGCGAATGGAAGCGTCATCAATACCGCACGGTCGAGATCGTCGGTGAATTTGTGTCCGATTGCGGCGAGTGGGCGGTGGATGTAAATCACGATGGAGCTCCAGATATCATCACAGTGGGTTGGATGACCGACGGGCTGTGATGGTTTGAGAATCCCAAGAAGCCTGGCACGATGTGGGAGCGCCATCTGATTGCTCACACCATTGAGACCGAAGGCGGCTGGATGGCGGATCTCAACGGAGATAGCAAGCCCGATCTGGCGTTGGCTCATTATGGCCGCTCCGGAATGCTATCGGTCGACTTCGCCGGGCCGGAGCCGGCGGTTCATCACGTGGGCGGACATGACGAAGACGGACACGAGATCGGCATGGCGGACATTGATGGCGACGGCAAGCTCGACCCTCTTACGACGCATGGTTGGTTTAAGAACATCGACGCTACTCATGACAAATGGGAGTGGCATGGCGAGTGGGACTTGGGCGAGGCCGGATTTCCGATCATTGGTTACGACGTGAATCAGGATGGCCGGACGGATATCATTTATGGCCGGGGGGCACAGCTACGGTTTGTACTGGCTGGAGCAGCAGGGCGATACGCGAAATCGGCACTGGGTGAAGCACCTCATCGATGAGTCGTTTTCGCAGGTACACCTTAGCTTTAGCCGATATAGATGGCGATGGTGAGATGGAGCTGCTGGCCGGGAAAAGATATCGCGGTCACGACGGCAATGATCCGGGTTCCTACGATCCGCTGGTGATTTATTACTACAAGATTGACCGGAAAGCCACTCAGTTCACGCGCTATCCCATCTCTTTGAATGGAAGCGCGGGAGCAGGGACTCAGTTCCTGATCGCCGACCTCGACGGCGATATCGACATTGCGACTGCGGGCAAGACCGGTGTGCATTTTTTCGAGAATCTCAAAATCAATCAAGTGCCGAAGGCGCAACGCGAGAAGGAGCTATTGCTGGACAACCAGAGTTGGCCGTATCCGGGTGAAGGCGCAGGCTGAATGGCAGCGGCAGAAAAAGTAAATTGGTTGAGGAGTGACCGGCTTAGCGCTTGACGCCCACGTATAGTTCCACTCCATTGCCGCGATAGATTTCAAAATCTGTTCGGTACGCGCGCGGCAGTTCCCCGGTCGCTTCAAGAGTCCAGATCTGGCGCCACAGGCCCGCCACCAACTGAGGACTGACGGGGCCTTCGCTTTTCAGGCAAAGGTAGTCTCCTTCTTCGGTGTCCCGCCTGGAAAACTGGAGAGGAAGCGTTTCATCATGGCCAATCTCCACGCCCAGCATGTAGCTATACTCGCCGTCCTTGTCGGTTGCGTACTCGCTATAAACGGCAACAGGCGTACCGAGTTCCGGGCTCATCTTGGTCCACAATTGGCCAATGGCACCCTGGCCGCTCAATTCGCGCGCATTTGAGGTCCGGACTTCGCGGCCCATCACAGTGAAGGCTTCCATACGAACTATATTCATAGGTATTTTCCCGCCTCACGCCAGGATCTGCTGGATGACGTTGCCGGCGACATGCGTCAGCCGGAAATGGCGACTCTGAAACTTGTATGTGAGCTTGGTGTGGTTGACGCCCAGACAGTGAAGAATCGTGGCGTGCAGGTCGTGCACGTCGGTAGGATCTTTTACCACGTTGTAGCTGAAGTCGTCCGTTTCGCCGTGTCATCCCGCCCTTTACGCCGCCACCCGCCATCCAAACCGTAAAGCAGTGTGGGTGATGATCCCGGCCATAGTTGCTCTCGGTGAGTGTACCCTGCGAGTAGACCCTGCGTCCGCATTCACCGCCCCAAACCACCAGAGTGTCTTTTAGTAGTCCACGTTGGTCCAAATCCTGGATAAGCGCGGCCGAGGCTTGATCGGTCTGCAGACATTCCCCGGCGATCTCCTTTGGCAGGTTATTGTGCTGATCCCACCCGCGATGAAAGAGTTGGATGAAACGCACACCGCGTTCGGCCAGGCGGCGAGCGAGAATGCAGTTGGCCGCGTAGGTACCCGGTTTGCGAGAGTCAGACCCGTACAGCTCGAATGTGGCGGGCGGCTCGGTGGAGAGATCGGTGAGATCGGGCACGGACTTTTGCATCCGAAACGCCATTTCGTATTGCGACACGCGACTGGAGATTTCGGGATCGAGATAATCTCTGTACGTGATCTCGTTGAGCTTGGCCAGATCGTCTAGAAACCGGCGTCGCGCGGTCGTGTCATAACCTTCGGGATTTGAAACATACAAGACCGGATCGGCGTCGGAGCGAAACTTCACGCCCTGAAATCGAGAAGGCAAAAAGCCTCTGGCCCACTGCCGTTCGGCGAGAGCTTGGGTATTCCCGACGCCTTGCGACACCATAACCACGAAAGCGGGCAGATCCCGGGATTCGCTGCCCAGCCCGTAGGCGATCCACGCGCCTATGCTCGGCCGGCCGGCGATCTGGGCACCGGTCTCGAGGAACGTAACGGCTGGATCGTGATTGATCGCGTCGGTCTGCAGGCCTTTAATGAGGCAGAGCCGGTCGGCGACTTTCGATGTGTGAGGCAGTATTTCACTGAGCCATGTGCCGCTCTGGCCGCACTGCGCGAACTTGAAAACCGTAGGTGCAGTTTGAAACTTGGTCTGATAAGCCGTCATGCCGGTGAGCCGCTGGCCTTGGCGGACCGAATCCGGGAGATCGGTGCCGCGCAGGGTTTGGAGGTTCGGCTTGTAGTCGAACAGGTCTAACTGCGAAGGCGCGCCATGCTGGAACAGGTAAATCACCCGCTTGGCCGTAGGCGGGAAATTTGGAAGCCCCGCGAGGCCCTCGGAAGCTTGCGCATCCCGAGCTGCCAGCGTAGCCAGCGCCGCGGCGCCAATACCAGTGCCCGCGAGCCCGAAGAAGTGGCGTCGGGTCATCAGCAGTTTGGCTTCTTCGATCGGATGCAAGACCTTACTCCTTCGTGATCACTTCATCCAGATTCAACAGCAGGCTTCCCACGGACGCGTACGCGGCGAGTTCGATGGGATCGAGCTTGGGATCAGCCTGCGATTCTCCCTGGCTCAAATACTCCCCTGCCTCTTTTGGTTTGGCGTCGAAATACGCGCGATGGAACTGCAGGCTTCCGTTTAGAACGGCCTGTTCGGCGGGCGAAGGAAAACGCCCCGTTACCAGCCGGAAGCCGAATCGCAGACGTGCGTCGGGTGTCGGCCCACCTTCCTTCAGCATTCGCTGCCCAATGAAGCGCGCGGCCTCGAGGAAGGTCACGTCGTTCATCAGGTTCAGGGCTTGCAGCGGCGTATCGGTTCGCGTTTCGCGCACCACGCACGTTTCGCGATTGGCTGCATCGAAGTTGATCATCTCGGGCGGCGGAATGGTTCGTTTCCAGAATGTGTAGAGGCTGCGTCGATGCAGATCGTCACCGTGGCTTTGCACATAGTCCATATCCTGCATGCTGATTTCTTTCCACAGGCCGGGCGGTGAGTGCGGCTTTACGGAGGGGCCTCCACCGGCGGACGAGCGCAAATAGTCGATTGCCCTATTGCGGGCTATGGCCAACAACCACGGGCCGATCGAGCCTTTCTCGGGGTCGATCGAGTCTACCCGGTTCCACACGCTAAGGAAGGTCTCCTGAACCAGATCCTCCACGATCGCTTTATCGCGCACTACGCGCAACACTAATGAATAGGCGGCGCGGCCGTAGCGATCGTACAACTCCGCCAAAGCTTGTGGATCGCGGCGTTGCAAGCGACCGATGACCGCCCGTTCGTCCGAGTAAACAGCCAATATCAATGGCAGCATCATGGGGAGCATCATGAGGGCGCGTCTGCTGAGCCTGCCTATTGATAATAACGTGATAACGAAAGAGGTGCGCCCTAGTTGAACGCCCTGGGATCCAGTCGATCCAGACCTTTGAATCGCCATTTTCTCGTCCACGCAGACGTTGACACCGTGTTGCAACGGGTCGAAGTATAGCCAATTTATTTTTCTCGCTTTTTTTATCAAATCGTTATTCGCCTAAAGAAAGGCCCGTGCGAGGTCGATTATTTCATCAGTGCTGAAAAAGGAGTGAAGTAAGTTATGTCGCCTACCATGTCATTAGGTGCGGAAGTACCAGCCGTCAAAGCCGTGCTCGGCAAGAACGTCGTGGTCCAAGGTCAAATCTTAAGCCGGGAAGACCTGACCATCGAAGGAGAAGTGGATGGGACGATCGAAATGTTAGAGCATCGTCTCACGATCGCCACCGATGGCAAAGTCCAGGCGAATGTCAAGGTTCGAGAGTTGGAGGTGCGTGGTTCGATTCAAGGCAAGGTAGAGGCCGCGGACAAAGTATTTATCCGTAAGAGCGCACAGCTTGTTGGCGAGATTCATTCTGCCGGCATCGTCATTGAAGACGGCGGCTACATTAAGGGAAGTATCGAATTGTCGCGTAAGCCGGCGGACCGGCAGACAGCCGGCTCTTAATAGTTCTTTCAGAGCGATGGCGGGAGAACAGGCGGAAGCTCTACTAGGCCGCTCGCAGACCGACGCCACTAACGGTGGCGGCTCCACAAGGCACATCTAGTCCAGGTCTTACGCTCTCAGCGGCGCAGTGACAGGAAGACCCGAGAGTGCACGACAGAATTAAGCTGGTCTAAAGTTTGCGAACTGATTCGCCGATCCTTAACTCGGCGGAATCACCATGACAAAGAAAGTATTGACCTTGACCTTGTTTGCGCTCGGATCTGTTTTTGCGCAGATTTCGATCGGCGTGCGAATCGGACCCCCACCCCCTCCTCGCGTGGTTCGAATCGTTCCCGCCAGCCCCGGTCCCGATTATTTTTGGGTCGATGGGTACTGGTATGTAGTCGGAAACCGCTACCGATGGCACGATGGATATTGGAGCCGCCCGCCCTATTCGGCTGCGCATTGGGTGGCGCCCCATCATGATGGAGAGCGATACTTTGAAGGCTTTTGGGACGGCGAGCACGGTCGCCGCGAGCACGACCATCATTGGGATCGCGACCGTGACCGCGACTTCAATCATGATCACGATCGCCGGTAGTCGCGATCGTGTGAGCCATTTCGTAGACACCTCGCCGTTTTCCTTGCCCCGTCAAAATCGGATCAGCTCCACCGCGCTTTAGTCCACGCTCCAACCAGGTTCAGTAGCACAGCTAGAAATGCTGGCGAGCAATTTCACTGGGCCATATTTCGCACCCGACGCCCTCCCTAGCCCCGTGACTCTCAAAGCGGAGCGAGAAGACGTGAAACCGAGATGAAGGTTGCCGATCCAACGGTGGAAAAAGTTCCGCCGGAATCAAGCAGTCATTGATAGCTTCTTAATAAACGAAAGGAGCGGGAAGTTGCGCTCGCAGCAGAAGCACTTTCTTTTGTTAAGGATAAAATGTGACGCCAGGTCGTGATGTATAAGAGATCGGAGTTGGTCTTCGACGTGCTCGCCCCTTACTGGAGGATACTGCCGATGAAACGGTTTGTAGCGGTTTTGGTATTCAGCGCTTCATTGTTTGCACCTGTGATCGTTCTAGCGGAAGAACATCACCGTTATTATGATCGCGAACGCCGGGATTGGCACGAATGGAATGAGCACGAGAACCGCGCTTATCGGCACTGGCTGATGGAGGAGCGACGTGAGCAACGGTACCGGGAGTACAGACGGCTGAAAGCGGAACAGCAACGTGCGTACTGGCGATGGCGGCACGAACATGCCGACTGGCGATAAAGACCCATTTCTGCTGTGGGGTTAAGCGCTGGTTCTTTTCCTGGGGCTCGGCCCGGGAGCTTATGCAGCTTACCGGAGAATTGCAACACCGCCGGAGTCAGCGTCATCGGAGCTTCGACTTCCGCGATTGTGCTGGACACTTAGTGCTTATCGGTCATCAGGTGGAGGGATTTGGCCTCAACAAACTCCTGAGCAGGCCGATAAGAATCGAGCCGGCGCGCGAGCTTACTTCTCGGGCAGCCGCGTGGTTTGACGGGCTACGATCTGCCAGCCGTGAGGCCCGGGACCCTTCAGCAAGACCCACAGGATGTTTAGGTGGTTGTCGTGCATCGCGCCCGGCGTGCCATTTCGAAGCTCGTTACCGCCTCGCACCAGCGCGACATTGCCATAAACTCTGATGGTCGAATCATGGAACGTCATAGATTCGGTGACTGCTGGCCCGGCGGCGGCTTTCAGCACCTCAGCCTTGGATTGAAGCATTGCCGAAGAGTGGCTGTAGGTGAGGTCGGGATGGTAAATCTTGTCGAGCGTGGCGACATCCCGTTTGATCGTCGCTTGAGCCATGTCTTCCAACGTGGCCATGACGGCCTTTTCGTCCCGGCTGTCGCTGTTGGCCGCTGGAAGAGCAATTGCCGAAGAAAGCATTCCACAGAGAACCGCTACCATCCAATTTTTCATGATCTATATCTTATAGGAAGCCCGTAGGAGTGTCTACCGTCTCGGTGCAGCAGCTTCGTTTAACTTCTCAACGTCACTTTCAATGTCTCCACCAGGTACTTCTTGTGGGAGTCCATGTCCTGTTCCACCGTTCCCTCGCCGGGCCGCGGGGCGTCGAAGTCGAGCGTTACCCACCCGGCGTATTCGCGCTCGCGCAGCACACGGAAAAAAGCGGGGAAATCGACGCCGCCGGTTCCCAGACGCTTGTAGAGATTCACGCGATTATGTTCCTCTTCGCTGGGGGCCGGCCCTTTCCATCCGTTGCCGGCGCTGTATTTGGGCTCGCAGTCCTTGAGGTGAACGGCTGCAATGCGGGAATAGTAATCGCGCAGGCATTTTACGGGATCTATGCCGCCCAAACTCGCATGCCCGGTATCGAGTACCAGGTAGACATACTTGGGGTCAGTGAGATCCATCATTTTTTTCAACTCGGGCTCGCGTTCCACCAGCGTCCAGCAGTGCGGATGGAAGCCGAGCTTGATGCCCGAGTCCATCGTGCGCTTGCCGGCCTCATTCAGAGTTCGGGCGAGAGCCTTCGCGTTTTCGTCGCTGAGGTTCTCGGCGCCGTTACCCACACGCCGGCTGAGATTGATCTTGAGGTGCCTGCAGCCGAAATAGGAAATGTAGCGCGCTCTAGCGGCATTGTTCTCAATGGTCGCCGGAATCTTGGCGGGATCCAGATATTGGCCGCCGCTGCCCACTGTCGCGAGAGCCAGACCGGACGCGTCCAGCACTTTCTTAAGCGCTTCGGGAGGCTGGTCGAGGTACTTGGCGATGTCCTCCTGAAATGGTTCGAGCCCCTGGTAGCCGTATTGAGCGGTCATCTTGATTCCCGCTTCCGGATGAGGCGGCGTGTGCCGGAATTCGTGTCCGCTCATGGCAAAGCGCATCTTGTCACCCTGGGCAGCCTGAGCGGCGACCGCGGCGCCGGCGCTCGTGAGTAAGAATTCGCGGCGATTCAGCATGCTGGGACCCTCCTGTGGTTCACTGCCAGCATATCAGTCCCGCAAATACCACGGAATATTGATCACAATGACCCGCTGATCGCCTTTGAATAGCAGCAGCGCCTTCAGAACCGCCGAGCGGTTGTTGTGCAACAGAGTGTAATACCAGCGGTTCTCGACCAACTCGGGAATCAATACAGCGATCTGTCGATCGGGGTTAGCCTGTTCCAGGTCAAGGACATAATCGAGTATCGGCCGCACCACAAAGCGAAAGGGTGATTTGAGCGTCACTAGTTCGGGCACAGGCAGTCCGGCTTCCCATGCCGGTTTCTCCACTTGCTCTCGCCAGCGATGGCGAATTCCTTCGCGATCCTCTCCGCAATCCACGTGCAACAACCTGATCTCGGGCGAGAGACCCCAGCCAAACCGCAGCGCCTTTTCGGCAATGACGCTCCACCGTTCGATCGGTATCACCACCAGCGGGTGAGCCAGATTCTTCACATATACCGGCGTATCGCTCCGAGTCTCTTCTTCAACCCGCTGATAGTGCCGTTTAATCCCTCGCATCGTTAACATCATCCCGGGAATCAAAAGCACGGTGATCCACGCGCCCTCTGTGAACTTCGCTATCATGACCACCACTACGGTGATGCCCGTTGCGACGGCCCCCAGGCCATTCACCAGCATGCTTCTGCCCGAGCCTGCTCCGCCAGCACGTTTCCAATGCACCACCATCCCCGCCTGGGACAAAGTAAACGCCAGAAACGCGCCCACGGCGTACAGCGGAATCAACCGGTCCGTGACTCCTCCGAACAAGATTAGAAGCGCCCCGGCCAACCCAGCCAGCATGTAGACCCCCTGTGCGAACACCAGACGCCGGCCGCGCAGGGTCATGCCGTGGGGCAAGAACCCATTCTGGGCGATGGCTCTTGACAATCGCGGAAAATCGGCGAACGCGGTATTTGCGGAGAGCGCCAGGACCAGCAGAATCGCTCCGATACTCACCCAGTAAAAGATGCTCTTCCCAGCGACTGCTCCAATCAATTGCGAGAGCACACTCTCATAGCCCGCCTGTCCGGGAGGAGTGGCTGCAATGCCATAAGCTTTGACCAGAAATGCGATGCCCCCGAGCATCACGATCAGAATCGCGATAACGATGGTAAGAGTCAACCGCGCGTACTTGTCGCTCGGCTCGCGAAAGGCCATGACTCCGTTGCTGACAGCCTCCACGCCGGTCATGGCAGTACAACCGCTTGCAAAGGCGCGTAATAAAAGCCAGGCGCCCACAACTTCCGTAGCACCCGCTAGTTTCGGCGGCTGGATCACGGGCGTCGGGTGACCGCCGGCCAGCAGGGTCTTCGCTACACCGAGAGCAATTACGCCCAGCAAGCAGACGATGAATAAATACGTCGGAACGGCGAAAATCCCGCCTGTCTCTCGCACTCCTCGAAGGTTGATCACTGTCACCAGGATCAGAATGCCGAGGCAAAGCAGCAGGGTGTACCGTTCTAGCGACGGAATCGCCGAGATGAGCGCGCCAACGCCGGCCGAGATCCCGACCGCCGCAGTTAGAACGTAATCGACCATTAGCGAAGCGGCGGCCAGAAGCCCGGGCCAAACTCCGAGATTGTCACTTGCGACCGTATACGAGCCTCCGCCCTGGGGATACGCGGAAATAGTTTGCCGATATGAAAAATAAACCACGCAGAGTAAGATGACTATGCTGACGCTGATGGGAACAATGTAGGCGACCCCCATCATGCCAAGGGGTATCAGCAGAGTGAGAGCGGCCTCGGGACCGTACGCAGCCGAGCTCAATGCATCCAGTCCGAAGATCGGAATCCCTTTGGCTGGGCCAATTCTTTCAGCCTTTTCCTCTTCTGTGGCCAGCGGTCGCCCGAACAGAAGGTCAGCGAATTTCATAACACTATTTTCCTATTAAGCGGCTGCGGGCCGCGCAAAAAAGCTGTAGTGTGAGAGTAGGGCCATGTCCAATAGATTCTTAATATCGATCAGTTTTGTAGTGCTCATTAGCGGGCTGCCTGCTACGGCGCATCATGCGTTTTCGGGCGAGTTCGATACGTCCAAGCCCATTACTCTCGAAGGCGTGGTCACACGCGTCGACTGGGAGAACCCACACGTGCATTATTACGTGGATGTCACAGGGCCGGATGGCACAGTGGTGAACTGGTCCTGCGAGACCGGTGGTCCAACCCGCCTGGCCCGGCGAGGCTGGATGCGCGATACGCTAAAGCCCGGAGACAAAGTGATCGTCCACGGTTTTCTAGCCAAAGACGTCTCTCACGCTGTCGACGGGAGGAAAGTCACGTTTGCGAACGGCCAGAAGATCGGATCGGAAACGCAACCTTGAGTTTAACCCGCAGAGCATGAACTTGAACCGCAGACAAGTTCTCCGCACGGCCTCGGGCGGCTTGGCGGCAGCCGGTATTCCACGGACCACTCGCGCCCAGACTCGCGGAGTGAAGGCGCTGGTCTTCGACACTTTTGGGACCGTGGTCGACTGGCGTGGCTCGATCATCGCGGAAGGCGCTCTTTGGGGCCAAGCCAAGGGCCTCTCGATCGACTGGGGCCATTTTGCCGACCGCTGGCGAAATGGGTACGCACCGGCGATGGAGAAAGTCCGAAAGGGCGAGCTGCTTTGGACCAAGCTGGATACCTTGCATAGAATGTTGCTTGACGATCTCCTTCAGGAATTCGGGATCAAGGGCCTCACCGAGGAAGAGAAGGAACATTGGAACCGCGTCTGGCATCGGCTGAAACCGTGGCCTGACTCGGTTCCCGGCTTAGTGCAGCTCAAGAAGCGGTTCACCATCGCTCCGCTTTCCAACGGGAACGTGTCGCTGCTGGCTGACATGGCCAAGAACGCCGGCCTGCCCTGGGATTTGATCCTTTCGGCAGAATTAGCGCGGCACTATAAGCCCGATCGTGAGGCCTATTTGACCGCGGTCGAGTTGCTGAGCCTCAAGCCAGAAGAGGTGATGATGACGGCCGCTCATCGGGGTGACCTGGACGCTGCCCGCAGCTTTGGTTTGCGGACTGGGTTTATCCATAGACCAAAGGAGTACGGACCAAATCGGCGTGCCGACACCGCCAAGCAAGGCGATTTTGACGTCGTGGCCAGTGACATGGTAGACTTGGAATCGAAAATGATGGCGTAAGTTACAAGCCGCCCTTTTGCAATCAATAAGTTAAGCGGTATGCCGGCTCGGGGCAGATTGCAACCGAATCGACATGAATCGCATCCAATTGGACAGGGAACTCCGTCTCGAGGAGCTACCCGAAACACCCCGGAGCTTAGATGCAAAGATTTGACGAAATTATTCTCGCGGATTCTGCGGACTCGAGCCGGTTCGCTATGGCGGACCTCGAAGTCGAACCACTGGAGGGCGACGATTCAGCTCCAGCGGAATCCACCGAGGAACCTGCGGTTTATACTGACGACCCGGTGCGCGTTTACCTGAGGGAGATGGGCTCGGTGTCCTTGCTGAACCGTCAGGCCGAGGTAATGCTTGCCCGGCGCATGGAACGGGGCAGCCTGCGGATGCAGAAGGCCCTTTCGCGGTCGCCGCTGGTGCGGAAGATGACGCTGGCAATATATGACGATATCCGCGAGGGGAAAGCCGACCCCGAGAATGTCTTAAACCTTAGCAGCCCGGACGACGCCGCGAAACGGCGGGCTCGGAACAAGGCCATGCGCCGGTTTCAGGAATTGGTTGAATTGGAGCAGAGCCTTCGAACGCTTCAGCAAAAGCTCGATTCGACGCCCAGGCGCGAAGCACAAGCGAAGCTGGCAAGCAAGCTACTCCGCGCGACCGTGGAATGTTCAAAGAAAATGCGGAGTATCCCGTTCAACGTGAATCAGTGGAGGGCCTTCCGCGATGCTTTACAGTGCGCTGCCGAGCAAGGCGTCATTCTTGAGACGCAATTAGTCAGAGTCGAGGCTTCGCGAAGCCGCAACAAGGCGGCCGATCTCCGCGATGTGAGACGCGCGATCCGAGAGCAGAAGGCCGCGGCAGGTTCGGGTGTGGTCGAGTTGCGCCGCTGGCTGAAAGCCGTGCATGAGGGCGAGATGGAAGCCGAGGCGGCCAAGAAGGCTCTGGTAGAAGCTAACTTGCGCCTGGTGGTCTCCGTCGCCAAGAAATATGTGAACCGAGGATTGCATCTCCTGGACCTGATCCAGGAAGGCAATATCGGGCTGATGAGGGCCGCGGACAAATTCAATTATCATCTGGGGTACAAGTTCTCAACTTACGCTACCTGGTGGATCCGCCAGGCTATGACCCGGGCTATATCGGACAAATCGCGGACGATCCGCATCCCGGTCCACATGAACGAACGGCTGAACAAATTCACGCGGGCCTCTCGCGATCTGGAAAAGGAGCTCAACCGAATTCCCACTAACGAGGAGATCGGCAAGCGCTTGAACACCACGGCGAATCAGATTCAGGAGCTCAGAAGCATTTCGCGGGATCCGGTGTCACTGGATCTGCCCGTCGGACGGGATGGCGAATCCGTTTTAGGCGACCTTCTGCAGGACCAGTGGGTCGGCTCGCCCACTGACGCGGTCTTTGAAGGCGATGTTCGCGAAGGTACCGCGGACGTGCTCAAAACCCTCTCGCCCAACGAAGAGCGCCTAGTCCGCATGCGCTTCGGCATTGGCTTTGAGCGCCAGCACACGCTGGAGGAAATAGCGCAAGTTTTCGGATTGACGCGTGAACGGATACGTCAGATCGAAACCAAGGCTCTTCAACGGCTGCGCGGTCCAGAGAATGTGCGGCGGCTGCGGCCGCTGATGAGCATCCAGTAAAGGCTGCCGCCCAACTTTATTTTTTCGTGGCACCTTCGGAATCCGCTTTGCGCGCCCCGCCCAGGATGTCGGGCATAGCGTAATTGCCTTCGTGGCAGGCGTATTCGAAAACCGGACCAGCGGCAGCCCGGAATGGGTATTCCATAGTCCACTGCTTAGTGAACGTCGACGGGTCGTCGATAGTGGCCCGATACAGGATCGTTTCGGCATCGACACGCTTGAAGCGCTCGATCACGTGAAGATTCTCGGACGCTCCTCGAAATTTCGTTTTGTCCGTGAAGTTGGTGGTGTCGACCACCAGCGTGTCGCCTTCCCAATGGCCGATCGAATCGCCCAGCCACTGCCGGATGCTGGCGGGGGCGTGCGTACCATTCATGCGGATGATGCGGACATCGTGTACCATCTCGATCAGGATCATCAGGGTGTCGGGCGTCTGGACGATCTGGTAGTTGTTGTTGTACAAGACCGGGAGCATAGGCGGCCCGGAGGTCGAGCCAAAGCCCAGCAGGCAGCGCTCGGCCAGCGGCCGGTCTGCTACGCTATCGTAGCGATCGAACCCGCGTCCGCGCGGCTGGCGCGCCTGCTCCGTAAGGGGCGGAACTTTTCCATCCGGCGGAGCGATGATCAGCGAGGTTCGTTTAACGCCATCAACACGCGCCAGTTCCGAACCGCGGTCGATGAACAAGTTGTTATAGCCGCCCGTCTCTGCCGACCCGGCACGCGCCAACAGCGGTGCGTCCGGTTTATCGATATCGTTAGTGTCGAGATCCTTCTTCTCGTACGCACGAGCTTCCTGGTCGGTAACCGTTGCCTTTCCAGAGAATTCCGCCGGGCGCTCCATCGGTGTCAACGTGGCGTTGGTCCAGGTTCCCTGCAGATCCGTATGACCGTCGGCGGTGTGGGGGATCGCCTTCTTGACTTTGGCTGGCGACTGGCCAGGAAGCTGAGAAGTCAGGAACATCGCCAATACACCCAAGCATGCGGGAAATCGATGACTCATTTGGCCTCCCTTGAATAACTCATCCTAACTCCTTGGCTGCCGAGCACGCTGAGACTAATAAATATGCGAGACTGAACGACTATGGACCGATCCAGACGTTCTTTTCTCTCAGTGCCCTTGATCCTGGCCTTCTTTGCCTTATCGCTCCAGGCCGCGCCAGCCTATTTTCCGCCGGCTGGTAAATGGCAGAAAAAGGCACCCGCTGAACTGGGGATGGACGCCGCCAAACTTCAGCAAGCGATTGACTACGCCCAGGCCAACGGGAGCACTTGGGACTTCGACAAGGATCAAGTCCGCACGTTTGGCGCGGTTTTGGGGCCGTTGCCGAAGCAGCGCGCGGCGACCAACGGCATCATCCTGCGTCACGGCTACATTGTCGCGGAGTTCGGCGATACGAAGACCAACGATCCGGTGTATAGCGTCGCCAAGAGCTTCATTTCGACGGTTTGCAGCATTGCCGTCGCGCGCGGCTTGATCAAAGACGTTAACGATCCAGTGGCGAAATACATCCACGACGGAGGGTACGACTCGCCGCACAACGCCAAGATCACCTGGAAAAACCACCTGCAGCAAACCAGTGAATGGGAAGGAGTGCTGTGGGGGAAGAACGCGGATTTTGTGGGAGTGGAGCAGTTCGGCAACGGCAAGCGCGAGCCGCGCGCGATTCAGGAACCGGGGTCGTACTACGAATACAACGACGTCCGCATCAACCGGTTCTCTTTATCGCTGCTGCGCCTGTTCGGCGAAGGACTGCCGGAGGTTCTCAAGAAAAACATCATGGATCCGATCGGCGCGTCATCGGAGTGGGGCTGGCACGGCTACGGCGACAAATCTACGGTCGAGATCAATGGACGGCCCATTGAGTCCGTCAGCGGCGGCACGCGCTGGGGCGGCGGGCTGTGGATCAACTCGGAGGATTTGGCGCGCTTCGGCCTGCTGATCCTCAACCATGGAAAGTGGGGCAGCCAGCAGATTGTTTCCGCGAAATGGCTGGATGAAGCCGTCACCCCGAGCGAGCATGGTCCCGACTACGGCTACCTGTGGTGGCTGAATACGAAACAGAAGCAGTGGCCCAGCGGTCCGCCAACGAGCTTCGCTGCCATCGGCAATGGCGGGAATATCGTCTGGATCGACCCGGCGCACGATATCGTGTTCGTCTGGCACTGGCATAAGGGCGGCGGAGCTATGGACGGAATGGTACAGCGGATCACGGCAGCAGTGGTCGGCGACTAGAGTCATGCGGGTCCCGTTGGCTATCTGGTGCCTGCTGAGCTTCTTCGTGGCATTGCCTGCCACGGCCCAAGACCGCACGGTGGAGCTTTTGCAGAAGCTCTCGGACGCCCCCGGCCCATCCGGTTTCGAGGAGCCGATCCGCCGGATCATGCTCGAGTTCATCAAGCCCCACGCCGACTCAATTCAGTTCGACGGTCTCGGCTCGATCATCGCTAAACAGGGATCGCAGGGGCCGCGCATCATGGTCGACGCCCATATGGACGAGCTGGGCGGGATGATCCGCCGCATCAGTCCCAAGGGTCTGCTCACCATGCAGATGCTGGGTGGATGGCTCGACCAGGCGCTGGTGGATCAACGCTGGATCATTGTCGGATCGAAGGGGCCGGTTCGCGCCGTGACCGGGATTCGCGACATCCACGTTGTGCCGCCGGAAGAACGCACGCGCGTCTATCTTCGCGACAGCCTCTTCCTAGATGTGGGGGCGAAAGACGAAGCTGAAGTTTTGGCGATGGGAGTTTCGCCAGGCGATCCAGTAGTGCCGGACTCACCGTTCACGGTGTTGAACGGCAGCAATAATTATCTGGGAAAAGCCTGGGACGACCGGGTTGGCTGCGGTGTGGTGGTGGAGTCGATGCGCCGTCTAGCGTCGCTGCCGCATCCCAATCAGATTTTTTGGGCGATTACGACCCAAGAAGAAATAGGTCTGCGCGGTGCTCACACCGCCGTCGAGGTCATCAAGCCAGAGGTAGGGATCGCGCTCGAGGGCGGCATTACAGGCGACGTCTTCCCTGGTCACGCTGAGGAGACACAGGTGAAACTGGGAGCAGGGCCTGGAATTTTTCTGTACGACTCGTCGGCATTGCCCAACCGCAGCTTCATTCAGTTTGTCAGGCAGACTGCCGCTTCAAAGAGCCTACCGCTGCAGTCCGATCTGGTGCAAGGCTACGGCGATGATTCGGCCGAGATTCAGAAAAGCCTGGGCGGCGTTCCGACCGTCAACCTGGTGGTGCCGGTGCGGTATACTCACTCGCACAACGGCATTATGAACCGGCGCGACTTCGATCAGCTGGTCGAATTACTAGTCGCGATGCTGCAAAAGCTGGATGCGACGAGCGTCGCGAAGATCCGAGACTTCGCGCATTAGGCAACCAGGTCAATCGGCCGCGTCCATACCGCGAACCGCTTGTTCCAGTGCCCGCGCGGCTCGTTTGGGATTGAAAATGCCGCACGAACAAAAGCGCGTGAGATAGCTGGCGGCCTGCTCGGGAGTTCGCCTGCCTTCCTTCACCCAGTCGATCATTTTCTTGGCGAGCGAATGGCTCACCATGCCGTGGCCGCACATGGTGGACAACATCATCACGTTGGAATCCGGAAGCTTCTCGACCTTGCCTTCGAAGCCCAGCGAATAGCCGACGCTGTGCCGGGGAATGCCGGCGGCAAAGCAGCACTGCTCGGCGCCATCGACCGAGGTAGAGATGTTGACGCTTACGCCGAGGTCGGCTTCCTTGACCGTCTTGACGAAATCCTCAGCCGCCACGCGATTGTCGAAAACCGCGGCGACGGTGCAGGGTGTATCGAGACCGTTGATGACAGCTTGAAAGTCGGGCGTCGTGTCACGATTCCAGTGCGACGTCGGATCCATTTGACGGGAGGGACGAAGCGCTCCGCCGTGAATCGCATCGCCCAGGTTGACGGGCTTGAATGGAACCGCCATTTCCAGGAACTTTCGCAGCTTGGGCAAAGCGCCTTCGTCGTTTTTTCCTTTACTGGCGATGGCGAAAACGATGTAGTCGTCCTGAAAACTCTCGGCCGGTCCGAATCGATGCAACGTGTTGGTCATGGCGCTCCTTTACTTCCCCACTCCGACGGTCTCCTGGGCAGCCTGAGACGCGGGCCGGTTGGTGATCCTGCCCAGGCCGATGTTAGTCTTGGCCCGCTCCAGGTTGTAGCCGAGCTTTTCCAAGATAGGGGCGATTACGTTATCGTCGCCGTGCTCGTCGCAACGTGTGCCAACGCCCAAGGCGACTACGGTATCGACCTGCTTTTCCACTTCCCATACCAGGCGGATGATCTCTTCGGTGCGCTCCGCCTTGGTCTTGATCTCCACGATGGCCGAAAGAACTTTTTCGTCGAGTATGTCTTCACGGATAGTGCCGGTGGAGACGTCGCTCATCAACGAAGTGATGGGATTTTTCTTTTCGAAGGAAACACCAGCCTTGGCGAGCGCCCAGCACATTTTCTGGATATCTCTGAAGCGAGCGCCGACCCCAGGCCGTCCGAACTCGATCGTGAAACCCACTTCCCCCACCAGCACGCGCCCGCTGATGTCGTTGGTCTTTACTTCTTCGGTGCCGCGGCCATGCACGCCGGTGGATTCGTGGGGGACGCGCGGATCGGAAAAGGCGCGCCGTACGACCCGAGGCCAAGCCAACTCATCCGGTTCGAAAGCGGCCGTGGGGCAGACGTCCGGTTCGGGGTCGAAGCGCAAACGCATTTTTTGGAAGACTTTACGGACGGTTCGCACGAAAGTCGGATTCAAGTGCTCCTGGCTCAAGCCGTTGTAGCAGGAATAGCACTCCACACACTCATCGCGGTTGATGGTGGCGCGGTGAATCTGGGGGTCGATGTAAATCGCTCCCATTGGGCAGACATAAGTGCAGTTGCCGCACGCCACGCATTTATCAGGATTAATCTTCATGCTCTTACCTCACGCCGGGAAAATACGCTTGCTTGCGTCGATCTTGCCATAGATCGCCGCCCCTACCAGACACAGCGCTGAGCCGGTCATAAAGGGTACATTCCAACCATACCGCATTGCCAGGTAGGCCACCAAAGTGGGGGTAATCGCCCCCCCGATGTTGCCGACCATGTTCATGAGCGCCGCCGCGGAACCAGCGAAGTCACCCGCTATATCGAGCGGAATCGCCCACGAGACTCCGACGGTCAATTCTAGACCGCCGAACGCCAGGCAACTCAGCGCCACGCATAGCTTGGGATTGGCCGTGAGCGTAGCGGGAATGATCGCGGTCGCGGCAATCATGAAACCTGCGATTCCTATCAGGCGTCGCGATCTGCGGATGTCGCCGGTGCGGCGGAGGAGCAGATCGGTGAGCCAACCGCCGGCGAGATCGCCCACTACGCCGGCAAACAAAGGAAGGCTGGAGTATACGCCCATCTGCCCTAGCGTGAGGCCCCGGGACTCCTTCAAATAAGTCGGGAACCAGTCGAGATACACCACCAGCCCGTACTGATAACACGCGTACATCAGGCACAGAGCCCACAGGGTAGGGCTGGACAGGATCTTCCTCCACGGCACAGACGCGCCCACTTTCGAGCGCGGACCGCCAGTTGCGGAGTGAATCAACTCGCGCTCCTGAGCGTTAACGCCGCGATGTTCCTCGGGAGAATCGCGATAGTAGGAGAACCACAATGCGGCCCATAGCAAGCCCAGGCCGCCGAAAGCGAAGAATGGCGAGCGCCAGCCGTAGGCCGCGATTAGAAAGACCGCAAGCGGGCGGGTGAACGCGGCGCCGAGACGGGAGCCGGCATGCGTGACGCCCTGTGCATGGCCCCGCTCGCTAGGCAGCATCCAGCGGGAAAGCGAGCGAGTCGCGATAGGAAAAGCGCCGGCTTCGCCCATGCCAAAGAACAACTGCGTGACGATCATCGCGGTGGCGCTCCATGCTAGGCCTGTGAGGACAGTGAACGCACTCCACCAGCTGACGATCAGAGTAAGCGCACGGCGCGGGCCAATCCGGTCGCCCAGCCACCCGCCGGGAATCTGAAATAGCGCGTAAGCCCAGCGGAAGCTCGACAGGATCCAGCCGGCGGTGATCAGCGAAAATCCCAATTCCTGCCGCATCACAGGCAGCGCCGTGGAGATGATCACGCGGTCCATGTAGGTGATCATGTAAACGGCTACGGTTATACCCAGCACGACGTGGCGGACGCGTGTGGGCTGCACGGAAGTAGCTGGTGCGGGCTTCATTCGAAACGAACAGTGATCATAGCATCGAGCATCATAGCGCGTGGATCATACCAGCGGACCGTGAACTCGCGCCATGATTGGCCAGATGGCTTCCACGTTCTCACCGCGACAGGCGTGAATGCGGTCATAAAGATTCACAGTTGGATCGCAATGAGGTGGAATAAACTCGATTCGATCGCCGAGCTTGGGTTTCCCGGCGCCGCCATCTACGTCGACATAGCCGAACTCGTCGCCGCCCCATCGATATCCGGTGCCGGGAAGGTCGGCGGCCTCCGGGCCGTAACCGCGATCGGTGGAAAATGCTTTCAGCCCCGCGTCGACGGTGACAAACTTGTCATGGTTCGCGCTTATCACCGTGGCGAGCACAATCAGCGACTGGCGGAAGTCCGCCCCGACGCGCCGGTAGTCGAGATCCATAAAAATGTAGGAGCCGGCTTGCAGCTCAGTGACCTCGGGGAGTGCGAGATCAATGTCCCAGGTGCCGGTGCTTCCTCCGGAAAGGATTTCCATTGGCAGGCCGTCGCGTTTTATTGCCGATTGCGTCTCGATGGCCCCGGCAAATGCCTTCTCCGAGACGTTCTTCCGTTCGTCGCCGGCATGCGAGGCCCGGCCGGAATAGCCCTGCAATCCTTTGAGCCGCAGACGGCCGGATCGGCCGACGGTACGAGCGATCTCGATCGCCTGTTCGGTAGAACGCGCGCCGGTCCGATGATCGCCGACGTCGAGGTCGATCAGGACATCGATAGTCTTTCCAGCTTTGGCGGCGGCCTCTTCGTACCACTCGGCCTGCTGAACGTGATCCACCACAACCATCGCACCGGTCTGGACGATGCGGGCGATCTTGAGCGGATCGGCAACCGGCGAAGTCAGTAGCAGCCCAGGTAATCCGGCTTTCGACATCAGCTCGGCTTCGGCGAGCGTCGCCACTGAAATACCGGCCGCCCCTGCAGCGATCTGACGTTTTGCGATCTCGACGCACTTGTGCGCCTTCGCGTGTGGGCGAAGCTTCTTGCCGCACTTCTTCACATGCTCAGCCATGCGCGTCAGGTTAGCCTCCAATGCATCGAGATCCACCAGAAGCGCCGGCGTCGGGAGTTGGTTTTTGGTGAGCACCGATCCATTATTGCAAGTTGTTCCTGGTTCTCCACTTTGATATTCTCGGGTGGTGCTCGCCTCCGCGCGATGGCACGGTCCAAGCATGGAGTTCACGCATTGAGTCTCGTGCAGTTAGGAACGCCCGTTCCTCAAGCGAACGCGAAGCTCGTGGACATTGATTCGTTGCAGGGCGAACTCAAGCGCCAGATCGAGGGCGAAGTTCGCTTCGACCAGATCTCTCGGGCGCTCTACTCTTCGGACGCAAGCGTTTATCAGATTCAACCTCTCGGCGTCGTAATTCCCAAGAATCGTCAGGACATCATTCGTGTGGTCGAGATCTGCGGGCGATTCCGCTGCCCCATTACGATGCGCGGAGGCGGGACGTCGCAAGCCGGCCAAGCGATTGGCGAGGGCATTCAAGTCGATACCTCGAAATACTACAACCATGTCCTCGAAGTGAACGCGGAAGAGCGCTGGGCTCGTGTAGAGCCGGGGATCGTGCTGGACGAGCTGAACGTGCAACTCGCGCCGCTGGGCCTGCGCTTTGCTCCCGACATCTCCACCGCCAGCCGCGCCACCATCGGCGGCATGATGGCCAACAACTCGTGCGGCGCTCGCAGCGTGCTTTTCGGGAAAACAATCGATCACGTGTTGGAGCAGACTGTCCTGCTTTCCGACGCGAGCATCGTTCATTTCCGTGAGATCGAGCGAGGAGAGATCCCAGCAGGCAGTACTTTGGAAGCGGCCTGTTACGGCACGGTGCTGCGCCTGGCACGCGAGCACGCGGCGGAAATCGATCGCCGGTATCCGAAAATCCTGCGACGCGTTGGCGGCTACAATCTGGATGAGTTTCGCGATTCGTCGAAACCCATAAACCTCGCCAAGATCATGGTTGGCTCGGAAGGGACGCTCGGCGTGGTGCTGGAAGCCAAGCTTCGGTTGGTGGCGCTGCCCAAATACAAGGCCGTGATGGTAATTTCGTTCGCGGATCTACTGGAAGCGCTATCCGCCACGCCGGTGATTTTGCGCCACGGGCCGTCAGCGGTAGAGGTGATGGACAAATCCATCCTCGATAACACGCGGCAGAATGCGGTGCTGGACAATATCAGAACTACTTTCATCGCCGGCGATCCCGAAGCGACACTGTGTGTGGAATTTTATGGCGATCGAAAGGAAGACCTGCCTCCGCGCCTGAGCGCGCTGGAACAGGATCTGCGTTCTCAAAATCTCGGCTATCAATACCGCAGCGAGACGGAACTGCCTGGCCAAGCTCGCATCTGGAGCCTTCGCGAAGCTGCGCTGGGACTGTCCATGGCCATGAAGGAGCAGGCCAAGTCGATTCCATTTGTCGAAGACACTGCCGTCGCGCCGGAGAAGCTAAGCGGATTCATCGGGCGCTTCCTCACGATTTTGCGCAGTCATGACACCAGCGCTGGGATTTATGCGCACGCTTCGGTGGGCTGCCTGCACGTACGGCCCGTCATCAACATGAAGACGGAACTGGGTATTCGCACGTTTGAGCAAATCGCCCAGGACGTGGCGGACCTGGTGCTCGAATTCGGAGGCGCACTTTCCGGCGAGCATGGGGATGGATTGGTACGCAGCCCATTCATGCGCCAGATGTTCGGTGATGAGCTCTACGAGGCATTCCGTGAGATCAAGCGCACGTTCGATCCGCTCGGCATTTTCAATCCAGGCAAGATTGTCGACGCGCCGCCGCTCACCAGCAACCTGCGTTTCGGCACCAGTTACAAATCCGCGAATCCGGAGACGTGGTTCGATTACTCCGAATATGGTGGTTTCGCCGGCGCCATCGAAATGTGCAGCGGCGTGGGCGCTTGCCGCAAGAAACTGTCGGGCACCATGTGTCCGTCGTACATGGCAACGCGCGAAGAATCGGCATCCACCCGCGGCCGCGCTAACGTTCTGCGAATGGCCATCTCCGGGCGTCTCGATGAATCGGGTCTCGGCGACGATGGTGTTTATCAAGTGCTGGATCTTTGCCTGGAATGCCGGGCCTGCAAGTCGGAATGCCCGGTGGGCGTCGACATGGCGCGGTTCAAGAGCGAGTTTCTGGCGGATTTTTGGGCGCGGCATGGAACGCCGTGGCGAGCCAAAGCACTTGGCAATATTCATCGGCTCTCAGTTTGGGGCAGCCGTTTCGCTCCCCTGTCGAACTGGATCGCTGGGAGTCCGCCGAGCCGCTGGTTGAATGACAAGCTGTTGGGCTTGGATCATCGGAGAGCCCTTCCGCCGTGGCAACGGGAGACATTCGAGAAATGGCTGGCGCGAAATTCGCGGCAGCAGCGCACGGCCGGGACCGCCGTCACCTTATTCAACGACACTTTCACCAATCACTACGACCCCGAGATCGGTGTCGCCGCGCTCGAAATCCTGGAGCATGGCGGATGCCGCGTGGATGTTGTACGGCCAGGTTGCTGCGGCCGTCCGCTCATTTCGCAAGGATTGCTGGAGGAGGCACGCGCGCATGCGGCTGTCGTGGTGGAATCGCTATTTCCCACTGCCAGCCGTGGTGAAAGCATCCTTTTCTGCGAACCCAGTTGTCTATCCGCGATGAAAGACGACGCTCCTTCGCTGCTCAGGGGCGAATTGCAGACGAAAGCGCGAGTGGTTGCCAAAGCGTGCCACTTGTTCGAAGAATTCGCTGCGCAGCTCGATTTGCCCTTGCGCGCCGGACCGCCGAAAATTCTGCTGCATGGCCACTGTCATCAAAAATCGATGGGCCTGCTGCCGGCGACCACGGCTCTGTTGTCGCGCATTCCATCCTGTTCCGTGGTCGATATCGATGCGGGCTGTTGCGGCATGGCCGGATCCTTCGGTTACATGAAGGGGCACTACGAGGTTTCGTCAAGCATCGCGAATCGCCGCCTGCTGCCTGGGGTGAAGGCCATGAAATCCGGGGAAGTGCTTGTCGCGCCGGGCACGTCGTGCCGCCACCAGGTATTGGAGTTCAGCGGAGCGAAAGCCGTCCATCCGGCGACACTGATCCGCAGTCTGTTGCGGTCGGGCGACAGCACGGGCTAGGCGCCAGAATCGGCGCTGCGGCCAACTTCCTCGAGCGCGAAGGCGGAGCGGAGCCGGGCGATCGTATCGGCAAATGCACGGCGGCCGCCGTCCAAAGCAGCGCCAAAACTGAAGAAGCCGTGCGGCATGCCATCGTATCTTTGAACCTCAGCAGCCACGCCGGCCTCTTCGAGACGTCGTCCGTAGGCTTCGCCCTCGTCGCGCAGCGGGTCACACTCGGCGGTGAGGATGAACGCTGGAGGCAAGCCGCGCAGATTGGAAGCCAGTAGCGGCGACGCAAGCGGGTCGGTTCGATCCCCTTCGCTTCTCAAGTAGTGATTCACGAACCAGAGCATTGCCGCCTTTGTCAGAAGAGGCCCGTCTGCATTTTCATTGATCGATGGCATACTCATCTGCATGTCGGTCCCCGGATAGATGAGCAACTGATAGATGATGTTCGGGTCACCGCGGTCTCTCGCGATCTGCGACACGACCGCGGCGAGATTGCCTCCGGCGCTATCACCACCCACAGCGATTCGTGAAGGATCCACGCCGAGATCGCCGGCATGATTGGCGATCCATTGGGTGGCTGCGTAGCTGTCGTCAACAGCGGCGGGAAACTTGTGCTCCGGCGCAAGACGATAGTCCACCGAGATGACTACGCACGGCACGCTGTTCGCAAGCGCCCGGCAAACGTGATCGTGGCTCTCCAAATCGCCCAACACCCATCCGCCGCCATGGAAATAGATTAAGGCCGGCAATGGTGACTGGGCCTTCGGAGAGT
>DATMMD010000130.1:0-8129 GCA_035569875.1 Bryobacteraceae bacterium
CAGTCAGCGCTATTTGAGAGAGACGACCGGAAAATATTCTCCCTTCAACTCGCGGCGCCACCAATTGCCGGTGGAGCGCCGCTCGGCGAAGCTGGTGAACTGGTAATCGTAGAGCTGCGCGCGGACGTACTGCGGCGGGGAAGAAGGGAACGGATTCGTGGCGATCAACGAGAGGACTTCCGGGGAACCTTCGAGCAAGCGGGCCATGAAATTCACGAACCAGGGCTGTCCCTGGTAGTTTCCGAGCGCGGCGAACCACATCTGCCAGTCGAGTCTCGGCTGATGCGGCTGGACCCAACGGGGCGGCCGCTTGGGGTCGCCGGGCTTGTATTTGAAGCCGTATTCGAGCCAGGTGTGGGCGTCGTTGGAGCCTTCGACGACGATCTCTGGACGAGATGTGGTCATCACCGCGAACAGTCCGTAGGTGTTGACGATGCCGAATGGAGCGATCCAGTTCAAAGCGCTGGCTGCGGGCCGCGGGATTCGGAGAGAGAAAATCTCCATCAGCTGAAAACAACTTGCCAGCAGGATGCAGGAGAACAGCATGGCTGTAACGGCTCGTTGAAAGACTCCAGGCGCAGCGCGAGGTGCGATCGGTTTCGAACGCGTGAAGCGCCGAAGCGCTGCATCATCATAGAGCGAGAGACAAAGCGCAACGGCCAGCAGATTGAAGAACGTGTAGTTGCCGGTGAGAAAGATGATCGCCTGAAGCACAAGCGTCATGGCGGCTGCGAAGAATCGAATGCGGCGCGGCGCAAACATTAGAAAAGGGACCACCAGCTCGACGAAAAACATAAAGACGGCGGAGGCTTTTTGAAAATCCGGGGGAAGATGATAGAGGTACCAACCGAACACAGTCGGCAACGGCTGGGTCTGATAGTGAAACTCGAGCGCGGTCAGATTGCGCCAGGTGGGATCGCCGCTCAGCAGTTTCGCCGCACCGGAGAGAAACATCAAGCGGAACAACAGCCAGCGCAAAAGCCACACACGCGGCAACACCGGGCGGAGGAAGATGGCGAGGAAACCGGTTTCGAGCAACAGGAAATCCCATTGAAATGAGAAGAAGGCCTGTCCGATTGAAACGAGCGAGAGATAGAGAACAAAAGCGACCGCCAGCGAGGCTCTGCGCGCCACGCCAGCCATTATGCCGATGGCGGCAATGGCGCCGGCGAAACATACGAGCTTCAGCGGCGCATCACTCGATCCCAGCCAGAAAACAGTGGGGACTCGGAGCCAAGCTTCGCCGCCGTAACCAGCCGCTACGGCCGCCAGGAATTTTGACGCCGGGAGAATCCCGCGGCTGCCGATGAGGCCCGTGATCTGCACTTCGAGCGACAGGAACGCGATCAGGTAAATCAATCCGAGAAATCTTAGAAACCAGCCGGTCGTGATTTCATAGCCGGCCGACTCGAGGCGCCTGCCCCAAAGAAAGACAGTGACGCGGTAGAAGAAGGACCGGTACGCGGCAACCAGCCGATAAAGCCATTCAGAAATTGCAGCGAAGGCAGGAACGTGGTGGTACACCCATAGGAGCCAGGCGTACTCCGGCACAAACGCGAGCGAGCGGAAAACCGCATGCGCCGCTGTTAATACCTGACCATCCGGCAGGGCCAGGTGAACGGCGCGTTTAGGATTTTCAAAGGGGATTTGGGGGAACTCAGCGGCGACTTCCTGATAGGGCGCGTAGGCGAGGAGATCACCTGTCAGGCGTTTCCAGAAATCGATCCAGAGCCGGCAGAAGCTGCAATCGCCATCGAAGATGAGGAGAGGCGTGTTGCGCAGTGGGCCGGTATCCAAACCGTTATCCTAACGTGTTCTTGCTCGAATTGATCCGACAGAACTTGTTGTCAGTGGGGGCCGCGCCTGGCCGGTTACTGCATGGTAGATGCCGGGCACCGCAATGCCGATCGCGGAGATGTGACGCTACTCTACATGGCTTTCTTCCGCCACGCGGTGCGTTATCTCTACCACCTAGGCGATGGATTTGGCGGTGTCGTGCTGCTTGGCTGACAATTTGATCTTGGACCGGCGTTGCCGAATGGAGTCGACAATGGCGGCTGCGATCTTGGTCCCACCGACATCCACACCGATTACGTATCCGATATACTCGCTCCCTGATGCGAGATCTTATCCAATCGCAGGCAGTCCGCCTCACTATGACGATTGAGCGTGTCTGTCTGCTTGTACTCGGTGCGTCGCTTGGATTCGCGCAGCCGGATACTCTGCCTGCGCGTTACTACCGGCTTCTGGCAGAAGGCGTGGCCCGAGTGGATGAGCGGCTGAAGGCCGAGCCAGAGGCGACGATTGCCTCGCTTGAATCGCAGCCTGGTTGGGAGCATTTCCCCTCGGCGATTCTGGCCGCGGCGGTGCTGTACACAAAAGCGCACTCGGCGAATAGCCACCGTGGCGAGGCCAAAATGCTGCAACTGGCTTTGAAAATCGGTGATCTGGTAGAGCGTGAACAGCAAGCCGCGACGCAGGAAACGCGTCTCGATCATCGCGACACTTATATGTGGCTGGAGGCCTACCGCCTGCTCGACCGGGAGCTCGGCGACGAGCGGCGTGAACGCTGGCGCCGGGCCCTCCTTGCCAACATTACGGAGCTTGCCGCCGACGTAGCCAAACGTGAAGATTATCCGCTGTATCAGACACCGTTCATCGGGACCTCGCCCAATCATTATTCGCTTTGGTCCTCGACCGTGTATCTGGCGGGTCGAGTGTTCGGCAACAAGGACTGGGAGAAACTGGGCGCAAGTGTCATGCACCGCTTTGCGGCTGAGCAGCAGAGTCCCGACGGTTACTGGGGTGAACACTCAAGCGCCGGCCCAACCACAGGTTACGACTATCTGACCCTGACCGCCGTGGCGGAGTATTGGGAGCATAGCCACGACAGATCAGCGCTCGAAGCGCTGCACCGTTCCACCGACTTTCATGAATATTTCACCTATCTCGACGGAACCCCGGTCGAAACCGTCAACGATCGCAATCGATACTGGGACGTCTCGATGTGGGGGCACTTCGCCTTTTCGAATTTTCCAGACGGCCGGCGGTACGCGCAGTTCCTCACCGAACGGTGGGACAGGTTTTCGCTCGAAGCCCTGGGGAGGATTGGGCAGAATGCGCTCTATTTCCACGAGGGCTCGCAGGCGAAAATTCCGCAGGACCGTGAGCACTCCGCCCGTCAGATGAGCGTGCCGGCGGGAATTCGCAAGACAGGTCCCTGGGTGATCTGCCTGTCGGGAATCATAGCGACACAAGCCCCAGGGAACCAATTCTATCTGGACCGGCAGAGTAACCTTAGCGTTTTTCATCAGAAGTGCGGATTGGTGATCACGGGGGCTAATTCGAAACGGCAGGCGGAACTGGCCACCATTGTCGAGGAAGCAGGCGGACAGATCTGTCATATGCCGATGAGCAGCCGCCTGGAGATGACGGATCGTGAGGACCGGCTGTCGCTCGCATACAATACGTTCTTCCTGGTGCTGGGCGTACCGCCGCCGTCGGACAATCGAGCGTCATTTGCGTTTGCCGTCACGCCGGGCAGCCACATGGCCAACTCGCGGTTGACACTGCAGCTGGTGCTGCACGCCGGTGAAATCCTCGAAACGGAAAACGGACCGAGCATCCGGCTGGACGAAAAGCAGCACGAGTTAGACGTTGGGGGCTGGATTCGCCACCATGGTTGGACGTTGAAGCTCAATGGCCCGGCGCGGCTGAGGTGGCCCGTCCGGCCGTACGACCCATACAGCAACGCACCCGAACCCGATATAGAACACGCGGTGGGTGCACTGACTACCGAGCTGGATGGTAAACCACAGCTCTTGCCGTTTGCCATCGATGTAGAATAAGCGTGCTCCCGCTAACTTCAGTTAGTCAAAAGACACTTAACTTGTAGCGTTTTATCCATCGATAACATAGATCCAGAAAGTCAGGCAGCTTACACTCTCATTAAGCGGGGGATATGCGCGAGCTAGAAACGTTAGTACCGCTTCCCCCGGTTGCGGCTCAGCAAGGCTAAGTGAGAAGGATTTTAGATGAAGAAGGCCCTGAAGTGGCTCATTATTCTGATTGCGCTAGCCAACGCCACGTTTTATGGCGCACAACGGTTCTATCCCGGCTTAATCCTGGCGGTAGAACCCGGAGTGGTTTATCGCAGCCCGTACTGCTCCGTGCGACAGGCCATGGCAGGGGTCGCGACGAAGCTGGAACAGGAACGAACGGCGGATGCGATCCTGGCGGCCAGCAGGATTATCAAGAGCGAAAACAATCTGGATCTTTGGCAGACACCGAAAGGGCAGTATTGGATTCCTACGGGACGCAAGGAAATTCTTTCCATTCTGCTGGCGCAACAGCAGCGGAATATTTACGGCGATCAGGCGTGGGGAGTCCGGAAGGGCGACATCGTGCTGGATTGCGGCGCGCACGTTGGCACCTATACAAGAAAAGCTCTGGCGGCGGGTGCGAGCCTGGTTGTGGCGATTGAACCTGCTCCGGGCGCAGTGGAATGCCTGAGACGTAATCTTGCCTCCGAGGTATCCCAAAAGAAAGTGATCATTTATCCCAAAGGCGTCTGGGACAAAGAAGACACGCTGACACTGTTTACGGATCGGAACGCGGATGCGGGGGACAGTTTTGTGATGCACGAGAATTCGTCGAAGTCCATTGAGAGAATACCGGTTACGACGATCGACAAACTGACTATTGAATTGAACCTGCCGCGAGTTGATTTCATTAAGGCGGATGTAAAGGGCTCGACCGAGCGTGCCATCCGGGGCGGCGCCATGGTGATTGGCAAGTATCATCCGCGGATGGCGTTTTCCACGGAAGAGACTGCTGATGACCCCAAGACCATCGCGGCTGTCACGCGCAGCCTCGTGCCCGGCTACCACATGCAATGCGGTCCCTGCCTTCTCGACAATAAAGAAGTCTATACGGACGTGCTGTTCTTTCGATACGAATAGCGTTCCGGCTTATCATTGAGGCGACGCGGTTCGCGTTTTGCCGAAGCAAAAGAGCGTACTGCGGGTGCGGATGTAGATGCGGCCATCGGCGATTGCCGGCGTGGCATAGCACTCATCGTCCAATTCGTTGACGGCGAGAACATCCTGGTTAGCCCCGGCGTTCAGTACGGTGACCATGCCGGTTTGGCTGACGACGAAAACCTTGCCGTCGGCGGCAACGGGCGACGAAAAATAACGATCGGCCGCGCCCCGCACTCGTCCCTGTTTGAAGACCCTAGCCGTGGCGGGATCGAGCGTGGTAAGCACTCCGGAATCATTGAGCATGTAGAGCACGTTCTGATAGAAGAGAGCCGTCGGCAACTGCGGAACCGCGCGCTGATATTTCCACACGAGGCTGGTGGTGGCGTCGCCGCGTCCATCGGGCCGAAATGCCAAGAGACCATTCTCAGCAACCATGGTAGCGGCATAAACCTTCCATTCCGCCGCTGTTATGAAGCCATCCTGATCGAGATCGATGAATTTCCAATAGGCCTTCGTGCGCTCATCGGGAACCTCGGCAAAGGAGATTCGACCGTCTTTGTTTTTGTCGTGTGCCTTGAGCACTTCATCGAATGACGGAACGTGAACCTGGCGGCCCGGATCGTTTTCAGGGGTGTTGAAGCCGCTGACGTAGAGTAGCCCGTTTCCTAACACTGCGCCAGATTTCATCTCCGACGGCAGGCCATTTGTCCACCACACGCTGTCGCCGGTCTCAAGCGAATAGGCATCCATCCGGAATGAGCCTGGGGCCAGGATCTGGAGCGAGCCACTGGGCGGTTGATAAAGGATCGGCGTCGCGTGGCCGCTGAGCGCTTCGGGCCGGGATCGCTTCCACTTCACGACGCCGTCATCTTTCCCCACGGCAATAGCGAACGAGTCCCAGGACTGATCGCAGACCAAGATCACTTTGTCGCCCGCCACGATGGGCGAGCCA
Source organism: Bryobacteraceae bacterium (assembly GCA_035569875.1). Classification (GTDB taxonomy): domain Bacteria; phylum Acidobacteriota; class Terriglobia; order Bryobacterales; family Bryobacteraceae; genus Palsa-89. Next base: position 5,935 of record DATMMD010000130.1, read on the forward strand.
CCCATGCCGTAGACGTTATGGAAGGGGCCAAGCGGCAAGCGCCAGCGCTCATTGCCGTCGAAACCGTAGGAGATCAGGCCAAAGTCGCCGAAGAAAACGTAGACGTTCTTGCCATCGGTGGCGGCAGTCGGCGATGCAGACGTGTTGAGCTTATCCAGCGCTTCGGAGCGGCTGCGCGGACACTCGCGGCGCCACAGAATCTGACCGGTCTCGCGGCTGAGGCAGAAAGTGTAGAGTCCGCCATCCGCGGCGCCGGTGACAAAAATCCGGTCACCGCTAAGCACTGGCGACGAGTGACCAAGCGGCAGCGCGGTTTTCCACACAACGTTGCTGGCGGGACCGAATTTCTCGGGGAGTCCCGAGGTCTCAGCAACTCCTGCGCCGTTCGGTCCTCGAAACCGCGGCCAGTCGGCCGCCCTGATCGGGGCCATCAGAGCGAACGCAACGAGTGCAACCCGAATGCGCTGGATCGGCAACTTTACTTGGCTTCCTTCTTCGGCAAGGGCACGACGGTGACCTTGTTGGCTGCGATGGTGATCTTCTGGCGAATTTCGCCGAAGACGGGAGACACGACGTGGAGGTCGTACGTACCGGGATTGAGAAGAAGGCCGCCTCCAGGATTGTTCAGCTCATCCACGTGGCCAAAGAACTTGTCGTTGATGTAGACGGCGCCTGTGTCGCCGGCCGCGATGGACATGAACGACTCTGGCTCACCGCCACCCAGCCGGAACCGGCCGAATGGCGGTTTCGCGGGCTCGACCGGTTTCAGCGAGTAATGCAGCTTGGTGGTCTTTTTCGGACGAACCGTAACCTTGGTGGTGTAGTCCTCATAACGCGGATCTTTGAAACTAACTTCCACTTCTCCGGCAGGCGCCGGATACTTTTCCGGGACAGTGAATCGGGATGCTGGTCCCGCGTATTGCCCATTCACAAACACGCCTGCGTCGCCGGGCTTGCCGCGCGCCTTTATGTATCCAGTATCCTCAGCCGCCGCGGCGGCAACGGCTACCAGACTCAGCGCCACTGGAAGAACCAGCCGGCGAATGCAACTCGTCCAAACTCGGGGACTCTCCTGATGAAATTGATTCTGCATGGTGATCTCTTCAACTCCTAAAGTGGTGCGATGCGTAGGCGCCAGATTACTTGGTTTTCTTTTCGAAAAACGAACCGAGCAATTCCTGACCCACGTTCTTCACCATCTTACCGACATTGGGCCGTACTTGTGGGGACTCTACAGTACCAGTAACGGAAACCGGAATTCCCCCGCCTGCCGAGCCGCCGGATGCAACCTGGGTGGCCGCCAGGCGTGCCACCGAGGAGGTGGACCGCCAAATCGAACGTGACGGCTTGATCTAAGCCGATGAATCCTTTTCCTGTGACCTGAAGCGCCGAGCTATCGAGCTGGATACTATCCAGATTCAGCTTGCTCTGCCCGACATTCGTATCCGCCGCGAGGATCCCGAGACCAGGAGCCGCGATAAGGCCGGCAAAGAGTATCAGGACAAACAGCGATACCACGCGCCATGAGCAGGCGTTTCAATGGCGATGGTATACCAACGCACGGCGCGGCATCCTCGCAAGCACGCGCGTTAGCATCGATGCGGGCGCTCTTTAGTAAGATGGATAATTCCGATGAAACTAAACAGTTACACCATCACACAGGGGCGGGATCGCGCACCCGCCAGGGCGTTTCTCAAGGCGATCGGGTTCAGCGACGCGGATCTGAAAAAGCCCATCATTGGCGTCGCCAATACATGGACGGAAACCATGAATTGTAACTACAACCTCCGGGAGCTGGCGCCCCACGTGAAGGAAGGGATCCGCGCGGCGGGCGGCACCCCGATGGAGTTCAACACCATCGCCATTAGTGACGGCATCACGATGGGAACCGAAGGGATGAAAGCGTCGCTGGTAAGCCGCGAGGTGATTGCCGATTCGATCGAGTTGGTGGCGCGCGGCCATATGTTCGACGGCATCGTGGCGCTGGTGGCCTGTGACAAGACCATCCCCGCCGCGGCGATGGCGCTGCTCCGGCTCAACATCCCCGGAATCGTGCTCTATGGCGGATCCATTCTTCCCGGTCAACACAAAGGCCACGACATCACGATTCAAGACGTGTTTGAAGCCGTGGGCGCAAACGCGGCAGGCCGCATGAGCGATCAGGAGTTGCTCGAAATCGAAAATCATGCGTGCCC
>DATMMD010000131.1:0-58510 GCA_035569875.1 Bryobacteraceae bacterium
CCCGTCGCCAGCCTGCCCGCGGGCGAGCGCACCCGTATCCGCAACTGCGAGATCGGTTTCATCTTCCAGGCCTTCAACCTGATCGGCGACCTGACGGTGTATGAAAACGTCGAGCTCCCGCTCACTTACCGCAACATGCCGTCCGCGGAACGGAAGGAACTGGTGCGCGATGCTCTGGAGCGGGTGGGAATGTCGCATCGCATGAAGCACTATCCTTCCCAGCTCTCGGGGGGCCAGCAGCAACGCGTGGCAGTGGCGCGCGCTCTCGGTGGACACCCGTCCATCATGCTTGCCGACGAGCCCACCGGCAACCTGGACTCCGCCAACGGCGAAGCGGTCATGGCGCTGCTGAGCGAACTTCACAAAGAGGGCGCCACCATCTGCATGGTCACCCATGACCCGCGCTATGCCCGTTGCGCCGAGCGCAGTATTACGCTCTTCGACGGCCGGATTGTGGAAGAGACCATTACGGCGTCAGCTTCGGTCTAGGATTTTTCCATCTAGTTCTAGTCCCATTAGTACGGGTGTCACCACCGGCGCACCACGTACAATAGAAACTTGATGAAAATACTCGTCACCGGGGGCGCGGGATTTATCGGCTCTTGTTTCGTTCGTCTCGCCCTCAAAAACCCAGCCTTTGAGATCTTTAATCTCGACAAGTTAACCTATGCCGGGAATCTCGAAAACCTGGCATCGGTGTCCCATCACCCGCAGTATCGGTTCATTAAGGCCGATCTCTGCGATCTGGATGGATTGCGGCCCATTTTTGAACAAGCGCAACCCGACGCGGTGGTTCACTTCGCCGCCGAATCGCACGTCGACCGTAGCATTTTCGCGCCGCAGCCGGTTTTCGAAACCAACCTGCGCGGCACCTTCAATCTGCTGGAGACCATGCGAGCCCAGCGGGTGAATCGCTTTATCCACGTATCCACCGACGAAGTCTACGGAAGTTTACCAGCGCCGCTGGAAGCGGACGAGAATTTTCCGCTGCAGCCCAGCAGTCCCTATTCGGCCGCGAAGGCGGGTTCGGATCTCCTGGCGCTCGGTTATTTCAAGACCTACAAGCTTCCGGTGATCGTCACGCGCGCCTCCAACAATTACGGTCCTTATCAATTTCCTGAAAAACTGATCCCGCTCATGATCACCAACGCCTTCGCCGATAAACCGCTGCCGGTGTATGGCGACGGCCTGCAAGTACGCGACTGGCTTTACGTTGAGGACCACTGCCGCGCGCTGCTGACCATTCTCGAAAAAGGCCGTGACGGTGAAATTTACAACATCGGCGGCAACCGCTCCCTTCCCAATAAACAAGTAGTCGATCGGATTCTTGCCAGTACCGCGAAACCAGCCAGCCTCATCGAGTACGTCACGGATCGTCCGGGGCACGACCGGCGCTATGCTCTCTCCAGTGAAAAACTGATGAAGGAAACCGGCTGGCGTCCTCTGATGGATTTCGAGCCAGGCCTTCAGGCTACGGTGGATTGGTACCGGGCGAACCAGGAATGGGTCCAGCACGTGCGCTCGGGTGCGTATTTGAAGTACTACGCGCAAAATTACGAGAACCGTAACCGCGAACTGAGCGGGATTACCACCACTTGATCCATACTGATATGGAAGTCTAACGATGAGCGCGCAGGAGCAGAAGGCCGAACTTTCCTCGGCAGAGGCGATAGCGCGGTTAGAGGCCGATGCGCAGAACCTGCAAACTACCATCGACGACTTGCGCGTGCGCCTGCGCAACGAAGGGTCGCGCCATAGCGAGGAGCTCCGCCAGTTTTCCTACGCGGTGTCCCACGATCTGCGCGAGCCGCTTCGCATGATAGCGAGTTACTCGCAACTGCTCGATCGGCGCTACGCCGGCAAACTGGATGACGACGGCCGCGAGTTCATCGGCTTCATTGTTGAGGCAGTGCACCGTATGGAGCAATTGCTGGGGGACCTTCTTACTTACTCCCATCAGTTTCGCCCTCTCGAGACGGCCCCGGACCCTGTTGATCCCACCGTAGTGCTGCAAGGTGTCTTGTTGACCATGGAAAAGGAGATCCAGCAGAGCGGCGCGAAGGTGACCTTCGATATATTTCCCAAGATCAATTTCGATTTTGGACGTTTAGGCCTGTTGTTGCGGCAGCTAATTGCGAACTCGATCAAATTTCGTGGAGATGACGCACCGCAGGTTCATATTGCGGCCCAACAAACGGAACAGGAGACCGTCTTTTCCATCCGCGATAACGGAATCGGGATCGATCCTCGCTACCACGAGCAAATCTTCGGAATCTTCCGGCGCCTGCATGGCCGGGAAAAGCCTGGTACAGGGATGGGCCTGGCCATTTGTAAACGGATCGTAGAGCAGCAAGGCGGCCGGATGTGGGTGGAATCCGAGGCTGGCAAAGGTGCCACCTTTCATTTCACGGTGCCGCACTAAACTTGAGAGCGCTGCTTCCGCGGATATCATATAGGGATGCCCGATCCCCTGCTGGAATGGCGACAAGAGTTCCCAGTCCTCGACCAAACCGTTTATCTGATCAGCCACTCGCTGGGCGCTATGCCTCGCCGCACGCGCGACCGTTTGAATGAGTACGCCGACATCTGGGCCACGCGCAGCATCCGTGCCTGGGAGGAAGGTTGGTGGGAGATGCCGATCACCGTCGGCAATCTTATCGCCAAGATTATCGGGGCCGGCGAAGGCGAGGTCACGATGCATCCGAACGTCTCGGTATGCCAATCGATTGTGTCGTCGTGTTTCGAGTGGAAGGGCAAGCGCAACAAGATCGTCTCCGAAGGCCTTAACTTTCCGTCGAATCTCTACATCTATCGGCGGCTCGAATCGTTAGGCGCGCGCGTAGTGACGGTGCCCTCCGAGGATGGCATCACGGTGCCGCTCGACAAACTTCTGGTCGCGATCGACGAAGAGACGCTGTTGGTCTCCGTGTCGCACGTGATCTTCAAGAGCGCCTTCATCCAGGATCTAAGGGCCATCACCGAGCGTGCTCACAAAGTTGGCGCGATGGTCATCGCCGATATTTATCAGTCCGCGGGCGCCGTGCCGGTCAACGTGCGGGATTTGGGTGTGGATTTCGCGACCGGCGGATCGGTTAAATGGCTATGCGGCGGCCCTGGCGCCGGCTATCTCTACGTGCGCCGCGATCTTTGGCGAAAACTCGAGCCTCGGGTCACCGGTTGGATGGCCCACCGAAAGCCGTTCGCGTTCGATCCCGCCGCCATCGATTATGCGGACGATGCTTATCGCTTCCTGAATGGAACACCCAACATTCCGGGTTTGTATGCCGCACGCTCGGGCTACGAGATCATCAATCAAGTGGGCGTCGAGAATATTCGCGCCAAGTCAGTTCGACAGACATCGATGCTGATGGAACTCGCCAGGCAGGCTGGTTATCGCGTAAACTCGCCGGCAGATCCACAACAACGTGGAGGCACGATCACCCTCGATGTCCCCAACGGCGCTGATGTGACACAAGAGTTACTTCGCCGCGATTTCCTGGTGGACTACCGGCCGGGTGCTGGAATTCGGATCGCCCCGCATTTTTATACCCGTGATGAAGAACTGGACTTGGTAATTCGCGAAATCCAGTCCATCGTACGTGAGCTGCAACCCGCCTAAGGCGCCTCCAAAAATTCACAGGGGCAAAATGTCTCGCGAGTGAAGCCAAGATGTCCCACAGAATCCTTTTGCCGCTTCACATCCTTAACATTCCACACAAATCGCTTTTGGATCTATAAGTGCCTCAGCAAGCTGGGGGAGAACCGCAGAGTTGTTCCTGCGTTTCGATGACGACGGCAGTGATTCACATCGGAGGTAATCACTGCCGTCTCTTACTCACTTCTCTTTCACCGCATCCTGGAACACCGAAGCGAAGAAAGCGCGGGAAGACGGCGAGCATCCGATATGCAACGTGTCGCCAGTCACCTGAATGAAACCTAGGTAGCCATCCCAGCCCATGTCGTCCAGGACGAAGTTCAGGGACTCTCGTTCGCCTCGCGGAAGATTCGACCGGTCGATGTCGAAAACCTGACCGGTGGAGTGCTCAGGAAACTCGGGATCCACCAGCAGCGTGCCTGCCTCGGTCGGGCGATCGGTGGTGCTCACCAGCTCTGTAATTTGCAGCGGCACGAACTCCTCGCCTTTGGGCTTGAGCGCCTCAAACAAACGGTGTGTCTCGAAGGCTATATAGAGGAGCGTGCCAATCGCGGCGGGCGACGCCTGCAGATACAGTTCCTTAGTCTCAGAGTCGGCATCTAAGGCCGGCAAAGAGAAACCAAAGGCCTGTGGTTTGTCCAAGACCCTTTCGAGAGCCTTACCGCTGGCCTGCCTCAGGTCTTCCAGGGATTTGTAGAACACGTCCTCGGATTTCAGCCAGACCATAAGACGATCATTAGCGCGATGCTGGGCGTTGATCGGGTTGCGGAACTCATCGACCAGCTCGCCAAAGGCCGCCGGGTCGGCGCGATAAAGCTCCAGCAACTGCTCGGCGCGCTGCACACGAAACCAGTAGGTGGGCGAATAGTCGCGCTGCATGTGACGCTGGATCGCATCGAACAGGTCGCGATGGAGCGCGGGATTGGCGGCGAAAAACATCGCTGCTACGCTGGGCTGTCGCTTGCCCCCGAGCGCGGCTTGAGCCAACGGGAGCAACTCCGCCACACAGCCTTCGCCACAGTGATAAGCGAAAACCGCCCAGTCCCGGCCGCCGAATTTGGTCTCCAGACGCGTGAGGTAATTAGCGGCGGCGGGTATGGCCCGTTCGGGATTGAAGCGATCGTCGCGCACGGTGACGGTGTAAGGGATACGGTGGCGGACAGTGCGGTGGACTGGCGGTCCAGTTTTGCGAGCCACCAGCTTCCGCTCGGTAATCACCTTGAAGCGCGTGACGCGAACTACTCGCAAACCGGCCGCGCGAGCGGTGGCTTCGGAAAACTGCATGATGCCTTTGGGTCCAGCGGGACTTTCAGCACGCGCATCGCCCCAGCTTTCCAGATAAGCAATCGCGGAAATCAACGAAGCAGGCATGCCACTGCTAGTGGCGGCGCGGCGAAAGATCTGTGCAAGGCGCGGCCCGGTTATCCGCTCGGCGCCGGCTGTGGCTTGCGGCTCGCGCATGATCACGAAGGTCTGTGATTGAATCATGCGCCCGGTGCGAGCGTCCAGCACCGCTGGAGTCATCTCGCCTCGATCCACACCGATGCCCGAAAGACGGTGTTGAGGTGAGAAATACTCGGGAGCAGCGAGCAAAACTATCGCGGCGAAAAATAGGAGCGCTGTGCACCGCACTCTTGTACATTGTAACCGGTTACAGCCTAACTAAATGGCCTTGACCCAGCCGCCATCCACCGGAATCGAAACTCCAGTGATGTAGCCGGCGCGCTCAGACGCCAGGAACACCACCAGATTCGCGAACTCTTCGGGGGTGCCGACTCGACCGAGCGGGATCTGCGCCTCCGGATGCACACCGAGTTTTAACAGTCTTTCGGTTGCCGTGTAACCGGGACAAACATTGTTGACCAGCACATTGTAGGGCGCGTATTCGTTCGACAGGCTCTTCACCAGACCGCGCACCGCCGAGCGCGCAGCGTTCGATAGGATCAAGCCGTCCACCGGTTGCAGCACGGCTACGGAACTGATGGCGATCAGCCGGCCCCAGCGCTGCTCTTTCATAATGGGCAGCACTGCCCGAGCAAAATGCAGTGTGCTCATGAAATTCAGATCGACCGCGGAGCGCCAGTCATCGGGCGAGGTGTCCTGGAATCGCTTGGGCGGAGGGCCGCCCGCATTCGTCACGCAGATGTCGATGCGCCCGAACTTGCGCTGTGTTTCTTCGACGAAGCCCCGGACCTGCGCCTCGACGGTTACGTCCACTACTTGGGCGAGCACGTCGGTGCGAATCTCGGAGCTTCGCATCTCGGAAGCCGTGCGTTCTAATTCTTCCCGCCCGCGGGCACACAGAGCCAGCTTGGCCCCTTCCGCCGCGAGTCCCAGCGCGACCGCTTTCCCGAGCCCCTTACTTGATGCGGCCACCACCGCGACGCGATCCTTTAATCCCAGATCCATGGCTAAAAATCCCAGTCGAGAATGTTCTTCTGAACCGTCGCCCACTCGCGGGTGCGGGGATCGATCAGCTCGAAGTGGCCGGCGCCTTGGAGCGCAATCAGTTTGGAATTCAGCGATTTCTTGGCGAACCGCTGGCTCATGTCGAACGGCACGGTGTCGTCCGCGGTGCCGTGAATCACCCGCTGTGGAACTGAAATCGGCAGGAGCTCGATAGGCGATGTAGTTGCATAACGCTGTGGCACTTGATCGGGTGTTCCGCCGAGGAGTTGCCGCACAACGCCGTTGCTCAGTTGCAGAGCCCAGGCACGGCGCAAATCCGATACAGCCGCAAGCGGGATGACGCCTCGCAGATTCAGGGCGATTTGCGCAGCCAGCCAGAGAGCCAGTTGACCCCCGGCGGAATGTCCTGCAGCCACCAGGCGTTCCAGATCCAGGTGGTAGCGCACCGCCAGCTTCTTGATGTGTTCCGCGCCATGCAGTATGTCATCCATGGTGCCCGGCCAACCGCCGCCCGGGTCGCCGATTCTTCGATACTCGAGACTCCAGCTCGCCGCTCCGGCACGCGTGAGCGCGGCGCAGGCGTGTCCAGCGTGATCCAGATTGTAGGCGTTTCTCCAGTACCCGCCGTGAATGAAGATGACCACGGGATGCGGGCCGTTACCGCTGGGCAATCGAAGGTCGCCGAATTGCTGCGGATCTTTGCCGTAGGGGATGCGCGCATTGGCCTTAGGCGGCGGGAGCTGGAGTATATCCTGACCCCGGATTGAGCGGGTGGCGGCAAGGTTCAGCCAGGCTCGTCCCAGCCAGGATCGTCCCAGCAATGTTCTGCGAGTCACAGTGAAACACCATTCTAAGGCACGGCGCCGCACGTTTGCGCCATACTTTCGTTATGGACGCGACAGCCGCGTGCGCTGAGCTGACGCTGGACTACCAGCCGCCTTACGACTGGCCCGCGTTCTTGCGATTCGTAAGACCGCGTGCGATTCCTGGCCTCGAACGGGTGGAAGCGGACAGCTATCATCGCTGCGGCGTCACGGTGCGAAAGAATCCGGATGGAGATGGCCTGGTTGCGAGCAACGCCGCGGTGGCGGTCGCATCGCAAATCCAGTTCTTCTTCGATCTTGATGCCGATCCACGGCCGATTTCAGCGCACCTGGCGACGTCCCGATTGCTCAAGAGAATCGTCGGAAAACATCCGGGGCTTCGAGTTCCCCATTGCTGGGACCCATTTGAGCTGGCGGTACGAGCGATGCTTGGCCAGCAGGTAACAGTAAAAGGCGCATCAACTTTGGCCGGACGCTTAGTAGAGCGGTTCGGTCCGCCTCAGGCAGCTATTCTGGCGGACGCCGATCTTGCGGCCATCGGTCTGCCGAAGGCGCGGGCGGAATCGATGCGCGGTTTCGCGCGAGCAGTGTGCGACCAACGAATTCGCTTCGATGGAGCGGTGTCGAGCCAGGAAATGATCGGCCGGATGTGTGACCTGCCCGGCATCGGCCCGTGGACCGCCAACTATATCGCCATGCGGGCGCTGGGCGATCCAGACGCGTTTCCAGCGTCGGACTTGGGCTTGCTGAAAGCGGCGCGGGTATCTTCGCCTCGGAAACTCGCGGAATTAGCCGAACGATGGAGGCCGTGGCGTTCGTATGCGGCCATGTACTTGTGGGAGTCACTCCATGACGACGATTAAAGACACTGTGCTGGATTACGACGAGTTTGATTCCCCGATCGGCCGCATTCTTTTCGCATCCAATGGCGAAGGGATCTGCGCGCTCGATTACACGGGTTATGAGGCCCGGATGGGAGATTTGCTCAGGCGGCGATTCGGTGAGTTCGAGTTCCGGCGCGGCTTTGATCCTTGTCAGTTGAAACGGCGCTTACAGAGCTACTTCGACGGCGAGTTGCACGCGCTGGATGACACTCCGGTCTCACTGGGCGGAACGGAATTTCAGGGACAGGTCTGGAAGGCGTTGAGAGCAATACCCGTTGGCCATACGCAAACTTATGGTGAGTTGGCCGCGCGCTTGGGACGCGCGCAAGCCGCCCGAGCCGTGGGACACGCGAACGCGCTGAATCCTGTCGCAATCATTGTCCCCTGTCATCGTGTCATTGGAGCTTCATCGGCGCTGACTGGGTACGCCGGCGGCCTGGCTCGAAAAGAGTGGCTGCTACGCCACGAGAAATCCCAAGGGACGCTGCTGAGCATTCCCTATACTGGTTGATTGGGGAATCCTTTGGGTGCTCGAATGAAAGACATCGCCCGCGACTTGGGCGTGTCGCTTATGACCGTTTCGAAAGCGTTGCGAAGTCATAGCGACATCAGCGAGGCCACCAAACGCCGTGTTTTGAAACGCGCCCGCGAGCTGAACTACCGGCCGAACTGGATCGCGCGCAGCTTGGTCACGCGCCGCACTTATATGGTTGGGCTGATCATTCCCGACCTCATGCACTCGTTCTTTGCCGAAGTCGCCAAAGGAATCGCCCGGAAGTTCGAGCCGCTGGGATATCAGATCGTCATCTCGAATTCCGAAGAAAATCCGGATGCGGAGCTCCGCGAGATTCAGGTGCTGCTGGATCGAAGCGTGGACGGGATCATCATCGCAGCAGCTCATCCGAACGTCCGCGGCGAGTTGTTCAAGACTTTACAGGCCCGGAAAATACCGTATGTTGTGATCGACCGCCTGCCGGCCGGATTCGAAGGTCACTTCGTCGGCGGCCGAGATGAAGAGATCGGGATGATGGCTACCGAGCATTTGATCGAGCAAGGATGCCGCCGCATTGCGCATCTGCGCGGCCCTGCGAATTCCACTGGCATGGGGCGGTTGCGCGGTTATCGTAGCGCGCTGGCGAAGCATCAGTTCAACGCGCCGCCTGATTACATCGTCAGTGGCCAGCACGAAGACAGCACCGGATACGAAGGGATGCGGAAGCTGCTCGGAGTAGCGCCGCGGCCCGACGGAGTGTTTTGCTACAACGATCCAGTGGCCGCGGGCGCGATCAAAGCGATCCTGGAGGCCGGATTGAAAGTGCCCAACGATATCGCTGTGATCGGCGCCGGCAATGTCCATTATTCCGATCTTCTGCGCGTTCCGCTTTCCACCATCGATCAGAGCAGCACCTTGATTGGCGAGACTGCGGCGGATTTGCTGGTCGAATGCATTGAAGCCAAGAAACCCGTGCCGGCCAGGCGCATACTCATTCCGCCCCGGCTGATCGCACGCGAATCCAGCAGACGAAAATAGTAGCTAGCGATTACCCGATAACACCACCGCCAGGCCATAGGTTCCGGTGCTGGGCTGAATTTGGGGCATGATCTGGGCTTGAATCTTGCTGTGCGTGTGAATGGCATGGTCCTGATGCGTTTTCCACACATACCGGCCAATGAACCAACCCATTCCCCCGCCCGCGACCAGATCGGAAGCATAGTGCTGCTGCGCGGTGAATCGCGCGACAGTTACGACCCCCGCCAATGCACAGGCAATAATCGGAACCAGCTTAGTATGCCCGTATTCGTAGGAGATCACCGAGGCAAGCGACCAGACTTCGATCGCATGCCCCGAGGGAAAGGAGGCGCCGCCGTCGAAGAAATTTCCCGGATCGTCTTTCGCATTGGGTCGGTTGCGCCCTGCGATCGGCTTCAGAACCGAAACTACGATCAGGCTGTCCAGCAGCGCTTCCCCTCCCAGCACTGCCGTTTCGCGCGCCTTCGGATTGTCGTCGAGCACACCGAAGGTGTAGAACCCGGCGACTATAGGAATTAGAGTATAAGCAGCGCCGATGTTAGAAAGGCGATTGCCCCAAAGAACCTGACCCTTGCTATTCTCCAGTACAGTGGATGTTTGGTGATCGGTCGCAATAAGCGCGGCGGTGACTGCCCCAATGCCGAGCCACCACCCAGCATCACGCGCGTGCATGTGGAACGGGCTAGTCCAGATTTCCTTTTGATCCAGCAGAATATTGCCGACTAGTTTCCGCGCCAGCGGTTTTGCTCGCTCGGTGTCGCCCGGATAAAAGACACGATCCCGGGCATCCTCGCGGGCGTTCGCCTTTTCGGAGGCAGGCTGTGATGAACTCTGACCAGGACCCTGCGAAGTACTAGGATCCTGGGGGCTATCGATGGCAGCTGCAATGTCAGTGTTGAATGCAGCGATCTCATATACCTGTGCGAAGGCAGGCCCGCTAATGGCCGCCAGGGCTGTAACAACTAAGTAACCTGGTCTCATGAGCCGCTGCTCTCGTTGTGTAGATGCTTGCGGCCCCCGAATTCATTACATCTCTATTTCTTCAATTCGGGCAGACGACCCGGAGTCGGCGGCGCTCCCGCTGCGTCTAACTGCTTTTCGAGCGCTCGGATATCCGTCTCGATCAGGCGCCGCAGTTTCGGGATCTCGGACGCCAGTTCATCCGAGGCGATCTGGTAGCTTTCGAGTGCGGTCTTGGTGGGTCTCCCGGTGGTCAGGCGCATGGTCGCGGCGGCCGAGTTCACGCGTTCAGAGATCGATTCTGGCGTCGGTTCATCACGCGACTGCAACACCTGATCTCCACGCAGCACGCGGTTGATCTCGTTCAAGCGCTTCTCCAGGTTGATGGCGTCCTCACGCAATTTAGGTGGAAGCGAAGGCGTCGCGTCTATGGCCCTGCGGATTGCATCCAGGCGCGTCCGGGCATCGGTGGCCGATTGTTGAGCGGCGCTCACGGCCCTTTGCACGCGCGCTAGCTTTTCCTCGAATTCCGCCTTTGCTAAACGATCCTCACGGGTGGAGACACCTTCGCCCGCAACCTCGAAACTCTGCGAGCCTGACAGCGGTGTGACCACGCCATCGACCCGCTTGGCCAGCGTCACCGTGTACTTACCCGGTACCAGCAGCGAGCCGGTGGGTCCGCGGAAGAAAAATTCCTCTTCTTCGTCACGACCTGCGGCACGATTGGCCGGCAGGTTAGCGAGTATTGGCGCCGGTGTGCGCAAATCCCAAGCCACGCGATGCATACCACGCGTCGCGGGCCCGTCGATACGCCGCACCACTTTACCCGATGCGTCCGTCACCGTCAGCACGATAGCCGGTGCTTCCTCCTCGGCTTCCGCCCTCAGCTCGGCGGCGTTCGGATAAGGTGGCGTCTCGTTCTTACGCGCGGCTTCACGCTCCAACTGCTGGCGCTGTTGCTTTCTGGTGCGCAGGCCGTCTTTGAGGAAATATGTGATTTCTGCGCCAAACGGAGGATTTGGAGCGGCGAAAAACGCTTCACCCTGGAAACCTTTGCCATTCGAGCCCAGCGGCTGCGCGGCGATATAAGACAGCGTATTCCTTACTGGAAACAGTGCGCTCTCCTGCTTCAACGTTTCAGGAGTTACGCTTCGCAAGGACGTGTAGTCATCGAGAATGTAGATCCCGCGTCCGAACGTCCCGACCACCAGATCGTTTTCACGCTTTTGAATGGCCAAATCGCGCACCTGAATAGTTGGCAATCCGCCCGTGAGCTTGATCCATTTCTCGCCGCCGATGGTGGTGAAGTACAGGCCGTATTCGGTGCCCGCAAACAACAGCTTCGGATTGACAGGATCTTCAGCTAGCGCATAAACGGCGCCGTTCTCCGGCAAATTGCCGGATATTGAGGCCCAGCCCTTTCCACGATCCGCGGTCTTGAAGATGTACGGCTTGAAATCTCCGTTCTGATGGTTCTCGAAGACCACATACGCCGTTCCCACATCGGTCTGCGACGCGACGATGCGCTGCACGTAGGAATTTTCTGGAACGCCTGGAAGCTTGTCGATTTTGCGCCAAGTCTTGCCGCCGTCCTCGGTGACTTGCACTAGTCCATCGTCGGTGCCGGCATAAATCAAGCCTTCCTGCTTGGGTGATTCCGCGAGGGCAGAAATATTTCCGTATAGCGCGGTGGAGACGTTTTTCGACACGGCATCCACGCCCCACACTTTGCCCATCACCGGAAGCTTGTTGCGATCGAGCTGCCGCGTGAGGTCGGGGCTTACCGCGCGCCAGCTATCGCCACGGTCATCGCTGCGGTACAGTCGCTGCGCCCCGATATAAATCCGGGTGTTGGAATGCGGGCTGATCATCAGCGGCGCATCCCAGTTCCAGCGCATGGGCGGGTCGTCCTTGCCGGGCTGCGGTTGAATGGCCACGCGCTCCCCGGTGCGCCGGTCGAACCGGACCAGGCCGCCGTTCTGCATGCTGGCGTATACAGTGTTCGGATCCTTGGGATCGGCGCGAGTGTAGAATCCATCGCCGCCATTGGTGACAAAGCAATCGGAATTTGTAATACCCACGGCGTTCCTGGTGCGCGAAGGACAACCAAAGCTGAAGTTATCCTGGGTTCCGCCGTAGACGTTGTAAAAGGGCTCCGCATTGTCGACCGCAACATCGTAAAACTGCGGGATCGGCAGATTAGACTTGAAAATCCAATTCTCGCCTTTATCGAACGTTTCGTAGACCCCGCCGTCACAGCCCACCAGGTAGCGATTGTTGTCCTTGGGATCGATCCAGATCTCGTGATTGTCGACGTGCTTATTGCGCGTCGGTAGCGTCGTAAGAGTGCGGCCGCCGTCGTTCGACACCATGATGTTGACGTTCATGATGTATACGCGCTCGGGATTGACGGGATCGACTACTACGTGCGCGTAATACTGGCCTTGCGAATCCGAGCTATTGCGCTTCTCCCAGGTGACGCCGTTATCGGTGGAGCGGTACAGACCGCCGCGGCCTTCGCTGGCCTCAATCTGGGCGTAAATCATGCTGGGATTCGATGGAGCATAAGCCAGTCCGATACGGCCGAGTTCGCCCGCCGGCATTCCTACCGCCTGCATTCCCCCCGCCGGCGTTCCCCCCGCCTGCGTTCCCAATGTCACCTTGGTCCAAGTCTTTCCGGCATCGGTGGAGCGCCATAGAGCGCTTTCCGGTCCGCCGTGAATCAACGTGTAATACTTGCGTTCCCGTTGGTGAGTGGCGGCCAGCAGGATATCCGGATTGCGCGGGTCGAGAATCATGTCAGCGACGCCGGTGTATTCACCAACTTTGATCAGACTGGTCCAGTTCTTGCCGCCGTCCGTGGATTTGTAGAGCCCTCGATCTCCGCCGCCCTTCCATAGCGGCCCTGGCGCGGCGACGTAGACGACGTTCGAATCCCGCGGATCGATGACGATCCGTGCAATATGCTCCGATTGCTTCAATCCAACATTCCGCCAGGTCTTGCCGCCATCCTCGCTCTTGTAGACACCGTCACCATAGGAGACGCTGCGCTGGTTGTTGTTCTCGCCCGTCCCTACCCACACCACCGACGGATTCTTGGGATCGATTACCACCGTGCCGATCGAGTACGACCCTTGCGTATCGAACACCGGCGTCCAGGACGTGCCGTCGTTAGCGGTCCGCCAGACACCGCCGGACGCGGCTGCTACGAAATAACGCTGGGAATTTTTGGGGTCGACCGCGAATCCGACTACACGGCCGGACGTGAATGCCGGTCCAATGGCGCGCAAATGCAAACCGCTGAAAGTCGCGGCATTCATGGGATCGTCAGAACCGGGGCCGCGCCCCGGAGGTGCGTCTTCATCCTGAGCACATGCGCAAATTGCGAAACAAAACGCGAGCGGAAGTATCTTCATAAGATAGACTTGAGCGCGTCCCTGTAGTTGGACCCGCCATGTCTTGAGGATAGCAGCGGGCGCGGCGCTAGAATGATGAATGGAGGCTTTATGGCGGCTGAAGACTATGGCAGCAAAGTAGTGTGGTTGATGGCGGGAATCGCTATTGGGGCAACGGTTGCTCTTCTGTACGCTCCGGCGTCGGGCGAACAGACGCGGCGTACCATCGCTAAGAGAACGAAGGAAGGGCGCGAGGCCATCTCCGATTCCGGCCGGGACATGCTGGAGCGGGGCAAGGAGATGTATGAAAAGGGCCGCAAAATGGCCGACGACGCGGCCGATATGTTCGAGCGCGGTCGGAAAATCGTGGAAGGAACCGCGGCCAATTTGAAGGGATAGCAGATAACAAAATGAGCAGCACGATTGCCGAGCCGGTGAAAACGATCCCGGCCTTTTCCAACGAACCCGTCGCCGATTTTTCGAAACCTGCTAATCGGGAGGCGATGGAGAAGGCCTTGCGCGATGTCCGCGCGCAGCTTGGGCGCGAATACGATCTTGTGATTGCCGGGCGCCGCGAGAAAACGCCGGATAAATTGAAGTCGCTCAATCCGTCGCGATCGAACGAAGTGGTCGGCATTCACAGCAAGGCGACTGCGGCCTTGGCTAATGAAGCCATAGAAGCCGCCTATGCTTATTTCCCTCAGTGGTCCGCGACTCCGGCCGAGACTCGCGTGGAGATGCTGTTGCGGGCGGCCGCGCTCATCCGTAAGCGCAAATTCGAATTCGACGCCTGGCTGGTTTACGAAGCAGGCAAGACCTGGCCCGAAGCCGACGCCGACGTATCGGAAGCGATCGATTTTTGCGAGTATTACGCGCGCCAGATGCTGCGCCTGAGCAAGCCGGATCCGTTGGTTCAGCTTCCCGGCGAAAAAGATGAGATGGTTTATCTGCCGCTGGGCGTCGGAGTCGTCGTGCCACCGTGGAATTTTCCGCTCGCTATTATGGCCGGCATGACGACTGCGGCGTTAGTCGCCGGCAACACGGTGGTTATCAAGCCCTCCAGCGACACGCCGACCATTGCGGCCAAGTTCGCTGAAGTTTTGCTGGAGGCGGGTTTCCCTGCGAAAGCGTTTTCGCTGCTGGTGGGCAGCGGCGCCGTGGTGGGAGATGTGATCGTCCAGCATCCCAAGACGCGCTTCGTGGCATTCACCGGCTCCAAGGAAGTTGGTCTGCGCATCAACGAGCTCGCCGCTAAGCCTCAGAAGGGGCAAATCTGGATAAAGCGCGTGATCGCCGAAATGGGCGGCAAGGATGCGATCATTGTCGACCGCGAGGCCGATCTCGACAGCGCCGTGAAGGGCGTTCTTTTTTCGGCATTCGGTTATCAAGGCCAGAAGTGCTCGGCCTGTTCGCGCGCCATCGTGGATCAGGCGATTTACGATCAGTTCTTGGAAAAACTCAAAGCCGAAGTAGCGGGTCTCAAAGTCGGGCCGTCGGACCAGCCGGAGAACTACATGGGTCCGGTGATCAACGAGAGCGCCCAGAAGACCATATTGAATTATGTCGAAGTGGGAAAGAAGGAAGGCCGGTTGATTGCAGGAGGCGCCGCCGCGCCGGGCGACGGATATTTCATCGCTCCGACCGTAATTGCCGACGTGGATTCGAAGGCTCGCATCTTCCAGGAAGAGATCTTCGGCCCGGTGCTGGCTGTGACCAAGGCGCGGGACTTCGATCACGCCCTTCAACTCGCCAACGATACCGAGTATGGGCTGACTGGCGCCGCTTACACGAAAAATCCGGAGAAGATCCGGAAAGCGCGCGATCAGTTTTTCGTCGGCAATCTCTATATCAATCGCAAGTGTACCGGTGCGATGGTAGGCGCTCACCCGTTCGGCGGTTTCAATATGTCGGGTACGGATTCAAAAGCCGGCGGCCCGGACTATCTGCTGCAGTTTCTGCAGGCCAAGTCGATCGCCGAAAAACTTTCGTGATAGAATCGCTCTGACGGCACCTTGGAGCTACCCCGATTAGAAGGGGACCAAGACTTTACAACTCCAGGGTCGAATCCGAACGACGCGGCAATGGGGCGCTGATTATTTCAGCGCCCTATTCCATTTTGAGGCTGGCCGCCGTCTGTTCATGCGGATTCGGATAGGAGCCGGGATCGCGCGATCCGTCTCCGTGGAGGCATTGGAAATCCTTTTCGACGGTAATCGCGAGATGATCGCCGCCGGAGATTCCGGTTTTGTCCGTAGTGGCCCACTCGAACCCAGCCTGGTAAGGCACTTGAATCCGTAACGACCCATCTCGATAGATCGCCTTTGGACAGCGGATGCTGCTACTGGACTCAAGCGCGTAGGTAAGACATACTCCCGGACTGAACTCGACCGAATCTTCGTAGCAACCCGTCTTGCTGAACTGGGCGACTTCGGCCTGATTCAGCCGCAGGCGCAGAGCGTTTCCTTGAATTCGCAGTTTCATTGGATTCTCTCAGCTCCTGAATATATGTTAAAACGGCCATCGCGGACGAACCCGAGCAAGGTCATGTTGAAGCGCTGGGCGGTCTCAACCGCGAGACTCGACGGCGCGCCCACCGCCGCCAGGATCGGAATGCCGGCCATAAGTGCTTTCTGGGTCAATTCGAAACTCGCGCGGCCGCTCACCAGCAGCAGCGTGTTGGAGAGCGGTGTGCGGCCGGCCAGCATCTCGGCTCCGATCAGCTTGTCCACCGCATTATGCCGGCCCACATCTTCGCGCAGGAGGATCAAATTACCCTTGAGATCGAACAATGCCGCCGCGTGCAGACCTCCGGTCCGCTGGAACACGGCCTGCTCGTTGCGCTGGGCTTGGGGGAGCCCGTGAATCAACGTGGCATCCATTGCCGTCGAGCTTCGGGGCAACACTGGACAGCCTTGCATCCGCAGCGCCTCAATCGAAGCCTTACCGCACACGCCGCAGCTGGATGTAGTGTAGAAGTTCCGTTGGAGCCGCTCGAAATCGACTTCCACATCCGGGTTGATCTGAACCGCGATCGAATTCTTGGCATGTTGGATATCCAGGATCTGGTGCGGCCCCTCGAGAATGCCCTCGGTGAACAAGAATCCAGCCGCGAGTTCCGCATCCTGTCCGGGCGTCCGCATGGTGATGGAGATGGTCTTATCTCCTAGGCGAATCTCGAGGGGTTCTTCGACGGCCAGCAGGTCCTGGAAGGAAGCGGACGAATCGCCTTCGAACCTTTGAACGGGGACTGTAAGTATGTTCCGGTTCACTCTGGAACCAGAATAGCCTGTTAAAGCAAGCTCAATTAGACCAGGTTCGGGATCTTGATGATCTTCTTCTGGATCGCGTACTGCACCAGCTGCGCTTTGTTGTGAATATCCAGCTTACGCATCAGGTTAAATTTGTGAGCTTCGACGGTCTTGACGCTCAGGTTCAGGTCGCAGGCGATTTCCTTCACGGAATTGCCTTCGGCCAGCATCTTGAGAACTTCGCGCTCGCGCGTAGTCAGCGTGGCAAAGCGGGGCAGGCGATTGGCCGATTTAATTCTGGAGCGGAAATCGTCCACCAACTGAGACAGCATGCGCGGGCTGAGATAGCTTCCACCCCGGCAGATGTCGCGAACCGCAGCGACTAGCTGCGCCGAAGGGCTGTCCTTGAGGACATAGCCGCTGGCGCCCACTTCCATGCCTTCCACCAGGTAATCTTCATCGTCATACATGGTGAGAAACAGAACTTTGGTCTCAGGCCGGTTCTTCTTGATTTGGCGGGTGGCTTCAAAGCTGCTGAGACCGGGCATGCCGATGTCCATCAGCACCACGTCCGGCCGAACTTCGGCAGCTTTCTCGACGGCATCTCCGCCGTTCGAAGCTTCTCCGACCACTTCCATATCCGACTCCGCGGATATTAGCGTTCTGATGCCTTGGCGGAAAAGTGTGTGATCGTCCGCCAGCATGATGCGAGTCTTTGCCATAACGTTTTGCCCGAATCTCTCTTAGATCCCTTTCTATGACTCCGCTCTCCAACCTACAGGCTGGGAAGCTGTCAGATCACTCTCCGACGGCCCTCATTTTCCGTCCATTCTTCGTACCGATCGGTTTTGCTCGGATCGGCTCGATCAAACCGAACGAAGGTGGCTCTTTCGCTACGGGAAGAGTGATCGAAATTTTCGTTCCGCGGCCTTTTTTCCTCCGGTCGGACTGCGAGTTCCCGCTACCAGGCCCTATGCTGGGATGGCTCTTAATTTCAAACCTACCGCCGAGCAGGGCAACGCGCTCCCTCATGCCGGAAAGGCCAAAAGAATCTCTCCGGGCCAGCGCCTCTTCTACCTTAAAGCCGACTCCGTTATCCTCAACGGCCAGTCTTACCCATCCATCGGCGGAACTAACCGAAATGTTTACGCTGGAGGCGCCCGAATGCTTGGCGATGTTGTTGCAGCATTCCTGAACTAGCCTATAAACAATAATTTCCGTATATTGCGGGAGCCTGCGCAGCCGGCTTAACAGCAGACGGACCCGGATAGGATGTAACCTGCGAAAGCGGTTGACCAGTTGCCGTAGAGCCGCGCCCAAGCCGAGCTGTTCCAGCACCGCCGGACTCAAAGCCGCAATCAAGCGCCGCATCTCCAAAATGGTCCGCTCAGTCAGGTCCCGGGCCTCTTTCAGCTTGCCGATCCATTCGGAATGCTCGGGCGGGATCGAATTCTCCACCAGCTCTATCTGCAGCCGGATGCACAACAGCGACTGGCCGGCCTCGTCGTGGAGTTCGCGGCTGATGCGACGGCGTTCCATTTCCTCGACGTGCAACATGTGCTCCGCCAACTGCCGGATCTGCTCTTCGCTGGCCGCCAAATCCTCCATCAGCCGGGCCTTGTCGGCCGCCATCAGACAACGCTCGGCCGCCGCCGCCAGCAGCTCCTGTTCACGCGGCAGCCATTCGTACGGTTTTGAAAAGGCAAACTGCATGACCCCTGCTGTTCGCCCACCGGCTGTTAACGGAATGGACCAGCAGGTCTGAAAATGGTCCTTCCAACCGGGCTCCAGCAGCAGATGCCCGCTACCGTTTCGAGTATGAATTTGCCGGGAACTGGACAGCATCTTCAGCTTGGCCGGGGTGTTCCGGACCTCGATGACCGTCGGTTCGTTCAGCGCTCGAGTTTCCGCCTTGGCGCGCAGCACCCAGGCGCTTCGCGGATCGTTCAGCAGATACAAGCGGCCTGCGTCAGCCTGGCAAACCTGCACTAGAGCTTCCAGGAACCGGCGCAACAGTTCATCCAGGTTGCGGGACTCCAGCTCCACGCGGAACAGCTCGTAAAAGGCCTGTGTTTCCGCTTCGCGAACCTGATAGTAGGCGTTGTTCAGAGTGAGAATGACGCAAAAATGAAGCTGCTCGCGCACCCACTGAAAATTCGCGTATTCGTTGGGCAGCAGCTTACGCAGCATGGGCGTCAACAGGCGGTCATATTCTTGTAGCGCCTCTACGATGCTGCTGGGCGGCAGGTTCAGCTTGGCGAGCCGGCGGCCATTGTATTCCACTTGCTCGATGAACTTCAGAGGAGGCTGTCCGCTTGCCAGAATCCGCGCCGCGGCACAGGGAGTAAGCGACGCCAAAGCGATGCGGATCTTGGCTTCGTATTCCCGCGGCTCGAATTGCCGGCTTTTAAGCTTCAAAAAGAACTTACGGTCCAGTGTTTCGGCGTGCGGCAGCAAGAATACCGCGAGCCGCTGCAGATGCACACGTAGCTGGTCGCTAAGGACGTCGGCGGCGTCGGCGAGCTCCGGAGCTATTTCCGTTAGTTGCAACCTAGGTGTTATATCGGCTTCTAGGGGAAAGGCTTTAGCGGATCTCCCGGGGACCCCGGAGGCAGCGCCGGCGAATATATACCACTAATGGCCTATGCCTGGCATATATCCCCTCAGTTCCTGCCGGCAGATTTTCGCGGACAACCCTGCTACTGAGCCCCGGTGGCGGCACTCCGAAGAGCGTCCACCCGCGGCGCGCGACTCCTCGGGCTGTCCAGGCTGAACGACCGCGCGTCCCCCAGTTGTTCGCGCACATACTGCTCGGTCCGCGCTACTGCTTCTTGCAGTGCACGGTCCTTTTTCACGAAGGCCAACCAGGCGATCGAATGAGTGGACGTGTCGTATTCCCATAGCCCCACCACGCGTCCGCGATCGAGAATCGCGTGACTTGGTAGATCGGCCAGCCCGCCCAAAGGCTTCATGCCTTTATCAACGAAAACCTGGCGGTCCATGTCTTTGGGATCCAACATTCCTTTTAGATCGCGGCGGAGCAGGACGATAGAATCGAGCCCTGCTACTAATACATAATACGGGTCCTTCGGTGTTTTGAAGGCCTCCAGCTTCGCGCGATCATCGGGCAACAACAAGCGATCATCACTGGTCTTGAGCGGCCCTAGCTTCAGAGGCTCCACAGCGGCCTTCGCCGCCTTTACTCCCAGTCCCGAGAACCACTGAAACTCAGCGATGGTGGCCGGGCCGATCCAGGAAAAGAATCGCCGTGCAAGCTGGGTGTAAGCTTCCTCCGCCGGGAGCTGGAAACCGCGCAATGGATTCGGCCGCCACAGCGTATATTTGTACCGTTGCTGATCAAGCCGCCCATTGATCGGAATCCTTCGGATATCTCCGCTCGCCTGCAGCCTTCCCAGCGCCACAGGCAGGGTAGTGGTGAGGCCCTTCTTTTGCCCTGCCGACCCCAAATTTCGAACAACTCTTCCGGTCGCCTCCCGCAGCCCTTCCGGATCGAGCGGCTCCCTGGCGAGCGCCGCGATCACCGCGCCGCACAGCTTATCGATCTCCTTTTCCGTGACGCCTAGTTTCTCGGCGATCTTCATCTCATCGCTGAAACCATGGCCGACCGTCAGGCCGAGAGCGAAGTCGCTGGCGGGCAAGACATACGTGCATCCGCGCGCGCTCGGAAGTTCGTGAATCTCCAGCCTCGCGACGGAAGCGTCCACTTCTTCCCGGCTCAATCCCGCGCGCGAAAAAAGCGTCAGGTAAGGACCGGTGCCACCCACCGATCGCGCCCAGCCGGTTCGCCCTAAGACTTCGGCCGCGGATTTGCGGTCCAAGCTTCCATCCAGGCCCTGGCGATGCGCATACCAGGCTCGAATCTTGGATTGATCCATAAGCAATGTTTGAATCTAGTCTACCGGAGTTCTTTGCAGGCGAGCTCCACTCAGGTCGTAAAATAGCTGGGGGAAGAGCATGCCGGCCAAACAAGTCCTGCTTCTCGGTTGCACGTTGTTCGTATGCCCATCTGGCCGGGCGCAGGAATATCTCCCCGCCATCCCGGCCGGCCACCCGGCCATCCAGTATTTTCAAGGACCGCTCGACGATCCGGTAACTCGCCTCGCTAAGCTGCTTCAGAGTGGAAGCGTGAAGCTCGTATCGCGCGGCGACGCCTCGGGATATCTGGCGAGTCTGCTGGAACATCTCGGCATCAAAATCGATTCGCAGGCCCTGGTATTTTCAAAAACCAGTTTTCAAGCGCCGACGATTTCCCCCTCGAACCCGCGAGCGATATACTTTTCTGACGATGTCGCTGTGGGCTACGTTCGAGGCGGTGAAGGGTTCGAAGTGGCGGGGACCGATCCCAAACGAGGAACGGTCTTCTACACCTTCAATATCGATAAGTCCGGCGCGCCGTCTCTTACCCGCCGCGACGTGTGTTTGAAGTGCCACCAGGGACCCGCGACGCTCGGCGTGCCCGGCGCATTTGTTGGCTCCGTTTTTCCCAGTCCCTTGGGAGTGCCGCAACGCGACGGCGCGATCATTACCGACCAGCGCACACCCTTCAAAGATCGCTGGGGAGGCTGGTACGTCAACGCCAAGCGCGGCGAGCAACTCGATCGGGCCAACGCCGTGGCGTCGAATCCGGCCGAGCCCGAGGTCCTCGATACCGATGCCAGGCAGCAGAACCTGATCAACTTAATCGGACGGTTTACGCCCGCCGGCTATCTGAGCACCGTAAGTGACATCGTGGCCCTTATGACTTTCGAGCATCAGACCCAGATGATCAACTACTTCACGCGTGTGGGCTGGGAGGCGCGAATCATCCAACACGCCACCCAGCACGACGCCCAGACAGACGATCCCACTCCTCTCCAACTCGCCGCCGACATTGAAGTGCTGGTGACTTACATGCTCTTCGTGGACGAGGTCCCGTTGAAGGAGCCCATCGAAGGTGTCTCGTCCTTCACTAAGACGTTTCCGGAGCGCGGCCCGCGTGATTCAAAAGGACGCTCGCTTCGAGATTTTGATCTTCAGAAGCGTTTGTTCCGTTATCCGCTGAGTTACTTGATTTATAGCGCGCAATTCGACGCGCTTCCAGATCAAATTCGCGACCGCATTTACCAGCGGCTCTACGATATCTTGACCGGCAATCGCGAAGTCCGGAAGTTCGCAAACCTCTCGGCCGATGATCGCCGCTCGATTCTGGAGATCCTGCGCGACACCAAACCCAGCCTGCCGGCTTACTGGCTGGCCAAGCCCCTTTCGCGGACCATCTCCGCCGTGTCGTCGAGCGCACGCGAGAACCGCTCGAACATCAAATCGATTTCGTCCTCTTTGATGATCAGCGGCGGGCAGAATGCAATCGTGTCACCAAGGGGCCGGATGATGAGGCCGTGATGCTGGGCGCGCTTCGCAAGAAATCCGCCCACGCCCGCTTTAGTATCGAAGGGCGTCTTGGCAGCCTTGTTGGCCACCAGTTCAATAGCGCCGATTAATCCGATTCCGCGCACCTCGCCCACCAGCGAATGATCCTGGAAGCGCCGCAGCCAGCTCTGCATCCGAGGTGCAACTTCACGAACATGCGAAATCAGGTCCCGCTCTTCATAGATCTTCAAAGTCTCGAGCGCAACCGCCGATGTCACCGGGTGCCCACTGTAAGTAAAGCCGTGAGCAAATACGCCGATCTTTTCCGACTGCTTCACTAAGGCGTCATAGATATTCGCCGAAACCATGACCGCCCCGATCGGCATATAGCTCGCGGACAGCGCCTTGGCGCAGGCCACCATGTCGGGCTTGAGACCATAAGTGGTGCTTCCCCACATGTTGCCGGTCCGCCCGAAGCCGCAGATCACCTCATCGGCAATCAGCATAACGTCGTACTTTTTTAGTACTGCCTGGACCTTTTCCCAATAAGTGGCCGGCGGGAGCAGCACGCCCCCCGCTCCCATGATTGGTTCGCCGATCATTGCAGCCACCGTCTCGGGGCCCTCACTCAAAATGCGCTGCTCCAACGATTCCGCCAGGCGGCTCGCGAACGCCTCCTCGGTTTCGCCGGGTTGCCCGAAACGATAAAAGTGAGGGCAGTCGACATGCAGGATGTTGGTAATCGGCAAATCGAAGTCCCGATGATTATTCGGCAGCCCCGTCAAGCTGGCGCTTGCGACAGTCACGCCATGATACGCCTTGACGCGGCTGATAATCTTCTTCTTCTGCGGACGTCCAAGCGCGTTGTTGTAATACCAGACCAGCTTCACTACGGTATCGTTGGCTTCCGATCCCGAATTAACGAAAAAGACTTTGGCCATCGGGACCGGCGCGATACTGAGAAGTTTCTCCGCCAGTTCGATGCCGATATCGTGCGCCTTGTGCGCGAAGGTGTGATAGAAGGGTAGCTTGAGCATCTGCTGGTAGGCCGCCTCGGCCAATCGACGCTCGGAAAATCCGAGGCTCGCGCACCACAGGCCCGCCAGTCCTTCCAAATAGCTCTTGCCGTTTTCGTCGCGCACGAAAACACCATCACCCTCCGTGATGACTAGCGGCCCTTCGGTCTCGTGCGCTTTTAAGTTCGTGTACGGATGAATAGATGTCGCAATATCGCGCTTGGCCGACTTGCTGGCGACCTGCGTCGCCGTCGCGTTGGATGTGGATACGTCTGGCATATCCGACTATTGTGACATCTTGCCCGAGGGCGCTTGTATCCCTTTGCGGGTCGCCCATGGGCGACCCGCCGGACATTGTGGGAAATCATCCTGTTTTGAAAGGACTCAACCCTCGGCGTCCGCGCTGAGTCATGCTGCTGCCGACACCAAATTCAGCGGCCAAGCCATCGGCGCAGCATCGTTTTCCAATTTGTAATTTTTCGTTGACACGTCAGTGTGAATCGGGATATACTCTTTCAACCTTTGATCCGTACTGGTTGATTTCTGACGGCTCATTCTAAGTGTCGAATGGGACGTGGGGTGGTAAGATTATGAACGACCTCGTCGTTGTTCGGGTTTCGGAGCCCGCACGCTGTTTCGAGGTAGACGCCCAAGCCGCCGCTCTTTTCGAAATTCTCTTACAGCATTCATTTTTTCGGTGTGACTGGTGTCACGCCGTAACAAGAGTTGTCTGAGTTTTTTAACAGATAGTTTGGAGAGGGTGTTTTCAAAATGGTTTCCACTGCTATTGCAAACAAGCTAGGTCGTTTGTCGGCCACAGTGTGCTTTTACGCTGTCCTGGTCGCGGTCTTGCAACTTTTAACCGTTATCAGCCCGGCTCAGTCCACTTTCGGCGAGTTTGTAGGTACGGTCAAAGATCCGTCCGGCGCCGTGGTCGCCGGCTGTACTGTAACCATCAAGAACCTTGGCACTGGTGCTACGCGAACCGCGACCACGGATTCGAACGGCGATTATACCGTGGTCAATCTCGAGCCCGGAAACTACGAAATGACCATGGAGACGACCGGCTTCCAGAAAGTCACCCACGCCAACCTCCAGCTTCTCTCGCGACAAACGGTTCGCGTCGACGGCGCGATGACGCTAGCGTCGCAGGCTCAAGCAGTGGAAGTAAATGTGCAAGCCGAGGCTCCCATCAACACCGAGGTTTCGAGTATCTCTGAAACCAAGCTCGGCCGGGAGTTGATCGATCTTCCCGTTGCGCTCAGCTCGCGGGCTTCCGGTTCAACTAGCGCGTTCGCCACACTGACCACGCAACCCGGCGTGGAGACCGACAACAGCGGTAATATCTCGGTCGCCGGAGCGAACATCGACATGCTGTCCATGAGCATCGATGGCATCAGTACCATGAGTCCCAGGAATAGCGCTCCCCTAACCGAGCTCTTTCCCGCGTTTGATGGAATCGCCGAGATCCGTGTCAGCGAGATCAACAACACCGCGGAATTCGGCGGCATCAGCGACGTTACCACCATCTCCAAAGGCGGCAGTAATCAGTATCATGGCGGAGTCTTCGAGAATCACCAGAACGCCGCTTTCGCCGCTCGTAATACCTTTAGTGCTACGGTTCCCAAGCTGATCATGAATGATTTTGGAGCTTTCTTGGGCGGCCCGATTTCCATTCCTAAGCTCTACAGTGGCAAGGACAGGACCTTCTTCTTCGCGGATTTTGAGGCGCTCCGCCTGCCGTTTCAGCAGGTCTTAGTGGAAAACGTACCCTCGTTGGCGTTGCGAAGTGGCGATCTCTCGGTTTATCCAGGCACAGTCGCGGATCTCAACGGCAATCCATTTCCCAATAAACAAATCCCGATGAGCGCCATCAGTCCCGTGTCCCTAGGGGTTCAAAAGTATTTGTTCCCTCTGCCGAACTCGGGACCCGCCAACTCCATCGTCAACAACTACGTGCAGAACTTCCCCACGCCCATCAGCAGCGATCAGGGCGACGTCCGCCTCGATCAAAACATCACCTCCAAGCAGCAGGTCTTTGCCCGCTTCACTTATAAGGAGCGGCAGAATCAGCTCTTGCCGAGCGGCACCACGAACCCGACCAGCCTCAATGGAACGGCTCTTGGCGGTGCGGTTTTGCTTCCGCAGCACTACTGGAGCCTGACCGGCGCACACAACTGGGTCATTGGCCCGCATCTGGTGAACGAGTTTCGAGCTGGCTGGACCGGTCTGCACCAAATTCAAAGCTATGGAATCTCGGGTGGCACCATTGAAAGCGAACTGGGATTGAATCCCTATATTACACAGAGCCAAACATCCCTCCAGAACGTTAGCACTACTCCGAACGTTCGGATTGCTGGTTTCCAACGGACGGGTGGCCTTGGCTCCAATCGCCAGCAGACTCAAACCTATCAGTTCCTCGACAACGTTACCTATACGTCGGGAAAGCACACCGTCAAAGTCGGCGCGGATTATCGCTACCTTACAGCGCTCTACACCTCCGTTTTCGATAGCTTGTGGCTGGGCCGCTATAATTTCACCAATTCCGTCATCGGGTCCACCATCGGGAATCCTTACGCGGCTTTTCTGCAGGGAGTTCCGAGCAGCGACACCATCGCCACCGTTACCAGTCCGGATACGAATGCGTACGGCAGCGCTTATGCCGCCTATGCGCAGGATGATTGGAAGGTGACTCCGCGCCTCACCCTGAACTTCGGTATGCGCTATGAATATCACCCCATGTTCCAAGACCACAACCACAACGTTGCGGCGTTCCTGCCGGGTTACTATACCGGTCTCGACGGGTCGGTGGTTCACGGCGCGGTTGCGGTCCCCAATGAAGGCATTAACTTGGTCAACCCCGGATTCGCCGGCTCGATTTACCCGACACCCATTCTGACCGCGAGCCAGGCCGGTATTCCCGATAGTTTGCGTTATTCGCAGAAGACCGACTTTGCCCCGCGCATTGGCTTTGCCTGGCGCGTCACTGCTGACGGCAAGACCGTAATCCGCGGCGGCTACGGAAAATTCATCGACTCTCCGCTAGGCTACCTGATCCTTTCGTCATGGGCTGTGGAGGCGAGTGACGTAGCAAGTTTCACTAATTCCATCAAGGGCGGCAAGGCCCAATTTACGTTCCCGTATCCATTTCCTTCCAATCTCGCTCAGCCGGGAACGCAGGACTTCGATCTTTCCTACGCGCTCCACTATAAAGACCCGTACGTCCAACAGTGGAATTTCACCATCGAGCGGGACCTCGGCTTTCAAACTGGTATCCGTGTCTCCTATGATGGCAGCCATGGAAACGATTTATCTCTGACCACCAATCCCGACCAGGTGCCGGCCAATACCATTGGATTTGCGAAGGCTAGCTTAAATTCTCCCTACCCGATCTGGGATTCCCTGGTAAACGTGGAGAATGGCGGCAGAAGCAACTACGAATCGTTCACTGTCTCCGTGAACAAGCGCTTCTCCAAGGGCCTCCAGTTCCAGTTCAGCTATAACCATGCCAAGAACCTGTCCAACGCAGGTGGGTTCAACCCGACGTCCTTCGTTGGTGAGGGCGGCGGACAGACCAGCGACTTCTACAATCCCAATCTGGATTACGGGCGCGTGCCTTTCACTCGCAACCATCGTGTCATTGCGAACTTTTTGTATGAAACCTCTAGCCATACCGGTAATCGAATGGTCAATCAAGTGGTCGGTGGATGGGAAGTGGCTGGCAGGCTTCTGTTTCAGACCGGACCTTATCTGACCGTAACCGCGCCGGGAACTGATCCATCGGGAACCAACTTCGACAACTCGTTTGACGGCGGAGATCCGCGCGCTGACATCGTCAAGGGCGTTCCTATCTATCCCACCAACAAGAGCATCAATAATTGGGTCAACCCCAACGCCTTCGCGCTGCCTCCGGATAACATCGGCCGCTTCGGTAATTCCGCAGTCGGCTCAATTGTCGGACCCGGAACACAAGAAGTCTCGCTTTCGATTTATCGAACGTTCAAGTACAAGGAGCGTCTGGCGCTGAGAATTGGCGCGTCGGCGGCGAACCTCTTTAACCATCCCAATTACGGCGTGCCTAATCTGAGCTTGGGTACCGCGGCCTTCGGCACCATCGGCAATTTGCAGACCGCTGAGGACACCGGCCCTCGCGCCATCCAGCTTGGCGGGCGGCTTACCTTCTAAGACGATTTGTATAAAACAGGATAGTGTTGTAAAACAGTGTAGTAGCCAAGGAGCGAGTGTGATGATTAAGGTAGGTCTCTGCGGCGCCATCGCAGTATTGTTCGCGATGCTGCCCGTGCAGGCGCAACGCAACGGCAATCAGGTACCGAGGCCTTCCGTGGCCGAAGAGAAGCCCGAAGAGGGCATCCCTGTCACCGATCCGCTCGTGATCGCAAAGTGTGGAACCTGCCACACCAAGGATGACAAGGGGAATCTTTCGCGCATCTCCTGGGAACGCACTACACCCGAAGGCTGGGAAGAAGCCATCAAGCGAATGGTGCGCCTGAACGGGCTGACCATCTCGCCGGTCGAAGCACGTTCGGTCGTGAAATATCTCAGTACCCACCATGGCCTCGCGCCCGAAGAAGCCAAGACCGTGATGTACATGCCGGAGCATCGCATCCAAGACGAACCAGTCCCCACTCCAGCCGTCCAAACAACCTGCATGGGATGTCATCCCCTCGGCCGCGGCCTTTCCTGGCGCCGCTCGAAAGAAGATTGGAAGCTGCTCACCAACATGCACGTCTTCCTGTATGCGCAGGCCGACGTGGCTTTTCGCACCGGATTTTTCGGAGGCGGCGGCAATGCTGCTTTGATTCCCGGGGCCGCTGGAGACGCTCCACCGCTAGTGGATCAGAGCATCGACTATCTGGCGAAAACTGCTCCCCTGCACACCCCCGAGTGGTCTTCTTGGCAAGCCCGAATGCGCGCGCCTAAACTCGCCGGCCGTTGGCTAATTACCGCCAATATCCCTGGCCGGGGCAAATATTATGGCGAGATGGTTATGGAGCCCGGTGCGGCCGATGACGAGTTCCAAACGCGCGTCAAACTGCAGTCGGTGAAGGATGGCTCTACGCTCTCCCGCACCGGTCAAGGATTGGTCTACGCCGGATATTCCTGGCGCGGGCGATCGAAAGGCTCGACCCCTGCCGGTTCTCAACCGGACGACATCAATAAGGAAATGCGCGAAGCCATGTGGATCTCGCCCGATCAACTTTGGGCGCAGGGCCGCTGGTTCTTTGGTGAATACCAGGAGTTTGGCGCCGACGTGAAGATGGTCCGGGCCTCGGCCGAGCCAACGCTGATCGGCGTGGATCGAACTATGTTTAAGCTCGGTTCACAGGCGAATCGCGTCCGCTTGATCGGAGATAATCTGCCCGCCCAAGTCGCGCCGGCCGATTTGGACCTTGGCTCCGGCGTCACCGTCAAGCGCATCGTGTCGCATACTCCGGGCGAAGTCGTCGCCGAAGTTGATGTCGCCGCAAATGCTGTCCCCGGCAAGCGCGATGTCGCCTTCCGGCGTTCGGTGCTCGAGAACGCCATCGCGGTCTATGATCGCGTCGACTATATTAAGGTGCTCCCCGAAACTGCGCTGGCGCGCTTGGGTAGCGATGTTCATCCCAAAGGATACGAGCAGTTCGACGCGGTCGCTTACCAGCGCGGCGCGGACGACAAGTCGCATACCGCCGATGATGTCGAGCTTGGCCCTATCGATGTCACGTGGTCGGTTGAAGAATATCTTTCGGTGTATGGCGACGACGACAAAGACTTTGTGGGAACTCTCAGCCCGACCGGTCTGTTCACGCCCGCCCTCGATGGACCCAATCCCAAACGGAAGTTTAGCCGCAACAACTACGGCGATGTATGGGTGGTCGCCACCGCCAAGAACGAAAAAGATAAAGAAGGCAAGCCGATCTCCGGCCGGTCTTATCTGGTCGTCACGGTTCCGATGTACATTCACTGGGATCAGCCGGAGGTTACTAAGTGATCGCTGTTGACACACGTGTTTATCGCCTCGGAGAATTTCATTCGTTCTCCGCGCGAAACCGGCGCTTTCTCTATCTGGTCCCCGCCGGGGCCATCTTCGAGTTAGACGGCGCCGCCGAAATGTTGATCGATCGACTGTCTCAGGGCGAGGCCTCTGAAGAGGAGTTAGTCGCCGATCTTGCGGCCCATGGCTTCCCTGTTGCCGACGCGCAAGAACTGATAGGGGAGCTACACCAAACCCGCGTCATAGTGTCCGGGAATTTTGCGCCCGAACCGCTGCAGGAGGCGCCTGCCGATTTTCCGCTCCAGACTCTGGTCCTGAATCTGACTAACCAGTGCAATCTCTCCTGCCAGTACTGTTACGAATTCGGCGAAGATAAAGTCGCGACGCCCGAGGGCAAGCCGAAATTCATGGATTACGAAACGGCCCAAGCCTCGGTGGATTTTCTGCTGGAGCAATCGGCCGGGCGGCGCACCGTGCACATCACCTTCTTCGGCGGCGAGACCCTGATGAACTTTCCGCTGTTGAAGCGAGTAGTCACTTATGCCCACGACCGGGCCGCCAGTCAAGGCCGGTCGATCGATTTTAGCCTGACCACTAATGCCACGCTGCTGACGCCCGCCATCATCGAGTTTCTCTCCGATAATAGGATCGGCGTTACGGTCAGCATGGACGGCCCGCCTGAGTTACATGACAAACTCCGCGTCTTCGCGAATGGGCGCGGCAGTTACGACATCATCGCGCCCCGCGTTCGCGCATTGATCGAAAATCATCGCACTCGTCCGATTACCGCGCGCGTCACCCTGACTAAGGGTGTCACTGACGTTGTCAAGATCTTCCGCCACTTGAAGAACGATCTGGGTTTCCACGAGGTCGGGTTCGCGCCAGTCACCACCTCGCCTGACCGGCTGTACGCCATCAACGAGCGCGGCATGGATGATGTGCTCGCGCAGTTTCATGTCCTGGCCGACGAGTATTTGGAATATGCGCTACGCGGCGAAATGCACGGCTTCTCGAATGTAAGCGATACTCTTTCCGAGTTGTGCCAGGGCGTCAATAAATCGCATCCCTGCGGGGCGGCGCTCGGTTTGGTCGGAGTCGGACCTTCGGGCGACATCGCGCCCTGCCATCGGTTTGTCGATTCCGACACCCACGCGCTCGGTCACATCTCTACCGGCATCGATCGCGAAAAGCAGAAGGATTTTCTGCAGCGCGGGCACATCAATTCAAAATACGATTGCCATACCTGCTGGGCTCGGCCGTTGTGCGCCGGCGGCTGTCATCATGAGGCCTACGTGCGCTATGGCGATACCGGCCATCCCAATCTGCACTACTGCGATTGGATCCGCGACTGGACCGATACCTGTCTGCAAATTTATGGCGCGATTAGCGCCCACAATCCTGAGTTTCTCAGAGTTTTTGCCGAAAGGAAGGCAATCTCATGAAGCACCTGCGACCCTTGAATCAGAAAGCCAGCCGCATCGTCGGCCAAATCGCGCAGCCCAACCCGGACGACGTTGTCGCGCTCCAGAATCCCGCGCCTCAGCCGCCCAAGCCCCATATCCCGATGGGCTGCTCGTTGTCGTTCTCTCCCGGCTGGGAAGTGGATTCGGCCGGCGGCACGGCCGGACTTTGCCAGCCTGTCGAGCGCGATATCTACGATTGCTACGTCACCTGCTTCTGGCCGGCACAAGTGCCCGACCATCTCAACAATTATCCCGATTGGGCCAGCAAATGCGCAGCCGCCACCAAGGACTGGCGCAATCTCGATCTCGTTTTTCCATAGCCTTTTTATGAAGACACTGCTTTCCATACTCGCGTTGTCGTGTGCCGCCGCGCCGGGCGCCACAATTTTTATGGGCGCGTATCCCGACTCCGTCATCGTGTTCGATGAAGGCAAGGGACAGGTGGTTGAAAAGATCCCACTGGTCACCGGCCTGCCCACCAGCATGCGGCTGTCGCTCGATCGCAAGACGATCTACGTCACCACCAACGATCATAGCGGCCTGGAAGTGATTGACGTCGCCACCCGCAAAGTGACCAATCATTTTGTGCTGAACACTCCCACTAAACGTTACCGTTTCAACGGCGGCGTTCCCGACCCCCAGGGCAAGCTCTTCTATACCGTCACCACGGAGATGAATAAGCTCAACGATCGATACGAGATCGGCAAGCTTAAGTACACAGTGATCGATCTGGCGCAACAGAAGATCGTGAAGACGATCGACATCGCGAAAGAAGATGAAAATGCGAACTCCGGCTATTATGGCCGGGCCGCATTTGAGATTTCGCCGGACGGGAAATACCTATACCAATTCCGCGACAAGGTCATCATCTTGAACGCCGATGACTTCAAGGTAGTCGATCGCCTCGATCTCGCCAGACCCGATTTCGCCGACATGGAAAATGTAGGATTCGGCGGCCTGCTCGATTCCATCGGCGAGCCGGGCCAGCACATTTCCCTATTCAACGCCGCCGACCCGGTCGTCCACAATCGCATGTTCGGGATCGCCCGCTTTGATCTGAGCACCCGGCATGTCGACTTCACGCCCATTGGTCCTTCGCCAGCGGGCATGGCCGGGCTACAGGTCGCGCCGGATAAAAAGAACGCCTACACCGTCATCACTACTGGGAACCTGGGGACCAAGCGCTGCGAGTTTTGGGCTTTCGATCTGGGACGGAACACCGTCACCAGCACCATGGAAGTTCCCTGTCGTTCGCGCTTCAGCTTCGGCATGGCCGGCGACGGCAAGAAGCTGTACATTTACGGCGCCGGATACGAGATCGAAGTTTACGATGCGGCGACGCTAAAGTACGAACGCACCTGGGACTTGAATAATGACGTCACGGGCGCCGGGATGATTGTCCTGCCGACGGCTGGCCCCTGACTTACTTGCTATCCGTAAGTGCCAAAACCGCGTAGGCGGTTGCGGCATCGCTCATGAAACGCCCGGCATCGGAAGCGGGATCCCGCTGTTTGTTCATCGAAGTCGCGCGCCACTGACCCTCCGACTTATCTTGATTTTGCGCCAGCCAGCCTAGCGCCTTTTTCATGTGGGTATCGCTTCGCGATACGCCGGCGCGTTCTAGAACGAACGAAACCAGGCCCGTGCCATAGCCGTCGCTTTTCGTCTCCAGCGCCGTCCCGTCTCTTCGCTTCCACGTTGCGATCACGATCGAAGTCGTGCTCCAGCCGCCATCTTCCTGCTGCTTGCTGAGCAGTTCATCGACAATCGACTTCTGCTGTTTAGGCGTCAGTAGATTCGGAAGCTTGGTGGAGGCCCAAAGCAAGAAAGTCCGATTCACCAACGATTGATCAGCCTGTTCATGCTGAAGGTATTCAGTAAGCAATTTCAGATTTTCCTGAACAGCTGGTGTTGACCGATAATCCTTCGGCGTGTTCCCGATGGCGAGGGCCCCGAGCGTCGCACCCCAGAACTGCGAGTCATCCGCTTCCCAGGGTTCGTTGTGGAAGTTCAGCCAGGTCCACGCACCCTTCTTTTCGCCGGTCTTCAGTTGAAGCCCCCACATATTGTCCAAGGCCAGGCGGGCATCATCGCTGAGCTTCCCGTCGCGCCCCTCGTAGCTGGCAAGAATCAGCGCGTTGAGAACCACTTCGGTCCCGCGAGCCTCGGCAGTCTTCGGGGCGCCGTTCTTCTCGTCGTTATAGAACGGCAGAACCTCCGACCAAAGCCGCACACGTTTCTTCACGTTGTCTAGAAGTTGCTGCTCGTTGGCCGAAGGACCTTGTTCGTTAAGCGCGGCCCGCAGGGCCGGCCGGCCGAGCGCATACGGCAGCGCGGTGTGACAGGAAATACAGAAGGTGTCGTGATCGCGCGCGGCCGACGGCCAGGTGATCCACCAACTGGATCTTTGATCGAGGTACGCGGCAGCACCCTTGCTGTTCCATGTGCCCGCATCATTAGTTTCAGCATGCAAACCGGCTGCGACAAGGCAGGTGGCTAAAGCAAAAAATGTCGTTTTCATGCGCCTCCTGGGATGTTTCTTACTCTATCACATCGCCGCATCACGTTCATGTAAGCTTGTTGGAATGGACCGGCCAATCGCGCGCCGCGATTTCATCAACGGTGTAGGCGTCGGGATCGGTGCTCTGCTGGTTCCCCAGGCATATGCTCAAGCCTCGCCCGAAGTGTACCCCCCGCTTCGTACCGGCCTGCGCGGCAGCCATGACGGCTCGTTCGAGGTCGCCCACAGCTTGCGCGACAAAAAGCAATGGGACTTCTCCGGCGCAATCAATACCGGCGAGACTTACGATCTGATTGTGGTTGGCGCGGGGATGAGCGGCCTGGCGGCGGCCCATTACTTCCAGAAGAATATGGGACGAACCGCCAGCGTTCTGATTCTTGACAACCACGACGATTTCGGCGGCCATGCCAAGCGCAACGAGTTTCAATACCAGGGCCGTACGCTGGCGCTCAACGGCGGCACGCTCAATATCGAATCGCCGAATTTCTACAACGCGCCTGCCCGACAGCTTCTTGCCGATGTGGGCATCGATCTTGAACGCTACGAAAAATCGAACCAGAAAAACCGCCAGCTTTACCAGAGGCTCGGTCTTGGAGGCGCGTACTTCTTCGATAAGGAAACCTGGGGATCGGATCGCCTGGTGCTCACGGGCGCCCGAAGCAGCGGAGGCGGCGCACCGATGCCGGCCGAGTTCTTGGACAAGACGCCACTCTCGGCGAAAGCTCGTGAGGATGTTCTGCGGCTTTACGATCCCAAGCAGCCCGACTACATGCCGGGGCTTTCCTCTGCCGAGAAGAAGGCGCGGTTGGCCAAGATCAGCTACGACGACTTTCTGCTCAATATCGCGAAGGTCGATAAACAGGCCTTGTGGTTCTTTCACACTCGCACGCATGGCTTGTTCTGCATGGGTGCGGATGCTGTACCGGCATTGTACTGCTGGAACATGAACTATCCGGGCTTCGCCGGCATGAATCTCGATCCGACGCCCGAAGGAGTACTGGCCGATCTTCCCGGCGGTCAGCATGGAAGGCAAAAGCAATCGCGGCTGGGCGGCAGCGCCGCCCACTTTCCGGATGGCAACGCGACCATCGCGCGTTTGTTGGTCCGTTGGCTCATTCCCGAGGCCGTGCCGGGCAAGACCATGGAAGATTCGGGATCGGCGCGAGTCAACTACGCGGTGCTCGACCGGGCGGGGCAATCCGCGCGCATTCGCCTCAGCAGCACGGTGGTCAATGTGCGTCACGATGGAGCTCTGCAAAATCCCAAGGGCGTGGCGGTCAGCTACGTCAAAGATGGCAAGACCTATCAGGTGCACGGCGGCGCGTGTGTGATGGCTTGCTGGAACATGTTCATTCCGTATCTGGCGCCGGAGCTTCCGGCGAAACAGAAAGAGGCGCTGGCGTACGGAATAAAGGGTCCGCTGGTCTACACCAGCGTCGCCATTCGAAATTGGAAGGCGTTTGAAAAGCTGGGCATCAACAACGTCAATACGCCTACGATGTATCATTCCAGCGTGTCGCTCGCCGAAGCAGCCAGCCTGGGCGATTTGAAACATGCCGATTCGCCCGAAGATCCGATTGTGGTTCACCTGGTTCGTGCTCCCTGCGCTCCGGGCAAAGCCAAGAACGACCAATTCCGGATGGGCCGCGCCGAGTTGCTTAGCACGCCGTTCGAAGTATTCGAGCGAAATATACGCGATCAGCTCGCGCGCATTCTGGGTCCCGGCGGATTCGATCCGTCGCAAGACATCATCGCCATCACGGTGAACCGGTGGCCGCACGGGTATGCATTCACATACAACAGCCTCTACGATCCGATGGAGTGGGCTTTTACGTCCACCAATACGCGGCCGTGCGTCACCGCGCGCCAGCCGTTCGGTCTGATCACGATCGCTAATTCTGACGCCGCCGCCAGTCCCCACACGGACGCCGCATTTCTGGAGGCGCACCGCGCCATCGGCGAAGTGCTGGAGCAGCGCGGGATGCCGATGCTCAGCCCGCACAAAGGGGTCTCGTAGTCGATGCAGCCCAGCGCTTCGGCGCAAACCAGCAAAAGTCCGGCCGAGGATCTGAATCGCAGCCTGGGGCTTTTTGATTCCACCATGATCGTGGCCGGCTCCATGATCGGGACCGGCATATTCATCGTGTCGGCGGAGATGGCGCGCGAGCTCGGAAGTCCCGGATGGCTGCTGGTGGCCTGGATAATTACCGGCGTGTTGACCATTGCCGCGGCGCTGTCCTATGGAGAGCTGGCCGCGATGATGCCGCGCGCCGGCGGGCAGTACGTTTACTTGCGCGAAGCGCTGTCGCCCTTGTGGGGATTCCTGTATGGTTGGACTTTGTTTCTGGTGATTCAGACCGGCACTATCGCCGCAGTCGGAATCGGGTTTGCTCGATACCTCGGCATCCTCTGGCCGCGGGTCTCTGAAGCCAGCTATATCATCCCGCCCATCCACATCAGTTCGAACTACGCCATTTCGCTTTCGATCACGCAACTGGTCGGGTTGCTGGTGATCGCATTCTTGACCTGGACCAACACGCGCGGCATCCGGTGGGGCAAGGGAATCCAGAATGTTTTTACGGTGGCGAAGCTCGGATCGCTGCTGGCCGTGATTTTCCTTGGCATAGTGGTGGGCTGGAATTCCGAGGCGGTCCGAGCGCATTTCGCGGATCTTTGGACTCCGCGCGGCAATTCGCCGATCGCGCCGGGGCTTTCGGCCGGCACAGCTTTTGGATTGCTGGTGGCGCTGTGCGTGGCCCAGGTGGGATCGCTGTTCTCCGCCGACGCGTGGAACAACATCACCTTCACCGCCGCCGAAGTGCGGGAGCCGCGCCGCAACGTGCCGCTCTCGCTGGCGTTTGGAACGATCATCGTCATCAGCCTTTTTATGCTGGCGAATGTCGCGTACCTGGTAGTGCTGCCGCTGGATCAGATCCAGCATGCGCCGTCGGACCGGGTGGCGGGTGCGATGCTCGAGGCGCTGTTTCCACGGATCGGAGCGGGGCTGATGGCGGCCGCGATCATGATCTCGGCCTTCGGATGCATGAACGGGATGGTGCTGTCGGGCGCACGAGCTTATTACGCAATGGCCCGCGATGGACTGTTCTTCCGCCGCGCGGCGGTGGTGAATCGCGCGCATGTCCCCGGAGCGGCATTGGTGATGCAAGGCGCATGGGCCGCGGTTCTCGTTTTGCTTCGGACCTATGATCCGGCGACAGGTGTCTATGGCAATCTCTATAGCAATCTGCTGGAGTACGTAATCTCAGCCGCCCTGATTTTCTACATCCTCACGATCGGCGGCGTCTTCCTGCTGCGGCGCCGGCTCCCCGATGTCGAGAGACCATATCGAGCATTTGGATATCCGATCGTGCCGGCGCTGTATATCGCCGGTGCGGTGGTGATCCTGGTTCTGCTGTTCCTGTATCGGGCTTCGACGACCATTCCGGGCCTGGTGATCGTGCTGCTCGGAGTGCCGGTGTATGCGGCCTTCAAGCGCTGGTCCAAGACTGCATAAACCCAGAGTACATAAACCTTAGGAAGGGGAAGTCATCCACTTGACGGGACAGGTAGGGACGTGACTTCCCCTTGGCCGTCTCAGGGTTTCATCTCTATATAGACGACGTCGCAGTGCTTCTCGCTCAGATTCTCGGGCAGGTGCTCCCACTGCTCGCCAAACCACATATGGTCGCCTGCCTTTGCTTGAATATTCTCGGTCTTGCCGTCCGGATAGGTGAATTTAAAGCTGGCATCGGTCACGAACACTACGATGCCCGGAGGGTGTTGATGCATGACCGACTTCTCTCGAGGTCCGTAGTGTATGCGGACTACGCGAACGCGGTCGTTTTCTAATTCGACTTTGTAGTGTTTTGAGTCGAGCTTTACTGGATCTCGCTCGAATGCTGGTTGCGCTTTAGCTGAAGGCATGAATCCTTCTCCTTTCGTTGCGCATCTGCTTCACGTCCCCGCTTGCCACGGGGTTGCGGCCAGGTTCTCCTTTTGGCTTGCCCAGGCCGGTGTCAATTATATATCCAGCGGACGTCAGGTGGGTCGTCCTGCTCCGCATCAGGCTCAAGATTGCCTTCCCCCACGACTTCAACTAGCCGAGTTCCGCTCTACGATTTAAGATGAATTGATATGTTGACACGACGTGAGGCGCTGGCGATTTCGGCCGGCGCGCTGATATCGAGGCGGCCAGGGTTTGCGAAGGCGGCGCAACCGCAGACAGCAGTGAATTTTGAGATTCCCCCGGGAGCGTGCGACTGCCACACGCATATCTTCGGCGATCCGAAAAAGTTCCCGTTATTTTCTGGGCGCGCGTACACGCCGGAGACCGCATCGCCCGAAGAGATGTCGGCGCTGCATCGCGCGCTGCATATACAGCGCGTGGTGATCGTGACGCCCAGCGTCTACGGGACCGACAATTCGGCGTCGCTATTCGGAATTAAAGCTCGCGGCGCCACGGCTCGGGGCGTGGCGGTGATCGATGGCAAAACTCCAGATAGCGAGCTGGATGCGATGAACCAGGCCGGTTTCCGCGGCATCCGAATCAATTTGGGGACGGATGCCTCGCTGGTGCGGCGGCGATTCCAGGCGTCGGTGGAACGCGTGAAGAATCGAAACTGGCATATCCAAATGAACGTGAGCCTGGCCGGGGTCTCGCGTATGAAGGATCTGGTGCAGGCCTCTCCGGTGCCGGTGGTGTTCGATCACTTTGGGGGCGCGCAAGCCGCCCAGGGATTGCAGCAGCCGGGCTTCGCCGACCTGGTGGAACTGGTGCGATCGGGGAAAGCGTATGTCAAAATTTCGGCAGCTTATCGCGCGTCGACCGAGGCCCCGGACTATCCGGACGTGGCGCCATTTGCCAAGGCGCTGATCTCGGCTAATCCGGATCGCATTTTGTGGGGCACCGACTGGCCGCATCCCAACTCGACCACGCCGGAGGGGCATGAGAAGACGGAAGTGACGCCGCTGTTCCAGATCGACGATGGTGCTTTGCTGAATCAGCTTGCAGTTTGGTCCCCGGATGCGGGTGTGCGAAAGAAAATCCTGGTCGACAATCCGGCGAGGTTGTATGGTTTTTGAAAAGCATGGGAGAATGTCGTCTTATGCAAAAGTTAGCGTTGATTCTGACGATCGCGGTGGCCGCAAGGGCCGCGGATGTACATCCGTCGTGGGCTTTCCTGGTCCCTGACAAGGATCAGCCCAAGATTGAGGAGAGCAACGAGCCGAGGCACATTCCGGGCAGCGCCAAGGCTTATACACCGGCGCAGATCGATGACCTTTCGAATCCGCCCGAGTGGTTTCCAGATGAACATGGTCCGCTGCCCGCAATCGTTCAGCATGGCAAGGGCGCGGCGCTGGCCTGCGGCGCCTGTCACCTTTATTCAGGGCACGGGCATCCTGAGTCGGCCGAAATCGCTGGACTTCCGCTCGAGTACCTTATCCGCACCATGAATGATTTCAAGAGCGGCGCGCGCATTGACCCGGCACGCATGAACGGTATTGCCAAAGCCATGACGGACGACGAGATTAAGCAGTCCAGCGAGTGGGCGGCGTCGCTCAAGCCGGGCCCGTGGGTCAAGGTGGAAGAGAGCGGCAGTGTACCAAAGAACTACGTGAGCGCGAAAGGGCGTATGCGGCTTCCAATGCCTGGCGGCGGGATGGAGCCGCTGGGCAATCGCATTATCGAGTTGCCGCAGGATGCTTTCCGTGCGACGAGCCGCGATCCGCATTCCGGATTTATCGCTTATGTGCCCGTGGGCAGCGTTGCCAAAGGCGAAGCGCTGGTGAAGACTGGCGGCGGTGGGAAGACCATCGCATGTGGAGTCTGTCACGGCGACAAACTGCAGGGTCTGGCGGATGTTCCGCGGCTGGCGGGTTTGCATCCTGTATATGTGGTGCGGCAGCTTTGTAATTTTCAGAGTGGAGCGAGCAATGGGGCGTCGGCTGCGCTGATGAAGAAGGTGGTCGCGAATTTGAGTGAAGACGATATGATCGCGATCGCCGCGTATGCGGCCGCGCAGGGGCAGTAAGGGACTGCTTGCTACGCGCTTGGCTCAGTAAAACTCGGGTGGTTCGGTAAATCAGAATTGGAGTTTAAAGCCGAGCTGGATCGAGCGGGCCGCGCCGCTTCCCACTTCGGGATTCGAGATTTGCACGTCAGGCGTGGTCCTCGAGCTACCGAGTAAAGGATTGCTTCGGCTGGCCGGATTGCCGTTGACTGCGGGCGTGTATTGGGTCTTGTTGAGGATGTTAAACATCTCGAAACGGAACTGACCGCCGAAACGCTCTGAGAACTTCACGTCCTTCGTGAGGGATGCATCCATGAGCTTGAGTCCAATGCCGCGGAACAGGTCGCGCGATCCGGTCCCGTAGCTTCCGATGGCGGGCGAAAGCAGCATGGATGAACCAACTGCATAGCACCCGTACTTGGCCACAGCACTGGAGTAGGTATAGCCGGGATACATGGCCGTGCGGTTTGCATCCAAACTTGCGGCCTGGGAGACGCATGCCGGATTGCTGGTGCCGGAGAAATACGGGACCGTAGCATACCCCAGCCCGCTAAACGCCGCCGGGTTGCCGTAGAAATTCCACCCATCCACTTTTCCGCCAACGCCGCTGATATCGTCGGTGGGATCGATCACGCTCCAGGGCAGCGCGCTTTGCACGTTCACAATGGAATTGATCTTCCAGCCCTCGAGCAAATGGGCGAAGCCCTTCTTCTCCGGCAGCGCATAGCTCACAGAGGCGGTCATGCGATGCCGGACATCGTCGGCGCTGCTGGCATAATCGGATCGCACATTGAACAGGTTGGAAGGAAGGCCTGCGCCATTCCAATCGCCACCGGCTTCATCCAATGCGTGCGCCCAAGTATAGCCGACCAGATAGGAGAGACCGTGCCATGGCCGCTGGGTCAAGGTGACCTGCAATCCGTTGTAGTTGCTGTAGTCCTGGTTGGAGATCATATTGATGTTCGACAAATAAGGAAACTTGCCGAAGTAGGGCCGGTTGAGGTTCTCGCACGACGCGCTGGCGGCAGCCGAGGTAAGCAGCGCTGCCGGAGTGTAGGGCGTGTTGCACAACGGGCCAGTGAGCCAGCCCGAGCCGGGAACGGGCGCGTTGATGTCGTTGAGACCCACCAGCCCTGTGCCATGGGTTCCCACGTAGGCCACCTGCAGCGAAAGATTGTTGGATAGCGAATGCTGCACGCTAAAATTCCAGGCCGGCGCGTAAGGTCTGCGGAGGTTAGGATTTACTCCTGTAATTGCGCAAGGTTTGTTCGCTCCAGCGGGAGTGGCATTCAAGGGCGAATCGCAGCGGACCGTACTGGCGCTTGGTAAAACGGGGCCGGCGATGCTCCAATTTACTCCCGACGTGAACTGAACGGAAGCGGTAGTAATATTGCCAGGCCCCTGCACGCCGCCCAGCAGAGCGCCGGTGGGAATTGCGTTGACGCC
Source organism: Bryobacteraceae bacterium (assembly GCA_035569875.1). GTDB lineage: Bacteria > Acidobacteriota > Terriglobia > Bryobacterales > Bryobacteraceae > Palsa-89. The sequence goes on from DATMMD010000131.1 coordinate 40,726, forward strand.
AATGGCCGAGACTCCCTGTTGAGAGACAAATACGTTGAAGCCCTCGAGCACATAAATGATACTGCTCCCTCCGCGCACTACCCATTTGCCCTTCCCTCCGATGTCCCAGGCAAAACCAAGACGCGGCGAGTAGTCGTTGGTGCGCCTCCACAATGAGTTGAGGCCTTGGCCCACTTGCACTAAGCCGGTAGCTGCGCTTGGATTAAAATTTCCAAGTTGGTTATTGGCGTCTTTAATGGGCGTGACAGTCTCGTATCGGAATCCATAGTTCACGGTGAGCGTGTTCGTAATGCGCCAGTCGTCCTGAACGAAACCCGCCCAGGCAAACTCTGTAAGGGAGCGCGCCGGCTGGCCCACCAGCACCGAGGGGGGGCTGGCCGTATTTACGGTTCCGGTAAGAAACGTAGTCAGGTTTGTAAACGTAAAGTTGCCGCGCGCACCAGAATACGTGCCGCCGGTGTAGGAGAGACGCCTTCCTTCGACGCCGAACTTAAGCGAATGGCGTCCTCGAATGTAAGACAAGTTGTCAACGGCCTGCTGGGTCCAGTCTGGACCTTGGATCTTGGGGAAGGTGCTACAGCAGCCGGTGGCGCTGAAGCCAGTGATGGTTATTACGGGGAAGCCGCAATTGGCGGGTAAACCTGCGCCTGTCAGGAACGAGTTAGTGTTCATGTTGGCCAGGTAGCTGTAATCGGGATGACCCGTCGAGCCACAGTCGCCGGGATAGCTAAGTTGGTTCTCGCGATTGAATCCACCGCGCAGCTCATTGACCATGCTGGAAGTGGGCACCCAAGTCCAGTGGGCTCCCATCACCATCGATTTGGCATGCGTAAATGTGTCCCAATAATCCTGGGCGGCGGCGTTATTCTGTGGTCCCAAGCCTTCGTAATTGCCGGCGAAGTATTCGCCTGAGATGGTGTGCTTGGCGGTGAGGTGGTAGTCGATTTTAGCGAGACCGTTCTGGAGCTTCGCGGTGCCGACGGGCGCCACGGAATAAGTCACGGTATTGCGATCCTGAAAGACGCCGGTGTTGGCCGGGTCCTTGGCGCAATTCCCGGGGCCGTTATAGACCAAGCCAGCCATCTTGAGGCTGAGGTCTTTGGGCGGAGTTGAACCGGGCAGCGCATTGCAGGCATCCAAAACGCTCTGGGCGGTGTTGCCGATCGACGCGCGGGTTGGTAGTGTGAGCGACCCGGATGGAGCGCCGATCGTATTGTCCTGGCCCTCGTACCCCAGCATGAAAAACAACTTATTGCGAATGATCGGGCCGCCGGCGGTGGCGCCGAAATCTTCTATCTGGGTCTCCTGCTTGGGCGTGCCAGTCTGGATAAACGGATTGCGCGCATCCAGTGCGTCGCTACGGCCAAATGCATAGGCGGTGCCGTGCAAAGTGTTGTCGCCAGACCGCAAGCCCACATTGACAATGGCGCCCGGCTTCCAGCCGTACTCTGCTTTGGGAACCTGCTGGGTGTTGAACTCCTGGATCGTGTCGATGGGCACGATGGAAGTGGCGTCGCCGAAAATCGGCGTGGCGTTCACCACGCTTTGCGATGAGAAGCCTTCGACGGTATCCATGCCGTTCAAGATGTATACGTTGTGTTCGCGGCGCATGCCGTTGGAGCTGAGGCTCCACTTACCGCTTCCAGGGGCCAGATAAGTGCCGGGGCGCAGCTCCAGCAGTTTTTGGAAATTGCGGCCCTGCACCGGCAAATCGAGAATAAGTTGATTGCTCATCGTGCCGCCCAGCACGGCGTTGCTGCTGTCGACTAAGGGAGCTTCGGCGGTTATCGTCACAGTGGTAGTGGTGTCACCGGGCTGAAGCGTTAAATCGATTCGAATGTCCTTGGCGACTTCTACTTCGATGTTCCGGCGCTCGATATTCTTAAAACCCATGGCCGACGCGCGGACAATGTAGTTTCCCGCGATTAGGTTGGGGGCCAGGTATTCCCCGGCATCGTTAGTGGTGAGAGTTCGAGCAGTGCCGCGGTCGGCATCTGTGATGGTAACGGTCGCGCTAGGCACGACGGCGCCGGATTGATCATACACACTGCCGAGAATACGCCCAGTGTCAGTTTGCGCAAACATCGCGGAGGAAAGCAGAAATCCCGCGGACAAAATCCCAAAAGCCCTAAGTACATTCTTCGAGGAATGCATACGGCCCCCTATCTGGGTTGAGACATTATCACAGCTGGAACTGGCCGGTCAAGGCGCAGGGGTAACTGCGGTATACTGGCACATTCCGTTATTCAGCGGGACGTGAAGGGAGAAAAGCATGACTAAGGAAGTACGGTCCTTTCTTACGGGACTGTTTTTAGCAGGAGCGGCGATCGCACTTACTAACCGCCTTGCGCCCGCTCAGAATTTGGATAAGTTCGTGATCTCTGGAGCGGCGGCAAAAAAGGCGATGACGCGAGAGATTTCGGCGGATACGGCCCTGAAGATTACGCAGGCCTGCCTGGATTTCGCAAAGGAACATAACATCGCGGTGACGGTCTTCATTCTCAATCCGACCGGCCAGATTGTGCATGCGCACCGGATGGACGGTCAGGTTCCGATTAACGTAGAGACCGCGGAGCTGAAAGCCAAGAGCGTTCTGTATACCCGGGACTCAACGCATGCGCGCGCCAACATGGTGGCCGGTAATGTAGCACTGCAGATGCGTTGGGCGCCGCTGGGCGTGTTCCCGACCTCGGGTGGATTGCCCATTATGGTGGACGATCAGATGATCGGCGCAATCGGCGTAGGCGGATCGAATATGGACGAGGAGTGCGCCTACGATGCGCTGACAAAGGTGGTAGGAGCGCAACCCGCGCTAGCTCCCCCGACGCCGGGTGGACGGGGGGCGGGCGGGCCCCCGGCGGCGCGCTAATTCACCGGCAGTAGAAGTACCCGGCCTGCGAGAGGCTTCTTCGCAAGCCACCAACGGTTATCCTGTAATTAGCAACCATGGATGCGCGCGCCATAGCGCTTCCCCTGCAGGAGCGGGTGGAAGCACAGGGTCACTTGATCGACTCCCACATCATGGAGCAGATCTTCGATACCGTGGTGGAATTCCAGGGCCGCTTCGAAGTAGAGCAGTTTAGCATTGGGCGCACCAATAGCGAGCCGTCTTACCTGCGTTTAAAGATTGATGCCGACGACGCGGATTCGATGCACAAGATGCTTTCCCAGCTGCTTGGTTTGGGATGCTCCATGGTCGACTCCGGCGACGCCGAGCTCGGCCATGTCGAACGCGACCGCTGCGCTCCCGAAGATTTTTACTCCACCACCAATTATCGAACCTATGTCCGGCGTAACAACCAATGGGTGGAAGTCCAGAATCAGCGCATGGACGCGATGATCGTAGTGGATGGCGACCAAGCCTGGTGCCGCCGCATGCGCGACCTCCGGGCTGGTGACCAGGTAGTGACTGGAATGCGCGGCATCCGCGTTGTTCCAGAATCGAAGGAACGCGATCGCCTCTCGTTCGCTTTCATGAGCAACGGCATCTCCTCCGAGCGTCAGGTGGAAACGGCTGTGAAGCAGACCGCTGCTTTGATCGAACACGCGCGCTCGGCCGGGCAAAAGATTGTGGCCGTAGCCGGTCCGGTGGTCGTGCATACTGGAGGCGCGGTCGCGCTGTCCAAATTGATCCGCGAAGGCTACGTAAACGCCCTGCTAAGCGGAAATGCGTTGGGCGTTCATGATATCGAGGCCGCGCTGCTAGGAACTTCACTGGGCATCCGGCAGAGCGACGGCCGCCAGGAAGAGCATGGGCATCGCAATCACATGCGCGCCATCAACGCCATCTATCATTGCGGCAGCATTCGCGGGGCGGTTGAGAGCGGCCGGCTGCGAAGCGGGATCATGTACGAGTGCATCCGTCGAAACGTACCCTTCGTGCTGGCCGGCAGCTTGCGCGACGACGGTCCCCTGCCCGACACGATTACCGACATGAACCTCGCGCAGGATGCCTATGCTGAGCAGTTGAAGGGCGCCGGTCTGGTGCTGTGCCTCGGCTCCATGCTGCACTCCATAGCAGTCGGGAACATGCTGCCAAGCTGGGTGAAGATCGTTTGCGTCGACATCAATCCGGCGGTGGCCACCAAAGTGAGCGATCGTGGAACCGGCCAGGCAGTCGGCGTCGTGACCGACGTCGGCTTGTTCCTGGACCTGCTCGCCCGTACTTTGATTCCGGTTGAAAAATGATTCCGGCCGAACAATGAAACGCGTTTACACCGATCAACATGCTGCCGCCGGCGTCGACGCCAAGCTCCCCGAAATTGAGACCTGGCCCAATCAGTATCCCGGCTACGAAATCGAAATCGTGATGCCGGAGTTCACTTCGGTTTGTCCACGGACCAGCCTGCCCGATCACGGCGAGATTACGCTGCGCTATGTGCCCGACAAGCTGTGCCTGGAACTGAAGTCGCTGAAGATGTACACGCTGGCCTACCGCAACCTCGGCATCTTTCAGGAGAACGTCGTCAATCGCATTTTGCGGGACGTGGTGGACGCTTGCCGTCCCATCGCGGCCACGGTCATCGGTGAGTTCACGCCGCGCGGTGGAGTTTACACCACCATCACGGCTAGCTGGAGCAAGAAGACCGGCCGAAGCGGGAATGGATCAAACCGGCGCGGGAATGGATCAAACCGGAGCGGCAATGGATCCAAAAGGTGAAGAGCTGGCCGCGGTTCTCGCGGAAATTCGGCAGCGCGTGCGCGCCCGGCATCCTAACGGAACGGTCTCTGGCGGCATCCAAATCCCCGATCTGACGCCTCTGCTGCACGCCCGCGACGCCGCCGAAGGCAAAGTGGCCAGCATCGGCTCGGTGAATCCGCGTCCGCCTGGGCTCCTCAATTCAACCATCCAGCGCTTGAAGCGGTTGGTGGCCCGCGCCCTGGATTGGCACATCCGCGAGCAAGTGGAATTCAATCGCGCGATGGTGGCCTGCGTGCAATCCACCATCGAGGCGCTGAACGACAACAATCGCGCCATGGCCGCGCTCTCGGGGCGCATCGAACAGTTGCGCGAGGAATCCCATGACCTTCGCAATCAAGCGCAACAGATGGTGGACGTGCGGACACACTGGTCCCAATGGCGCGTGGATTGGGAACAGAAGCTGGCCGCAAACGAAATCCACTTCTTGAAAAGTATTGCTGAAATGCAGTCCGCGTTCCAGCACCGCGTAACGTTAATGGACGCCAATTACCGCGAGCAAGTGAAGCAGCACCACGGCAACTTTGAAGTGGCCATGGTGCGCCAGTCCGAAGAAATCCACAAAAGATTCTGGGCTGATCTGGACCGCATTCGCACGGACTATGAATCCGTGATTCATGCCGAGCTGCGATTGGCGCGGCAGAAAGCTTCGCTCGCGAGAACCACGGATCCAGCCGCCGGCCATGCCGCGAGTAACGTCCCGGCGGAATTCGTGAACATCGATTGGCTGAAGTTCGCCGAAAAGTTCCGCGGATCCGAGGAAGCCGTGCGGCAGCGGCAGCAGATGTATGCGGATCGCTTTCGCGCGCACGCGCCAGTCCTCGATATCGGATGCGGGCGCGGTGAGATGCTGGAGGTCTTTCAACAAGCGGGTATCGCGGCCCGGGGCATCGATTTGAATGACGACTCCATCGCTCTGTGCCGAAGCAAGGGCCTGGACGTGGAAAAGGCCGACATGTTCACTTACCTGAGCAGCTTGGCGGACTCCTCCCTGGGCGGCGTCGTTTGCTGCCAGGTAGTGGAACATCTGCCGCCTGAGCGATTGCCCGAGATGATTCGCCTACTGCATGAGAAGCTGCGGGCTGGCGCGCTGGTGGCCATCGAGACTCCGAATCCCGAATGCCTGGCGATCTTTGCCACGCACTTCTACATCGATCCCACGCATCGACATCCAATTCCGCCTGCGCTCATGAGCTTTTATCTGGAAGAGGCCGGCTTCGGGCGAATCGAAGTGGAGCGGTTGTACCCGGCAGTGGAGGCGATGCCGTCACTAGCCGAGTTGCCTGAAGCGTTTCGCAAAGATTTCTTCGGCAGCCTGGATTACGCGGTTTTCGCCACCCGCCTCCCGTAGCGCACGCACACAATCCCGTGGCGCACGCACTCATGCGTGCCGCGTTGGCACTCATGCCAACGCCATCAGCTCTTCATACATCCGCTTCTGCTGCCCCGCAATCACGTCCCAATCGAACCTGCGTTCCACGGTCATGCGAGCTTGTTGCTCGATAAGGTCGCGCTTGGCCGGATTGTCCAACAATTCGCGAATGGCCACTGCCATTTCGGCCCCGGTCGACGCCACGATCACGTCCTTGCCCACTTGGAGATCGAGCCCATTAATGCCGGCCGGCGTGCTGACGATAGCCTTCCCCATGGCCATCGCTTCCATGATTTTGATGTTGGTTCCCGCGGAAGCGAGCAGCGGCGCCACCACTATCGCGGCCCGCTGGTAGGCCGGGCGCACGTCGGCGACAAAATCTTCCAGCTCCACGCCGCGCTGGCCGAGATCGAGCCGTACGCGATCCTGATAGCGATCCAGATAATACTCAGGCCGCGCCCCGGCGATAATGTGCAGTGTGACGCCCAGCGGCTGAAGCCGCGGCCACACTTCGCGCAGGAAGAAATCGACCGCCAGCACGTTGGGCAAGTGGGCGAATGATCCGATGAACAGCAGGCGGCGTGGATCGATCGGATTTCGACTGGGCTGGAAGCGCTCCAGGTCTACTCCGTTTGGAAGCGCGATCGCGCGGGTGGTTGACACGCCTTCGCTCAGCGTCAACCCCCGGTCCTTCTCCGACATCGTGACCACCCGGTCGACGATGCTCCAGGCGGCGATTTCAAAAGGGATCCAGCGCTCGAGTTGATGCCGCAGCTCCCAGTCGTCACCCTGGGCCAGAAGCTGCTGATAAAGATCCAGCGTGACATCGTGCTCCACCAGTATCGTCTTGGCCGGCGCGCAATCCGCGGCATATTGCGCCATCTGCGTGAACTCGAGCTGAGCCACGCCGGGTTTCCATTTGCGAACCGTCTGCCGCAGCGCGGCATGGAAAGCCGGCGAATCGAACTCTTCGACGACGTCCGGGCGATCGGTGGAGGGCAGCAGGTGGCTTCCGGAACGCTTCACCAGCACCACTTCGCGGCAAATCTTTAGAAGCTCAGCCGGGACTTCGCCCACTTCGCCGGAGAACGACACCAGCACCTGATCGAAATCCTCGGCGGCCCTGCGCATCAGGTTGTACATTCGGACCGCGCCGCCGTGTGCCAGGGGAAAAGGAAGGTAAGGGGTAGCCACCACTACAACCGCTCGGTTGCGAGAGGCGCAGCCCGGCACCACGGTCACCGCCCCGCTTCCGATCGCCAGGATATGGTCGTCATTAAGCGCGGCCGGCTCCCGGCGTCTCCACCAGAAGGGCGCGCGCCACGCCTGGGACAGGGTCGCCACCGCGGCAGGATTCGGCCTGTGTGTTACGCTCGCTAGATTCAATCGCCCGACCGCCTCGCGCCACAAGCGTCGAAACACTCGTGCATCGTCGACCGCGCGCGCCAGGAATCGAAGGTAGTTCCGCTCCAGAATTTGTTCCAGGAACTCGGGAGAGTAATAGCGGGAAGTAGTAGCCCGATGCTTGTGGACCACGCGCGCTCCGTCCACGAAGACCGACGGCCAGCCCTTCTGCCAGGCCCGAAATCCGAGATCGAGATCCTCGACATAAGCCGGCTCGTAAACTTCGTCCAAGCCGCCCAGTTCGAGAAGCTTGCCGGAGTCGAACAGTGAGCACCCGCCGCTCCCATAGAGCACGTAGCTCAGGTCCTCGCCCGGAAGCGGAACTTCACAGCGCACCGGGAAGTCCGCCGGTTTGCGATCCGCGGCGAACGGCATCACCGCTTTGCCCGTCTCCTCGCGCCGGGCGCCATCCGGAAAAAAGATCTGCGCAGTGGCGCAAAAAAGATCGGGCACGCGAGTGAACGCCGCCAGCAGCGCTTCAAAAAATCCTTCGCCGATCGCCATATCGTTATTGAGCAGGCAGAGGTGCGAGTAACTCGATTTCTGAATGCCGGCGTTGACAGCACGCGCAAACGACCAGGGCTCGCGGCTTTCCACCAGCACTACGGTGTGGTACCAGCTCCGCAAAAAATTGGCGGTCTCGTCATCCGAACCATTGTCGACAACGATGATCTCCCCGCTCATCCGCTCGATTTGTCCCAACACTTTCGGCAACAGGTCGGTTAACAGTTCCCGGCCGTTGCGCGACGGGATCACCACTGATACGCCACGCGGCCTGGCTTCCAAGGCCAGTGAAACGGGCGCGCGCGGCGGAACGACCGCCTTGAGAGCGGCAGTCGCGAGCCCGGCGATTCTCGCCAGCAGCACCTTTCCGGGACGCACCAAGGCTCTTGGATGCCCCAGCCGCCACAACCAGGTGTACGTAGCGCCGCCCGGTGAAAATTCCCACACAAAGAAATTCCGCGTTCTCCATGCCAGGTGTCTGGCGATGGTGCCCAGCGTACTCGGCCGCAACATGAAGTGGCCGAACGCCTCGTTGAATGCCAGAAAGTTCCAGGGCGAGAGCGCAAAGGCGATCAATCTCATCCGCCAGTACGGCATGCGCGGCTGCAGAATCACCGCACATAGACGAATGTGCTTGTCGCGAAAATGCCAGCGGAAAAGTCCCAGGTTTTGCCAGAAGCTGCGCGACAAGGGATAAGGGATCCAGCGCGCGCCTTCGATAGGAAATTCAGAAACGACCACTAGCGGAAGCTCGGGAAAAAGCTTCTGCATGTGCTCGATGGCGGTCGGGATCAAGTCTTCAGACCCGGAAGCGAAAAGAACTTTGATCGTCTCCGGCAAGGCCTGGCTCAAATCAGTAACTGTCGGCGAGCCTGGAGCGTGTTATTCTTGCGATCGTCCCACCACGCCAGCGCCTGCACGCAGAACGCGGTGGACACCGGATTCACGAACGGCATCGCTTCGCCGCACTTCCTTCCAAATAGAAATCCGCCCACGACGCGAGGGTCTTCTGCCGACAGTTGAAATGCAGCGGCCTGGTCGGCCTCTTGAGCCGCGGCGGCATGATCCAGTGGGATGACGCCCAAAGCTTCACCCAACAGGCGCGCCCGAAGCAGTTGCGCGTACACATCGGAACGGGCAAATAACGGCGCGATCTCGCCCAGATAGGCGGCAACCCGGCCGATCCCTTCGCGGAAGGCATGTGCGCAATCGGAGCGGTGGAGCATCGGTGACAAACCTTCCAGAAAGTAAGCGTAGGCATGCAGACGGTCCATCACTTTCTCCCGGTTCGTTTCGCCCGGCAGAAAATCGTATTCACTGGCCAGCGCGGCTGCCACAGCGGACTCATATGCGCGGAAAAATTCCATCTCGCCGGTGGCTTCGAAGAGTTCTTGCCAAGCCATCGCGGATTTGAGTTGATAACACCCCGGAGACGCCGACCAGCGGGCTTCATGCGCCAATGGCTGTTTTGCCGGCAGAGCGAGGATCGGATGGATCGCGCCGCCTTGCTGGAAATCGTGCATCATCGCCCGGCCTGCGGCAATCGCGGTGTCCCGGAATTCGGGCTCTTCCGAAGCGTGCCAGGCCGCCAGCAATCCGCGGACGATTATGCCGCAATCGAAAAAATATGCCAACGCGCGTGACCGGTCGCCATTCGAGGAATGCTCGAAGGGGAAAGTTTCCAGCTTTCGGTCCCAGGCAGTTCGCGTCAGAAATCTGGCCGCCCTGAGGGCCGCATCCTGATACTCCGCTAGTCCCGTGCGCTCGTGCAAAAAGAGCAATGCCCTGACGGCATAGCCGGTGATCTCGGTGGAGACGGGAGCGTTCTTGCCGAGATCGGAGCGATAATACCGGGCCACGCCGCCGCCCGGCTCCTGAATTCCTGAGCGGAGAAACCAGCGGCCGGCCGCCTCCAATAAGTTGTTCGTGTTTGCCAAACGAATCCCCGGGGATGCCAAGCGAAGAAATTTATTGTAGCATCTGCTTCACACTGTGGCGTTTTTTCTACAAGCCGTGCCCAAGTATCTTGAGAAAATCACAAACTAGAAACGCGAAACTGTTGAGGATCGTCATCAGGTTGATATACTAGACCCATACCCGCAAGATTCGGTTTCATGAAGCATCTCAGCATTATTTTGTTATCGTCGATGGTGACCTTCGCCGCGGATTTCATAACGGGGCAGGGCGCCCGAATCACAATCGGCCAGCGAACCTTCACTGCGCAGGATATAGGCATCACTCCCTCGGCCACCGTGTTGGGCGCGGTCGGCGGTGTGGCGTACGCCAACAATACGCTATTCGTGGTCGACTCGAATCACGTCCAGGCGACCCCAGTTTATAATCGCGTGATGATTTATCAGAACATTTCGCAATACGTTCTGAACCCGACTGCTTCCATACCTCAACAAGGGCAACGCTGCGCCGTTTGCATCGGGGGGGATAACGGCGGTGCGGCGAATCTAGTGCTGGGCCAGCCCGACTTCGCAACTACCGACATCAATGTAACGCAGAATGGTTTGCGAACGCCCACCGGCATCGCCACCAACGGCCAGATCCTTGCGTTAGCGGACACCGACAACAACCGGGTGCTTATCTGGAAATCGATTCCCACGGTGATTGGCCAATCCCCGGACCTGGTGCTAGGCCAGTCCAATTTTACGACTGGCAATGTGGGTCTCGACAATAAGTCATTCCGCGGGCCCCAAGGCGTTTGGATTCAGGGAAACCAGTTCTTCGTCGCTGATACTCAGAATCATCGCGTGATGATTTGGAACAGTATCCCGAATACCAACAATCAACCGGCCGACTTGGTACTCGGCGAGCCGAATTTCAACACCGCTCCAGCAGCCACTGTAAGCGATTCGCCCGCCACGGCCAGCAATATGTTTTCACCGGTATCAGTGACGTCCGACGGCCAGCGCCTTTTCGTCACGGACCTCGGCCACAACCGGGTGCTGATCTGGAACTCCATTCCCACTCAAACACAGCAGGCCGCCGATGTAGAAATCGGACAGCCGAACATGACCTCCGAGCTGCCCAATAACGCGTTCACGGGGATGACCGCCACTTCGGCCACCGACACCACGAACAAACAGACGCCCGTGATGTGTAATACGGTGACGGGCTTCGATGCCGCCAATAATCCGATCTATCCGGCCCGCTGCGGCTCTACGTTGGACTTTCCTCGATATGCGCTCTCGGATGGCCAGCATTTGTTCGTTGCCGACGGCGGTAATGACCGCATCATGGTGTACAACAGCATTCCCACGCAGAACGGCCAGCGGGCTGATGAAATTATCGGCCAGCCAGACGAGTTTAGCGATCAAGTTACCGACAGCACTAATACGTTCCAACTGGATGCTAATGTGCTTTCTTCCAGCCCGGCCACCGTGCGTAGTCCCCTATCGTTGGCGTGGGACGGCGAGAATCTGTATGTCGCCGACCCTTACGACCGGCGGGTGCTGGCATTCTCGATAGGGACTCCCAACATTCCTGTCAACGGCATCACCAATGCTTTTAGCTTGACCACCTACGCAGTAGGCGCTGTGAATTTCGGCATCGTAGCGGGCGGGACTATCACAGCGAAAGATATGGTTACGATTACCATCAACGGGACGGCCTATCCGTACACGGTGGTTAGCGGCGACACTCTTATTTCGATTATTCAGAACTTCGCCAACATCATTAATGGAATTAGCGGCGGGACGCCCGACCCCAATGTGGTGGCGAGACCCAATCTTGGTTTCGACGAATTGGTTCTGACGGCTAAGACTGGAGGCGCGGCCGGCAATGCCGTCACAGTCGCGGTTACGACTTCTACCGGCGCCACCATAACGGCCACTGCGTCGGGCGCGAACCTGAGCGGAGGCACCAATGCGGCCGAGATCGCCCCCGGAACGCTGATTAGCCTCACAGGCGTAAATCTGACCGATGCGGCCGCTGCGGCGACTCCGGATGCAAATGGGAACTACCCCACCACCTTAGGTGGCGTGACGCTGTATATCGATGGCATGCGAGCTCCATTGATTTATGTTTCGCCGACTCAGATCAATGCCCAGATGCCTTTCGAAGTGAATGACTCCAACGGCGTCAGCGCTTACGTGCGGACGGTGCATAACGATGGTAGTGTGACGGCGACTACGGCCATTGCAATCCCGATCGTCCCGGAAAACCCGGGGTTGCTCGCGGCGGCAGGAAGTGATCCGCGACCGGCTATGGCCTTCCACGTGAGTAGCAATGCCATCGCACTGGTCTCGGTGGACGGATCGATCGTAGCCGGCGACACCGCCACGGTTACGATCCAAGATCGGAATTATACTTACACCCTTCAAGATGGCGACTCCCTGGCAACCGTCCGCGACGCTTTGATTGCGACCATCAACTCCAACCCGGACGAGAAGGTGAACGCAACGCCGGCGGGACAGTTCACGCGCATCGTCTTGACCGCAAAGGTAGCCGGTCCGGATGGAAATGGAATCGCGGTCGCGGGCAGCAACAGCGGCAGCGCATCGATCATCATAACCGCGCTCAATGCATCCACCTGCTGCGCGAGTGTCGCCGGCGCTCCGGTGACCGCCGACAACCCGGCCGTCCCCGGCGAAGTGATTTCTTTATATGCTACCGGCCTGGGTCTGACCAAGGCGCCGGACGGCTCGTTCCCCAATAATACTGGGCAGGCATATGCCGGGCCTCCCAATACAGCGGCTACGCCAGTGGACAACGTTCAGGCGGGTGGCACTACCGCCAACGTAATAAGCTCGGGTTTGAAGCCGGGTCTGTTGGGTGTCTATGAAGTCCAAATCCAGCTTAGTTCCACGCTGACCACCAACCCCAACACGCAGGTTTTCATCGCGCAGAACGTCTTTACCAGCAACATCGTCACGATTCCAGTTGTAAATCCGATTCCGTAGCGCTGAGCGGTTCACTTCAATAGTTTGTCAATTTCGGGTAATAAACCGGGTCCTTCAAATACAGACTTGTCCTGCTCGCTGTAGGAAAAATCATTGCGGATCATGCCCGCCTTGTCGATGATGAACAGGTGAGGCACGTCGATTTTGCTCATCCCAGGACGGGCATTCAGATAAGAAATAGTCATCTGGCCCATGTCGCAGACAATCGGCACGGTGATCCTATTCACGGCCCGGTATTTGGCGACGGTTTCCTGATTATCCGGCGGCAAGATGACTGACAAGATCTGTAATTTGTCGCCGTACTTCTGTTTGACTTTCTCGAGTGTGGTGGAGAGCAGCAGGCAATGCGGGCAAGTGGTGGACATGATATCGATCAGCACGACTTTGCCGCGGTAATCCTGGAGATCGTAGAAGTGCTGATAATCCGGGTCGGGAAGCGCGAAGCCGGGTGCGCGGCGATTGGAGAGATCGCCGGACGCAAGCAGGCTGGCCGCAACCAGAAACGCAAGGCAGGAAGCAGATCGGATCATGAGATTAAATTACCAGCTTTCGCAAGGATTCAGCATAGGGCGCCCGGGAGATGCCACGTTCGGTCACGATGGCGGTTACATAACGGTGCGGCGTGACATCGAAGGCGGGGTTCTGGACGGCGGTGCCTTCGGGAGCGACTGGCACTCCTTGAACGTGCGTGACCTCGCCGGGGGCGCGCTGCTCGATGGGAATTTGGTCGCCTGAGGCGAGGCTCAAGTCGAGTGTAGAAATCGGGGCGGCCACATAGAAAGGGACCCCGTTTTCTTTGGCCAACACCGCTATGGAGTAGGTGCCGATTTTATTGGCGACGTCTCCATTGGACGCGATGCGATCGGCGCCCACCACTACGCAACCGATGCGGCCCGAATGCAGGAAGTGTCCGGCCATATTATCGGTAATCAGCGTGGCGGGAATGCGGTCGTGCTGCAGTTCCCAAACCGTCAATCGAGCGCCCTGCAGGAACGGCCGGGTCTCGCCGGCGAAGACGTCGATCTTCTTACCAGAGGCCACCGCGGCACGGATAACTCCTAGCGCGGTTCCATAGCCCGCGGTTGCGAGCGCACCGGCATTGCAGTGCGTCAGGACCGTCTTGCCGTCGGGGATGAGCGATGCGCCGTTTCGCCCGATGCATTCGTTGATGGCAATGTCTTCGAGGCGAAGCTGTTGGGCCGCGGCGATCAACTCGCGCCGGATTTCGTGGATGGACTGGTGCCGCACTTCCGAATAACGGCGGCGCATTCGCTCGATGGCCCAGAACAGATTCACCGCGGTGGGGCGGGTGCGCGCGAGAGTATCGCAAATCTTTTCGAAGTCCGCGCCGTTTTCGGCGTGCTGCATTCCGAGCGCGATTCCCATGGCGGCCGCCACGCCGATGGCGGGGGCGCCGCGAATCACCATGGACCGGATGGCTTCGGCCACCTGCTGGTAATCCGTACAGGTGACGTAGCTTTCCTGGCGCGGCAGCTTGGTCTGATCGATCATGACTACCCCGGCATCGGACCACTGGATGGTTTCGATCATATGGTTCGGGACTGGGCCACAAAGGCGGCAAATTGGGTGAGGTTGTAAGTGGAATGCATGTAGGCGGCAGCGATGGTGGAACCGGTTTGGTAACGCGCCCAACCAAACACGCAGCCTGCCAAAGCCACCAGCAGGACATGCCGCCAAGACCAAGAATATTCGGGCGCGTGCAGGCACCCGAACAGCAGGCCCGTGAAGATGATCCCGGCGGCAGCGCCGAGCGAACGAACGAAGAGCGGCAGCAGAAAGCCGCGAAAGGCCAGCTCTTCGCACACGGGCCCGATAATCACGACGAACACGGAGAACAAAAGCAGAGTGGGACGGTTGTCCAGCATTTGCTGAAACGGAAGAGAAATCTCGGGAGTTCGCAACAGGTAGCCGAGGTAGCCGATGGCGATCGCAAGGAAGGGCCCGGCGGCGAAGCACATCGCGGTGGTCGACAACGGAATCATCTTCCATCCGAGCGATCGCCAGAACGGCTGCCGATAGCGAAGACGAAGCAGCGCGTATAACGAGCTGAACACCAGCACATACCATACGAGCTGAGCAAGCAATCCTTGAAACGGCTTGCCGTAAGGGATGACATTGGAGAGCGACCGCACCAGCAGAATCGTGATCAGAAGGGATGGAAAGCAGAGCGAGATGAAGAGGCCGAGGTCCT
This sequence comes from Bryobacteraceae bacterium, assembly GCA_035569875.1. GTDB lineage: Bacteria > Acidobacteriota > Terriglobia > Bryobacterales > Bryobacteraceae > Palsa-89. The sequence continues at coordinate 55,827 of DATMMD010000131.1, forward strand.
GGTAATCCCAAAAGGGTTGTGTGGGTTGTGGGGTGGGGGGTGGGACAGGTGCCAGGTCACTTTCCTGCTGTGGATCATTGGGGGTCATTGGTCAGACTCGATGAGGGCGGCAGCGAGCAAGGGGATCATAATCTCGTGATGGCCGGTGATGGAATAGCCGTGGCCGCCGGAGCGGGCATGGGGCCGCTCGACCACGTTGAGTTTCGGACGGTAGTGCTGCAAGAAATCGAAATTCGCGGTGGTGAAATTCGCGAGAGGATTTCCCAGATTGCGGACCACGGAAACGGCCTTCAAGAAGACTTCCGGCAACAGGACCGCGGAGCCGACATTGAGATAGACGCCACCGTCGTTCATTTCTCTTACTAACGCGCATATCAGGCGAAAGTCGTGGTGGGTAGCTCGTCCGATGGCATCGCCCGAAGCGCTGGGATGGGTGTGCGGGGTATCGGTTCCGATGGCGACGTGCACAGTGACGGGCGTCGAGTGGCGGTAGGCCTCGCACAGAAGGCTGGCGGCGCGATATCGAGGATCGGCGATTTTGTCGAGATGCAGGCCCAAAGCTTCGCCGAACCCAGTGTCGCCTTTGAGCGCGCAATTCATTTCGCGGCCCGTTTCTTCGGAGGCGCCGAAGCTGCCATCGGGAAGAACGGCTTCGACGTCCTCGCTGGTTTGGCCGGCGATGGCAATTTCGAAGTCATGAATGGCGGCGGCTCCGTTCAACGCGAAGGCGGTCGCATATCCGCGGCGCATTAGATCGATTAGGATGGGCGCGAGTCCGCACTTGATAACGTGGCCGCCGAGCCCCCAAAGGATCATCTTTTTGCGATTGCGCGCGGTCACGAGCGCGTCAATGACGGAGCGGAGTGAATCCGCCGCGAGGATATGCGGGAGCGAGTCGAGAAGGGCCGCGACGCCCTTGCCAGTGTAAGGTTTGCCAAAGTGTTCGATGCGAACCTTGCCACCGCGCGTTTGGATGGGAACGGTCTTGAGGCCTTGAAAGCTGAGCGGCTCATGAGCGTACTTGCTCATGCGACCTTTCCATTTTTCAGCACCTTCTCCAATGCGTGCGCGGTGTGGCTCTTTTTGAACCGCAGGATCTGCTCCGGCGTACCGAGAGCGACCACGTTGCCGCCTTTCTCGCCGCCTTCGGGACCCATGTCGATGACCCAGTCGGCGGATTTCACGACATCCAATTGGTGCTCGATCACAATGACAGTATTGCCCAGATCGACCAGGCGCTGAAGCACGTCGAGCAGACGTTTGATGTCTTCAAAGTGCAGGCCGGTGGTGGGCTCGTCTAGAATGTAGAGCGTGCGGCCGGTCTGCCGTTTGCTCAATTCGCGGGCCAGCTTGATGCGCTGGGCTTCGCCGCCCGATAAAGTGGTCGACGACTGACCGAGGTGAATGTAGCCTAGGCCGACGTCGTGCAGGGTCTTTAGCTTGGCCTGGATTTGCGGAATGTTTTCGAGCACCGGGATGGCATCTTCAACTGTTGCCTCCAGCAGATCGGCAATCGAATAGCCTTTGTACTTCACCTGCAGAGTCTCACTGTTATAGCGTCGGCCGTGGCAGACATCGCAAGTGACATAGACATCGGGCAGGAAGTTCATCTCGATGCGCTTGAGCCCGTCGCCTTGGCAGGCCTCGCAGCGCCCGCCTTTCACGTTGAAGCTGAAGCGGCCGGGTTTGTAGCCGCGCTCGCGCGATTCGGGCAGCATGGAGTAAAGATCACGGATGGGAGTGAAGACGCCGGTGTAAGTGGCGGGATTGGAGCGGGGCGTGCGGCCGATGGGCGACTGATCGATCTCGACGACTTTGTCGATGTTCTCGAGGCCCTGGATGGAATCGTGCTGGCCGGGAGCATCGTGAGAACCATATAATTCTTTGGCCAACGAGCGATACAGGATATCGTTCACGAGCGTGGATTTTCCGCTGCCGGAAACACCGGTGATGACGATGAAACAGCCCAGGGGAAACTCGACGGTGAGGTCTTTCAGATTGTGCTCGCGCGCGCCGCTTACGATCAATTTCTTGCCGTTGCCGTGCCGGCGTCCAGCGGGGGCTTCGATCCTGACGGCTCCGGAAAGATACTGGCCGGTGAGCGAAGCTGGATTTCTCTCAATCTCGCGCGGAGTTCCGGCCGCGACCAGACGGCCGCCCAGTCTGCCGGCGCCGGGCCCAAGGTCGATAACATAGTCGGCGCGCTCGATGGTTTCGGCATCATGCTCGACCACGAGCACAGTATTGCCGAGGTCGCGCAGGCGGGAGAGAGTGTCGAGCAGCCGATCGTTGTCGCGAGGATGTAGCCCGATGGAGGGCTCGTCTAGGACGTACAACACCCCGCGCAGCTTGGAGCCGATCTGCGTGGCCAGCCGAATTCGCTGCGCTTCGCCGCCGGAGAGCGTGGCGGCGGAACGGGACAAGCTCAGATAATTGAGCCCGACGGCGGTGAGAAACTCAAGGCGATTGTGGATCTCTTCGATGACGCGTCCAGCGATCTGTTGCTCACGGTCATTGAGCACCCAGGTCTTGACGGTAGCTATAGCGCGATCGATGGACATTTCGGTGAGCTCGGCGAGACCGGCGCCTTTCACGGAAACGGCCAGGCTGCTGGGCCGCAAGCGCCGTCCGTGACAATCGGGACAAATCGAGGGCGACATATAGTCCATCATCCATTCGCGATA
>DATMMD010000132.1:0-4948 GCA_035569875.1 Bryobacteraceae bacterium
ACTCCGCCCGGGCGCTGAACGCGCCGCAGTTCCCGCAAGGTGGCAACGAACTGGTTACGCCGCACGTAGGGAAGAACGGCATTCGACCAAACAAAGTCCACGGACGCCGACGGGATCTTCCTTAGCGAGGTCAGGCCTTCGGTCAGGTATTCCGCCCCGCAAGACTCGGCTACATCGTCGATCGTTCTGCAATGATCAAGGTTGGGAGGGTACATGCCCAGCAGGCGCAGGTGGGATTCCATCCGGCGGTAAACCCCGAGGTCAGTCGACGCGCAGGACTCGACATCCACCAGGAAGGTCTTTGAAGCTCCAAACGTTTTGGCAATCAATGCCGAGTCCAGCGAATCTCCGGGACCTAACTCCAGACCCACAAAGCCATCTGCTTTTCCCGTCAGGCTGGCAGCGTCAAAATGCCGACGAAATATCCGCAGGGCGTATTCCGGGCGATCCATCCCTCCCTGCTTGAAAAGACCGATTTTTTCCCAGAAATGATACGGTAGGGGCAGGCGTGCCAGCACGATCTTGGCAGCGATCTTCAGCTGCCACGGAACGCTCTGCATATGGCGCATAGGGTTGGGCCCTAATCGATTGGACTCGATTCGACTTCGAAGGGTTTCACGTTTTTCCACAGCATGGACAATCCGACGCGTTTTTTTCGCTCCGTAAGCCAGTTTCAGGCTGCCAACGTCCCAGTAAAGCTAAAAACGAACTAATGACGTATACGGGACGAGACTCCCCTCGAATTAGTCGCGGGAGCGCGGACGCTATAGACCGAGCGCTCGCCACAATTCCCGGCTATCAGACATACCTCGGCAGTTGCCTAGCGGCCCCTCGGACCACTTGACGAGGCTGAATGCTACTCGCTTATGTTTTTCTCGAAGGAGTTTTCGCCGTGTTCGGCCGCTGCGGCTGGAACCGGTATCCTATCCAAGGCTCGGTCAGAATGTATTTCGGACGTGCCGGGTCAGCTTCGATCTTCTTCCGCAGTTGGTTGATCACCACGCGCAAGTTCTCGGTCTCTTCCCCGTAGTCAGGACCCCACACAGACTGCAAGAGGCGCCGATGCGTCAGCGGCTTTCCCTGATTGGCCACCAGGTGCTTGAGGACATCGTATTCTTTTGGCGTGAGATGCACGCTGCGCCCACGCACCACTACCTCGCGGCTCTCGAAATCGATGGTCACATCTTTGGACGCGAACGGCGCCAACGCATCGCCCGGCGCGTAGCGTCTCAGCGCCGAACGGATGCGTGCCAGCAACTCCTCAATTCCGAACGGCTTAACCACGTAATCGTCGGCCCCGGCGTCGAGGGCCATGACTTTGTCGCGCTCCGCATTCCTCACGGTCAGCACGATAATCGGCGCGTCGGTCGACCGCCGGATCTCCCTGCACGCTTCCAGGCCGCCCATGCCCGGCATATTCATGTCCAGCAGCACCAGGTCCGGCCGGTCCTTGCGTGCCGACTCGACGCCCTCTTCGCCGGTCATGGCCTCGGTGATCACGTAGCCGTGGGCGGTGAGCGTGCTACGCATCACCCGACGGATTTGCGGCTCGTCGTCAACTACAAGGATGTTCTCGCCGCTCACCGCGCCTCCCGTCTGCCCTTGTCGGGGTTTCGGTCCTGACTCCGGTCAACCGGCAGCGTGAAAGAGAAAACCGAGCCGTGGCCGAGTTGACTGGTGACGTTGATCGAACCCTTGTGCGCCGAGATGATAGCCTTTGCGATCGGCAAACCCATGCCGGTACCCCTTACCAGGTACCGCTGGTCCTTACCGCGATAAAACTTGTCGAAGATCATGGTTTGCTCGAAGTCATCGATTCCTGGACCGCGATCCGCCACGCTCGTGGTGACCGAATCGCCCGCCAACTCGGCCGTGATCGTAATCGGCTGATCCTTCGGCGAATACAGGTTGGCGTTGTCGATCAATTGCACCATCGCCTCCTTCGCGCGCTCGCGGTCGGCGCGTACGGGCGGAAGATTGGCATCCACCTTAATATCAACAGGCCGACCAGCCAGCGCCATCTTACAATGGGCCAGCGAGGCATCGACGATCTCCCGGATCGGCGTCGGTTCAAGATCCAATTCCACCTCGCCCGCCTCCAGTTTGGCCATCTCCCCCGCTTCTTCCACCAGGCGATTGAGACGGTCGCATTCCTCGTCGATGATGGTGAGCAACTCACGGCGTTGTGCCGGGTCCGTATTTTCGGAAGTCAGCAGGCTGCTCACTGCCGCCTTCATCGACGTCAACGGGGTGCGGAAATCGTGCGTAATCGAATCGAGCAACGCCGACTTGAGCCGCTCTCCTTGCCTCTCGGCTTCGGTTTGTCCCAGTTGTTCCACAGCGCGCGCCCGCTCGATGGCAATGGCCACCAGCGTACTGACCGCTTCCACCGTCTGCCGCGAAAGTTGCGACCCCGAAATGCCCAGGCTGCCGATCGGGCGAACGCCCAGCCGTACCGGAATGTAATACACCCCGCTAGCCGCATTGATTGTGATTTCGTCGTTCGCGTAGGCTGCCTTCATCCCATCTTCGTCCAGTTGAGACGCGCCGAAGCCGGAACGATAAAACTTGTCCTTCTGCGGCAGAAATAGCTCCGCCGCTCCGGCCTCGAAGCTTTCGACGATATAATCGGGAATGGCGTTCATCAGCTGAATCACGTTGCCTTCGCCCAGCAGCTTCCGGCTGAAGCGATAGAGCCGCTCCACCTCGCGCCTTCGATGGTGCGCCTCGTCGGCTTCGGTGCGAATCCGCGAGGAAAGCCGGCTTCCGGTGATCGAGGTAATCAAAAATACGATCAGCGCTACCCAGTTCTGCGGATCGGCAATCGTGAACATCCCCACCGGCGGCAAGAAGAAATAATTCAGCGACAGCATCGCCAGCACGGACATAAACACCGAAACGGCCATTCCCCAGACCGCTGAAACTGCTAGAATTCCAAGAAGAAATGAAAGCGCTACGGTGGTGTGGTTGACGTGCAGGACTCGGTAGTAAATGAACGTGACGCCGGCCACGATGGCCACTGAGACGCTAAAGCCAACGACGCGGCCGCCAAGGAAACGCTGCATGTCGATATTCTACAGCATGTTGCTGACATGACCTTCTATTGCCTGCGGGAAGCAGCCACGGAGAACGAAAACCTTGCCTAAGAAGCCTGAAGAGTGGCTCGAAGTCGCCTCGCCACCCCAAAAGTCGCGGGGCATCTTCAAGCTCTTTCTGGGCTACGCCCCGGGTGTCGGGAAGACCTTCAGTATGCTCAGCGAAGCGATCCGCCGCCGCAGTCGCGGCGAAGACGTCGTCATCGGCGTTGTGGAATCGCACGGCCGCAAAGGGATCGAAGAGCTTATCGAAGGAATGGAAATCGTGCCGCGCAAGAAGCTCGAGTACAAGGGTACGATTTTTGAAGAAATGGATGTTGATGCGATTCTCGCGCGAAATCCCGACGTGGTGCTGGTAGACGAGTTGGCGCACACGAATATACCCGGCAGCAAGCACCGCAAGCGCTACGAAGATGTCCAGGAACTGCTCGCAGCCAGGATTGACGTGGTCTCTACGCTCAATATTCAGCATATCGAGAGCATCGCTCCAGTGGTGCGTTCGATCACCGGAATCATCGTGCGCGAAACGGTGCCGGATTGGGTGCCGCTGACGGCTTCCGAGACCGTGATGGTCGACCTCACCCCCGAAGCGCTGATGAACCGTATGAAGCGCGGCGATGTCTATAGCGCGGAAAAGGTGGAGAGGTCCCTTAAGAACTTCTTCCGCCGCGGCAATTTGATCGCCTTGCGCGAGTTAGCCTTGCGCCAGGTTGCCGAGCAAGTCGATCGCAGCCTCGAGACCTACATGGAGGATCAGGACATCCGCAAGAACTGGGGTGTCCGCGAGCGCATGGCCGTTTGCGTTTCGGCGAATCCCGCGGGGCAATATCTGATCGCGCGTGGCGCCCGCATGGCCCGGCGCATGGATGCGGAGCTTTACGTCGTTCACGTCGACCGCGAGATTGGTCCCAGGGAATCGAATCAGGCTGCCCTGGCCGCCAATCTGAAGTTCGCTGAAAATCTCGGCGCAAAAGTCATTCATCTGCGTGGACGCAGCGTCGCCGATTCCGTCGCCGAGTTCGTGCGCTCCAAACATATTACCCAGGTAATTTTCGGCCGCGCGCCCATCCACGATTGGCGAAAATATCTCTATCTTTCCGCCGTGCACCGTTTCCTGCGGGAATCCCCTGCGGTCGATGTCCACATCGTGACGCAAGAACCTGAAGATTAGCGCGAAGCGCCGTCCTGCGCGCTGGCCACGCCACTGGCAACCGGCACGCAGCGCGGCGTAGCCCTTTAACAGGGGATTTCATCGATAAGCCAGATTTATGCTGTCTCGCATAAGTATTAATTGGACTGATTGACTTCCCTTCCTTGATCCTGTATCTTTATGGCGTTGTCATGATCTGCAACGCCATCACGCACGCGCGAGCCATTTCGGCCGTTACCACGGTCCAGGTATCGCGTGTCGTCGTACGAATTAGTCCCGTAATTGTTCGGGGCTGTACACCAGGATGATGGCGGCCTAGCCAAAGTGGTAACAAAGACTTTCGTGGCCATCATCCAGACCTGGATGATGGCCTTAGTTTTTTGTGCCTGAAGATTTATCGCAACCGGTTCGAGAAATTGCCCATTTTGAAAGTATCTGGAGGAACGACGCAGTGACATCCCCTTTGCCGAAGCCTCGAAGCCACGCGCTTATTGACGGACCCAATCGCGCCGGCGCCCGCTCCATGCTGCGCGCTTGCGGACTAAAAGATGACGATTTCGCGAAGCCGCTGATCGGCGTGGCCAACACCTGGATCGAAATTGGCCCCTGCAACTATCACCTGCGAGAGTTGGCCGCCGACGTGAAAGCCGGGATTCGCGCGGCCGGCGGAACGCCGTTGGAGTTCAACACCGTTTCCATCTCC
>DATMMD010000133.1:0-26600 GCA_035569875.1 Bryobacteraceae bacterium
TGCCGGAGAAATAGCACTGAACCCTCGTTTCACTCAAAAAGGAAAGCTCAACATCCTCCCAGGCAGTAGGCTTGGCTCTTACGCTCGTTGCTATCTCTCCTGTTCCGTTCGTTGGAGCCAATTGCGGACTCTGCGCCGGCTGTAACTCAGCGACCGTTCGTTGAGGCTCAAGGGTTGGCTTGCGCGCCGACGTATCAGCGAGCCTCGCGATCTCCGAATCGCGCGCCTTTCGCTCCCATGTTCGGGATTGCTCCTGAAGGCTCTCGCGAACCTTCAGCCGGCAGTTGGGCTCGAACTCCTTGGCTCCTGGCTCGGTTCCGTCCCATAAGTCCATTACCTCGGCTTCAACTGATTCCCGGGCCTTCTTCAGCAAGTCCGCGAACCTGTCCGAGTCCCATTCAGGATGGGCCCGCCAATAGTCAAACCAGTCTGTGGCTACTTCGGAGAACCGCTCTTTCGTCACGGTAACTGTCGTATCGATACGCGGGTCGTATCGCGGTCCGGAAGAGGTTGGCGTGGGCCGTCTGGCCACCGTGGAATTGACGGAACCGCGGGAGCCTAGGACCATTGGCGGTGGAGGAATCTTCGATACAGGTATCGGTATCGGATGCAAGTGCCGACCATCCCTAAAGCCCCGGCTCTCGATGAGATTCTTCCACTGAAGCTGATGTTTACGCTGGATCTCAACCGGTAATTCGGGAAGGTCTTTTGCCATCGCTCCCTGCTGCGCCCTGAAAGTGTCGGATCGGCCGCCGGCGGGATCAGGGAGACCCGTTGTCGCCCGGTCGATCAAACCGGGTCTAGGCGGCCGAGTTTCTCCAAATCCATTATGGCCGTTCCGAACATCCACGGCAAGAATGTTTTTTTGAAAAGCACGGGTAGGCGATCCCGGCTTCGCTGAAGGGCAATCCTGCGGCTTTGTAGGTGTACGATGGAAAGCGGGCTCGCGATTCGATCTCGCCCGGCCCCTCAGGGCGGAGTGGTTTCGTGGAAGTTGACCGAAGTCGAAGAAGCGAACCCCGCACGGGAGGCGGGTACGAAATGCAACATCGACTCACTATGGCGGTAATGCTGTTCGTTAGCGTCGTTCCCTGTCACGCCGGCGAAAAGGAGCACGACTGGAAGACCGGTCACGTGCTCGACTCGCTACTGACGAAAGGCCCAGACGTCACGGTTTCAAATACGCAGACCCGAGCGACAGGCAACGACGTCGTTTATGGGAATAGCGGGGGGACGGAAAACAGGCAGCAGACCTCGACGACAACCACGGTTAGCGGCGCCGCCAGGGTGCGTGAAATCTTCATCACGGGCCCGGATTACCTGTACACGCTGGAAGATCCCACTACCCCTTCGAAAACAGGGGCAGCTCTCCACGCCCTGTTTGGCTCCAATCCGAATGTGGCGAGGCGTGCCAGATGCCGATTCATCATCGGCGAGGACATCAAGTACTGGCAGGAGCGCGGTACGCTGCATATCCTCGATGCCGATGGACGGCCGTGCCAGGTGGAGATTCTGAGGCAGGAGAAAACTCAGCCAATTACTTCGCCCGCCGCAAAGTGATTTGGCGTCCGGCTGTGTTTCAGCCGCTTTGCGTTCAGACTCTCAGAGCTCCGTTGGAAGATGGCCTTCACCTGCATAGCCATCGACCGGCCGCGTGCTAAGGCTGCTTTGGTTGCTCCCTTTGAGGCTCGGGCCGTGACTCCCTTTTTGCTCATCGATTCAAGTCTTGCACCAACGCTGAATCATACACCCGTGGGCGGCCGCGCGGGAGCCTTCTTTTTGGCGGTTTTTTTCTTGCCCCACCGCGCCTCCGAGTGTTGGCGTGCGAAGTTTCATGCCGATCAGTTTATCCCTTCTGCGAAATTGGTGCGGATGGTGCACCTTCTTGTGGGCCCAGCGGCATCAGCTGAGAGAGTGGAACGAGCTTGCTTGCGCTCTGATACGCGGAATACCCATCATCCTCGACGAGAATTGGGTAGTTAACAACCGCCTGGTCTGACGATACAAAGCCTTCCACCGTGACTTGCTTCCCTCTCCACAGCACTGCATCGCCGGCCAGAATCGTGGCTGAATCGTCCAGGCTGGGAAACGGATCCGTTGCCGGCGCCAGGTTCGAGGTCTTTACCTTTCGCTCCGAGCCGCGGCGCGTCCAGTCATGAATTTTCGCCAGTTGGCCTCCTGGAGTAAACCCTATCAGGACGGCCGGGCGCCATACTTTCAGGCCGCCCCACCTAGACCATGCGATAACACGATCGCCAGGATTCAACTTTGGCGGTGCATCCGGCGCACGGTCCGGAAGAATTGCGATTTTGTAGTAGCCGCCGATCTCGATGACGGCTGCTTGGACCGTAGGAACCGTGAGCTTGACACGGTATCCGTCGCTGCGCCTCAGTTTGATGCGCGAAAGCCCAACGCCGCGCTTGGTCATCTCGCGCTTCTCGACGCACTCCAACTGGCCGTCTACCAGGCATTCCTTCGATGCTTGCTCTGGACTCATGTCGATGCATCTTACCGCGTCACGTTCCGAGAAGCTGTCATGCCGTGGACCTCGCAATCCGAAACCCCCTGTGGGGGATGTGCAGTCCTCGCCGCGCGTTGAGCTTCCTGCGGATGGTGGCCTTGTTGTTTTCACAAACCGATCCAACAGCTGCTGGATCGGTGTGCGCAACGAGGGACGGCGGACCTCCATCGGCACGCTAGCGGCCAGGCCCACCAACCGCTCGCACTCGGCTATCAATTCCGGCGTGATATCCCAGCGTTTCACACAAACTGAATTTCCCTTCCGCTCTAGGACCTCCTTCGCGGCCCATTCCACTGCATCGAGTTCGTGCATTACGATCCCTTTCTGGAATAATCCGCCCCGGATCATTTCTCGCCAAATGGCCGAATCTCTTGGTACTGACAACGACGATCGAAGGCGCTTCAATTCCTGTAGTGGAATGGACCCGGGCTTAACTTGTTTCGGTCTGGTTGCAGGAGGGGGAATGGCGGATTCTGGTTTTGCGCGCATCGATCCAGTAAATTCTATCCGTTTTTTGCGGCACTAATGCGACCGTTGGGGGTAGCCAGAACAAACGGCTTTCTGACCTCCGAGAAGGGAAGGTTATCGGAACCATCACAACCCCACTTGCGAGGCCGCATTGTCCCGGAACAGCGATCCCTCGCGGATGTACCGGCGAACCATCTGAACCGACCTATGCCCTGTCTGGTCCATAATGCTGCGCTCACTGGCGCCCGCAGCCGCGGCCGATGTCGCCAAACCCGCGCGCAGCGAGTGACCGGCGAAGATGCTGGCATCCAGCCCTACCAGCTCGGCCGCGCGCTTCACGATGAGCGCTACCGCGCGATCACAGAGCCGCGCAGCGCTGAGCCTGCCGTGCCGATCGACCGCGCGAAAGACTGGACCACTCGAGATCTCGGCGGCGTCGAGCCAGGCGCGCAGCGCTCGCACCGGGCAGGTAGCCGTCCTCGAACCGAACGGTACACCGACCTTGCGGCCTTCGCCTTCCTGATCGGTCTTCGAGCGCCGGATGGTGACCACCAGCCCATCCTCCGTGAAAGCAACGTCCGCCACGTCGAGCGCCACCAGCTCGCTACGCCGGAAGGCGCCGGCGAACCCAACAAGCAGAAGCGCCCGATCGCGAAGCCCGAGCAGATCCCCGCGCGTATCCTTGAGCGCTGCTCGAAGTTGGCCAACCAGCAGCGGCGCCTTGCGCGTTTGGGCCGTGCCCTTCGAGCGTCGGATACCTTTGAAGACCTCCGACACTGTGGCGTGTCGGAGGCTTGCTGGCGAATCGTGACCGGCCGCGCTATGTACCTTGGCGATCGCAGCCAAGCGCCGGGTGAGCGTGGCGGGCTTGAGCACGTCGGCATGGTCCGCCAGATACAACGCCACCGTCTCAGGCGCTGCAGGCATGGGCGTAAGCGAGTGAGCCACACACCACCCCTCGAAGTCGCGCCAGTCAGCACGATAGGCCCGGAGTGTGGCCGGCGCCTTCGCCATGGCGATGTACTCTCGGGCCCGGGTCGCCGCGGACGATACCAGGGCGACCGATCCGGAGGGCGGCAGAAGGGCGGCGTTCACCTTGAAACCCGCCTAACCTTGCTCTCTTTTCCGCCTCGTTTCTTTGAGACAACTGCCCGATGAAGCTTTTTTGTCAGCGCGTCTATCGTGGTCTTCTGCTCGCTGACGGCCTTTTCGAGCGCGATGATCGACTCGGCCATCTCAGCATCGGCGGATGGATCCCGAAACAGTTGCGGGTAGGCCTTCGCTGCGTCGTGAGCGTTTTCGATCGACCCCTGGAATCCACCGTAGCTGTTGACCAGGGTGCGCAACGTCACAATCGGCCCTTCTGCTAGCGCGCCGCCTATCCCGCTGAAGACGCACTCTTCCAGCAAGCCGTTTATGACCTCAAGAATCCAGTTTTCCTCTGAACATAGCGCGCGGTCGCCAAACCGGATCAACTGCACGTAGGCCAGTACAAGCCTCATTTCGTATTTATTCAGCGCGGCGAGCTCTGAGAGTTGCGAAAGAACTACTGTAGCGTCCTGATTCGCTTGTTCGTCCCGCTTGGTGCGGGCACCGATTTCTTCGGGACTTAACTCGCCTAGGGGAGTTCGGCGAGGGGCTTTGCTCAGAAGTTCGGCCAGTTCGCCGAGCGTTCTAGCGTCGTGGTTTGGCAACTCGGCCGTGACGGGCTTGCCGGGGCCGCTGATTGTAATTGTGCATGTGTCGGACGTTTGCAGTCCGGTATCATTGGATTCAGACATCGTGAAAAGTATCCTTTCGCGTTTGTTCAGGGAGCGTGACCGGTTACAGCCGGCCGCGTTCCCGACTTCAGTATCTACCTAACCCCCTGACAGAGTCAAGCTTTTTTTGCTTGTAAACTTTCGCATCAGGGGCTAAGATAGATCAGAAATGAAGCTCCCACCAAAGATAGCCGAGTTTTTCAGGAAGCAGGGGAGCAAAGGCGGAAAAAAAGCGGCTAAGCTACTGACGGACGAACAGCGTCGGAACCGGGCCAAGAAGGCGTCCACGAGAGCGGCGGAAATCATGACTCCGGAACAGCGAATCGCGCGGGCGAAGAAGGCCGTCGAGGCTCGTGAGGCGAAGCGGAAAGCTCGGAAGGGCCACGCGTAACCATGGACAATCGCAATTTACGCGAAGAACAGATCATAGCTCTGAATGATTCGATAGATCTGATTGACGAAGCTGCGACCTTGTTGCAAAACGGCGACACGCGAGCCGCTACTGACAAGCTGCATGATGCCCGCCAGAGAGTCAACTTAGTCCGCGCCGGCGATCGTAATGCACAGCTTGGAGAGCGGCTGTGACATTTTCATCTGCCCGCTCGATTCGAATCGGGCGGGCATCGAATCTTTTCTGCCTCTGGTCACCAAGGACGAACGTCGGGATGTTGTGTGCCTTGGCAATCGTCGTCCGCTGGCCTTGGCTGGGCGTGCTGGCCTTTCTGTTCGGCGATGAGCTAGATGCCCTGTATCGGAAGGCCGCCAAGGCGCTCCCTGCTGCCGCGCGCGGTGGCGCGAAACAAGAGTGACAATCGCTGAACGCACTTCAATCAGTCGGCGCCTAGAAGCCATACTGCAGAGGGTCCAGGAAATCAATCAACTGGTGAAGTCTGGTACACCGGCGGATATCGCAATCGCTCGGGAGAAGTTTAGCCGGCCGCTGTGTGCGTGTGGTTTGCGTTTTACAACTTCTGCCGAGTTCACAAATCGCTTCGTGTAACGCCTGCGATGGAAGCCGGTATCGCCGACCATGTTTGGAGCGTGCGCGAACTTCTGGAGGCTGCGTGATTCGACTACTTCAGGTCGCCCCATTTCTTGGGGTCAATAGGTGTCCCGCAGTGCTTACAGTAAAGCTGCCCGGACTTCGGATCTGTTGGTGTGAATGGCTTGTATATCTTCTTCCCGCACTTCGGACAAACCGCATGAAGTTGCGCCATATAGGGCTGATGATAGCAGGCACACACTTTTTAGCGCACTACCAACTTGCATTGAAAGAAACTTAGTAGGAGAATAAAAGGTGAATCCGACTCCGTTCGGCCCACACCCTGTAGATGTAGGCCGCGAGGCGGGGCTATTAGTAGCGGGGTCCTAGACACACCTAGCTTCTCAAAAATCCCTCCTGGAGTCAATAGCCACAATCGTGTCTACACGTTTGACCATAGGAGAAACTATGGAAGTAATTGAGAACAAAACAACAAACGGAGAGACTGTCGTCTTAGACGAGAAGTTCTTCGTAAACTGCCACTTTACAAACTGCACCCTCCTCTACAGCGGAGGGGAGATGCAATCCAAGGACAGCCGCTTCGATAACTGCCCGTTGCAATTCGTTGGGGCCGCTATTCGAACGGTAAACCTTCTCACCAGCTTCGGTATTCTGAAGCCTGGGATGCCTCCTCCTGGGGCGGCACCCATGCCGGTCGCCGGAAAGCCGCACTAGCAAACCTGTAGTTTAAGGTCTGCCTTTTAGTTAACCTTGTGTTTTGGCCGCTGTCTTCTCCGGGCAGCGGCCTTTTTAGCGGACTACCACCTTTCGAGTCTACGGCGGCAGACGGCCGATTAGATGTTCCCAGCTACTCCCGATCCCCAACGCCATCTCTTGGACCGTGCACCCTCACGCCGAGACTCGCCGATACCTCATGACTCGGCTACGGCCCACTATCCACTTCTTTCACAAGATGGGTGATACTTCGGTGATGAGCAAGCGAAAGCAATCGTACCCTCCAGCCTGGGTTGAATCAGCAACACTCTACGCGCTCCCGTATCGCCCAACTGGCTCTCTTCGCGCCACCGCAGAGCCAACTGATTACTGGCGTGGGTGGAAGCGCAAAGAGTTTGTCGACGATCGCGGCAACCTTTACGAGCGTCAACGCGATGGGGAATGGGAGCGCTGGTATCGGATCACTGAGAAGGTGGGTACCAGGCGCAAGGTTCTCTACCGCTATCGCGCCGAGCGTAAGCCCATTGAGTGGGGCGACGTGTTGGACCGGCAGGACGACCTCGTGTTTTTGTATGAGGCATTTGGCGGCTGGCTGGCAGAGGCCGAGGACCGCGGCATCTACGGTCCGAAAGCTTTGACCGGAATACATTCCACGTTGAAGAAGCTCGGCAACGTGCTCGATGAGCTGGGTCGCGAGGTGGAGATTCTTCGGCCACCAGATCCGGTGAAGATGTGAAGTTAATCGCACGCTGGAGCGGGTAGTGTCTGAAACAGACACCACCAGGGCCCCTGTGGTCGGGCCGCTCGCTACAATAAAACCAGGCTTGCAACTCCCCCGATTCTCACCGGCAACGCTCGTGCGAGCGCGTGAGCCGTTCGACCATCCGGATTTCCTGTTCGAACTGAAGCACGACGGCTGGCGCGCAATGGCCTACATAGAGGGCGATGAGTGCGATCTCGTCTCGCGCCGCGGAAACGTCTTCAAGGCCTTCGCACCCCTCCGCGCCTCACTGGCGACGATCGGCCGCGAAGTCATCCTCGATGGCGAGATCGTTTGCCTCGATGCCGCCGGCAAGCCGCAATTCTACGACCTGATGCGGCGCCGGGGCGAACCGGTCTTCTACGCCTTCGATGTTCTCTGGCTCGGTGGCGAGGATCTACGAAGTCACCCAACCATTGAGCGCAAGGCGATCCTCGAGGACCTGGTACGCGGTCATCCTAGAATCCTGTACGCAACTCACTTTGAAGCCCGCGGTGTCGACCTGTTCCGGCTGGTGTGCGAGCAAGACCTGGAAGGCATCGTGTGCAAACACCGGAGCGCGCCCTACGGTTCCGAAAGCGTCCCTTGGGTGAAGGTGCTCAATCCGGCTTATTCTCAGCGTGAAGGCCGGCGCGAGTTGTTTGAAAAGAAGCTGGCAGCTGGTGCGCGTTAGCGTTTTTGATACTCTGTTCGCGGAGGGCGGAAAGTGGACGTCTTACGGCTTTCGGAAAAGCAATCGCGGTTGGCCTACTTCAGCAGCCTGTCTGATGAAAAGCTGCTGTCGACGGCGGTGGATTACGTGTTTCTTTGCATGCGGGATGATCCGCCATGGCCTCAGTTTTTCTGGGCCAGAGATGCGCTGAAAGCCGAATGCGAGAGCCGTGGCAGGCCGGAACTGTTCGAGCGCGCGATCGAGCGCTGCAAGTCGGTCGCCTGAGCCAAAGACCCGCGCCCGGCTGACGCCTCGGCGCCGGTGGTAGCCTGTTAAAGCATGCCTATCGACCTATCCGAAGAGGATCTTGAGCGTCTGCTGGCCGCGATCGAGCATTACGACGCCTACCTGAAATCGCAGCAGAGGGAAGACAGCGCGTATCGGGAACTCATTGAGCGCTTGCAGCGGATCATCAGGAAGCCGACGGCGAGTGCGCCATCGAAAGCAGCCGCGAAGGTCAAGAGCCGTTAAGTCGCGGGCAGTGGCCTAGTTTGAGCATCTCGGGCCTACTTTTCGCCTCATCCAATTGACGGGGGCGTCTGGTCGTGGCTCTTGCGATGCTCCCCGATTCGCGCCCAAGCTTCTGTGATGGCTTCCTCTGCTTTAGGGATAGCAGCGTAAAAATCAGGTGGGAGTGTTTTGCTTTCACGTTCGGCGCTATCGCGCTGGTCTATCAGTGCTACCCAATGCTTGATTTTGGCAAGGCGGATGGCCTCAAGATGCTGGCACTTCGGGCAGCTTTCCAATGAGAATAGTTTGCCACACGCCTTGCACTGGAACCACTAGGAATGTCACGTGGATTCGCACGACCCGGTGGACGGCAAGACGGCGGGCTAGTTTGCCAGAATGGGCTTTCAAATTAGGCCACTTAACGAGCGGCCCGGAATCTCCTGGACCTCGGCTTCTGAAACTTTCCTCTGGCAATCTGGGTCAAACGGTCGGGAAGGGGACTTATCGCGGTACGGGGTCCTCCAAGGTCAGGGTGTGCCGTACAACACGCGAAGATGCAGTCTGCACCAAAGGCGGAGATTGAGCGCAGCGCGAACCCTTCCCGCCGGGCGGGATCTTCCTGAAAACGCGGGCTCTTCGGGCTAACTGTAAAATCCAAATCGGTTCCGTCATCCAGCGCATCATACAGGTAGCGCGGCGGGAGCGTCAAATTGCTCCTGACCCGGACCTCCTCCGAACAGTCACGAGCAACCCGTCGCGCCTTCGCGTTCGTTGAGGCTTTCGGAGGCAAAATCATGCGCTTTCTTCCGGTCCGAGTCAAGCCGGTCCCGGTCACCGCGAAATACCATCAGCGCTCGCGAGCTTTGCCGCCTTCCCGCAATCGGTGGCGCGTGGGACGATGGTCCGGGCCACCCGACAGCCCGAACGCTCCTAGGGCTTCTACCGGCGACATTTTTGATTATCCTCGTTTGAAACGTGGCGCTGCCTCAATGTTCCAAGACTGGTGACCGATAACTGAAGCTTATCGGAAGCCAGTGGCTTGGTGGCGTGACTGAAAGTTTATAGAGCCGGCGGCTCCTCATACATCAGAGCGGCCATTTTTACGTAAGCGTCGGCCTTCTGCTCGATACTTGTGGCTGGGTCATCCACGATTAGCACTAGCTCTATCAACTCGTCGATTTGTTTCCGCTGCTCTAGAGTCTTGGCCGACCTTCGGAAACGCCTTAGTTCTTCCAGTTTCTCGTCTTCCATTATTCAGTCCGCCCCGATGGGTCTGAGCGGGAATCGGCGATGAACAAAACCTCAACCGTCGCATTTCGTGAGACGGCTTTCTTCCCTCAGGCCCTGATCAGAGACCAAATCCCCGCCCAGAGTCGATTCTATCGGATTGAGCTTCTTCTCTCCCGATGGGGCGAGTCTATCGCTTACGACGCTGATGACTGTGAACTACTGCGGGCTTGGCCGAGGTAGCATGCAGAACGGTTTGTAGTGCTTTGAGAAATTTCGAGGTGTCCTGATAGTAGTTCGGGTACGCTTCCCGCAGCATGTCTATCGATTCCACGGATACAAGAGCCACCTGCACATTTTGCCGTTCGGCGCTTTCCTTTTCCGCTTGCAAATACTCCTCAGAAGCTCGGATCGTTTCAGACTCGCGAAATGCTTTAACTTTGACCTGCCAACGATAGTCCGCTGGGTGAAGAGTTACAAGAAAGACTCGCGCGTCGCCAGTGGGCGCCGGCAGATCACGAGCTATGGAGGTTACTTCGCTCCAGCGCTTCATCTGCCCTTCGACTCCAATATTCTCAGATAAATCGCGCAACTCCCTCCGCAATTCCTTCTTGTTGTGTGGTGTTCCGGGTACCAGTGGAGTAGCTTCTTCCATGGCAATGGCGCTCCCCATGAGCGCAAAAAAACGAATCCAATTCGGATCACCCTGTCCAAACTTAAGATCCTCGTTCTTAAATGTAGAAGCCATCTCGACCGCGGTAGCCCAGGCATGCTGAAGCGCCGAACGTATTTGAATCTCAACACGCATCCCGTCATAGCCATCGCGAATCTCAAGTTTCGGCGCGTACTTCCACACGTAATGCACGCTTCGGTATCCGGTTTCCTTTGGATTCTGAATGTAATTGATCTCTCGAAGGTCGCCCGACTCAGCCCACAGTTTCGATGTCCCAAGAATGCTACGGACTTCTTCGATGCTGCGGAGAACAGCCCTGCATCCGCCAATATCTTGCATCTGTGACAATCGCATCTTCTCTCGGCGTAACTTCAACGCGATGGCTGGAAATCGTTTCAACCGACCAGCTACGATGGCTCGCGGATCAACCGCGGCGACATTCCGGCGTAGAGTTCTCAATGCAACTTCAAGAGGATAACTGTGCGCCGAGCGCCAATTGCCCATTACAGCCATGGCTTCCTGCTTGTCGAAATCGGAAGCGCTTGGGCTAATCAGAACCACTCCCGATTTGTCGATTCTGCCGCGCGAATATTGCGGCGTCGTCCAAGCCATATCGCCCCACCAAGAAGAATCATGCTCTCCAGTCGACAACCGTCCCGGAGGTCCAACAGATTGCTCGCGTAGCGATAGCATCATAGCGTAATTGGTTTACAGCGGGTTTTTGTTCCTGCCGGTTGCTTTACAGCATCGGGCGCTTTGGGGTTTTGGCTCACTTGTAGCAAGCTGACGGCGGTTCGGTAAGCCCGACATACCGTCCCGTATCCGAGGCCCGTCTGAGAGGAGATTTCGCGCCAACTGTGACCGGCCCATCTCAGGCCGATGATTTCGAGGATGTCGACCTTCAGCCTCGGTCGTGCCATCTCAGTAACTCGCCACCTTGCGATTGAGCGCGCTTGCCGGCATGCGAACGCTACACGATCGAGGCATTTTGTTTTGTTCGTGTGCCCAAATTGTGCCCAAGGCCTGCATTTCTGCCAGTTTTGGAATTTGTGGCCGATTGGAGAATCAGTAAGTTGCAGATTCTGCGTGACCGTTCGAAGACCGAATCCCTCTTCCTCCGCCATATTTCTGGATTCTTTGAGACGCCTGCCAATCGCGGTGCCGCCCGCCGGTCTCCAGCCGCGGCACCGCTTTCGTTTCACAAACCTGCAGATTCTCGTGTTACCGCAAACCGCCGGACGCCAGCAAAGTCTCGCCAGTCATCCATCCTGAGTCTGTAGACGCTAGGAAAACGGCGATCGGCGCGATGTCAGCCGGCTGCCCAATACGGCCGAGCGGAGTCTGAGCTTCGAAGTGCTTTAGGAAGTCGCTGCCGATGAATCCAGCCGTATGGACTCCCTCCGTCTCCACCACGCCGGGATTGATAGAGTTGACGCGGATCTTCCTCGGTCCCAGCTCTTTCGCCAGGACATGCGTGACGGCATCCACGGCGCCCTTGGTGGCAGTATAGACAGCTGTCGCAGGCGGTGTGATCCGCGATATGGTCGAGCCGATGTTAATAACGCTACCGCCCTCGGGTCCGAACAGTTTCTCCGCTTCCTGGGTCGCCAAAAGCAGCCCCAGCACATTCGTATTGAACTGCCGGTGGAATTGATCTTCCGTGATCTCGGCCAGCGGGGCGAACGAATACACGCCCGCATTGTTTACTAATATGTCCAGCTTCCCGAACGCCCGTTTCGTCTCGGCGAAAAGATGCCGGACATCGGACGCCTTCGATACATCGCCCTGAACCGCCACCGCCTTCCCACCCTGTGACTTGATCTCGGCCACAACCCGCTCGGCATCCTTCTTGCTGGACGCATAATTCACCACAACGGAGGCGCCCTCGGCAGCCAGGCTCTTGGCGATACCAGCCCCGATACCTTTGGAAGCGCCTGTAACGAGCGCCACTTTATTCGCAAGTTTGTTCATGTCTTCCCTCTGGTTCGAACCGCGATCTTCCGCTCATTTCGATAACCGTCTAATTGATGAGAGCGCTGAGCGAAAAGATTCAGCTGGGCAAGTCAGATTTTCCCCAAATGGTCGAGGTAGGCGCGTAAGACATCCCGTTTCAAGACCAAATCAGCGAACTTTCCCTTACGGGTGATGGTGATGAGGCCGGCAGTCTCGAGTTCCTTAAGATGATGCGACACAGTAGCTGCGCTGACGGGCTGGCACTCGCGCAGATCGCTGCAGGGCAACGCGCCATTCTTATCGCCAATCTGTTTTAGAATCTCGTAGCGTCGAGGATCGGCCAGGGCTTTCGCGATCAATTGCATCTGGCTTTCCGGCAGTATCTTGGTTTTCCCCACCTTCAGTTCGCTGCGCTCCTCTATGCTAAGTTAAATTCAGGCATGCAATCGGGGTGGATTCGCGCATTCTTGCTCGTGGCCACGGCGGCGCTCCTCGGCAACGCCCAGTGTTACGGCAACTGCTTCAGCACTGCCTGCGATTCGGCTCAGACGCCATCCGACAGTTGTCATCACCATCCTAAACCTTCGCACGACGATGCCCGCTGTCCATATCAGCATTCCGAATTCGCAAACCCCGAAGTTGGAATCGCCAAAATCAACCTTGCAATAGGGGCTCTCGCTGTACCAGTGCCCGCAATCGATTCGATGATTGCCTTGGATCTGCAGTTACTGACGCGTCGTGATATAGGTTCGCCTCCCTGCGGCGACATCTGTTCTACCTTCTCCGTTCTTCGGATCTAGCTCTTTCGCTTCTCCAAATTAATCGTCTAGGCCGTTGTGCGCCTTTTATTAGCGCATTGACTAGAGTCAGCGAAAGGAAAGAACATGAATCCCAGAAGAAGTTTTTTCAGAAGCGTCTTTGGAATGGGAGCTGGCGCTGTAGCGCTGTCCCGCGTGGCTAGCGCGCAGCCAGCTAACAAAACCCAGCAACCGAATTTCGGTGCGGCCGTGCCCGTCGTGACACCGGATGTTGCCGATCTGCCGTTCGCGATGGACGGCGCTGTCAAGGTCTTTCATTTAACCGCCGAGCCGGTCAAGCAGATGATCATTCCAGGGCGGACTTTCGATCTCTGGGGCTTCAACGGCAGCGCGCCAGGTCCGACGATTCAGGCTAACGAGGGAGATCGCATCCGCATCGTCTTCGAGAATCATCTCCCTGAGCCCACGGGTATACACTGGCACGGCCTCGAACTCCCGATTGAGATGGACGGCGTGCCCGGCGTCGGACAGAAACCCATCATGCCCGGGGAACGCTTCCTATACGAGTTCCCGCTCAATCAAAACGGCACGTTCTTCTACCATTCCCACATGGCCATGCAGGAGATGGTGGGAATGCTGGGCGGCTTCATCATCCACCCCAAGACGCCCTATACTCCGCGAGTCGATAAAGATTATCTGATCGCGTTGCAGGAGTATGCGGTCCTGCCCAATAGCACGATTCCCAACAGCATGAACATGGAGTTCAACTGGCTCACGTTCAACGGCAAGGCAGGACCTGCCTCCACGCCGCTAATCATTAAGCAGGGTGAGCGCGTTCGCATCCGAGTCATCAATCTGGGGATGGACCACCATCCGATTCATCTGCATGGGTTCACGTTTTGGGAGACGGGACGCGAGGGAGCCAGGCAGCCTGATACGCTTTGGCACCGCGGAAACACGACATTGGTCGGCGTGGCGCAGGCGCGCGATATCGAGTTTGTCGCCGATCGCAATGGCGACTGGATGTTTCACTGCCATCTGCCGCACCACATGATGAACCAGATGGCCTCGAACGTCGGCCCGATGACGCGAGGGGCGCAAGGGATGCAGGCAGGGGCAAGCATGGAGGAGGCCATGGGCATGCTGCGCGAAGGTAACGCCACCGCCGACAACAAGGCCCCCAGCCTGGGCCGTGGTCTTGGAGTTGGATCGGTGACAGACATGGCGCGTTCCAATGGTCCCTTGTCACAGAGCGAGGCCGGCAAAGCCATGGCTGGGATGCCCGGAATGGATCATTCAAAAATGGCCGGGATGGATCACGGCGCCATGCCCGGAATGAGCATGCCTGAATTGCCGAAGAACGCGAATCAAGTGCCGCTCTTCCCGCAGGACGCATTTATGGAGAGCCCGATGATGGCGATGGACAAAGAAGTGGACAAACCTGAGACGTATGGCTTGCCACCGGGTTGGAGCGGATTTGTGGGAGGAATGATGACTCTGGTGCGTGTCCTGCCTCCTGGCCAATACGAAAAGATCATGGATTTGAAAGCCAAACAGCGAGCGCAACAAACGCAAGAGGAAGGCTCCAAGTGAAAAAGAATGGCATTGCGTATCGGTCTACCCGGCCCGGCAATTCGCTCGCTGTTTCGGCCGTAGTGTTGTCCCTGATCTTCTCTCCGGCTTATGGACAAGAAATCCAGAAGAAATCGTACACGTTTCGAGGCAAGGTCGAGAGCATCGATAGAGAAGCGAAGCGGCTCACCGTCCATAGCGAACCCATCGAAGGCGGTATGGGCGAGATGACGATGGCTTACGGCGTCGATAACGAAGCGGTGTTCAGTCGCGTGAAAGCCGGAGATCAGATCACTGCCAAGGCCTACGAAGGCGATTTCATTTTGCACGACGTCCAGATCGTTCCGCCGAGCAACGCCGTAGTGCCCGGCCCTGAAAATCCCAGCGCGGCCAATGAACGTAGCATGCGATTGGACGAGTTGGAGCAGATGGCGTTGGCGAATAACCCGACCGTAGGTCAGGCGCAAGCCAACTTGCGTGTTGCGGCCGGAATCGCTCAACAGGCCAGTTATTATCCCAATCCTACCGTGGGGTATTACGGCGATGAAATTCGGGGCGGTTATGTAGGAGGCGGTAAACAGGGCGGTTTCGTCAGCCAGACGATCGTGATGGGAGGCAAACTACGCGCCGCCCGTAGAGTGGCCGAACTCGAAGCGACCGAGGTTGAGACTAGTGGAAAGATTCAGAGTATACGCATTCAGAATAATGTTCGGACGCTCTTCTACGAAGTCCTCGCCGCGCAGAGGTTGGTAATGGTGAGGCAGAGTTTGGCACAACTGGCGGCGGATGTGACACAGACCTCTCGTCAGCTCGGCAACGTCGGCCAAGCCGACCGCCCTGACATTCTTCAGGCCGAGGTGGAGCAACAGCAGGCGAACATAAGTCTGCGCGTAGCGCAGCAGAATCTCCAGTCAACGTGGAGAGTGCTGGCCGCTGTAATCGGAAAACCGGATCTGGCGCCAGCGCGCTTAGAGGGCGACTTGGACGCCATCCCGGACCTTAATTACGAAGAATGGGTGGCAACCACGATGCGAGACAGCCCCGAAGTAAAGCTCGCCCAGCAAACCTTCGAGCGCGCGGAGGCATCCCTGGCTCAGGCGAGGAAAGTGCCGATTCCCGATCTACAATTAACCGGCATATTGGTCCAGAGTTATGAGCCGCTAGACACAACCCGAAAGCCTACTGGATTGCAGGGAGGAGCGCAGGTTGGAGTGCAGTTGCCGATTTTCAACCGCAATCAGGGCAACATCGCCGCTGCGAAGGGTCAGATCGAGAGTGCCAAACAGGAACTGACCCGAGTCAGGCTGCGTGTCCAGCGCGACTTGGCAAGCATGTTCAGAGACTACGATTCGGCGCGGCTCATGGTCCAACAATACAAGACGGAAATGCTGCCGCGGGCCGAACAAGCCTACCACCTGTACCAGAGGAGCTACCAACAAATGGCCGGTGCGTACCCACAAGTGCTCATCTCACAGCGGACTCTGTTTCAGCTCGAAGCTGAATACGTTCAGGCGCTCGAAAATGTTTGGCTGACGTCTCTTCTGATTCGGGGTTTCGGATTGATGGACGGACTTTCCGAGCCCATGAAGCCCGCCAGCGGCGAGGGTCAGTCTGTCCGCAATGGAATAGGTGCGTACAGCTCGAGTCCTACATCCGTTCAATAGCCAGGACAGAAAGATCGTCTTATCCGTAGCCGGTGTCTTAGCGGTGGAATGATTGAAACCAATAGAATGCACTCACTCGTCCCTGGGTTTACGATTTCTGTTCGTGGGTTGATAATATAAGTGGTAAACCGCAATGAGCACCCAGCGCCAACATCACAAACGAACGCAGTCCGCGATCGAGCCAACCCCCGCCCTACCTGCGAGCATTCCAGAGTGGCTAGAGCAGGTTCGTCTCAATGTCGAGGACAAAACTCCGTTGATGCAAACGCTAATACGTCGAGCTATAAACGCCGTTCTGCGATTTGCTGAACTGTCCGAGGCTTCCGTGGTGGAAGCTACGGCCTCCCCCTCGGATTTAGTCGTTCTGCTGCGCGCATTATCGTCAGGCGAACTGCTAGACGATCTGCGATCTTTTGAACCACTCGCGCCGGCCTTCATTCGGGGTATTGAAACTCAACGAAGGTTGGTTGAAGAACATGGAGGTACACGCAGCGCAGAACAAATTGCGCAGATGTTAGGAATCTCGCGACAGGCGGTCGATAAACGCCGGCGCTCACATGCTCTTATAGCGCTGAACATGGGTAGACATGGCTATCGTTATCCAGTTTGGCAGTTTACGAAAACTGGCTCTCTTCCCGGACTTGAAGACGTCCTTCAGGCATTGGAGGGGCATGACGAATGGATGCAGATTGCATTTTTCCTTGGCAAGAATCCACGATTAGGCGGTGAAACGCCCGTCGATATGCTTAAGGCTGGTGATCTGAAGCGAGTTGTTTATGCGGCGCAGGTCTACGGAGAGCATGGAGCGGCATAACGGTGAGTCGAAGATCTTGCCCTCCCCCCCCGGCAGATCTAGCCGATAAGAAGTTACCGCTGCTCGAATTCAAGGGGACCATGTTCCGGACTTACAGATTGAGCCGCCCTCCCTTCTTCTTTGGGTGCACGGGATTGAACCGGTTTGATTCGCCCGATAATTCTTATGAAGTCCTTTATGCAGGCCTGGACGCGTTCTGCGCGTTTGTAGAAACCTTTGCGAGCGCCGCTGGTACCCGCATCGTTACTACAACGGCCTTGAAAGAACATGGTCTCACGGAATTCAAGGCCAGACGCCCTTTACGATTGATAGATTTAACTCAGTCAGGGGCACTCGTGCGCATCGGAGCAGATGGAAACCTTTTTACAGGCGATCATGAAACACCTCAACTGTGGTCCAGGGCTTTACATGACCATCCGCTTAAAGCAGACGGCTTGCTATATCCCAGTCGCCTTGATCCTGTTCGACACGCGGCAGTGCTGTTCGGTGACAGAGTGCCGAGATCGATGACTGAATTGTATCGCGAAAGTTGGTACGCCCCAGGCGCTCAGCGCCAAAAACTTGTAGAGATTATCGAGCATTATCAACTCGAATTGATCGAGAGTCGCGTGCTCACGGGGCGCAAACCAGTCTCGCGTGCGGTGCAGACGAGTTTTGATAATGAGGAGTAACGATGCCGATTTCCCCAGGGGCGCGCAGATTTAGCGCCCTACCAAGGCAAAGGCAGATTTAACTGACCACCCGTGCCCCTTGTACGATCCCAATGTCTCAGATGTATAGTAGAATGCACAGGTGCCGGACATTCACCTCAAAGGCGGAGCTTCGATGACCCTGATACGGTTCATAACCGCAGCAATCGTTCTGGAAACAATGCCATTTGCATTGGCGCAGTCAACTGACACGGCTGACTTCGAATACTTCAAAACGCGCGTGCAGCCGATTTTCTTGAAGAAGCGCGCCGGCCATGGGCGTTGCGTCGTCTGTCACGGAGAAGGGGGCGCGCCCGGTGGCTTTGGCCTGCAGCCGTTGGCTCATGGGACGGCGACGTGGACCGATGAGCAGTCCCGTCAAAACTATCAGCAAACCCTGCGCCTCATCGCTCCCGGAGATCCGGCCTCGAGCGTTCTTCTGATGCATCCCCTGTCACCGTTGGCGGGCGGAGATATTTTTCATGGTGGCGGGCGCCAATTCGAGTCTAAGGATGATCCGGACTGGCAGGTGCTGGCCGATTGGGTCAAACAGGCGAAGGCGCCGGCTTATAGCAATCTGAAGATTCTCGAGCCGGGCCAGGTGGGGCACGCCATGTATGGTTTTGACGTGTCGCTCGGAGTAGATTGTAACTTCTGCCACGCGCGTGATTTTTCGGCCGACACCAACCCAATGAAAGAGATGGCGCGCCGGATGATCAACATGAATAAGCAAATTAACACGACGGCCCGAGTGACCTGCTTCACGTGCCATCGCGCTCAGCCGGTTCCCAAACTCGTGCCGGATCCCGTGGCATCCGATTTTTGAAGGAATCTCGAAGCATGACCCGTACTATTAGGAAACAATGGCTCCCGCTGTCCGCCTTGTTGGCGGTACCGTTGACGGCTCCGTGCGTATTTACCAAACCAACGCCGGAGGCGATGACGTACACGTGATCGATGCTGCGGCCAACAAAGTAGTGTTCCAAGTCAAGGACATCGAGATTCCGCACGGCGTGGTTGTGCCCTAATGAGAGGAGGTTTCTACCTTAGCCCGGCGCTTCTTCTCTTTCTTGCAGGTTTCGCGTCTGCTCAAAGCGATTGGCTCACCTGGGGCCACGATCAGGAACGAACTGGCTGGAACAAATCCGAGACCACACTTTCCAAAGACAATGTTTCCCGGCTGGAACTGAAATGGGTGGCTCAGTTGAGCACGCAGCCGAACGAGACTGTGCTCTCGACGCTGACCGCGCCTCTGGTCGTCAACAGCAATACACCGCAAGGCGCCAGGACATTGGTATTTACCGTTGGCAGCGACGATACCGTTTATGCCATCGACGCCAATACTGGCAAGGTTAGCTGGCAACGCAGGTTCCCGAATACACTCGAACCGAAAATGACCGCGACGTGGCTTTGTTCTAACACTCAAAACGCCACGCCCGTTATCGACAAGGACTCGGGGATCATTTATCTCAACACCACCGACGGAAAATTGCGCGGTCTAAGTATTACAAACGGAGAGGACCGGCTGCCGCCGACGGACTTCGTTATACCGCACGCGCGGAACTGGAGCTTGAACCTGATTGACAACGTCATTTATACCTCTCTCGGACGAGGTTGTGGCGCCGCCGCTGCGCATTTCACCGCAGTGGACCTAAAGGACCCAGGCAGGCGCGTGGAGTTTTATACCAGCACTGCCAGGCAAGCGGGCGCCTGGGGACGCGGTGGTATGGTTCGTGGACCCAAAGGCATCTACGCTCAAACCGCGGATGGCGTCTACGATCCTGCTGCCGGCAAGTTCGGCAACACGGTGATGGTTCTCAATCCCAAGACCCTCCAGTTACTGGATTCCTTCACACCGTCCGACTGGGAGTACTTGAACAGCAAAGATCTGGACTTAGGCGCGGCTGGTCCGGTGATTTTTCCGTTCAAGCAATTCACGCTGGTTGCGTCTGCCGCGAAGCAGTCCGTGCTGTATCTTCTGGACGCTAACAATCTGGGCGGTGCGGATCATCACACGCCGTTGTACCGGTCATCCCCCTGGGGCAACGATGAGGTGCTTTTGGCCGGCCGGGGTGTCTGGGGCGCGATGGCTAGCTGGGAAGATCCTGAGGGCAGGCGGTGGATTCTGATGCCTATGTGGGGCCCTCCCGCTAAAGCGGCGCCAAGTTTCAAGTTCACTTATGGCGACGCCGAGCGTGGCAGCATCATGGCATTTGAAGTCGTCCTGGAGAACGGCAAAGTGAACGTGGTTCCCACCTGGAGATCGCGCGACATGCATGTGCCCGACCCTCCTGTCGTAGCGAACGGAGTTGTCTACGCCATTCAGACTGGAGAGAACACGCTGCAGGGCAGGGGCGCCACCGCTAAATTCCGAAGCACCCCGGTGACCAACGAAGTACTCTATGCATTCGATGCAGCGAATGGCAAAGAGTTGTACTCCAGCAAAGAAACGATCCCCAGTTGGACACACTTCACCGAGCCGGTGGTGGCGGCTGGAAAAGTATTCGTCGCTACTTGGGACGGAAAGATCTACGCCTTCGGGCTTAAGTAGTCTGTCTCACTCCGTGCGCAGGGCTGTCAGGGGGTCCACACGAATAGCGCGCCGGGCGGGAACCCAGCAGGCGACCAACGCCACGGCTGCCATCAGCGCGATCGCGCAGATGTAGGTCAATGGGTCGCGCGCGCTCACGCCGTAGAGGATCTGGCCGAAAAATTGGCCGGCGGCGATCGCAATTGCCAAGCCGGCCGCGGTGCCCAGCGCTACCAGCACAGCCGTTCGGTTCAGCACCACGCGCAGGACTTGCGAAGGCGCCGCGCCCAGGGCCATGCGAATGCCGATCTCACGCGTCCTTCGCGACACCGCGTATGCCATGATTCCGTAGACGCCGGTTGCTGCCAGCACCGCGGCGAGTAAGCCAAACGACGCGAGTACCACCGCCACCAGCCGGGCCGGAAACAGAGCCAGCGCCAGTTCACTGGTCAGACTTCCCGCGTCGTAGATGGTGAGCGACGGATCGAGCTCGGCTACCCCGCGTCTCAGCTGGCGGACGGTTTCCGCCTCGGCTAAAGGCGAGCGCGCGACCAGCGTGACATTGCTGTGCCAATCTTGCTCCATGTCTTCGAAAACGGTGGGCGACGGCGTTTCGCCCAGAGAGCGGTATTTTCCGTCCTCCACCACACCCGCGATGAGCCTCCATTTCCCTGTGGTGCCGTAGCGGAATCGCTTGCCGACTGCATCTTCGCCCGGTAGAAGTTGCCGCGCGAACGCTTCGTTCACCAGCACCACCAGTGGAGTGTCTTCACTGTCGCGCTGATCGAGATCGCGGCCGGCGACCAGGGGGGTCTGCATCGCCCGCAGGTAACCTGGTGTGATCTCGTACATATTCGCCATAGGCGCGTCCCCCGGGCGCGGCACAGGCTTGCCTTCCAGAAAGATCGTGCTATTGGAGATATTCAGGGTGAGAGGCAATCCGTCGATCATTCCGGCCGCCTCGATTCCCGGCATCGAACGGACTTTATCCAGCAGGCGCCGCTGAAATTCTCGGCCCCGCTCTTCGTTATAGCCCTGCAAACCGAGATCGAAGGAGAGGGCGGCAGCGTGGCGGGGCTCGAACCCAAGATGCAGGCTGAGCGCGTGCTGCAAACTGCGCACCACCAGGACGCTTCCGATCAGCAGCACCACCGATAGCGCTATTTGGCTGGTGACGAGAATATCGCGCAGGTTCACCCGGCGAAGCTTTTCCGAAGGCGCGTCGTTCCTCATCGCTCCGGCCAGGCCCACGCGGGCGGATTGCAGGGCCGGAGCCAATCCGAACACTAGCCCGGTGAAGAGCGAAACGGCGGCGGCAAATAGTAAAACGCGCATATCCATCACGACGTGAGGAATCACCGGTACATCGATGGGCGCGGTCCAGGCGTTAACCAGATTGGTGAGCCAGAACGCGAGCAGAATACCGGCTGTGCCCCCCGCGATCGAAAGTACCAGGCTTTCGGTAAGAAGCTGGCGGATCAGATGGCCGCGACCCGCCCCTAACGCTAGCCGAATCGCTGTATCTTTTCTTCGGTCCACCGCGCGGGCAAGCAGCAGGCTCGCCAGATTGACGCAGGCAATCAACAGAACCATCCCGGCGACAACCATGAGCACCGCGGAGAATCCGGTGATGGCTCCGCGCAGGTAAGTTCCGGCCATTCCCGGCGGCGAGAGCACGATGGAAACGCCGGCATCGGCGTCCGGATACTCGCGGCCCAGTTGTGCGGTGATTGAGTTCATCGCCGCCTCAGCGCCCTCATCGAAACACCAGGCTTCAGGCGTCCAATGACGAATCCGTTTCCATTGCGGCGATTGTCGATCCAATCGTTCCCCTCAATCTGATGCACCATCGCGACCGGAACCCAGATTTCGGGGGTATAGATTAGCTCCGTGCCAATGAATCCCGCGGGCGTTACGCCCAGGATTGTGAAATCCAGCCCGTTCACTTTTACTTTCTTTCCGGCGATGTTGGGGTCGCCGGCAAAACGCCGCTGCCAGCAGTTGTAGCTGATGACCGCCAGAGGGTGCCCGCCTCGTTTGACGTCGTCCTCGGGATGCAGCACGCGTCCTCGGAAAGCATGGACGCCCAGCATATCGAAGTAATTCCCAGTGACTTCATATCCCCACAGGCGAAAATTCTCTCCTCCTCCACGGCTCATGCTTATGGGCGCGATACGGTACATCGCGAGGCTGCTCAAGACGGTGTTGCGGTCGCGATAATCCTTGTAATCGGGGTAGGAGAGGGCGGGATATTCAGCTTTGGCGGTACGCATGTTGAAGAAAACCAGTTCATTTTGGCGTTCCACGCCAAACGGACGGAAGACCACGGCATTGACCAGAGAGAAAATCGTGGTATTCGCACCAATTCCAAGAGCCAGGGTCAGAATTGCAGCGGCGGCAAAGCCAGGGCTGCTGCGCAGACGCCGGAAGGATACAATGAGATCCTGCATGAGACGGCCCATGTCCCATAGTTACGGAGACCGTGGTTTATTTGTTTCATCGAACCTATCTACGGGGCGGGTCAGCTTCTCTTAAAGGAGAAATGAAGGGATGCGGAAGAGAATCGTCGGTCCGGGCCGAGTCAGCGGGCGATCGGCGCCAGCACAAGGCTGGCTCGATCTCGAACAGATTGCCACCATTGAGGTGACGTCGGAAGAACCCAACTTCCCGATCGAGTCTGTTTTCGGCTCGGCGGATGGCCCGGGCTGGCGCGCTTCTCAGAACGGCGCGCAACAGATCCGTATAATCTTCGATCAACCTACCATACTTCGCCGCATTCATCTTCTTTTTGTGGAGCCCGAGCTCGAGCGTACCCAGGAATTCAGCGTTCGATGGTCAGCGGCCGAGGGCGGACCGCCGAAAGAGATTGTCCGCCAGCAGTGGAACTTCAGCCCGGCGGGTTCTACTCGCGAAGTCGAAGATTACGAGGTCAGCCTGGACGGTGTGGCGATGTTGGAACTGGCCATAACACCGGATCTGAAACGGCGACAAGCTCCAGCCACTCTGGCCCAGTGGCGAGTGGCATGATCGCGGTGCGTTTATTTCTCGCGTTCGTGCTCATCTGCGTGCTGGGGCCGGCGGCTAAGGCGCAGGATCGGCACGACTGGCAATCCCTCGCGCAGTTGCACCCGGGCGATAACATTCGGCTGTCCTTGAAAACTGGCCCGGTGGATGGCACATTCCAGGACTGGACGCCGCGGCAGGTCACGGCCGGGACCGTAACCGCGCGAAGAGAAGACGTGCTCGAGATAGATCGCTACCGCCGGGGTGGATTGACGCGCGGCAAACGCGCCGCCGTCGGCGCTGTTATCGGATTTGGAGGTGGATTCGCGATCGGCGCAGCCGTGGGCGGCTGCCATCAGGGCCAATTTGGACCTTGCATCTCTCGTGGCGCTCTGGGCGCGGGAGTCGGAGCCGCGGGCGCGGTGATCGGCGCCGGAATCGCCGCGCTTCTTCCCCGGCACACCACAGAGCTTATTTACTCAGCCAGATGAATCGGATTGCGTAACTCTTCACTTTGGCCTGCTGACGATATAGACGACCGCTCCAAGAAACGACACGACGAGCCACCAGATGAGTATGCGTTTCATGATCCCGACCGAAGCATATCGCCTACCAAACGAACGCGGCTGTGCTACATTTACTCAATATGCGGACTTTGGCAGCCACGCTCGTGATGACCTTCACTTCTCTCAGCATCGGGTGCGATGTGATCCTGCAGCCCTCCCAGCAAGGCGAATGGTCGGATGGCAACTTCCGCAATCCGAAGTACAAGATCACGAAGGACATCCGGGATTTCCCCAAAGAGGAAAAGCCCCCCGCCGACAAGTAGCGCAGCCCGTCTCGCCGTTCCCAAACCTCCCGCGTGGGAGAATCAAGTTGCGTGTTAACCCGCCGCTCAATTGTGTTCGGAGGCCTAGGCGCCCTGACAGCTTGCACCCGCCCCAAGGCCAAGGGCTTTTCCGGCTATGCCTTTATCGCCAACCGTGACGGGGGAGCGATCGCCGCCGTCGACCTCGAGGTCTTCGCTGTGGCTCGGCATATCCCAGTGGATGGCTCGCCGACGGCCGTTGTCGCCCGTGAAAAGCGCGCCCGCGTTTACGCCTTGACGCCCGAAAACGGCTCGGTCCATGAGATTCGCTCCGGTAATCTAACTTTCGCGCACAAACTGCAGGTAGCCCGATCGGCCATTACCATGCGGCTTTCGACGTCGCACCGCAATCTCTACGTGCTTTGCAGAGACCCGCACAAGCTGGTGGCTCTCGCATTCGAGCCGATGCGTGTGGATTGGGAGCTCCCGCTTCCGGCCGATCCGACGGATTTTGACACTTCCCCGGACGGCTCCCTGCTGGCGATAAGCTATGGTGCCGCGCACGCCGTTAGCTTTGTCGATCTCGTGCAACGCCAAGCTTTCCCGCTAGTCAGGACGACAGGCGAAATCGGACTGGTGCGCTTTCAAAACGACTCGCGACAGTTAATCGCCGCCAATGTCAGCGAACGCATGCTCTCGGTGTACCACGTGCCGACGCGCCGGCTGATGGTCCAGCTTCCGCTCGCCGTCCGGCCGGATCACCTATGCTTCAATGCCGATGGCGGCCAACTGTTCGTGACCGGCGAGGGGATGGACGCGGTCGTGGTCGTCTATCCTTACTACACACCGCAGATCGGCGAAACCGTACTGGCGGGCCACAATCCCGGCGCTATGGCTGCGTCTGCGTCTCCCGGCTATCTTTTCGTGGCCAATCCAAAATCGGCGGACGTCAGCATTCTCGATATTGAGACTAGACGAGTGGTTGCGGTGACTCCGGTGGGAACAGAGCCTTCCTACATCACCATTACGCCCGACGATCAGTACGCGCTGGTGCTCAACCAAGCCTCGGGCGACATGGCCGTGATCCGGATACCGAACGTAACCCGCGCGGTGAACGAACAGCGCCGCTGGAAGAAGGGCCCACTGTTCATGTTGATCCCGGTCGGCTCCAAGCCGGTCAGCGCGGCTATCGTAGGGATGTAGCGTTCCAGAGCACGTTAATAATCGACAATCCAGCGATCGCCGCCGTCTCCGCGCGCAGAATTTGCGGGCCGAGCGACACCGCGGCCCAGCCTGCGCGAGCAATTTCCGCTCGTTCTCTGTCGGTCCACCCGCCTTCGGGGCCCACCAGCACTCCCACACGATCCTCCGCCCGCAGCGCCGCTGGCACGATGGACACGATCGGAGGAGCTTCCGCTTCCTCAAGTACATATCGATAGTCGGCCTGATCCCGCAAGGCATTCGTCAAACTGACTACGCGCTCGATCGTCGGCAGCCGCGTCCGCCTCGATTGCTCGCTCGACTCCCGTGCGATGCGGCTCCATCGGGCCGTGCGCTTCAGGGCTGCGGCCGCCAGCCCCTTCTCGCTGCGCTCGGCCTCCACCGGAACTACTCGTTCCACTCCCAACTCAGTGGCCTTCTCGATCATCCACTCGAAGTGCTCGAATTTGATGAGCGACGCAAGAAGCACCGTCCGAACCACCGGCGCGCCGGCCACGATTTGCTCGACAATCGCGAAAGATACCAGATCCTTTCGAGCGCTTTCTACTACGGCCAGGTAGACGGTCTGGTTGTCCGAGATCTCGAATTTCTGCCCAGGCTCCACTCGCAGGACCCGGCTCAGATGATGGGCTTGCTCCCCAACGATTTGGGCGTGGCCGCTGTGCACCGCATCGACAAAGAACCGGCGTCGCGCCATGTAAGCTACTGTACGCCAGTCCGTAGAACATGCACTGACCTTATAATGTACCCAAGTGATCGCTCTCCTCCGCGGCAGGCTGCTCGAGAAGCACCCCAACCAAATCATCGTTGAGACCGGTGGCGTCGGCTACGATGTCGTGATTCCAATCTCGACCTTCTCCGCGCTTCCCGAGGCCGGTTCGGAAGTGAAGCTGCGCATTCACACGCATGTTCGTGAAGACGCGCTCGCGCTTTTCGGCTTTCTCACTACGGACGAGAAGACCATCTTCGAGAAGCTGATCTCGGTTAGCGGCATCGGGCCCACTCTGGCGATCAAGGTACTTTCGGGCATGGCTACATCGGACCTCACGGCGGCCATCCGCAACGGCCACGTCGAGCAGTTGGTCCGCATCCCGGGCGTC
The DNA here is from genome assembly GCA_035569875.1 of Bryobacteraceae bacterium. GTDB lineage: Bacteria > Acidobacteriota > Terriglobia > Bryobacterales > Bryobacteraceae > Palsa-89. The sequence goes on from DATMMD010000133.1 coordinate 26,401, forward strand.
GGCAAAAAGACGGCCGAGCGGATCGTGTTGGAGCTGAAAGACAAGTTGGAAGGCGTTGCAGCCATGGCGGCCGCGGGTGTCCCGGCATCTCTCGCCGCCTCGGCCCTGAGTGTTATCGAGCAGGATGTGATGTCGGCCCTGTTGAACCTAGGCTGCAATCGCGCTTCAGCGGAAGCGGCCGTCCGCAAAGCCAAAACGGC
>DATMMD010000134.1:0-45531 GCA_035569875.1 Bryobacteraceae bacterium
TTTCCAGCTTTTTGCCTGTCTTGCGCGCCATTCGCTCCCCTCCTGTGGGATATCAGCTTTTTGAGAATTTGGACAATTGGTTACGGCTGCGAATCGATCAGCCGCTGAAAGTGTGGGTCTTGACGAAGCTTAGCAAGTTCCGGCTCTCTCAGTATTTCATCTTTGGAATAGCCCGCGTGCAACGCGTCCTGTAGCGCTTGCAGAGCCAGTTTCCGCTGGCCGGTCAATTCGTATATCAGCACCGATTGGAAGAGCACATGCATGTAACTGGGCGCGAGCCGCCGCGCCTCCGCCAGGTAGTCAAGCGCTTTGGAGCGATCGCCCAGCTTGGCCCAATAGACCGCCAGCCCAATGATCGCATCGGCGCTTTTCGGATTCAGCGCCAGCCGCTCCTCCGCTAAACGAATGGCCTGTCGGTAGGCATCAGGAGCCTTGTCCGCCATTCCAGGCGTCCAGCGATATGCATCCGCCAGATTTCCCCACACCACGGAATTGATCCGGCCGTCGGGGAGATCCAGCGCTAATTGGTTGGTTCGAACGGCGTCTCGGTAGCGGCCTTCGAAATAGTAGAGCGCCGCAAGATTAGTATAGGCCTGCACCGTGGGCTTGATGGCGGTTGCCTTCTTCAGCATTTGTTCAGCATCATCGTTACGCCCCTCCAGGTAATAGAGCGTTCCCATATTGCGATAGCCCCAGTCATTGTCGGGCGTCAAGTCGATCACCTTGCGGTAAGGTTGCTCGGCATCGCGATAGCGGTTGTGGTTGACGTAAAACACGCCCAGGTCTTTATAACTCAGCCACGAGCTGGGGCGCAGATCGATGGCGCGCCGGTAAGTCTTCTCCGCTTCATCGAACTGGTTGGCCTTGTCGTATGTGGTGGCGAGCTCCCGATAGGCGTCGGCGTTGAAAGGATCCAGATCGAGAGCGGTCTTGAACTCCTCGATGGCCTGTTGATAGCGGCCCGTGATGCGGAAGATGATTCCCAGAGTCACGTGGGGTCCGGCCAAGTGGCTATTGAGCGCGATGGCTTGCTGGCCGCTGTTCATGGCCCGCTCCAGCCACTGCCCGTCTTTGTTCAGGCTGTACTTCGCCAGATAAGCTTCACCCAGTCCGGCATAGGCGAGGGCATAGTGTGAATCTTTTGCCAACGACTTTTCAAACGCGCCGATGGCGTTGTCGGAATTTTCCGGCCGGTCGAAGCGGTATAGATAACCGCGCCCCTGAAGATAATACTCGTATGCATCGGCCACCGGGGTGCTGGAGGAACGCAGCAGATTCCGCGCTTTCGGCTGCAGTTCCACTTCCAGCATATCCGCCACCTGGCCCAGCACACTGTTCTCGAGCGTCGTGAGATCGTCCACCCGGGCATCGATGACACGCGACGCCAGATTGCGTCCTTGGGATGCGTCCACTAGATTGACGTTGATCCGGACCTGGTTGCCGGAGCGCTGCAAGCTTCCGGTGATTGCCAGATTTGCGCCGAATTGGCGGCGCGCGTCACCAGGATTCTTTATGATTCGTACCTCGCTGGCGGGCACAACCCAGAGCGATCCGCGAAAATCCTCCAATTGCGTCAGCATGCTGGTGAGAGTCTCCACCAGGCCATCGCAAAAAGCCTGTGTAGCCGGGTTATTCCCGAGGTTGGTGAAGCCCAGCACGGCCAGTTTCTTTTCACCCGGAACGCCCCTCGTTCGCCACCACTGCATCGGGCGCTGCAGCATCGATGGATTGAACGCCACAGCCACCAGCACGGCCACCGGTAGTAATAACCACAGCCAGAATGCCCGCCGCGTAACCAAACCGCGAGCCGCGACCCAGCCTACGGCCATGGTCCTGGTGGCGCTGTCGGTCCCGTCCATTGATTCGATTTGGCGGCGGACGCCATTCAAGGCGTCACTCAACTCCACCGTTCGCTGCGGCCGATCCTCGCGTTTCTTTTCCAGACACTTTCGAACTAGGGCGTTCAGCGCCTCCGGCACATCGGGACGCAAGGCGCGGACCTGGGGCGGCTGTTCGTGCACGATTTTGTAGAGCAGCGTGGGGACCGAGTCGGCTTGGAACGGCTTTTTGCCGGTCAACATTTCGAACAACACAGCGCCGAACGAGAAGATGTCGGCCCGGGCATCTACCTCGGCCCCTTGCGCCTGCTCCGGGGCCATGTACCCCGCCGTGCCCATTACCCGGCCAGTCTTAGTGAGGTCGGGTGCTTCGCGAAACTTCGATATTCCGAAATCTGTGATTTTGGGCAAGCCGTCGGCGCTGAACAGGATATTCGCCGGCTTTATGTCGCGATGCACGATCCCGTTGCGATGCGCGTGCGCCAAGCCTTCGGCGATTCCGAGGGCAATGGCCACAACCTGTTCCAGCTTCATACTCTGCTCGCCGCCCTGGCACTTGTGCATGAAATCCTCGAGCGTGCCGCCCGGCAGATATTCGAGCACCAGAAAAGGCTCGCCCTCGAACTCCTCGACGTCGTAAAGCGTGGCGATATTCGGGTGGTTCAATCGCGAGGTCGCTCGGGCCTCATTCCTGAAGCGCTCGCGCACATCGGAAGAGGTCAGCAATGCAGCGGAGGTGAACTTCAACGCCACCCGGCGATCGATTTTCAAGTCGACCGCCTGGTACACCGTTGCCATCCCGCCTTCGCCCAACTTCTCGACAATCTGGTAGTTCAGGATTGTCTTTCCAATCAGGCTGGAGGCTGGTGAAGACACAAAACCCTTTTTCCTCGCCGGGAGGAATGAACCTGACCTCGCTGTTTATGGTACTAACTCTGGCACCCCGGCTTCAGGATGCGAGCTACTCAGGCGATGCAGCCGTTCCGCTGACGTCTTAGAAAACAAGACGCGCGCTAACCTGCAATCTGCGCGCTTGCGTGCCATCCGGGAAACCGCCATCGGCCGAGCCAACGCCGTATGCGGTTGGCGTCAAAGTGAGAACCCCCTTGGCCTCGGTGTAAACTTGCGTGGTCAAGCTGGTGGGCGCCCAAGTGTTGCTGATGTTGAACGCCTCGAAATTCAGGAACAGCTTGACTTGCTCACGCCAAAGCGGAACGATCTTGGACAGTCGTAAATCGTCACGGTAGGTCGCAGGCGTGTACAAGCTGTCCACCGGTAGGAACGGAACACGGCTGTTTCCACCGAAGCCGTTCAGAGAGCTGGTGGACAACATGCCGGGAACGGGGGTATCCGTGATGCGGATGCTGGCGCTGCCGGTCGGGCGGCCGCTGGCCAGGGTGGTAATGCTGGAAAGCTGCCAATTGTTCACGATGTACTTCGTGAAGAAATCGTCATGATGCAGCGTAGGTAAATTCCAAACGAACGAATAGACCAATCGGTGCCTCTGATCGAGCTGACCGCTGCCCTTTTCAAAGGCGTAGTTTCCATTAAACACGGTGCTGACGCCGCTATAGAAGATAGCACTGGAGCCGCCGCCCTGTCCGTCGTCGATTTCGTGGGACCAGGTATAGGCGAGGAGAGATTGGAAGCCGTGCGCGAGCCGCTTTTCGAAGGTCACAGCGAGGGCGTCATAATAACTGCTCAAGCCGTTGGTGACTTCGTAGACGGCGCCATACTTCGTGTTGGGACGCGGATTGAGGTACACCGGCGTGGTGTAAGTGCCGACCTGGTTGTTATTGGCGTCATCGATCTTGTAGGTAAAGTTCGGACCCAGCGGAGGAGCATTGACGTCTGTTACGCCGTATAGACTCACGCCGTGGCTCCAGATACCCGACACGGTGATCACCATGTCTCTCCCGATTTGCCGTTCCACCGACAGCGTGGCTTGCTCGGAATATGGCGTTTTCAAATTGGGAGAAACGAACTGAATGGTGGCAGCGCCCAAGGACGCGCCGGTTGGTGGAGCGGAGAAAATGTTCGGGAAAACAGGTCCGGCGGCCAATTGAGTCGGATTGGTCTGGCTCAACGAATCGGATTGCTGCAAGAGATTGTTATTGGTATACAAGTTGTCGACCAAGCCGCCGATGTAGCGGGCGAAGAACGTGCCAAAGCCGCCGCGGACAACCGTCTTGTCGTTGATCCGGTAGGCCAGGCCGACACGAGGCATCAGGTCCAGCGGTCCTGTGACAATATGACCAGTCTGCGGCCAATCGGGATTGACGAGCTTGGGCTGTTGCACGGAGGAGTGCTCGTAACGGGCCCCTAACGTCAAGGTGAGCTTATCAGTAACCCGCCATTGATCCTGGAGATAAATGCCGAACTCGCGAATCCAGTAGTTCACGTTGGGATTTCCGAAGGCCTGCGAGTAGCTCGTCCAGTTCTTGGCACCGGTTGTATTGCCGCTATAATCCATTGCGAATTGCGTCGGCGTCAGGTAGGTGTAGGAGCCAAACCGATTGCTGAGAAAGCTGACGTCATCCTGCGAATTGACGAAGTTGGCGCCGAACTTGATGGTATGCCGGCCTTTGGTCCAGGTTAGGTCATCGGCGAACTCGTTGCGCGTTTCCAGGGGCTCAACGCGGGGCAGATAGGTTGCTGGTCCAAGCTGAACGCCGCCGACCGATACGTCGAGATAGTTCAGGCCGCCGCCGAGCTCGGCTTGATCGAAGCCGTCCGCTTGGCGATCGGTATCCAGTCCGTAGCGGAATGCGTTCACCAGGGTATTGGTTGGTACAAAGGTCCAGGTGGCCTTGCCATTACGTACAAATACCGAGTCATCGCCGTTGCCGGTGATGGCCGCGCCGGTGGTCGAGGAAAGCCCGGTTTGAATACCATTCGGCGATAGCCAGCGCAGGTAGTTGAAGCTTGCGCTGAAAGTATTGCGCTCATTGAAATGGTAATCGAGACGCCCGAAATAGAGGTCGTTGTCGGCGGTGCGGGGGATCTGCCCGTAGAAGCGGGGAAGCAAACCATTGATGGCCTGGCATTGCGCCGGGGTCGCGGTGCATCCAACCCAGACTTGATTAATTGGATCGAGGACGCCGACCTTGATTTGGCTATCCACCATTGGGAAATTCCGGCGAGTGATATCGACACTCAGGAAGTAGAAGAGTTTGTTCTTAATGATCGGTCCACCGATGGTAGCGCCGGTTTGGATGCGGTGTTCCGTCGGGTTAAACGCAGAGAAGGCGTCCTTGGCGTCGAACCCGGTGCTGCGCAAGAAGTAGAAAATATCCCCGTGGGTTTCGTTAGTGCCACTCTTGGTGACCGTGTTCACCACGCCACCCATGGCGCGTCCGTATTCGGCGGAGAAATCGGCGCTGACTACCTGAAATTCCTGCACGGCATCTTGCGAGATCTGCGACTGAATGCGCGTACGGCCGGCATTTTCGTCGTAGAACTGCTCGGTGTTGTCGTTACCGTCCAGCAGGAATGAATTGTTGCCTGCCACGCCACGGAACGAAAGTAGCCCAAAAGTAGCGTCGTTGGTTACGCCGGGCGTCAAAAGTACGAAGGAGTCCACGCGGCGGCCATTGATCGGCAGTTCAGTGATCTGGCGCGTGTTGACCACCTGCGAAACGTCGGTCTTCGAATCCTCGATCAGTTGGGCGGCCGCATTTACTTCAATTGAAGTGGCGGTCTGCCCGACGGACAGCGTAATTGCCAGATTCAAGTTCTGGCCGACCTGCAGCGTCAAGTCGCCAGCTTCATACGACGCGAAACCGGACTGGTTGACGGTGACCTTGTAACCAGACGCGGGTATTAGGGCGGGCGCGGCGAAAACCCCGGCCGAATTCGTAGTCAGGTTACGAACCAGGCCTTGAGCGTCATTGGACACCACCACCTTGGCGTTCGCGACGACGCCGCCGGAGGAATCCCTGACAACTCCCGAGATCCCCGCGACGCCACCGGCAGCTTGCGCGAATGCGAGCGTCGAAGATGACAAAAGTATAGAAAGCGCTAAGCAAAAACGCATCAACTAACCTCCCGGATACAGTACGGTTTGGGCAATAAACAGTAGTTTATTGCACTATTTCGATTACCTTATCACAAATATGTTAAGGCAAGCTTACAGACTGGTTAAAGTCAGCTAACAGAGCCGCGCGCGTTAGCGAGCGACTTTCTGTGCCAAGCGGCTAGCCGCGCGTCGCACTAGAGGCGTGATCTTGCAAACTATGCTCCAGCCGATCCAAAGTCCGCATTGCCGGCAGACATTGAGCCACGCTGGAATTCGGTTCGCGCTTCTCCCGGATAGCGGCGAAAAACTCGCGATCCTGAAGCTCGATGCCGTTCATGGAAACATCCACTTTCGAGAGGTCGATCGGCTTTTGCTCGCCGTCAACCAGATCGTCGTAATAGGCCACGTAAGTGCCGTTATCGCAGATGTAGCGGAAGAAAGTACCCTGCGGCCCTTTGTTGTTGAACGATAACGAGAGCGTGCAGATGGCGCCGGAGGGCGTCTTCATGCCGATGCTCATGTCCATGGCGATCTTGAGCTCCGGGTGCAGTGGACCTTGGAGGGCGTGGCACTGCGAGACAGTCTCGCCGGTCTGATACTGAAACAGATCAACAGTGTGGCAGGCATGGTGCCAGAGCAGATGATCAGTCCAACTGCGGGGCTTGCCGGCCGCGTTCATGTTGGTGCGCCGGAAAAAGTAGGTCTGCACATTCATCTGCTGGACCTTGAGCTCGCCGGCCTTGATCCGCTTGTGGATCCACTGGTGGCTGGGATTGAAACGGCGCGTGTGGCCCGCCATAGCGATCAAGCCGGTTTCCTTCTGGACTTTGAGAATGCGCTCGGAGTCCGCTAAAGAATCGGCCATGGGGATTTCGATCTGGACATGCTTGCCGGCGCGCATGCATTGCTCGGCTTGGTCGGCATGCATTTGGGTAGGTGTCGCCAGGATCACAGCTTCGACGCCTGGCTGCTTCAGGCTTTCCGCAAGGTCGGATGTCCAATGCGGGATACCGAATTTCTGGGCTACTTCTTCGGTGCCGGCCGGATTGCCGCCCGCCAGCGTCACGACTTCGATGCCGTCGATCTTTGCGATCGCCTCCAGATGTTTTATGCCGAACGCGCCTTGTCCGGCAACGCCGATCTTCATGCTATCGGAGTTCGGTCATGAAACCCGGCACGCTCCACTGCTGCTGCAAGCTGCCCGGCGCCCACATATACTCCGCAGTCATAAACTTCGCGACGTCGTCCTGACTCTTGCCCTCGCGGATCAGAGTGGTTACGCGCGTGCGCAGCTTCTCGACGTTGTCGCGGTAAGTTTGCAGCCCGGCTTTGTTGGTAACCGGTCCGTGGCCGGGAATCACGGTATCGAAATCGAGGGTGCTCAGGACGCCATCCAGCGTCTTGGTCCATTCCACGAGGCTGCCGCCGCCTGGGTAATCGATCAGTGGACTGGCGCCGGCCATAAGGTCGCCTGTATGGACAGTGCGCAGAGCTGGGAAATAGATGACGGCGTCGCCGTTGGTGTGGCCGCGCCCGAAGTAACGCGCGCGTACGTCTTTGCCACCCAGACTTACCGCAGCCTCCGTGGTAAACGTGATTTGAGCGGGCATCACTCCGGGAGGTGCGTTGGTCTGCTTGTGCGCCAGAATGTTGGCCCTCGCGTTCGCAGTGGAGATGATCTCGACCGTGGAAAGGAATTTGGCATTGCCGCCGCTGTGATCGGCATGATGGTGCGTGCTGAGGATGTATTTAATCGGCTTGTCGGTGACGCTCTTCACATTGGCGACGATTTGGTCGTGATCTTGATCGTACTTATCGTCGATCAGGATTACGCCTTCATCAGTGATGTAAACCGCGACGTTGCCGCCGTCGCCCTCGATCTCATACAGGTCATCCTTGACCTTGTTGATTTTCAACTGCGGAGGCTGCTTGTTCTGGTTCTGCGTGTATGCGACCCAGGCGGCCAACAGGAACAAAAGTCCTGCGGAGAAGCGTACGACAAGTGTCCGGCTCATGCCGGTCACTATATCAAATTGGAGGCCCCGGTATCAGATCCGAGGCCCCGGTATCAGCTTACGAACCCCGAATGAACTCCGCGACAACTTCGGGCACACTTGCGTCGAACCCCGCTACGCTCATCTGCAGCGGGTCATTCGGATCGGTCATGTCGCAGCGATCGGCGGCCATCGCGATTATCGCCAGCCTGGTGGCGATGCCGGTGTCCCGACGATATCGCTGGAGCGTTTCACCGTGAGCGCTCTCGCCGGCCTGGGCGTGGTCGGTGAGGATCACGAATGCATCGATCTCTAGGCCGCGAGCGAGGGCGTCTTCGATCGATTGCGGCGCAACGCTCCGGGGGCCCTGGAAGGAACCGATCGAATACCGTGGCTCGCTCTTGGCGTATATCATCGATAGCGCGAGCGAAGCCATGGCAGCCGAAAGCGACGGCATTCCCAGGCACTGCGAGAGCCCCATGGAACAGCTTGCGTCCACCGCGAGATAAATCCGCTTTCCGGTTGGGCGAACGTTGTCGAATGCCAGATAAAATGCGGCATTGAGAGCCTCGATCACGCTCGGGACTGGAGTCCAACCCGCTGGCTGACCGCCACCTTCGCGGTAGGTTCGAAATGCATCCAGCAGCACGAGCGGATGTACCTTCGAATTCGCAACGCGCTTGCGATCGAGCAACCGCGCTACCACTAGTGCCGTAGTTGCGCTTTGCGGGCGCACCAACCCGATAGCGGTCAGTTGACCGAGATTTCGCGCCAGATCGAGATAGGACACGCTGTCGAGCAGCGTCTCCCAAACCCGCGGTGAAGTCTTCCACCGGGACGGGACCATGTCAGCAGTCATCCGATAATCTTCGACGAGCTGCACGATTTGCTCTTCGGTACGGGCTTTCTTCGCCAGTTCGACCGCATGCATAGGCCGCAGTTGACCATCCAGCATCTCGGCGGTGGCCAGATGGCCGGGTCTACCATCCACCACCCATTGGAAAAGCGCGTTGTGGGCGGGGGTCGCCGGCCGGGGATGCGAGAGCCGCAGCAAGTCGCGATGCGACCAGACAGGCTGGTTCTCAGACTCCAGCAATTGACGAGCGAGTTCGCTGGCGGGCTTGGCGACGTACCAATCGGCTACGGCAGACCGCAGGCTCCTTCCCCAGCCACGGAGATTCGTGCAGAACGCGGCGAACTTGCGAAGCTGCGCACCGGTTCGCGCGACGCGCGGCAAAGCCTCCAGCGCCGCAGCGTTGGTTTTGGCATCCGCAAATTTGGGACTCGCGGCCAGAGCGAGCACGAACAACGCCGGATCTCTTGCGGAGCCATCCAGAATTGTTCGCACCACGCGCGGGCCATCGATTTTCAGGCATGCTCGAACGGCGGGGGCCCGCTCAACGTCGAGTTCGCGCACACCGACTCGATAACTATTCTCCTCGCTACCCAGGATCAGAAAGCGATCCAGGAGCGCCCAATTTTCGACACGCATCCTTGCCTCCTTGATAAAAATGTTAAGGTGCGGATAAATGAGGGCCGCCGGCTGGACCCGAATGATTGGCGACAGCACTAGCCGGCGACGAGCGACCCGCACCGAAAAATAAAGCTGGTCGAAGGAAAACTAACGAACGGGGAATGCTACCGGAAGGCAGCGGGCAAATGTCGCTAGTTCATCGAGTCGTTGGTGAAGATCATCACTTACAATGCTCAATAGCTGCCTCCTTTCGCGAGAGAGTTGAGAATCGAAGATAACACGACCTGGTCGAGGCTGACAAATACTTTTTGATTAAATTTATTAACCACCGGAACGAGGTGGCATGCTAAAACGCCCACTGGAATCTTGGTCAAGACTCCAGTGGGCGAACCAAAGAAAAGATGAGCCGCGGTGGTCTACGCCATTACTTTCAGGAAGGCGGCCTTGAACTTATCCATTTCTGGTTGGGTACCGACGGTCACGCGCACATGAGTCGGCCAGCTCGGCCATACGCGGCCGATGTAGACGTTCTCTTTGCGCATGGCTTCGATGATTTCCATACCCGGCCGGTGTACATCCACCATGAAGCAGTTCGACATCGATGGCACGAATTTGAAGTTGTGCTTATCCAGGAACTCGAGTGTGTTCTCGCGCACTTGGCCGATCAGCTTGCGCCGTTCCGGCACGACGTACTTCGCTTCCAGACTGGCGCTGGCGGCAGCCATGCCGGTAATCGGCATCATGGTCTGGCTGAAGCCGCTAATCTTGTCATTCAGATCCGGACGAGCGATGGCCGCGCCCGCGCGCAGACCCGCCATACCGTAGATCTTGGAGAAGGTGCGCAGAATGATGACATCCTTGTCGGCAGCCACCAGATCCGTATTGAACGGCGCGCCCGAGATGTGCGTGTAAGCTTCGTCAATCATCACCACGCTGCCCTTGGGTTTGTTGTTGACCAGCCATTCGAGATCGGACTTCGGGGTCAACGTGCCGGTGGGGTTGTTGGGATTGCAGACGTAGATCAGGCCGGCATTGGGGCTGGCCGCGGCCATCGCCTTCACGTCATGAGCGTAGTTCTTGGTAAGCGGAACCGAGATGACGTTGGCGCCGATGAATTTCGCTGCCCGGGTGCCAGCTTCATAACCGGGATCGCCGGTAACGAAAGGCTTCGAGGGCGAGCAGAAGGCCAGGACGGCTTGATGCAGCGGGCCGCTGGACCCAACGTGAATCCGGACGTAGCTCATCTTGACGCCTTCCTGTTCGGAAAGCAGCTGTTGGACCTTGTCTCCTTCGCTGTAGCGGTATCGCCCGCCGTAGTCCACCATCCGGTGCACTGCTTCCCGAGCCTCTTTGCAGGGGCCTAGCGGGTTTTCGTTGGCATTGATCAGAACCGCGTCCGGGGGGGCTTCGACCTTAGAAAGCTGAGCTAGAGCCGGCTCATTATAAAACGGCATTGCCGCGCCGGCAGTGAGCATGGTAGCAAGACGGCCGAAATTCCGTCGTGAAAAACCACGCTTGAGGAAATCTTGTTGTTGTTCCTTGCTGAGAATAGGTGTCACGCGCCCTCCTTTGGCTTCCTAACAGTATACGCCGAAAAAAAGCCGGTGTGTAGGGGGGTGGTCCGCTAAAAAGGTGGTTGATGACATGATTGGTGTTAGTGCCTTTCCATTTAGGCCCTCACAAACCGAGAGTGGGCCAGTCAGCTTCTCGATCTTCTCGCTTAAGGGGTTAGGTTTCAAGCAGCGGGATTCGGAGCGGGCTTTGTATTTCTTGGCATGCTCCAGCTTTCGCGGGGGCGCATCATGTGTGCGAGCGTTTTCGGCGCAGAGATTGCGTTGGGTGTCGTGCTATTGCTGCTGTCAGCAACTCCATTTTCTTGGATCGAAAAGGGGGCTCGTTGGGTTGATCGCCACTCAGGAGAGCAGTAGTTGCTAGGCTCTTTCGAGCCATTGTTGGCTCCGCCGAGCCGCGGCCGATTGGCTAAGACGCGCGATCCAGCGCCGCGACGACGATGCCCAGCTCCCGTTCGTCGGCCTCACTAGGCGGAAGCGCATGATCGAGCCAAAAGTCCAGTTGAACCTTCCCGCCGTCGGCCGGGGCCTTGTCCAACGTGGCTCGATATGTGAATCTGGCGGACTCATGATAGGTCTGGGAGGACAGCGGCACTCCGTCGGCAGCGGCATGCAGCGTCAGCGGACCATAGCGCTCGATCAAGGCCTGCGGCACGAAAAATCGCAGTTCGATCCGAGCCGGGCGCGCGGAGCCGGCATTGAGGCGCGCCGAGAATCGCTGTTCCGTCCAGCGCCATCCGGCCGCCTCGGCCGCGTGCCAGCCGCTCAGTAGTTGGACATTAGAAAGTGAATAATAGCGGCTGCTGATCAGGCACCAGACACGTTGGTCGCGATCCAGGCTATTCGGGTCCGACTCACCGCTGCCGGCGACATGCCAGTCGCAGATCTCCCAGCGGGTCCGTTTCAGAAGCCGGCGCAATCCGGCTTCGGAGAAGATCCAGTAGTTGGTGTCGTCATCATTCAGCTCGTCCTCATCAAGTAAATAAGCTACCGGCGCGTCGCGCAAATTGAGGCTCTGACCCGGAAGAGTATTCGCGATCCGCGTGCTTAGCACACAGTAATCGCACTGCCGGGCAAGCATCTCCAGGATGTAAAGAGGATTCTTGAGATGATAAAGCACGCCCAGCAGGAAGACCAACCGGTAATGGTCGTTGGGCAGCATGAATTGCGAGTCGAGATCGACGGTGTGGATGCCAACTGAAGAATGAAGCGCATCTCGCAGCGCCTTCAAACCCTGCATGCCGTTGTGATTCGCAACCGGATGATCGATGGCTTGCACCTCACACCCCAGCGATTCCAAAAAGAATGCCAGGTCGCCGTCTGAACAGCCGATGTCCGCTACCGGGCCATCGCCGATCAGCTTCAGCAAATCCCGGTTCGGGCCGGTGAGCAGCTTATTAAGATGAAGCACATTGGCAAGCGAATCGTAGGGGTACCACTCGAACGGGCGCGGGGCAAGGCGCGCCTTGAGGGACTTGAGCCTGGCATGGAACTCGCGCGCGCGTTCGGTGATCTGCTGAATGTCGGGCTGTATGCCGAGCATCACACAATGGTACCCTGCAAATTCCTGGAGTCGTACTGATTACCGATGCCTAATCACGGAGAATACTTTGTGGCCATCGTCGGAGGCGCGATCGCGGGATCCGTCGCCGCCGAGATTCTAGCGGACCGCGGAATCCGAGTGGCCGTTTTCGAACAGAACAAGAGGCCCTACGGAAAGATCGAAGATGGTCTGCCGCGCTGGCACGTCGAGCAGCGCAAGCAGGAGTACGGCAACATCGACGCCCGCCTGAAAAAGCCCGGTGTCTCCTTCATTCCTTCAGTTAAGCTCGGCCGCGACGTGCACTTTGCGGAACTTTGCGATCAGTGGGGTTTTTCGGCGGTGATCCTGGCCAATGGCGCGTGGCGCGATAGGGAACTGGGAGTGCCGGGCGCCGGGCAATTTGTCGACAACGGGTTGGTCTACCAGAACCCCTTTATCTACTGGTACAACCACAAGAACGAAAAGAGCTACAGCGGGCCGCGCTACGATGCTCCGGACGAGGCTTTGGTGGTGGGCGGCGGCCTGGCATCCATAGACGTGGTGAAGGTTCTGCAAATCGAAAACTACGAGCGTGCGCTCAAGGCTCGCGGCATCCAAACCAACATGCATGAGCTGGAGAAGAAAGGCATTCCGGCTATTTGCAAACTTCATGGTGTCCGGCCGGAGGATTGCGGCGTGAAAGGCTGCCTATTGATTTACCGCCGGCGGGAGCAGGACATGCCGCTGGCACAGCCTCCTGAGAACGCCACTCCAGAGCAAATGGCGAAGACCGAATCGATCCGTCAGAAGATGCTTCGCCTGGCGCGCGATAAGTACCTCTTTCGATTTCAGGAACGCCGGATGACGACCGGGCTGGTGATTGAGAATGGCCGGTTGGCGGGGCTGAAAGTGGCTGAGACGCGAGTGGAGGGCCGGAAGGCGGACCCGGTTCCAGGATCGGAGCACGAGCTACGGGCGCCGCTGGTGATTTCGTCCATCGGGTCGGTGCCGGAGGTAATCCCAGGCATCGCCACAAAAGGCGAATATTACACTTTTCAAGGCGAAGAGTTGCCGAGGTACGCCGGCTGTGAGCGCGTCTTCGGCGTCGGGAATGTCGTAACCGGGCAAGGCAATATCCGGGTGTCGCTGGTGCATAGCCGCGAGGTCACCAATCAGCTCATCGAAGACTATATGGGCGTCGGTGAAGGTAACTCTGATTTGGGTCGCTTGCATGCTCCCGCCGAAGCTCGCGGCGCCGCGCAGGCCGAAGCTGTGGAGGAACGGATTCGAGCGCTGCCGCCTCTATCTGAGAGCGATCTCGCGGCGCTGGAACAACGCATCCGCGCCGTGCAAGAGCGGGTCGGCTACACCAGCGATTATGATTCGTGGATCGCGCGGGAGACGCCGCCGGACTTGGAGTAGGCCGCTATTGTCCCCCGGCATTCAGGTTCTCTGAAAGCCTACAAAGCAGGGTGTCGGCGAACATCATCGCTAAGACTGGAGAAGGCTTCGTCGACCGTCTTTCTGATTTGACTCGTTGCGAACTCCTGACAACCACGATAAAGCGCGTCGACCGTCTGCCTAAGAAGAGTTCGGTCACCGCGACACCACCGCAACGATGTCGGATACCGGCTGCGAAAGTCGGCAATTTTCTGCCGAGCCTTCTTCATGCTCTCCGACCGTTCCGATGCGTCCGGCCAAACCATTCTCCAATAGCGACATGTATTGCAGGCAGCCTCACACCGCGTTGAGTCATGCGAGAGAAAACATTCCCAGCCGCATTCCGCAAGCGTGAGTTGAGCCAGTTGGTCGTCGCGACGCTTTTCTCCATTGCATCGTTTGCATGCGAGAATCACATTCCCCGGAATATGTAGTCCCAAACGGAACCGGTTCATGCCGTCAAGATGCTCGACAGAGGTCCGATCCTTTTCTAAGGGCTGGTCGCAGTAGCAGCAATCACTCCCAAATGTAGCCTCCACAGCCTCGGCGTATTGTGCGTCCGTAATACTGACCTCGAGTGAAGCACATATCTTTCGGCTGAGATCGTGCAGGAACATGCTGACGAGTTTATTAGCCACATCGGATTTTGCCCGTGAGGTTGCCGTCCGCAAATACGCTGACGCCGGGAAGTTCACGCACGCGCCTTCTCGCGCTGAGTTGTTCTGTTCCCGCTCGGCGGACTACCAGCATCGATTCCCAAGAGCCAATTGGCGTCAACTTCCAGCACGGCGGCCAAGCCCTTCACTTCAAAATCGAAAACGGAACGGAGGCCACTTTCAACCTTCGCCAGGGCTACTCTGTCTAGTTGGACTCCCTCGCGCGCCAACCTCCCGGCCAATTGATCTTGAGTCAGGCGTGGATCAAGCCGATGACGAGCTTCTCTGACCCGCCTCCCGATAATGTTTCGGGATACCCGCTTCCTGAACTTCACCGGCATTTCCATTCTGTGTAGCAGAAGGAATAGGGAACTAGTGTTCCTTAAAAGAACATTTATCGGAGGAGGTTCCTTCAGCTATCCATAGGCATATGCGCCATTGGATGGCAATTTGTCCGCCGTCTAGGTGGTGTCCGCCTGACCAACTCCGTCGCGCTGTACCGGAATACGGAAATGCTGCTTCGCGCACGCCGACTGCGCTATGCAGTGATTAAGCAGTCTCCGTGTGAATATCACGTTCACCGGTTGCTTCGCTACCCTAGTTAACCTGGTTGGAGACTTCCTAATGACCGAAGAACAAAAGCATATTCTTGAGCGTCGTTTTCGCGGCGCCGCCGACCAACAGCCTGATCTCGAGGTGCTGAGAGCGCTACTCCTCGGCCTTGGGGGCACACATCTGGTAGCGCCCCCAAGTCCGGACTCAGCGGTGTTTCTCCTAATTGATGCGGGCTTCGTCATGGCCGGACCGGTGGTACGTACGAATATGAAGAAGAGTGGATGTCACCGAAATGTTGCCGCAATCTGGGCTAGGAGGCAGCACGAACTAGTCGGGATCGGCATTGGATACTCGCTCAGTGATGACGGCCTCTGGCGTCAGCACTCATGGGGCTTACGGCGCGAAGGGATTCTCGAAACAACCGTGACGCGTGTGAAGTACTTCGGCGTTTTGCTTCAGCACGAAGATGCAGATTCGTTCGCAATGGCAAATTTGGATAGCTCCTACGCGCTCTATTGAGGGTGTGAAACGAAACGGATGAAGGACCGCGTCTGCCGGTAGTTCTCGTCTCGCCCACCCGCTAGCTTGCATTTCCCGAGGCTTCCCATGTTCATCGATTCCACTGAATCCGAACCCAAGTTGAGGAGGAATCGACGTCGCGACGAAGAGAATGCTCGCACACTCCGGGAACTCGGTTGGCGAGTGTGCGTGGTTTGGGACTGCGAGCGAAAGACACGGGGAAGCTCTCTAAACGGCTGACCCGGTTCCTTCGGGTTTGAGTGAGGATTTAGATACCCTTCGCCCGTGGAAAGCGCCGCCCTAGCTTATAATCGGATTGTGAAAGGCCCAGCTATTGCCGTCGCCGCACTTGGTCTCTCCATCGCCTTGCTCGGCGGCTGCAAGAAAAATATTCAGAACGACGATGCCGTTCGCCAAGGCATCATGACTTATCTCGCCAAGCGCCCCGACCTTTTGTCGATGGACGTCAACGTCACCTCGGTGGCTTATCGCCAGGATCAAGCTACGGCCACCGTCCGATTTCAGGCCAAGGGCAACACTTCACCCGCCGCCAGCATGACCATGCAGTACACGCTGGAGCGACAAGGCGATCAATGGAACGTGAAGGGACGCGCGGGGGCCACCTCACATGGCGCCAATGGCCTTCCTCCAGCAGAATCGGGCGCCGGTTCCATGAGCGCAATGCCGAATACCCCGTTGCCGCCCGGCCATCCTTCCGTTGGAGCGCCCGGGAGTGTGCCATCGGGCGCCCTGCCGCCGGGTCATCCGCCTATCAGTTCCGACAAGAAACCTGGATCATCCAAATGAAACGGATCGCCGTCCTGGGCGGCGGCCCGGCCGGAGCATTCGCGGCCGAACGCCTGGCGAGAGCTGGTCTGGAGACTCGCGTTTTCGATGAGAAGCTGGCCTGGGAAAAGCCGTGCGGCGGCGGTCTCACGTACAAGGCCTATCGCGACTATCCGTTTCTGATCAATAACGATACTCCGAAGAAGATCATCACCGACACTTTCCTGGCCGCGCCGAAGGCCGGCGAGGTGAAGATGGCTCTGAGCCGTCCTTTGGTGATTTACTCACGCCTGGATCTGAATCGCATGCTGCTCGACCGCGCAGAAGAGGCCGGGGCTCAGTTGGAGAAGACCCGTGTATTGGATATCGAACGTACCGGGCGGGGTTGGTTGCTCAGGACCCAGCACGGATCGCTCGAGACCGATTTCTGCATCGTGGCTACCGGAGCGCGCAATCCCCTTCGCAATGTCGGAACCCAGTGGACCGCTGCCGATACGATGTACGCGCTGGGCTATTACGTCCCGTCGCAGCAGGATCACATCGACATCCAATTCCTGGCGAATCTCGAAGGCTATATCTGGGTCTTTCCGCGCTGCGGCCATCTTTCCGTGGGGATCTGCGGCAAGGGCGAGCCCGCCCAGGCGCTGCGTGCGCGCTTGGAGCGCTATATGCAAGAGAAAGGCATTGCGTACAAGGGCGCGGCCTTCTACGGTCACATGCTGCCCGCGTTAGAGACGCCAGGATGGAGGTCGAATCGCGTCGCGGGCGACGGCTGGCTGGCGGTCGGCGATGCCGGTGGCCTGGTGGACCCGATCACTGGTGAAGGGCTGTACTACGCCATGCGCTCGGGCGACTTGGCCAGTCAGGTGGCGCTCAACGAATCCCATTCCTTCGCCGAAAAATCGCAAGCCTATCGCAATCTGCTGCGGCACGAATTCGCCGCCGATCTAGAATTTGGCGCCGCCATCGCCCGGCGCGTTTTTCTGGGCCGCTTTTTATTCAGCACCGTGCCCGCCCGCATGGTCGGATTTGTTCGCCGCAGTCCCCGATTTCGCGCGCTCATCGAGGACCTGTTCGCAGGCACCCAGCCGTACCTGGGGCTGAAGAGCCGGCTGCTGAAGAATCTAAATGGCACTTTGCAGGAAGTGATCATGAACTTCTTCCTTCAAAAGTTGATCGCCGAAAGAACCTGACCCGCCACGGTTATGAACCGCTGCCGATCCGAAGCCCTTTTTGCTCGTGCGCAGAAGCTGATTCCCGGCGGTGTGAATTCGCCGGTGCGAGCCTTTCGCAGCGTGGGAGGCACGCCGCCATTTATCGCTCGCGGAGAGGGATCGAAGATTTACGACGTCGATGGCAACGAGTACATCGACTATGTTCTGTCGTGGGGCCCGCTGATCCTGGGCCATCGCCCGCAAATCGTGACCGACGCGCTGCGCGAGGTCCTGGAGATCGGTACCAGCTTCGGCGCGCCCACCGAACGCGAGGTCGAGCTGGCCGAGCTGATTCGGGAATGCGTCCCTTCCATCGAAATGGTTCGTTTGGTGAGTTCCGGAACCGAAGCCACCATGAGCGCGATCCGTGTGGCACGGGGATTCACCGGCCGCGACCTCACCATCAAGTTCGAAGGCTGCTATCACGGCCATGTCGATTCGCTGCTGGTAAAAGCGGGCTCGGGCATGGCGACGCTTGGAATAGCCGATACGGCCGGTGTGCCGGAGTCCTTTGCCGCCACTACGCTAGCGTTGCCGTTCAATTCCATCGAGGCCGTCGAAAGGGCATTCCGCGAACGGGGCGACAAGATCGCCGCGGTGATCGTTGAGCCGGTAGTCGGCAATATGGGCTGCGTGCCGCCACTGCCCGGCTATCTGGAGGCCTTGAGAAGCCTGAGCGCGAAACATGGCGCACTGCTCATCTTCGACGAAGTGATGACCGGCTTCCGGCTCGGGCTGGGCGGAGCGCAGCAGCGTTTCCAAATCAAACCGGATCTGACTACGCTCGGCAAGATCATTGGGGCTGGATTGCCGATGGCCGCTTATGGCGGCCGCGCCGACGTGATGAGCAAGGTAGCGCCCACCGGTCCCATCTATCAGGCCGGGACGCTGTCGGGCAATCCGCTGGCGGTCAGCGCCGGGATAGCCATGCTGCGCTACCTGAAGTCGCACCTGGAGGTCTATGAAGTCATTGAGCGCCGCACCGCGCAGCTTACCGCCAAAGCGCCTCCCGGGATTACAATAAACCGGGTCGGATCGATGTTTACGTTCTTCTTTTCAAGCGAGCCGGTAACCGGCTGGGAATCGGCCAAACGCTCTGATACCGGGCAGTTTAAGCAGTTTTTCCACTGGATGCTGGACCGGGGCATCTACCTGGCGCCATCCCAGTTCGAGGCTGGATTCGTTTCCGCCGCCCACAGCGAGGAAGACATCGCCCGGACGGTGGCCGCCGCCGGGCAGTTCTTCGATCAACTAAAATAGGAGGTATATGAACAACAGCACGGCGCACCCTGCCGAACTGGGGTTGGGTACGATTGGCCTGGACCTGCCGGCTTGGAAGAAAGCCCTCAGCGCCACGGCTGCCATACTGCTTGCCTTCCTCTTTTTCGTCTCGGGCGCCTGGAAGCTCAGCGATCCATTTATGTGGGCGCAGGCCTTGACCGAGTTCCGCGTTCCCGGGGCTCTGGCGTTGCCTTTCACGCTCGCCCTGGGCGTGGGCGAAATGTTGGGCGCGGTCCTCATTGCCGTGCCGCGTTTCAGGCGCTGGGGAAGCTTGCTGGTGGCCCTGCTGCTGATTGCATTCATGGTCTATATCGGCGCGAATTATGGCGCGCTGGCCGGCAAAGACTGCAGTTGTTTCCCGTTGGTGAAGCGTACCATCGGTCCGGGATTCTTTATCGGTGATACGGCGATGTTGCTCATGGCCGGCTTGGCCGGGTGGTGGGCGCGGCCATCGGAAAATCTCCGAGGCGCGCTGGTAATACTGGGCGCGGTTGCGGTTTTCGCGGCGGTTTCGCTGGGCATCAACACCACGCGCCAGAGCGGCCTGAAGGCGCCCGATTCGATCACAGTGGATGGAAAGCCATCCTCGCTCGGTGATGGAAATATTTTCTTGTTCTTTTATGATCCTGAATGCATGCATTGCGACGCGGCCGCGCGCAAGATGTCAAAGCTGAACTGGAAAGACACGAAAATAGTCGCGATCCCGACGCAGGATCCACAATTCGCCGCGTCTTTCTTGAAGGACACCGGACTGCACGCCGGTACCTCGAACGACCTGCAACTATTACGTTCGACGTTCAAGTTCCAGGACGCCCCATACGGTGTGGCCCTGGTACGCGGACGTCAAAAGGTTGCCATCCCCACGTTTGAAAGCGGCGAACCCGATGCAACTCTGCGAAAAATTGGGTTCATCGAGTAGTCGATCAACGATAAGCTAAACCCCCGTCAGCATCGGCCGATAAGTAAATCAGGATGGTTGTTGAGATAAAATCCTCAAAGCCCGGAACGTGCCTGGTGTGCCAGTGCGACTTGGGATTCTTCCGCAGACTGACGAAAAATCGGTTCTGTACAGACCAGCATGAGGAACAGTACATGGCGGAGTTAAAGGAAGTTGCGCTGGGGCGTCTACGCAACGCCGGCTCCCGGCTCGCTCTCCACGATAAGACTCCCGTCTGAATCGGCATCAGTGCGCGAGTCGAGCAAGGCCTCGGTGGCAGCCTCCAAAAGTACCGAAGCGAGTGCACTGAAATCGCTACTTGGATAAAGCCGGCGTAATTGGAAGTGCCACTTTTTCCGGAATCCCTTTAGTCTTTTCGCCTGTTCCCGGGCGGAAAGAGTTCCCAATCCACTTAAGTCAACGACGGCGTCTACCAACGCGCTTTCGCACCGGACCAAACGATACAGGTAACGGCGAGGGACGCTCAACCGCTGCACGGATTGGATAATCTCCAACGTCCGTTTAGATGAATAATGAGCCGCTACGCCCGCCTGCCCTTCCGCCCGTAGCACAGCCTCCGTTTGCTCCAGCAACGGGCCCAGGTTGCCCTTCGCCCGGCGGAACAGAACAGCCATCAACCGCGGATTCAGGACATCATAGGTAAGCTCGGTCCGCACTCGTCCGCGAAAAGGGCGGCTGGCCTGATAGACCAGCATCGGGTAGGCCGATTTCCAGTCGCGGAAACGTTCCAGGTTCTGGAAGTAGAGCGGCGGGACGCGCTCCCGCAGAGTCGATTGCAGAGCAACGGATATCCGGGCGAAAATAGGCAGAAATGCGGCGCTCCGCTCGGCTGGTAATGAAAGCCAGCATGGATCTGGCACTGGACAACTGACATTTGGAATAATTGCTTGCATCTCCGCCCGTTTGGTTCTGTTGGCAGTATACGAGCCGGAGTCAACGTTTATTAGTAATTTCCGGCGAACGTGGCGGTGTGCGGACGTTGAAAACTGAACGAACCATGGGAAATAGCGGCGGCTAAACATTTCCGCCCTGTCTTGTGACTGGCTGAGGCGTCTTTTGGCGGCTGTCACTCTAGCGCCTAATGCGGCGTCTCCTCCTGGGGCGGCTGGAATACCAAAACAATGCGGAAACCAACGGGTGGCGTGGAAGGACTACTGCGGAAATGGTTACGGGGCGGCGAAAACCTGGACGCACACAACCATGTCAAGCACCAGACTTATCCCTGGTATCTGGTCATTTGGCTGACGGGCGTTGACTATTTTTCAACGCTCGGCTATCAGCCGGGAATCGCGTTGTTGGCCGCCGGCGCCCTATCGCCCATCGCTACTACTGTCTTGGTAGCGGTGACCCTGTTCTGCGCGTTGCCCATTTACATCCAGGTCGCTGGCCGTTCCTACGTGGGGCAGGGCTCGATCGCGATGCTGGAGAATCTCCTGCCCGGCTGGGCCGGCAAGATCCTGGTGCTTGTCCTGCTGGGCTTTGCGGGCACCGACTTTATCATTACCATGACCCTTTCGGCCGCCGATGCAGCCACGCACGCCGTTCACAATCCGTATCTGCACCGTTTCTTGGGCGATGCGCATTTAAAGATCACGCTGGGGTTGCTGGCTCTCCTGGCGTTGGTATTTCTGAAAGGCTTCACGGAGGCCATTGAGCTGGCCACCACGGTCTGCGTACCCTACTTGATGCTGAATGTGATTGTACTGGTTCGCGTGCTGTTCGTGACTTTGCTTCACCCAACCCTCTTCCAAGATTGGAAATCGGCCTTATTCCGCCAACACAATGATTGGACCGGGTTGCTGATCGCGTCTCTGCTGGTCTTTCCGAAGCTCGCGCTGGGATTGAGCGGATTCGAGACTGGTGTTTCCGTGATGCCACTCATTCACGGCGGCGAGGGAGAAGATGAGGATTCTGAGGCGCGCCCGCGTGGCCGGATCCGTAACACCCGCAAATTGCTCACCAGCGCGGCGTTGATCATGAGCGTGCTGCTGATCGCTTCCAGTTTCGTGACCGCGCTTCTGATTCCCGAGCGCGCCTATAAGGATGGCGGACCGGCCAGTGGGCGCGCCATCGCCTACCTGGCGCATGAGTATCTGGGCAACGCCTTCGGAAGCTTTTACGATATCTCGACCATCCTCATTCTTTGGTTCGCCGGCGCATCCGCCATGGCCGCCCTGCTGCATCTGATACCGCGTTATCTTCCGCGCCTCGGAATGGCCCCGCATTGGGTGGCATACTCCCGTCCCTTAGTCCTGCTTCTGTTCGCTTTCAATGTTTTCATCACCCTCATTTTCCGCGCGAATGTGGAAGCGCAGGGCGGCGCCTACGCTACCGGGGTTTTAGTGCTGATGTCTTCGGCCGCGATCGCCTCGGCGCTCTCGCTTTGGAAGGAGCGCGACTACAGACTCGGTCTATACTGTTGGCTGGTCACGGCGGTCTTCGCCTATACCACCATAGCCAACACTATTGAGCGGCCGGACGGCATTATCATCGCCAGTTGCATTATCTTTTTCATCCTGACGGTAAGCGGCGTTAGCCGCTACATCCGCTCCACCGAACTGCGCGTAGCGGGCACTACTTTTGCCGACACTGAGTCGGAGAGTCTGTGGGAGTCCATGGCCGGCTGCAAAGTGAATCTCGTCCCGATTCGTAGCCTGGACCCCGACACGCGCAAGGATCGCACCGCCAAAATCCGGGCGCACTACAAACTGCACGGCCCGCTGGCCTTTTTGCACGTTGGCCTGCTCGATAATCGCAGTGAGTTTTTGTCGCCGTTGTATATCAAGGTGACGCGCGAGGACGGGATTTATTTAGTCGACGCATCCCAGGCGGTCGCTATTGCCAACGCGGTTGCTTATCTGAGCGAAACCTTGCACCCCATCAGCATCGTAATCGGGCTCAGCCGGCAGAATCTGATGCGGCAATCCATCCGGTACTTCCTGCTGGGCGAGGGTGAAACAGGCCTGATGGTTTACGCGGTCCTACAGAAATATTGGGCATCCACGCCAAAAGAGGACGAGCGGCCGGTGATTTTCCTGATGAGCGACTAGGCTGGACAGTGGACTAACGGCTGGCGGCGAAAGTGGGGTCTGGGAGCTGGTTCTGATCGTGGTCACCAATGGCGAAATTAGCCGTGAAATTGAATGCGCTGCCTTTTCCAGGTTCACTAGTCACCCAGATCTTTCCGTGCATGAGCTCCACCAGCCGCGCGGAAATTGTGAGCCCCAGACCCGTCCCGCCGTACTTTCGAGTCATCGATCCGTCGGCTTGCGAGAACGGCTGGAAGATAACCGCCTGTTTATCGCTGGGGATGCCGATGCCGGTGTCGATCACCGCGAAACGCAGGCACATCTGTCTGGCGCACACCTGCTCGGGCTCCACGGAAACGTGAACTTCGATACTACCCGAGTGCGTGAACTTGACTGCGTTTCCGAGCAGGTTGATAAGCACCTGACGGAGGCGGCCAGGATCGCCGATGACCTCGGCCGCGACCGCCGGCTCAATGTCACAGGAAAACAACAAACCCTTCTGCCGGGCCTGAACGCCGAAGACCTTGGCGGTTTCAGAAACCACCTTGCGTACGTCAAATGGGATTTCTTCGAGGTCGAGTTTCCGCGCTTCGATTTTGGAAAAGTCCAGCACATCGTTCAGCATCTCAAGCAGCGATAATGCGGAATTTCGAGCTGTGCCCAGCAGGTCGCGCTGTTCTTCAGAGAGGCTCGTCTCCAGCGCCAACTCCGTCATACCGATGACGCCGTTCATGGGCGTGCGCAGCTCGTGACTGATGTTGGCCAGGAAGCTGCTCTTGGCTTCGTTGGCGGCTTCGGCCAGTTTCTTGGCGGATTCGAGCAGCCGCCGGTCCGTGACAGCCTTCACATAGTCCTGGTTCAGGTGCCTGCTCTGCACCAGCAGAAATGCCATATACACGGTCGCTACCAGGGCCATTCCATAACCCTGGCCGCCGATATAAAGGTCGATTACAATCGGGGGCCCGAGCAGCGGCAGAATATGCCAGTTGAGAAAAAGAAGCCGCGGCGTAAGCGAGACCAGCCCCCCCGCACTGATTCCCATGAGACAGATAGTCAGTAAAAGGGAGTTCCAGTGCGAATAGCCATCGCTGAGATAGCTATATCCGCTAATCCATGCCCAGGAAGCCGAGAAGATAAACAGGCATCCGCAAAACGCTATACGCCAGCGCCGAGGATTGCGAGGATAAAGTTCGTCCTTCCTGAGCACCAGCAATAAGCGTGCGATGCAGGCAGTCATGGCAGCGGACGCGAACATCGTAGTGCTGAGCGGATGGTCCTTGACGAGCGTACCGCCTAGTAACACGAACTGCACCGTCGCCAGGCTAGCCCAAATCCCGGGCAGCGCTCGGCGGGAGATGTCGGCGTCCTGCTGTTCCAGTAGATCGAGAGTTCGGGCCTGGGGTGCCATTGACACTGCCCGTCTATCGGCAAGTGGCGGCAAAATCTTGAGTTAGCGCCAATGTCATACCCCTAATTCGCCGTTACCTGGACGCTCTCGGTACCGCCTTCAGGGATCTGGACGCGGACGCCGTGAGCCAGGCAAGCAGGTAAATCGTCAGGATTATGGACCTCGCAAGGCGACTGGTCGAGCCAGGCCAATAAAACATAGTTACCAGGAGCCAAGCCATCCGCCAGGAAATTGCCGAATTCGTCCGCATAGGTGGTCGCGTAGGACTGCAAGCGGCCGATTTGGGGATCGGGAATCAGCATGACTGTGGCGCCGCTCGCGACCACCTGTGGATCGGTGGTCACGGCCTTCCCGTTCACGCCGCCACCCCGCATGCTCAACACTACTTCCATGGCCGGGGGATCGCCGCCAGGTTCGGATTCCAGTCCAGTCGCCAAGCGGTCAAAGTTGCCCACCCGCACCGCTTTGAGGTAGGCGCCTTCCGGAACGTTCGCCACGAATAAGTCATAGACCTCTTGCGGCACAAAGGGCAGCGCGAAATTGCCGTGCTCATCGACCGTCGCTCTCGTGACTGGGGCGGTCGCGCGCCGCGGCTCGAGCGACACCTGGAGTCCCGAGAGCGGCGTTGAATCGTCGTCTTCGATGCGAATCTTACCCCTCCATATTTGCTCCGGGCCGATGACAACGTCGAGGTTGGCGATATCCGCATCAGCAACCGAGATCGGCGTGCGGGCCGAAAGAGACTTGCCATCATCGACGGCGGTAGTAATCACCAGATAAGGGCCCGTGGTCACTCCCTTGATTTCAAAGTTGTGGTCGGCGTCGAAAGTGATATTGACCGGCGCGCTGACTGAGCCGGTGTTGTCAGGATCGTTCCAGCGCAGCGTGATGCTGGGCTCGGGAATTACTCTCCCGCTCAACCCGCTGTTCACGCGGCCGTGAATGTGGACGGTGTGAACCAACGTGAGGAAAATGTCGATGC
Organism: Bryobacteraceae bacterium; assembly: GCA_035569875.1. GTDB lineage: Bacteria > Acidobacteriota > Terriglobia > Bryobacterales > Bryobacteraceae > Palsa-89. The sequence goes on from DATMMD010000134.1 coordinate 25,246, forward strand.
CGGCCACCTCCTGCCCCGGCGTCAGCCGCACCGCGACGGCATCGGCGAGCTTCTGCACTTCTGGAAAGAAGGTGACGGCGTAGCTCAGCTCGGGCGCCAGATTGCCCGACGAATCGGGGCGGCGCTGTTCCTTGGCGTCGGGAGGCGGAACGGGCGCTTGATACAGTGCCGCGACGTAATACGCGCCTGATTCCAGCCCGTGCACGCGATAGTCGCCGCGGTCATCCGTCTTGGTGCTGGCAGCCAGCGCGTAACCGTGCCGGCCGCGGGAGTAAAACTCGCGATACAACTGGATGCTCACATTCACGGCAGGTTCGGCATCATCAAACTTCACCCTGCCACTGACCACCGCCCAAGGCGTCATGCGAAACGTGAACGACCGAATGGCGTCGCCGGGGTGGACGGAAATAATCGGCGGCATTTTGTAGCCGTCCCTACGGCCGGAAGTTTGCCGGAGAAATCCGTCGCGCAGAACCGTGATTGAGTAACGGCCCGGCGTGACCTTAGGGAACGAGAACGAGCCGCTCTCATCGGTGTTTTGAACTAGACCGCCGTTGGCCGCTTCCGCCGGACGCAGGGCCACTTCAGCGCGACGCAGAGGCTGCCCGGTAGCGTCGCTCAGGACGACACCCTCTATACTGGCTGGCTCCTCCGGAGCGGCCGGCTGCGAATTTTGGGCGCACAACGTTGTACAGAAGAAAAACGGGCAGAGCTTCAGCCAACGCGGCGAATGGTCCACTGAGAATAGACGCAATTTGTGGGGATTGCGTGGGAGCTTTACTTGCGCTGGAGTTCGGCCGGTACGCGCTGCCGGTCGAGATCCTGGAACTGCAGTGTCCATTTCACCGGAAGATTCTGCGGAATGTAACACACGCGATCGTCGCAAGCCTGATACCGGAGCATGCCCTCCAAGGTAAAATATCCCGAGGCGTCGGCGAACGGCTTCACTTTATCGGCGGACCCGATGGTAACGTCGCGAGTAAGCCGGAAACGGCCGGTATAGGCAGGCACGGTCTCGTCGATGGCCGGCAAATGCAGCATTTCAGGCTTGGGGAAGCTCACCGCATGCTCCTGGCCGGCATCCGATTCGTTCATCGTCCAATCGATCGGGATGTAGCCTTCCACGCCCGGTGCGTACACGTGCATATTCGGTTTTAGTTCGATGTCGAGCGTGAGAGCCACTCTCTGACCGACCGTAACCACGGCGTTGCTAGCCGCGGCGGTGAGCTTGAGCTGCTTGCCTTGGACATCGCTTCTGGCCTGCGCAGGTATGACGCCGAACTGATGCATCAGGAGGTCGGCCGCAGTGTAGCGCTGGCGATAGTCGTCCTCAAAGTATTTGGCGACGATCACGCCTTTGGAATCGAGGACGAAGGAGCCAGGGTAGGGGATGCCGAAATTGGGATTGGTTTTTTCAACGGTCTCATTCAAGATGCCGAGTTCGCGAATGATTTTTGAATCCTGATCCGAGAGCAGCGGGAAATGGATGCCTTTGCGACCGGCAAAGGTGTATAACACGGCTTCGCTGTCGTAGCTGACGGCGGCCAAGCCTAAGCCGAGTTTGAGGAACTCGCCTCTATTTTGTTCCAGCTCCACGAGCTGAGCTTTGCAATAGGGTCACCAGTCGGCCGAGCGGAAGAATACAATCACCGCGCCTTTGGGACCGAGCAGGCTGGCGAGCGTGTGCCCTTTGCCGTCTTGATCCTTCAGGTCGAAGCTGGGCATCTGGCTGCCGACGGGCGGACCATAATCGCGCGCGTCAATCGACGCGCAAACCAGAAGCAGCGGGATTACGGCGACGCGGCCGATGGCAAGCATGCCTTATGTTAACAAGGCTGTTAACAACGCACTATCGGCCGCGCCGCGGTTCGCGCATAATGTTGTTATGCTTTCCACCAACCACCGTTCTATCCGTGTAGCCGTAGCGCTCCTGGCAGCAGCGGCGATTCCAGCCTTTGCGCAGAGTGACTTCAAAGCAGCCGCATTAAAGCATTTGAAGACCTCGAAAGAATTCACACTAAAAGTTGCCAATCAAATGCCGGATGCCAGCTACGATTTTAAGCTGACGCCTCCGCAGATGAGCTTTGCCGACCAGATGGTGCATCTGTCGCAGGCAATGGAATTTTTCGTATCGCCGATTTACGGCGAGAAAGGGAACCCGGCCAAGCCGGCCTCGATGAAGAAGGCGGACATCATCGCGTTTATGGGCAAATCGTTTGATCACGCTATTGAACGAGTATCGAAGCTGACCCCCGAGCAGCTTTCGAAGACCTATACCAGCGGTGAAGGAACGATGACCGGAATGGAGATGCTGATGGGGCTGCTGGATCACACCACCCATCATCGAGCTTCGGCCGAGATGTATCTGCGGGCGAAAGGGATTACGCCGGCGGAGTATCAATTCTAACTTAGCTCACCTATGGAAATGGCCCGCGAGAGTCGATCCGACGATCGCGATTCGTGACCGCAGCTGGCCAGGTGCCTGCGAAGGCTGCCTCGATGTACAATCGACCCGGTGAACCACACGCATCTTCGAGCCGTGCTGAAAAGACAGTACCACGCGTCCCTGGCGATGCTCCGCGAAGCCATCGAGCGCTGCCCCCCCGAGGAGTGGTTGAGCACCAACCACAAGAATGCGTTCTGGCAGGTGTCGTATCACGCGCTGTTCTTTACACACCTGTATCTTCAGCGCGACGAAGCTGCGTTTAGGCTGTGGGAACAGCACCGCGGCGAGGGCGACGGCATCGCGGGTGAGCCGTACACGCAAGCGCAGGTGCTCGAGTACTGGGAGTTCTGCGATCGGATGATCGATGACGCCGTGGACGCCTTGGATCTCGACAGCATGGAAAGTGGCTTCAGTTGGTATCGCATGTCCAAGCTGGAGCACCAGTTCGTCAATATCCGCCATATCCAACATCATGCCGCGCAACTGATCGACCGCGTCCGCTCGGCCGCCGACGTCGGGATTCGCTGGGTGGCCGCGCGCTAGCGCCTGAGTGAGTCAAGTAATTCATTGCCCTAATTTGGGACCCCGCCCCGCAATTGAAGTATCATAGCGGCGGTGAGCACAACCGCCAGAACCGCGCCAGTTACCGGTCGCGGGCTCAAGCTGCGCTGGTACATCTGCGGACTCCTGTTCTTCGCCACCACTGTTAATTACATCGACCGGCAGGTTCTGGGCCTGCTGAAGCCGGTCATTTCGCGCGATCTGCACTGGACCGAGGCGGATTTCGGCTGGATCATCTCCGCATTTCAGGTGGCCTATGCCATCATGATGCCGCTGGCTGGACGGCTGGTCGACTGGATCGGTCCCAAGCGCGGCTACGCGATCGCGGTCATCTTTTGGAGCCTGGCAGCCATGAGCCACTCGCTCGCGCGGAGCGTCGTGCAGTTCGCCACGGCGCGATTTGCGCTGGGGCTCGGCGAGTCCGCTAATTTCCCGGCCGCGCTTCGGACCGTGGCCGATTGGTTCCCGCAAAACGAGCGCGCTCTAGCCACCGGCATATTCAATAGCGGAACAAATATTGGCGCGCTGGTTGCGCCGCTCGCCATCCCCTGGATCACCGTGCGTTTCGGCTGGCGTGCCGCTTTTCTCTTCACCAGCGCTCTGGTGTTGATCTGGCTGGTCCTCTGGTTCACGACTTATCGGCATCCTCCCGCTGCCGTGGTGAGGGCTGACAGCACACCCGCCAGCAGATTACCTTACACGAGCTTGCTAACCGAGCGCCGAACCTGGGCCTACCTGCTCGGCAAGGTCCTGACCGATCCGGTGTGGTGGTTCTATCTGTACTGGCTGCCCGGCTTTCTGGACAAGAGCTACGGGCTCAACCTCAGCGCCATGGGTGCGCCCTTGGTGGCGGTGTACCTGCTTGCCGATGTCGGCTCGGTGTCGGGAGGTTGGTTATCATCGTCACTACTGAAGCGCGGCTTCACCGCGAATCGCGCGCGCAAGACGGCTATGTTGGTGTGCGCCGTAGTGGTGACCGGGGTCATGTTTGTTCCATTTACCAAGGGCAACCTTTGGCTGGCGGTGGCGCTGATCGGCTTGGCCGCGGGCGCGCACCAGGGCTGGTCGGCCAATCTATTTACTCTGCCGTCCGATCTTTTCCCGCAGGAAGCCGTCGGCTCGGTGGTCGGATTAGGCGGACTCGGCGGCGCGATCAGTGGGGCGCTGGTCGCACCGATGGTCGGCTATTGGCTCGATTTTTCGCACGACGCCTACGGGCCGCTATTCGTCGTGGCCGGCTCGATGTACCTGATCGCGCTGGGTCTGATTCACTTGATCGTTCCTAAGCTGGAGCGACGTTAGTGAATCTGGCGCATTACATCGAAGCCCAGGGATAAACCCGCCGGCGTGTCGGAGTTCGGCATTCCCGTATAGGTGGCGCGTGTTCCAGCACGCTGGGAAACTGTCGTGCCGGGACTGTTGGTCAGCGCCAAAGTGAAAGCGTGCCGCCATATCTTCTTCTGGATGCCGAATGAGTACGCCGGGCGATGAATACCGAGCTCCGAGACGTTGAGAAGCGTGGGGATGACTTCGGCTACCAGCGCCACGGTGGGCCGGATATCGACGGCCGCGCCGAAGCCGATAGAGATCGTATCGACGCCCGGGAAATCCGGGATTTGACTGGACACCAAACCGCCCGGCTCCAGGCGCCGGGCATTGAACGAGAAAGTTGGGACGGCGTAGAACTGAGCATGGGACGTGATGCTCCGCGAGAAAACCGTCTCTATGTTCTCGGTGAAACTTTTCTGGAAGTTATTCTGACCTTCCACCGAAAAACGCACTGTCAGGTTGAGCGGAGCTTCGTGGTGTTCGTCCAAAAGGCTGTATGCCGCCATGATTTGAATCGGCCGCTCGATAAACGACGGCGATCGCCAAACCGAGACCGAGAGTTTATCTGTCACGCCATATCGCAAGCCGAAGGAGGAGATGGAGACGCTATCCAGGCCCAACAGCTCTCCTCCCTTGCCCGGCCCTGTGAAAGCAGTATCCATGAAGCGGTGCGCGAAGTTTACGTAGACACCGTGGCGATCCGTGGCTTTGCCGGTGGGCAAACTGACCAGCACATCGTCGCCGGGCTGATAAACGCCTGGGGCAGTGGCGGTCTCCTGCTTAGTGGTGGAACTGGAGGGCGCAGCCGTAGGGAGGGAGCGAATGTAGGTGGCCAGCTCAGAAATCTGAGCGTCGGATAGCTTGCCAGCCCAGGCGGGCATTCTTCCGGGCTTACCATTGCGAATCGTGTCTATGATTTGCTGGTCGCTGAGTCCGCTTTGGATCGAGCGGTTCGTAAAATCCGGCGTACCGGCGCTGCGCGTGCCTTTTCCGTCCGTCCCATGACAGCCCGCGCAGTTCTGCTGGAAGAGGCCGGCCGCTGCCGATGATGCGGGCTTTGGCGCTTGCGTGGAGCTGGTTTGCGACGCTGGGGTTCCTGCCTCGCGGACGCTCCCGGCAGCTACGTCGACTAGATATTGTTTGCCGGCCACATCAAGAAGCAAGGTCGAGTGGGAGGCATCGGCAAAGGAGACATGGGGCGCACCGCTCTGTGCGTCGTCCGCATTGGCGTGCAAAACAACAATCAGACATGCAGAGACAAATATTCTGTTAAAGCAGGCTAGCAGCTTCATGCGAGTTAGATGCTTTCGGGTTAGATAGGGAATTGCAGAATTGTAACAAATGCGTAAAATCACCAGGCGTTTAGCGGAGGTGGACCCGCGTCACTTCCAGTCCTTTGCCGATCTCCAGCGTGATCGATTCCGCGCCAGGCCGGTTGCGGACATGCGCCACGTAATCGTAAAGCGAGTGCGAGACGATATTATCCGCCACGATGACGCCACCTGGCTGCATCCGCAGTGTGTCGAAGAAGCCCATGTAGTCTTCTTTTTCGCAATCGATGAGCGCGAAGTCGAGATCGGCTTGGCGCGGAATTACAATTGCGGCATCGTCCAGGATAAAATCCACGTGCTTGGCGAGGTCCAGCCGCGATAACGTTTCCTGCGCGTCTCTCTGGCGCAGCGGTTCCATTTCGATCGAAACCAGACGTCCGCCGCTCTCTCTTGCTGCCGCTGCCAGCGCGATGGTCGAAATACCGCTGGATCCGCCGATCTCGAGAATCCGCTTGGCCCCGATACCGGCCGCTAAAGCATGAATAAATTCGGCGCTGGGTGGTTCCAGATTGCGATGGCGATCTGCTTGCGGGAGGCCTTGAGTATCCTGTTCGAGCTTACGCGTCCACAGGCGATCGATCTCGGCTCGTTCTTCGGTTGTTAGCATCCGTGAGCATTTTACCAAGCGGCGATTCTTCGGTTATTATGGCTAGAAACAGTCTCTTAAAAGTGGACTTCAAAGCCGGGATCTGAAATGGCTACACCTGCACCCGCACTAAGCCTAAAAGAGGTTTTGCGGCTAAAACCGGTGCGCCGGTTGTGGGCGGCCCAGGTGGTCAGCATCTTTGGCGATTTCCTGGCCATTTTCGCGATATACAGCGTGGCGTCGTTTCGCATGCACGCCACCGCCACTGAAATCAGCCTGATCCTGGTCTCATTTCTGCTGCCATTGGCAATCGTCGGGCCCGTGGCCGGCGTGTTCGTGGATCGCTGGAACGTTAAGCGAACCATGATCGCCAGCGACCTGACCCGCGCGGTGCTGGCGGCTCTGCTGGTTAATGCCACTGACGTCCGGCAGATTTACGTGATTCTTTTCGCTTTGAGCTCCGTTTCCAGCTTCTTTATCCCGGCGCAGTCGGTGACCTTGCGGACCATCGTTCCCGCCGCCGGGCTGATGAGCGCTAATGCGTTGATGCAAAGTGCAATTCAATTGGTTCAGGTTATCAGCCCGGCGATAGCCGGCGTGCTGGTAGCGTCGGTCAGCGCGAAGGCCTGTTTCTGGCTGGATAGCTTGAGCTTTGTTTTCTCAGCATGGATGATTTATTTGCTGACGATCGACCGGGAGACGTCACGGAAGCCTTTGAATCTCGCTAGCGTGATCTGGGAAATGAAGGAGGGGATGAGGTTCATTTTCACCCACAGTGCGGTCTCATTCGTCATTATTGCCTTGACGGCCGGGATGTTTGCCATCCGCTGCTTTTTCGCTTTGATTGCGGTCTATGTACGCGACGTGTTGCACGGTGGCTCGGCTCTCTTCGGTTCCATCAGCTCACTGGTGGGTGTCGGTATTATCGGTGGCACGCAATTCATCCGCCATTTCGCCCGCAAGAAGTCGAAAGGGCACCTGGTCATCCTTGGCTTGGTGGGGATCGGCATATCGATCGTGCTGATGGCTGCCTTCGGGAACATACCGGTAACCATGGTGGCCACGCTCGGCATCGGTTTCTGGGTAGGTTTCCTAATTGTGCCGACCCAGGTTCTGCTGCAGGAGGAGACACCCAAGGAAATGCTGGGACGCGTCAGCAGCAGCCTGATGTCGGTGATGTCGATGTCGCAAGTGCTGGCGATGGCGGGCGCGGGCCCAATCGCGCAGACCATCGGAATCCGGAATCTCTACTATTTGAGCGCCGCGCTATTGCTGGCCATTGCGGCGTTCGGTTATCCACGGATTCCAAAGCAGGCCTGAGCAGGCCGTATCTTATTCATATCCTTGGTGCTTGCGTCTTGCACAGCTTATCGCGAAATGGTTCGCGCCCGGTTAGCGGCCCAGTTTCAAGGGCACCGGCCCGGTGTTATCATGACTACAGATGTCGATGCTGTCACCACGACTGCAACTAAAGGTCTCGCAGAAGCAGATTCTGACGCCGGGACTGGTCCAGATGGTGACGGTCCTTCAGTTGAATCGCCTCGAACTGAAGGACATGATCACGCAGGAGATCGCCGAGAATCCGGTTCTGGAAGAATCGGCGGACGGAGTCGAAGAGCTCACTCCTGAAGAGGTGCAGGCGATTCTAGAATCCGAGCGCACCTCTGAGCCATCCGATCAAACCATCCTTGAAACCGTGAACGGAGCAGCGGCGGCTGAGCCTGGAGTCGCTGCCGACGGCACCGAAGCGGCGGCCGGGTTTGATTACGACGGGGTTGCACCGGCGACTATGGAGGCAACGGCCACGGCTACGGCGACCGAAGTGGATGCGCCTGCTCCCGACACGCCCGCCGAGAAAACCGACAAGGACCCGTTTGACGAGATCGATTTCGGTACGTTTTTTGAGGAATATCTCGATCCGGGTTACAAGAGCCCAGCCTCGGAGTCCGTCGAAAAGCCCTCTTTTGAAACCTTCCTTTCCTCTCCCGTAACGCTGGCCGATCATCTGCACTCTCAGTTGAGCGTGCTGGTGATGTCGGAGGATGTGCGCGATGCGGCCGCGAACATAATCGGCAACCTGGATGAAAACGGCTACCTGACGGCCACGTTGGAAGAAATCGCGGAATCGGGCCAGCACACGCTCGAAGAGGTCCAGGAAGGCCTGCGCATCGTGCAGTCATTGGACCCGTCGGGCGTGGGCGCCAAGGACGTTCGAGAGTGCCTGCTGCTGCAAATCGAGAGCCGTAACGGCCGCGGCGGCGTGGCATGGAAGATTGTGGCCGATCATTTGAAGCTGCTCGAGACTCGCCAGATCAGGGAACTAGCCAAGGTGCTGGGCCGGCCGATGGAGCATATCCAGATCGCGCTGGATGTCATCCGTCATTTGGATCCCTATCCGGGGCTGCGCTATTCCGATCAAGGCGCCCGCCAGATCGAGCCGGATGTCTACATCTTCAAAGAGGGTGACGACTACATCATCCAGTTGAACGATGACGATCTCCCACAGCTCCGCCTGAACGCTCAGTACCGGAAGATGTTGGATCGTGACCACGAGCCCAATAAAGAGATTCGAAACTACGTCAAGGATCGCTACGCCGCGGCCATCCAGCTCATCAAGAACATCGAACAGCGCAAACAGACCATCCTGAAGGTTTGCCAGTCGATAGTTCGCCGGCAGCTCGAGTTTTTGGAGCATGGCATCGATCAGCTCAAGCCGATGATGATCAAGGAAGTGGCCGAGGAGATCGGTGTTCATCCCTCCACGGTCAGCCGCGCGGTGGCCAGCAAGTATGCGGACACCCCGCAGGGCGTATTTGAGCTCCGCTACTTTTTCTCGGAAGCCGTACAGGGGATCGCCGGTAGCGGTACGCCGCTGTTGATCCTGAAACGCAGAGTGAAGAAGATGATCGAGGAAGAGGATGCCCAGCACCCCCTTACAGACGAGCAGATCACGGCTCGCCTGAAGTCGGAAGGTATCGATGTCACCCGTAGAACGGTTGCCAAATACAGAGAAGATATGAAGATTCCGTCCACGCACCAGCGGCGGACGCGCAACTAGTGGCGCAGGTCTCTGACCTGGAGAGACAATGAAAATCAACTATACAGGCAGGCACGACGCATTTCCTCCGAAGCAGCTCGCCAAGTTGGAGACCAAGCTGCAGAAGATCGCGAAATTGGTGGAGCGCAAGGGCGAGAGAGAAGCGCACGTAATTCTCACCCAGGAGCGCTTCCTGCACAAGATCGAAATCACGTTTAACGCCTGGGAGCATTCCTTCGTCGGCGTGGGATCCGATCGAGAGCTGGAGTGTGCGGCCAACACGGCCCTCGACAAATTGGAAAAGCAGATCGTGAAGCTGCGAACGAAATGGCGCGACACCAGCCGCCGGCACAAAGATAAGGAAGCCACGGTATCGCAAGTCGTCGCAGAGCCTCCCGCCGCTAAGATACAGGGTCAAGCGCGAAAGGCTTTAGCGCCGGCGCCCTCCGCCAAAGTGGACCGCAAGAAGGTTTTTCGCGTGAATCACGGCGATGGCAGCAGCAAGCCCATGACCCTGGAAGAGGCGATGCTCGAAATGGAAGCTTCGCAGGACTACTTGGTCTATCGCGATGCCCGCACCGATCGCGTCACAGTTCTGATGCGGCGCCCGGATGGGCACTTCGACCTGATTGAAAGCTAGCCGGGTGGCCACGCGCGAGCCGGCGGCCGGACGGGACGCCAAGCATCCGGAGCTAAAACGCGCCGAACTTGTAATCATCACCGGGTTGAGCGGATCGGGAAAGGGGACGGTTCTCAAAGCCTTCGAGGATCTGGGCTACTACGCCGTCGACAATCTTCCGATCGGCCTAATCCCGAAATTTGCCGAACTGACCCGGGAGGCGGCCAATGTCCGCCGCGCCGCGCTGGTGATCGATATTCGCGAAGGCCACACTCTCAAGCAATTCCCGGCCATCTTCAAGAAGCTTCGCAGCCGCATATCAGCCACTCTGCTGTTTTTGGAAGCCGACGACCGCACCATCGTGCGCCGGTTCAGTGAAACGCGCCGCCCGCACCCGCTGGGCGTGGATGCCTCGGTATTGAAGAGCATCCGCGACGAACGTGAACAACTGGCGCCTATCCGAGCTGTGGCCGATCACATCATTAACACCTCCAAGTTCAACGTGCACGAGCTGAGAGAAGTGATCGGCGACAAGTTTCAGGGCGGCCGCGAGGAGGCCAAGATCCGGATCGACATCACTAGTTTTGGCTACCGGCACGGCGTGCCGCAGGATAGCGATCTGGTGTTCGATGTGCGGTTCCTTCCGAATCCCAACTACATTCCGGCCTTCAAGAATCTAACCGGGCGGCATCCCAGCGTGGCGCGCTACATCCGGTCGTTTCCGCAGAGTATCGAATTTATCGACCGGATTTCTGAGCTGCTGATCTACTTGATCCCGCACTATATCCGGGAAGGCAAGAGTTATTTAACGATCGCGTTCGGCTGCACGGGTGGGCATCATCGGTCGGTGATGATCGCGAGCGAGATCCGAAAGCGCTTGGCGAAAGCGGGATTTAAGGTGAAGGAAACGCACCGGGACGTGGCCCGGTGAGCTTTAAACAATACTCTGCTTCCACTTCCCCCGCCGGAACAGCACAATACTAAGCACCGCCAGCAGCGAATCCCCCACCACGACACTCACGAAGACTCCGCGCGGGCCGAGACTGGTATGAAAAGCCAGGAAGTACGCCAGCGGAATCTGGCAGATCCAGAAACATACGATGTTCAGCATAGTGGGAGTGAAGGTGTCTCCGGCGCCGTTGAATGCCGCAGTCACGACCATTCCATAGGCGTAGGAAATATAGCCGTAGCTCAGCAATCGCAAACCACTGACAGCGATCGGGACCACTGCCGGATCGCTGGTAAACAGCGCGATGATCTGGTCGGCAAACGCAATGAACACCAGTCCCACGCCGCCCAAAAACAGCATGTTGTAAAATCCGGTGCGCCAGACCGATCGCTCAGCGCGATCCGGTTTTCCGGCCCCGAGATTCTGGCCCACCAGCGTCGCCGCCGCATTGCTCATGCCCCAGGACGGCAATATCGCGAACACAATGATTTTGATTGCGAGCGTGTTGGCGGCCGCCGCGGCGCTGCCGAAGCTGGCGATGATCCGCACCACGCCGATCCAGGCGCACATCTGGACCAGATATTGAACGATCGCGCTCGCCGATAGCCGGATCATCCGTAGCATCACGCCCAACTCCAAACGCACCTGCGCGGCGCGCACCACGAAGCGGCCACGGCCGGAGGTCAACATCCAAAGTTGAAACAGCACGCCGATTCCGCGTCCTATGGTTGTACCTACAGCCGAGCCGGTCACGCCCAGCTTCGGAAACGGTCCGATTCCGAAAATCAGACATGGATTCAAGCAGAGGTTTACGATGTTCGCCAGCCACAGCACCCGCATGGCAGTGGCCGCATCGCCTGCGCCGCGAAAGACCGCGTTGATCAGGAACAACAGAAAGATGGTGGCGCTGCCGGCGAAAATCATGCGGGTGTATCCGCTCCCTATCCTCACCACATCCTCGGTGCCGCCCATCACCCGCAGCAGGTCCGGCGCGTACATATATCCGAGTGCGGCGGTTATGGTCGAGACCACCAATCCAACCACGATGGCTTGCACTGCAACGACCCCAGCGGCAGCTTCGTCTTTCTCGCCAATGCGCCGGGCGACCAGAGCCGTTGCGCCCATACTCAGCCCGAGCGCGACGCAAAACAGAACCATCATGCAGGTTTCAGTCAGCCCGACGGTGGCGATTGCGTCGGCGCCCAAATGCGCGACCCAGAATACGTCTACCACGCCGAAAAGCGACTCCATGCACATTTCGAGCACCATCGGCACAGCTAACAGGATGATCGCCCGCTCGATGCTGCCTTCGGTGAAGTCCTGGCTGGTACCCATCACCGCTTCTCGCAGTGACGACCAGAATCCAGGGACACGAGCTTCAATAGCCTTGGTTTCACTCATAGGAATCTCCCAGATGATTGAAAAAACCCTCTTCCCACGCGGAACGCAGAAGGGATCTGCGCCACGCGCGGCGTTGAACTGGTTGGAAGCGCCCGCTCGGGCGGGCCTCAGTTGGCGATTGGGATTTTCACGGCTACTGGCACCTCAAAGGATCTAACAGATTCCTACAGTGTACGCAGTTTTTGAAGGCTTCTGCAAGCCGTTCCCAAGAGATCCTCCCGTCCCCAAAAGCTCTTCAAGGATGTGTGCGACGATATCCATTAAGCACCATGCCTTGGAAGGAGACCGAATGCGTAGCGTTTGGACAGCCGTGGCCCTCGTCGCCTCGGCCGCTTCCGGTTGGCCGCAAAAGCCTCCAGCCGCAATGAAGCTGCAAGATCCGCTCATAGTCGACCCGCAGCATTACCACCTCGAGATTGAAAACCAGTGGACCCGCACCTTTCGCGAGCATATGGAGCCCCACGGAAAGCTGGTTTGGCACAAGCATCCGGATCCGGGCGCTGTCGTCGTCTACATGACGAACCAGAATGTCCGCCAGGTGTTGTTGGATGGAACCATTCGGAACGTGCAGCACAAGCGCGGCGATGTCGCTTGGTGGCCAGCCAGCGCTCATGAGAGCGAGAACCTCGCGGACATCCCCTTCGAGTGTATTCAGATTGAGCCCCGCACCCCCCCGAGCGTCGAGCCGAAGCCCTTTCCGAAGGAGAAAACGGACGCCGTTATCGTCGACCCGGAACGTTACCGTGTCGAATTCGAGAACGACCTGGTGCGTGTCATTCGCGTGAAGACCGGCCCGCGCGAGAAGCTGGGTATGCACAAGCATCCCGAAACCTTCGCCGTGATCGTATACCTGACGGATCAAAATATGCAGCAAACTTTGGCCGATGGCGGCAAGCGCGAGAACCACTACAAATCCGGACAGGTGCGCTATGGGCCGAAAGACCAAGCCCATGCCGACGAGAATCTAAGCGATCAGCCCTTTGAGTTGATCCGCGTGGAATTGAAGCACGCGCAGTAGTCCTCACAAACTGAAATGGCCGCGAAGAGGCTTTCCTTTGCGATTATCGGCGCCGGCATGGGTGGCCTGACCGTGGCGGCAACCCTGCGCCGCGCCGGTTTCAACGTGCAGGTCTACGAGCAGGCCGCTCGCTTTGAGCGCGTCGGCGCGGGCATCCAGATGATGCCCAATTCGATGCAGGTGCTGCGGCGGATCGGCGTCGAGGAGAAATTGCGCACCGTCGCATTCGAACCATACTCGCATCTGAACCGCGAGTGGGATACTGGCCGCGTCATACGAGATCTGCCCATGCCTGAGAGCATGTTCGGCGCGCCTTACCTGTGCATGCACCGCGCGGTCCTGCACGGCGCGCTAGCCTCGGTGATCCCCCAAGAGGTCGTTCATCTCAACAAGAAAATGGCCGGGCTCGATCAAAGTGCCGGCCAAGTCACGCTCACTTTTGCCGACGGCACTCGCGCCCAAGCAGATGCCTTGATTGGCGCTGATGGAGTACACTCGCTGGTTCGTGAAATTATCATCGGCCCCGACACGCCCATTCACAAAGGACGCATCGCCTATCGCGCCGTCTATCCGGCGGCCTTGCTCCGCGGCAGCGATATCGGGCCGTCGCGAACCAAGTGGTGGGGCCCCGATCGCCACATCGTCATCTATTACACCACTGCCGCGCGCGACGAAATCTATTTTGTCACCAGCGTGCCCGAGCCGACCAAGTGGCTGACGCGTGAATCCTGGTCGGCCAAAGGCGACGTGGAGGAGTTACGCCGGGCCTACGCTGGCTTTCATCCCGAGGTTCGCGCCGTTCTGGACGCCTGCCCGGATTGCCACAAGTGGGCGATTCTCGAGCGCGAGCCGCTCCCGCGCTGGAGCGATGGTCGAGTGGTGCTGTTAGGCGATGCCTGCCATCCCATGACACCTTACATGGCGCAAGGCGCCGCTACTGCCATCGAAGATGCCGCCATCCTGGCGCGTTGCTTGGAACAAGTCGAAGGCCAAGATATTCAGGGCGCTTTCCAGCGTTACGAAGCTCATCGCAAGCCGCGTACTTCGCGCATTCAGGCTATCTCCAGCGCCAACACCTGGATGAAAGGCGGCGACGGGGATACCAGTTGGCTGTATGGCTACGATGCCTGGAAGGTCCCCTTGGCTACCATGGAGCCAGATATTCAAACCGTCTAACGGGGACAAGAATGCATCAAGGTGTTTTTCAGACTTCCGACGACTGTCCGATTGCCTATACCCTGCGTGCGGCCCGCAATCCCGGCCTGCCACGTATCGTCTTGATCCATTCTCTGGCGCTCGATGCGAGCATATGGGACGGCGTGGTGACGCGGCTTGCGGTTCACGCCGATATCCTTACCTACGATTGCCGCGGACACGGACGCTCGGGGAAGCTCGCGCCGGGATTCACTATGGCCCGGTTCGCTCGCGATCTGATGGAGTTGCTCGATCATGTCGGCTGGCAGAGTGCCGTGGCCGCAGGCTGTTCCATGGGCGGCTGCGTAGCGCAAGCGCTGGCCGGCTTATATCACACGCGGGTAAGCGCGCTGGGGCTGATCGACACCACGGCCTGGTATGGCGAGGATGCTCCGGCGATCTGGCGGGAGCGTGCCGCCGGCGTGCGGTCCAAAGGCTTGGTCGGTTTGTTGGAATTTCAGTTGACGCGCTGGTTCGGCGATGACTTTCGCAAGCAGAATCCCGAGCTGGTGGATGCGGCTACCGAAGTATTCCTGGCAAATGACCTGGATTGCTACGCGGCCAGTTGTATTATGTTGGGCGATACGGATTTGCGCGACTACCTGAAGAAGCTGAGCGTGCCGGCCGCCATCATCGTGGGCGAAGAGGACTATGCGACTCCGGTGGACGACGCCCAGCAGTTGCATGATGCTATTCCAAACTCTACCTTGACGATAATTCCGCGAGCGCGTCATCTCACGCCCATCGAATGTCCTGAGGAGATCGCGATCCAGCTTATCGCGCTGCTGGGGCGTGTTTGACTCCCACCAGCGTCGATGCGGCCAGCCTGATCGCGCGCATGGAGAATGTGCCATTCTCCGGATGGCACGCCAAAGCCCGCGTCATCATGGGAAGCGCGACGTTCTTCGACGCCTTTAACTCGCTGTCGCTCGCGTTCGCCCTGCCGATTCTGATCGGGCTGTGGCACATTTCTCCCCGTCAAAGCGGGCTGCTCATCGCGTCCAGTTATGTGGGACAACTGGCTGGCGCGCTGTTCTTCAGTTGGCTGGCAGAAAAGTTCGGACGGATCCCAAGCGCTACGGCCGGGATCGCCATCATGGCCGTCATGACTCTGGGTTGCGCGATCGCTCGCAATTTCAGCGCGCTGTTCGTCTGCCGCATCGTGCAGGGCATCGGGATCGGCGGCGAGATGCCGGTTGCCGCCGCTTACATCAGCGAACTGTCGCGGGCGCGCGGGCGCGGCAGATTTTTTCTGCTCTATGAGATGATCTTCCCGGTCGGGCTCATGGCCGCCGGACAATTGGGCGCCTGGCTGGTGCCGGCCTTGGGATGGCAGGCGGTATTCCTGATCGGAAGCCTTCCCTGCCTGATCATAACCTTCCTGGTGCTGCGCCTTCCCGAATCGCCCCGCTGGCTGATTTCCAAAGGGCGGCTTCTCGAAGCGAGCGATATCGTGAAGCAAATGGAGGTCAGTGCTGCCGGGATACCAAGCCGCACGCCGCCTTGCGTCTCGGCTGTGGTTCCAAACCTCGACCCCGTGCGCGGCACCCATTGGAGCGAACTTCTCTCACCCGTGTATCGCTCTCGAACCTTGATCGCGTGGACCCTTTGGTTCAGTGCCTACTTCATTGCCAATAGTCTGAACAACTGGCTGCCCAGCCTATACAACACGGTTTATCATCTGGGTCTGCGGCCGGCGCTGCGAGCCGCCTCCATGACTAATGTGGCCCAAGTCGGCATGCTGCTCATTTGCGCCTTTTCCATCGATCGGATCGGACGCAGAAACTGGACCGTCGCCTCCTTCATCGCCGGCGCCGCCCTGCTCGGGATACTGACTTTCGCCGCATCGGGAAGCGTGTCGAGCGTGATGATCCTCGCCACCTTGATCTACGGCATCATCGGGTCAACCAACGCAGTTTTATATCTCTACACACCCGAAATCTATCCGACTCGCATGCGCGCCATCGGCACCGGCCTGGCGACTTCTTGGCTGCGTTTAGCATCCGCGATAGGCCCGGCTTTGGTGGGCGTCATGATGAGCGCGAGGGGCATCGGTTCAGTGTTCCTGATGTTTGCGGCAATCAGTATGATTGGGGCGTTTGCCGGGAAGCGCATGATTGAAACGCGCAGCCAGCGTCTGGAGGAGAGTAGCGCAGGTCTCTAAACAGCCTCCAGCCGAATATACAACCGCTTGTTGATCCTTCCCTTATTCTCGGTACGGAAGATCGAAAACCGCCCCAGCTCGCCGGTGGAGCTTGCGTGGGTCCCGCCGCAAGCTTGCGCGTCGAATCCCACGATCTCGACCACTCGAACACGCCCCGCGATCACTGGCGGCTTAACCTCCAGGGTCCGCAACAGATCTTCGCGCCCTTTAAATTCGTCTTCCGGAATGTAATAGGACTTCAGCGAGTGATTGCCCCGCAGAATCGCATTCACTTTGTTTTCCAATTCGCCGCAAACCGCGGGCGAGTAGCCGTCCCACTTGAAGTCGATCCTCGAATAATCCACGCCGATCTGAACGCCCGTGATCCAAGCGGCATAATCCCGCAGCGCGATGGTATTCACTACGTGCAGAACGGTGTGGTGCCGCGCCAGTGCCACGCGCCGTTCCCGGTTCACGCTAAGTCTGGCGGATAGTCCAACCATATCGGCAGTCAGCGGGCCGTTGACAACATGCCACACCACTTCGTCTGGGCTCACGCGAGCCGATGCGGCCTCCAGCACCTGTCCATTGCTCAGCGTGATCGTTCCTGAATCCGACGGCTGGCCGCCACCGCCCGGATAGAAACAGGTCCGGTCACACGCGATAGCGTCTTCTTGAACGCCCACCACCCGCGCTTCCGCATCGACGCAGTGGTCATCTTCCCAATACAGAGGTATAGTGTTGACCATCCTAATCTCCCCATCATGCTCCAAATCAGGGCTGGGCCTTGGAAACCTGGAGCTCTTTACGATGTAGGAGCACATAGCTGGAGACGGAAACGGGCGAATTTGCCTCCGGCTGATAATTCGCAGTCACCCAGCTTTCCAAACGCTCGAAGCGCTCACTCAGCGAAGTGGCGTTCGGAAAGACGCGCAGGAATTCTTGGCGCGAAAGCGGGGAATAGAGTATCCAAGCCGGCGGGGACGCTTCCAACTGCGTCAGTGCGGCCGTCTCTTCCTGCGCCCTCATCATGCCGGGTGCCAAATATGCAAAGCGAGTGGGATTGCGGGCCTGAGTCAGGAAGTAGAAGGTCGGCATGTACGGATAGACGTAGAGGCTGCTACCGGGTCGCACCAGCTGGAAAAGGCGATCGAGCTGTGCTGCTTGCATCGGATCGGCGCGCAGCACTCCCACGGGCGAGGGAAGATCAACCCGTGATCGCCTCCATTGATTCAGAAAATTGACTAGAAACATGGCCGAGAGAACGCATAGGCCCACCGCCAGCGCTGGCCCCACGTGACGCGGCGCGGAACGCGACCAGGCAATGGCTCCGAGAACATAAGGCAGGGCCGCTATGAATGCGAGATGCATAACATCGGCGCGTGGAAAAACGGTTAACAGCAGCGCCAGCATCGTCAAAAGCAGGAAGCGCGTTTCCGGACTGAGGCGCCATTTCGCGGTCCAGTAGATTCCCGCCGCCGGGGGCAGCCAGGCGGGAATAGCGATACAGGCGACGATGAGCAAGCGCACTACCCACTCCGCTCCTCCGGCGCCTTCGAAAAGACTCGCGTACCCTCCAATGAGGGCGCCATAGGGCATCACATTGACCGCCGAATAGTTCCGCTGCAGCCAAAGCATTTGACCGAGGAAGGCTGGGAGTATACCCTGCAGCGCCATGAATCCCACGGCGGCCACCGATATTCCGGCCAAGCCCGCGGCGAAAGGAACTATCAGCCGCTGTTGCTGCCCGTCGAAGACGAGCCAAATCAACCAAACGCCGATGACCAGCGCCATCGACGGAGTGCAGAGCGCGCCACAGGCGGCCAGCGCTCCCGCCAGCAGCCATCGGTTTTGGAGAGCAGCCACGGTGGCCGCAAGCAAAAGCGTGGAACTGTCCCAGCGGTGCTGGGCTGTAATCCAGGACGGATCGGCGATTTGGAAACAGAAAAAGAGACCTGCGGCCGTCAGTCCGGCGCGCCGCGTGGAGAATCGGGCGGTCAACCAGAATATCAGCGAACATTGCAACGCGAAATCGAAAAGCACGAGAGTTCGGCCGGACCAAATTGAGAGGCCGAATATCTTGAAGACGGCGGCCTGCAACCAATAGCTGCCGGGGCTCATATAGGCGAAGAAATCAACGTACGGCCGCTGGCCCGAGAGAACGCGCTGAGCCGGCTCAAGCAGAATGCCTTCATCGTTCATGAAGATCAGACGGTTGCCTTGCAGAAAGAACAAGAGTGCCAGGCTGCCGAGGAACACGCCCCACGCCGTTCGCTTCATTTTTGATGGCTCCAAACGCCGAGAACCGACTTGCCCACTCGCCTGGCGAAGATCGGATCCAGCACGCGCGACAGGGGTACAAGAAGACGGTCCCAAGCAAGGATCTGGCTTTCTGTCGGCATTGAGCGCCGCAGCAATAGCCGGTTCCCTAGCGATGCAAGCATGCCCGCCGAATCGAGATAAATGAGTTTACGAAGGGTCAATTCCGGCGGCGCGGCTTGCCGCAGCGATTCGCGAGTATAGCGCCGAAAATGACCGATAGCGGAATCAAAAGGCGTGAAGAGAAAACTATGCGCGGGCGAAAGGACGATGACATGGCCGCCGTCGTTCAGGTGGGCGGCCGCGTGCCTCAGTTCCGCGCGATCGTCCTCAATGTGTTCGAGCACGTCGATGTAAAGGATGGTGTCAAAGCGACGTTCTACCCGGAGATCATCGAGCGTGCCGGTCAGCACTTCGTCCGCGCCTTCGATTTGCGCGGACAGGCCGGCATCCGGCTCCAGGACAGTCCAGCGGGAGTGCTGTAATTCACGGAGAAGCCGCGTATTGGCGCCGATTCCCGCGCCGGCTTCGAGAACAGCCCCGCGTACAAAAGGCGCGATGACGCTTCGCCAGTATGCTTTCCAGTTGCGCGCCTTCTCAAACAGCGCCAACTCGGATCCCACGTATTGGAACTCAGCGGGAGGCGGCACTCTCGGTATAGGTGGGCTGCTGCGTCTCGGCAGTAACGGCCGTAAAGAGGGCGTTGAGCGGTGAAGCGGCATTCGAGCAAGTGGTCTTGCCGAGGATGAAGTACTGGGCATCGCGGGTTGGCATGAAACCCATAGCGCTGCGTCCGTTGACAATCAGGAAGCAGAACAGGACGGCGAATGTGATGGCTTGCAGAACCAGCACCAGTAGGAGACCCGCGGCGAAGGCCGAGACGGCGGGCATCAGGACCAAGCCCGCTAAAGCGAAGAGCGCCGAGGCCGCCAGCAATCGGGCGCTCACCACTTCACTAAATACGGAAATCGCACTCAAGCCGTGTACCAGCAGACTGACGAAGTTCATGTGTGATTCCCCGGCCAAACGCTGCCCGCGTGGCAGAGGAAGAGTTCGATGGGGCAACCGCGCCTTGAAGACCGCCGCCGCGTAGTGGTTCCACAGTTCACTCACCACCACTAAACGGGTGAGCGCCTGCGCGGGTAGAACGCTGAAGTTACCGACGCGAACCGGGATGCCGGTAAGCGCGCGGTGAGTGATCCGATAGAGGTGATAGAAGACACGGAAGACAGGTGATTCCAGACGCTTCGTCCGGGCGGCAAAGACGATATCGCGGCCGCCGGATTTTTCGAATTCATCGAGCAGCGCGGGAACGTCGGCCGGCCGGTCTTCGCCGTCAGCGTCCATCACGAC
>DATMMD010000135.1:0-52210 GCA_035569875.1 Bryobacteraceae bacterium
GCGGGCGCGATCAGGACGAAGAAACTTTTCTTGCGACCGCGGCCGATGTCGTGCGGCTGTTGGAGGGGGAACTCCGGCGATTAGCACCAGGAACCGGCCGGCGCGGCCTCGAAATCGGCTGTGGACCCGGCCGCTTGATAAAACCGCTCAGCCGGCACTTCAGCGAGATTCATGGTGTGGATGTGTCGGACGAAATGATCCGGCTCGCGCGCGAGCGTCTGCGCGATATCCCGCACGCTCACGTACACGCCACCAATGGAGCCAGCCTCGGGCAGTTCGCGGATGGGTCGTTCGATTTCGTTTATTCCTACGCCGTGTTCCAGCACATTCCCAGCCGCGCGGTCGTCCTCGAATATATGAACGAGATTAGCCGTGTGCTCAAACCCGGCGGCATCTTTCGAGGCCAATTTAACGGGCTTCCACACTCGGGCGCACCGGATACCTGGTCAGGAATTACCTTCTCAGCGGGAGATATCTGTGGTTTCACGCGCGAGAAAGGACTCCAGTTGCTGGCGCTGGAAGACGTCCAAACGCAATATATGTGGACCACCTGGCGCCGGCCGCCCCTCGATGCGCCTGTTCCCGCGCGCGCGCCGCTCATTAAAGGCATCACCAACGCTCACTCCTACGAGCCGGTGGCACCCAAGCGCGAACGCCATGCCGCGATTTCAATCTGGATGGAGAACCTGCCGGACGATTGCGATCTGAACAACCTCGAGGTGCTGGTCGAAGGCGCACCGGCCGATCCATACTATATCGGCTGGCCCATCGCCGAAAATGTCCGCCAAGTGAATGCTTGGCTGCCCGAGGCCATGCGCACCGGACTGCTGCCGGTCGAACTCCATCTGAACGGCGCGCGCTTGTGCGGGCCGGGAACGCTGCGTGTAATTCCAGCGGGTCCTCTGGTGCCCCGCATCATCTCCATCAGCGACGGGTTCAACCTGCTGGAAAAAAACGCGTCGAGCAGCGGCATCTTGAAAATCCAGCTCGAAGAGATCACTTCACCCGACTCGTTGGTTATTACTATTGGCGGCCGTCCGGTGGATTGGCTCGAAATCAAGTGCATCGATCCACGTGCTCCCCGGCACGAACTGAACCTACGAATCCCCGAGGGCCTGCCGGCTGGACCCCATAGAATGCTGATCCGGATCGGGCGCTGGAGCCTGCCTGCGGACGTTGAGATTTCTAGAGCAATTGAGGCTCCGAAAGCGCCTTCTTCGTAAGGTACTGCACCTTATATAGATATAGTTCTTGACGACCTACTATATATTGCGGCATGATTACAAACAGCCGCAAGTCAGCCGTTGAGTTGACCAAATCCAAAGCGACCAGTTTGAAGGAGTTACAATGGGACTAGTAGGCACAGCATTGGCCAAGATTTCAGAAGGTCAGACGACCAACAAAAGGCCACTTCCCGTACCCGGACGCACGGGGGTGCGCTTTCCAAGGTACTTTACGCAGAAGCTCGATGCCGGGAAAACTCCCTACGACGAGATCGCCTGGGAGTTGCGGACTGCCGTCATAGCCAATGACAAGGGCGCAATCATATTCGAGCAAAATGACGTGGAAGTTCCGGCCGACTGGTCCCAGACGGCCACCAACATTGTCGTCAGCAAGTATTTCTACGGCAAGATGGGATCGCCCGAGCGGGAGAGCAGCGTTCGCCAGTTGGTGCATCGGGTGGTGGATACGATAGCCGCTTGGGGAAAGACCGATCGCTATTTCCGAACGGATGAGGACGCCGACAATTTCCGCAATGAGCTGGCGCACCTGATGCTGACCCAGAAGGCGTGCTTCAACTCGCCGGTCTGGTTTAACGTGGGGGTGACCGAGTCGCGCGGCTATGGTTTTTATTACGACGAGCCCACCGACAGCATCCTCAAGTTGAAGAAGGGCGAAGCGCGCCCGCAGTGTTCGGCCTGTTTCATCAATTCAGTGAAGGATTCGCTGGAATCGATTCTCGATCTGGCGAAGACCGAGGGCATGCTGTTCAAGTGGGGTTCGGGCACCGGCACTAATCTTTCACCGCTGCGCGAAGAGAACGGTGCGCTGGCTGGCGGCGGGTCGGCATCGGGACCGCTCAGCTTCATGAAGGGCTTCGACGCCTTCGCGGGCGTCATCAAGTCGGGCGGCAAGACCAGGCGTGCCGCGAAGATGGTGATCCTGAATGTCGATCATCCCGACGTCGAGCAGTTCATCTGGTGCAAGGCCAAGGAAGAGAAGAAGGCTCACACGTTGATCGAGGCCGGCTACGATCCGACGCTGGATGGAGAAGCGTACGGATCGATCTTCTTCCAGAACGCCAACAATTCCGTGCGCGTCACCGACGAGTTCATGGAGAAGGCAACATCCGACGGCGACTGGTGGACCCGTTCGGTGGCCGACGGCCAACCCAAGAAGCGCTACGGCGCCAAGGACCTGCTGCGCCAGATCGCCGAAGCAACGCACCAGTGCGGCGACCCGGGCATGCAGTTCGACACCACCATCAATCGTTGGCATACTTCCAAAGCTACGGCGCGCATCAATGCCTCGAATCCATGCTCGGAATACATGTTCCTGGATGACTCGGCCTGCAACCTGGCCTCGCTGAACCTGATGAAGTTCGTCGGACCCGGCGGCGAGTTCGATGTAGAAGCATTCCGCCACGCCTGCGACACCATCACTCTGGCGCAGGAGATCATCGTGGACAACGCCAGCTATCCCACCGAGAGAATCGCGCGCAATTCGCACGATTTCCGGCCGCTCGGCCTGGGCTACGCCAACCTGGGAGCGCTGCTGATGTCGATGGGCATTCCCTACGACAGCCCGCATGGCCGCGACTGGGCGGGTGCGATCACTGCCGTCATGTGCGGCCAGGCCTATCTAACCAGCGCCCGGATAGCGGAAGCGGTTGGGCCGTGTCCCGGCTACGCGGTGAACGAAGACTCGTTCCTGGATGTAATCCTGATGCATGGCAAAGCAGTCAGCGGCATCGACAGCAAGCGTGTTCCGGCGGATTTATACGGGGCAGCGGTCGAATGCTGGAACAGCGCGTATGGCCTGGGCGAGCGGGTCGGTTTCCGCAACGCGCAGACCACCGTGCTCGCGCCCACCGGCACCATCGGCTTCATGATGGATTGCGACACGACCGGTATCGAGCCGGACCTGGCGCTGGTGAAGTACAAGAAACTGGTCGGCGGGGGGATCATCAAGATCGTCAACAATACCGTGCCGCAGGCGCTGATCAAGCTGGGCTACACACCCGAGCAGGTGGAGATGATCGTTACGCACATCGACGCCACTGGGACCATCGAAGGCGCACCCGGGCTCAAGGACGAACATCTGCCAGTGTTCGATTGCAGTTTCCGGCCGCAAAACGGCAAGCGGTCCATCCACCACATGGGTCATGTGCGCATGATGGCCGCGGTTCAGCCGTTCATCACGGGCGCCATTTCGAAGACCATCAACATGCCCGAGGAATGCACCGTGGAAGAGATCATGGACGCCTACACGGAGAGCTGGCGGCTGGGTTTGAAGGCAGTGGCCATCTATCGCGACGGGTCGAAGAAGGCGCAGCCTTTGAGTTCTGGGACGGGCAAGGGCGAAAAGAAGGCGACTGCGCCTGTTCTGCCTGTGCCGGCACCCGTGGAGAAAATTGTATACCGGCCGGTGCGCCGCAAGCTGCCCGATGAGCGGCAGTCTCTTACGCACAAATTCTCGATCGGCGGGCACGAGGGCTACATCACCGTGGGTCTGTATGAGGACGGCACGCCGGGCGAAGTCTTCATCTCCATGGCCAAGGAAGGGTCCACCATCAGCGGCCTGATGGACAGCTTCGCCACCAGCATCAGCTACGCGCTGCAATACGGCGTGCCGCTGAAGTTCTTCGTCGACAAGTTCAGTCACGTGCGCTTCGAGCCGAGCGGCTGGACCGGGAATACACAGGTGCCGTACGCAAAGTCCATCATGGATTATATTTTCCGCTGGATGGGCACCAAATTCCTGGGTCCGGAGTACGCGATCAGCGAGGCGGGCAACGCACAGGTGCTGCGTCCCACCGAGCCCGAGCCACAGCAGGCCCTGCCCTTTGATCCATCGGTGAGCGACGCACCGCTGTGTTCAGAATGCGGCGGTCTGATGACGCGCAACGGTAGCTGCTACAAGTGTGAGAACTGTGGCGGGACCAGCGGCTGTAGCTAGCTAGCGATGAGCAATTGCTATGGGCTTTTGGCTAGTCAACCCGCAAAGGCAAGCGCAGTATTTTGCTGAATCTCAGCTAGATGAAGGCGGATTCGGTAGCGTCTGGTCAGGATTAACAGCAGCAGGGCTGCGCGTCGCAATCAAAGTTATCAAGCCGACCACAAACGTTCAGCAGGATTTTTCCTCCTGGCTCACAGATCAGCATGTTCATCTCCTATGTTTGGGGCATCGACACATCGTTACGACCTTCGACCAGTTCATTTCGCCTCAAGGGAATCTAGTCATCGTCATGGAGCTGGGTAGCGGTAACCTTGATTCAGTGATTGGCCAGGGAATCAAGTGGTCAGACAAAGACATCTGCGCTATAGGGGCTCAGATTCTGTCAGCATTGCGCGAGATCCATTCCAAGGGTGTCATTCATCGTGACGTAACGCTAAAGAATATCATTTGGTTCGCAGGTGGCGTCTACAAGCTTTGCGATTTCGGGATCTCAAAACCGAACGTTCAACCGGGAGAGTACGCGCGTACCCTTGTCGGCACACCTAGCTATATTCCCCCTGAACTCTACATGTCTGGGTATGTGACACATAGATCCGACATCTATCAACTTGGACTAGTGTTGCTAAGTTTGATGATTGGTCGGCATCCCATCCCGCCCAACGCCCCACCGGCACAGATACAAAAAATGATTCTCGAAGGTGTTCCCAGGCAGTGGGCCGAGTCTTTGATCCCTTCTCACGGTGTAACGGCGAAGATTCTGTCTATGATGCTTCCGCGGCACGATGCCAATCGATTCCAGACTGCCGCCCATGCAGAGGCGGCCTTTACTGCCGAATTCTGGAGATTGGAGAACATGAAACAGTTCGCACGTTGCTTCCCCTTGTTGCACCAACAGCTGATTCGTCGATAGTCTCACGTCATCACGCCTTTCGTTTTACTCCTCGGGACATCCTCAAGGAGCTTCACGCTAGTCCCGTGCAAACTCGCACCATGAGCGAAATAGCACTTATCTGCTCGCGTTTAAACGGCTTCTTATGGATGAAGTACGTGCGGCTTGGGCGAACAGCTTGTTTCGCGACACTATCTAACCGCTCGCCTCGCTCGCATTTGGCTCTGGCATTTCCTTCACAACCTCGGCACTTAGAAGATCAAGGCTAATCCAGTGCACCGTCAGATCAATAACTTTCTTGAGATCGTTAAGATCTTTGTCTTCCCATCTGCGGACATAGTGGGTCTCGTCGTTACCAAGCCAAGCTGCGCGTGCAGAAATTGCCTTGACTGTTGGGTGATCAACGTAATCGCGAACGCACATTCCAAGCGGTTTGCGCTCAATATCAGCGCTTTCACCCGAGTGTTTGAGTTTAGCGTAGTCCTTCACCAAGAACTCAAGCGCTTTCCGATAGCCAGCGCCGCAAATTAGATCAAGCCCTCGCTGCTCGGCCTCGTGAGCCTGGTTGTATATTTCTTGGAATTGCGGAGATGCGCGCGTCACCTCACCGCCGAAGCTTCGCTGGACAGGAGTTGTGGGAAAGACTCCTTTGGCAGTCCAATAGGTGGAAACCAGCGCACTCGGCTGAGTAGAGTTCGCTTCATACTGCGCTACGAACAGACGATGGCATACGCCCCGTGGGCATTGGAATACAGCTTCCGTCCGCATCGCGCGACCGCTTTCGTGGACCACAATGCCAGCTACAAGTCTCGCCTCGACTGCATGCTGACAAAGCGGGCAGACTTCGGGTGCGTCGACAGACGCCTGATTCTGAACTAATACGACAGACAAATGCCTATGGCAATTGTCTCATACGCCTTCGGCCCGATTCGCTGAAGGGTCGCCACCAAATTTGAGCTGTCTTTCAAAGAGGAATGGCCTCTTGAAGCACGCGTTCGCGAATAAGCGGATTCAATCCCTTCTCCGTCACAACCTCGACGGGTCTTCCGAGAAGTTCCTGCAGGTCGACAATCAGGCCCGCCGGAAACCACGAGCCGGTGACGGGACCTGCGTCAATCAAGAAGTCGACGTCACTCTCCGCGCGCGCCTCACCCCTGACCACGGAACCGAACACACGAATATTCGTGGCGCCATGCTTGGCTGCGATCCGGAGAATTTCGACGCGCTTCGTCCGGATCAACTCAGCGGGATCGAGCAGTTGTTCCACTCGTTTATATCTTAACGTGCGATTAATTACGCAGGTAGCGGTTAATCGCGGCGGCGCCGGGTGCAATAATTTATCAGGGGCTAGGCGCGCTTGGAGCACCAATTGGCGGCGCCAAATCACGACCTGTAAGCGTGTAAATGCCCAGAAACCGGAGCGTCGCGATGGCGTCTATAACAACCGGTATCCACATGCCGTTCACCGCGGCGAATTGGACGGTGATGTTGACGTCCTTGAGCCAGAAAGAGGGAGTCTTGACCGGGACTCCAACAATCTGCCGGATGTGGTAGCTCTTGGCATCCACCCAGATCTCGCCCAGAAGCAGGCCCTTTTCCTTGCGCTTTGGAATGATGCGCAGCACGTACTCTGGAACCTCTCCAAAGTTTTGCTCGCGCAGGAAGACAAAGTCGTAATTGGATCGGTTGATCTCGCCTTTGTGGCCCTGCTTCGCAGAAGCTGTTTCTTGTTCCAAAATGGCCATTATGATTTTTTTGCCGGTCGGGTTACCCTGCTCTTCGGTGATTTTGAATGTTTTGAGGTCAGGTGGAGTGAAGCTGATTTGAGCGGTGGATTCCGTGGAAGGGTTTGGATCATCGCCCCGGAATACCTTATACTGCCGCGTCACTTCATAGGGCCGCGAGAGTGAAGGGTTCTGCTCCTCGGTTCGCTCCAAAGAATCCAGAATCGAGTCCAGATTCGGCAGGCTTGGTTTTAATTCCTGTGCGTTTAACGAATAAGAAAACACCCAGGCCGTTGCGATCAGAATAATGGGACCGTATCGCTTCGCTGTCGTCCAAGGGGTTACGCGCCTTGGCTCGCAACTCGTCTCACTCCGGACTTTGGGGAACGAATCTTCCAGGAGGATCCCGAGGGTGGTCCACATCGCGACCTGCTGAGGTTCACCTCTCGCCTAATTTTAACCTGGGTCGGTTCGGGGGGCTAGTTTCGGAGGTAGCGGTCGATCGCGGCGGCGGCGTTGCGCCCCTCGGCGATCGCCCACACTACCAGCGATTGGCCCCGGCGCAGGTCCCCGGCGGCGAAAACTCCTGGCGATGACGTCATATAGCCAGCGTCGGTCGCGACATTTCCGCGCGCGTCCAGATTCACGCTCAGTTGCTCGATGATCCCACCGCGTACCGGCCCTGTGAATCCCATTGCCAGCAGCACCAGATCGGCATCCATCGCGAATTCGGTGCCTGAAATCGGCTCGAACTTTGGCGCTGGGCCGACACGAACGGCGTGCAGTTTCCGTACTCGCCCGCGCTCGTCGCCGCTGAACGCAGTCGTCGCCAGGCTCCAGTCGCGAATCCCGCCCTCTTCGTGCGCGCTTTCCGCTCGGAGCTGCAGTGGCCACAAGGGCCAAGGCGTTTGAGGCGAGCGCTCGCCCGGCGGCATGGGCATAATCTCGAACTGATGCACCGACATCGGCTTCTGGCGATGCGAGGTACCCAGGCAATCCGCGCCTGTATCGCCTCCACCGATAATCACAACGCGCTTACCGGTAGCAAGAATCTGGTTGGCTACCGCGTCGCCCGCGCACTGCCGGTTTTGCTGTGGGAGAAATTCCATAGCGAAATGGATGCCCTTGAGTTCCCTGCCCGGAACTTTGAGGTCCCGCGCCTGCTCGGCGCCGCCAGATAATAGGATGGCGTTGAAATCCTCGCGAAGCTCCTCACCAGGGATCGCTTCGCCGACGTGGACGTTGGTGCGGAACTCGACGCCCTCGGCGATCATCTGCTTCAGCCGCCGGTCGAGCACCCATTTTTCCATCTTGAACTCAGGGATGCCGTAGCGCAGCAATCCGCCGACGCGGTCCGCCTTCTCGAAGACCGTTACAGAATGCCCGGCGCGATTTAATTGCTGAGCCGCTGCCAGCCCCGCGGGTCCCGAGCCGACGATGGCCACGCGCTTGCCGGTTCGCTCCAGTGGCGGCTCGGGGCGAATCCAACCTTCGCGGAACCCGTGCTCGATAATCTGCTTTTCAATGACTTTGATCGCCACCGGAGGTTCGTTGATGCCCAGCACGCATGCCGCTTCGCAGGGCGCCGGACAGATGCGTCCGGTGAACTCCGGAAAATTGTTGGTGGCATGCAGCGCGCGGATCGCCTCGCGCCAGCGGTCGCGGAATACCAGATCGTTCCAGTCCGGAATCACGTTGTTCAACGGGCAGCCGTTGTGGCAAAATGGCACGCCGCAGTCCATACAGCGCGCGCCCTGGGTTTGAACTTTCTCATCAGGAAAATCCTGGTAAACCTCGAACCAGTCGTTGACGCGCTCGGCAACCGGACGCCGCTGCGGAAGCTCGCGCGTGTGTTCGAGAAAGCCGGTTACCTTACCCATGGGCAGCCTCCTGCCTCTCGGCAGGTAATGCGATGTGCGCCGCCGGCCGTGGGACAAACTTGGGAATTCCGAGCACGCGCTTATACTCGTGCGGGAAAATCTTAACGAACTTCAGAACCATTTGACCCCAGTTTTCGAGAATCCATTGGCCGCGCGGGCTCGCAGTCGCCTCTACGTGCTTTTCAATCAGGTTCTGGACCGTCTGCAAATCGATCGGGTCTTCGAGCGGTTCCAGATCCACGCTGGCGCGGTTGCAGAGCACACTCGAGAACTCGCCGGTCTCATCCAGCACATATGCGATGCCGCCGGTCATTCCAGCAGCGAAGTTACGCCCCGCGCGGCCAAGTACCACCACCAGGCCCCTGGTCATGTACTCGCAACCGTGATCGCCGACGCTCTCGACCACGGCGGTCGCGCCCGAGTTGCGGACAGCGAATCGCTCGCCCGCCATACCGTTGAAATACGCCTGGCCGCTGGTCGCTCCATACAGCACGACGTTGCCGACCAGCATGTTTTCTTCCGGTTGGAATGTAGATGTTCGCGGCGGATAGACAATCAGCTTGCCGCCCGAAAGTCCCTTGCCGACGTAGTCGTTAGCATCGCCTTCCAGCGTCAACGTCACGCCCTTGGCTAAGAACGCTCCGAAGCTCTGTCCCGCCGACCCGTTGAAGTCGAAACGGATGGTATCATCCGGTAGACCGGCCGATCCATGGCGCCGCGCGATTTCGCCCGACAGCATGGCGCCGACGGTTCGATGCACGTTGCGTATCGGCATCTTGAATTCCACGCGAGTGCCGTGCTCGATCGATTCGCGCGCTTGATCGATGAGCTTGTAATCCAGCGCCTGCTCGAGGCCGTGATCCTGCGCGATCATACAGCGCCGGCCCACACGTCGTGGCACTTGCGGGTTATAAAGAATAGTCGAGAAATCCAACCCGCGCGCCTTCCAATGATCGATGGCTTTGCGCATTTCGATGCGGTCCACACGGCCCACCATCTCGTCCATGTTGCGGAAGCCCAGCTTCGACATCCATTGGCGCACTTCCTCGGCGACATAGAAGAAGAAGTTGATAACGTTCTCCGGCTGGCCCTGGAATTTCTTGCGGAGCGCCGGATCCTGGGTAGCGATTCCGACCGGGCAGGTATTGAGATGGCACTTGCGCATCATGATGCAGCCCATCGACACCAGCGGCGCGGTGGAAAATCCGAACTCCTCGGCTCCCAGCAGCGCGGCGATCGTGACGTCGCGGCCAGTTTGTAGCTTTCCGTCGGTCTGGACGCGGATGCGGCTGCGCAAGTCGTTCATCACCAGCACCTGCTGCGTTTCGGCTAGCCCCAGTTCCCAAGGAATGCCGGCGTGCTTGATGGAAGTGAGCGGCGATGCTCCCGTGCCGCCATCGTGGCCGCTGATCAGCACCAGATCGGCATGCGCTTTAGCAACGCCTGCGGCCACTGTGCCCACGCCCACCTCGGCTACCAGCTTTACCGAGATACGCGCTTTCGGGTTGGCATTTTTCAAATCGTAAATGAGCTGCGCCAGGTCCTCGATCGAGTAAATGTCGTGATGCGGCGGCGGGGAGATCAACTGCACTCCCGGAATCGAGTGCCGCACCCGCGCAATCGTTTCGTCCACCTTGTGGCCAGGCAACTGACCGCCTTCGCCAGGCTTCGCCCCTTGTGCGATCTTGATCTGTAGCTCATCGGCGTTCACAAGGTAATTGGTGGTCACGCCGAATCGGGCCGAGGCTACCTGCTTGATGGCACTTCGCCGCCAATCGCCATTCGGATCGCGCTGGAAACGCGCTTCGTCCTCGCCGCCTTCGCCGGTGTTCGATCTCCCGCCGATGCGGTTCATCGCGATGGCCAGCGTTTCGTGGGCCTCTTTGCTGATCGACCCGTAAGACATCGCGCCCGTTGCGAAACGTTTGACGATTTCGGTCGCCGGCTCTACTTCTTCGATGGGCACCGGCTTCTCCACCGGCTTCAGATCCATTAAGCCGCGCAGCGTGCACAGCTCGCGGCTCTGATTGTTGATCAGCGACGTGTACTCCTGAAAGGTCTCGAAGCTCGACTGCCGCACCGCATGCTGCAGCTTGCTCACCGTCAATGGATTGAACAGGTGATACTCGCCGCGTACCCGATACTGATAATTTCCGCCGATGGCCAACTCGGTGTCGGCTTCGGAAACGTGCCGGAAGGCGTGGTCGTGTTTCATCCTGGCTTCGCGCGCCAGGACGTCGAATCCGATGCCTTCGATGCGCGATGAAGTCCCGGTGAAGTAGCGCTCCACCAGCGATTTGTTTAGGCCGATGGCTTCGAACACCTGCGCGCCGCGATAACTTTGCAGCGTCGAAATGCCCATCTTGGAGAAGACCTTGAGCAGTCCTTTGTTGATGGCCTTTTTGTAATTCTTAAGCGCCGTCTCGAAAGTAATGCCGCTCCCCAGATTGCCCCGTGTCGCCTGATCTTCCAGCGTTTCGATCGCCAGATACGGATTCACGGCACTGGCGCCATAGCCGATCAGCAGGGCGAAATGCATAACCTCGCGTGGTTCGCCGGATTCGATAATGAGAGCCACCTGTGTCCGTGTGCCTTCGCGAACCAGGTGATTGTGCACGGCCGAGAGCGCCAGCAGGCTGGGAATGGGTGCGTATTCCTGGTCCGTGCCGCGATCGGAAAGAATCAGCAATGTGTAGCGCGACTTCACGGCCAGGGAGGCGCTGCGGCACAGCCCATCCAGCGCGCGTTCCAATTCTTTTTCGCCGCCGGCCACGCGGAACAACATTGGCAAGGTGTTGGCAAGCAGATCGCTGGTGGAGACTCGCCGCAGTTTTTCGAGATCCCGATTGGTCAGTATTGGGTGCGGCAGCTTCAAGGTATGGCAGTGCTGAGAGGTCTCTTCTAAGATATTGCGCTCGGTTCCGATGTAGCTGGTCAGCGACATCACCAACTCTTCGCGGATCGGATCGATGGCCGGATTGGTCACCTGGGCGAACAATTGCTTGAAGTAATGGAACAACGGCTGCGGCTTGTCGGATAGACAGGCCAGCGGCGTGTCGGTGCCCATCGACCCCACCGCTTCATCGCCAGTGGCGGCCATGGGTTGCATCAGCACGCGCAGGTCTTCATCGGTGTAGCCGAAAGCGCGCTGCCGCATAACGATGCTATCGAGATCGGATTCGTACACTCGCGGCGGCTCAGGCAGGCTGTCGAGCGTGATTTGGCCTGCCTTCAGCCATTCGCCGTAGTGCTGGCGGCTCCAGAGCCGTTCCTTGATCTCGTCGTCGGGGATGATGCGGCGCTCGGTAGTGTCCACCAGCAGCATGCGGCCGGGCTGCAGGCGCCCTTTGAACTTCACCTCTTCTGGTTTCACAGGCAGAACGCCAGTCTCGGAGGCCATGATCACCAAGCCGTCATGCGTGACCAGATAGCGCCCGGGCCGCAGGCCATTACGATCCAGCGTGGCGCCAATCACGCGGCCATCCGTGAAGGCCACGGCCGCCGGGCCGTCCCAAGGCTCTGTGAGCGAAGCGTGGTATTCGTAGAATGCTTTTTTCTCGGGCCGCATGGTCATGTCGCCGTCCCAGGCTTCGGGGATCAGCATGGTCATCACGTGGGGCAGGCTGCGGCCGGCCAGGGTTAGCAGCTCGACGGCGTTGTCGAGCGAAGCTGTGTCGCTGCCACCGGGAGTGATGACCGGAAACACCTTCTTCAAGTCATCGCCAAAAAGTTGCGATTCCAGCACTTTGGTCCGGGCGTGCATCCAGTTGACGTTTCCGCGGACGGTGTTGATTTCTCCGTTGTGGCACAGGTAGCGGTATGGATGCGCCAGTTGCCAGGATGGAAACGTGTTGGTCGAAAAGCGCTGGTGTACCAGGCACAAGGCGCTGACGGCGTCGGGATCGGTCAGTTCGTTGTAAAACTCGGCGATCTGCGGGGCTAGCAGAAGGCCTTTATAGATAATGGTGCGCGAAGAGAGCGAGGGGATGTAGAAGAAGCTTTTGTCCGGCAGGTCAGACGCGGCTATTTCCGATTCAGCTCGCTTGCGGACGACATAGAGCTTGCGCTCCAACTCATCCTGCGTCATCCCAGACGCGCCCCGAATGAAGATCTGTTCGATGTACGGCTGCGACGCGCGGGCCACGCGGCCAATGGCGTCGACATTGACCGGAATGTCGCGCCATCCGAGGACGGTCAGGCCTTCCTCGCGGGCGATGCGCTCCAGAATTCCTTCGGCCAGCAAACGATGCGACGGTTCAACCGGCAGGAACACCATCCCGACCCCGTATTCGCCAATCGGCGGCAGCGTGAACCCGAGATCGGCGCATTCACGCGCGAAGAACTTGTGCGGAATCTGGATCAGAATGCCGGCGCCGTCGCCTGTCTCGGAATCGCAGCCGCATGCGCCGCGATGCGCGAGATTGATCAGGATTTGCAGCCCTTTGAGGATGATGTCGTGCGACTGCTCACCCTGGATGTTGACCACGAAGCCGATGCCACAAGCGTCGTGTTCGTTTCTCGGGTCGTAGAGACCCTGCTCGACTGGGAGGCCGGCCATGCTTGAGTATAGCAGCGGCCTAATATTAGATCAATAGAAATTTATGTTGACATTATATAAGATGTACTAATACAATGTGATTACAGTGGACCTCGAACGAGCCAAGCTTTTCAGGGACATCGCACAGAGCCGCAGCGTCAGTAAGGGCGCTAAGCTCAATGGTATCAGCCAGTCAGCCGCAAGCCAGCATCTTCAGGATCTGGAGGAACAATTAGGCCTTGCGCTCCTGGATCGTACTAGCCGTCCGCTTACCGTGACCGACGGGGGGAAACTGTATCTCGACATGTGCCGTGATGTCCTGCGGCGGCAGGATGAGTTTCAAGCGGCGCTGGAACGGATGAAAACAGAGGTGGAGGGCACGGTGCGGGTGGCTTCCATCTACTCGGTGGGGCTGTCGGAAATGTCGCAGCTCGAACAGGAGTTTTCGCGACGGTATCCGGAAGCGCATTTGGAAGTGGAATACTTGCGCCCCGAGAAAGTGTACGAAGCCGTGGTCACAGATCGGGCCGATCTCGGATTGCTGAGCTACCCGGAGGCAACCAAGGAAGTCACCGTACTTCCGTGGCGGGAGGAGGAGATGGTAGTGGCGGCGTCTCCTTATCACGCGCTGGCGGCGAAATCTGAATTGCGGCCGGAGGATCTGGAAGGGCTCGACTTCGTCGGCTTCGATGAAGACCTCCCGATTCGACGGGAAATCGACCGCTTTCTACGCGAACATCATGTTCAGGTAAACTTGACGCTGCACTTCGACAACTTACAGATGATTAAGGAAGCGGTGGCTCACGGCGAGGGCGTCAGCATCATGCCGGCGCGCGTCATGGAGGAAGAAGTAAAGCAAGGGCGGCTGGTGCCGATCCCGATTTCAATTTCGAGCTTGCGGCTGTACCGTCCGGTCGGGATCGTGCATCGACGCAAGAAGCGCTTCCATCGCGCCGGACAAGCTTTCCTGGAGCTGTTGCGGGAGCCGCCGGCAGGATGGAATCCAGTGGTGAGCGAGGCGTAAGCAGGGCTAAGCGGGATCGAGACACCAGTCTGGCTTCAGATTGCCTCCGTCGTCCATGGGATACCAGGTGTCATCAGAGAGGTGGAGATCCATTCCCTTCTTCGTAATGTAGAAGTACGTTCTGAAATCTTTCTCGACTAAGTCGAGAGCAGGCATTCCCTGGAGTTCGTTGGAGAACGGATCCCTTCCAGACAGAAGATACGCCTTCGCCAGTCCGTCCTCGACGAGTCCGGCAAGTGCGTGCACGACTTCGGAGCGCTCAATCGTCAACCCGCATTTGGCACCGTCTTGCGCGACATCCCGAAGGATCACTTGGTCCACGTTCTCGAAATCGTCTGAGATCGAATTTAGGACTAATCGCCGGACAAGCTCTTGTCGGTTCATAGATGCTATTTCACCACTACGAAACCGATAACATAAAAGAAGGATGCGGTCTCTCGGGGCGGTACTACTTTGCTTCCTGTTCGCCCGCCATCTAACCGCGCAAAGCGACTTTTATCTGAAAGATGGCGATACCGTCGTTTTCTACGGCGATAGCATTACCGACCAGCGTCTATATACGACATTTACTGAGGCGTATGTCGTCACGCGGTTCCCCAACCTAAACATTCGCTTTGTTCATTCCGGCTGGTCGGGCGACCGGGTGGATGGAGGCGCCGGCGGTCCCATCGATACCCGGCTCACTCGCGATGTACTCGCTTATCAACCGACTGTAGTAACGCTCATGCTGGGAATGAACGACGCCGGCTATCGGCTATTTGACGACACTCTGTTCAAGACCTACCGCGTCGGATACGAGCACATAGTGAGGGCTTTGAAAACAGCCGCGCCCAAAGTGCGTCTCACGGCTATCCAGCCATCGCCCTATGACGACATCACGCGGGCCCCGCTTTTCGAAGGCGGCTACAATAACGTGCTCATAAGCTACGGCAAATTCGTTCGCGAACTTGCCAGGCGCGAGGGATTACTGTACGCCGATTTGAACACCAGCGTGGTGGCCGCGTTGCGTACGGCGAACCAGGCTGATCCGGCGCTAGCGCAAAAGCTAATACCAGATCGCGTCCATCCATCGGCTCCTATTCATTTCCTAATGGCTGAGGCGCTATTGAAGGCTTGGAACGCGCCCGCCGTTGTATCGGATGTCGAGATCGACGCCGCTTTGCCCGCGGCGCGAAAGACGATCAACACATCCATCTCGGAACTTTCAGACGACGGCGGAATCGCATGGACGCAGGTCGATAATTCGCTTCCCATGCCGATTGAGACGTTTCCCTCAGAGGACCTGCTTCAGTTAGCGCTGCGCTCGTCGGACTTCATGGATGCTTTGAATCGTGAAACGCTGACGGTCACCGGTCTGACGCCGGGTCGTGCATATACGCTTAAGATCGACGGTCAAGCCATCGTCAGTCATTCCGCCGGCCAGTGGAGCGCGGGCGTAAACCTGGGCCCAGAGATTACGCCGATGTCCAAACAGGCAATCGAGGTCCTTCAATTGATTTATCGTCACAATAATCTGCATTGGGCGCGCTGGCATATGATCCAGACCTCATTCGAGACCGAGCCGCCGCCGAGCATGGATCGAGCGATGGCTTCACTCGATACCCTCGATCGAGAGGTCGCGGCCATGGCGCGCGCGAAAGCCCAGCCGAAACCGCATCGCTACGAATTGACTGCGGTGGAATAAGTGAATCGCGGCAACAAGAGTAACGTAAATCGCTCGGCCCTCACTCGACATGCGCTACAGGAACATCCAAAGCATCTGCATCTTTTGGAATTGGAGGAGCGGGACCGGCGAGGCTATGAAGCCCAGTCCCTGCATGGCCAGAAGATTGAATCGCGGCGATGTGCACCTTTGCCGATTCGCGGCGCCTTTGCCTTATACAGTCTTGCCACGGATACTGAAGTGATAGACCAGCGCGCCGGCGCCGATAGTCAACGCGGCTAGGCCTGAAACACCGGGACGCAGCCGGATGGCGAGGATTGTGATCCAGACTCCCATAGCGACAAAAAACGCCGGCACCAGCGGATAGGCGAAATTGACCACCCCCAGCTTCTGCCAGCCCTGCCGACTGCGGAAGATAAAGATCGAAGCCACCGACATCACCGCGAAGAAGTTCAGCAGCAGGCCGATGTACATGAGCAGATCGACAAATGGACTAACGGTCATCAGCATGGTACAAATTGCCTGGGCCACGATAGCGATGACCGGGGTGTGCCAGCGGGGGTCGACTTTCGCAGCTGCTGGGAAGAAAGCGCCGTTCTTGGCCATCGCATAGTAAACGCGTGGCCCGATAGTGGACATGGCGTTCACAGTCGCCAGCAGTGACAGCATCATCGCGGCGCTGAAGAATCCTGCGACGGCTGGACCGAACAGGTGCGTGGCCGCGAGAGCCCCGATGGCAACCACTCCTTTCATCTGCTGCAACGGTACGGCGTAAATGAACAGCACATTCAGCAAAATATAGAGCACCGCCACTAGCGATGCGCCGAAGGCCAGCGAGAGCGGCAGCGTTCGGGCCGGCTGCTGCAGTTCTTCGGCCACATAGGTCGCGGCATTCCAGCCGCTATAGCCGAAATAGATGAATAAGAGGCTCACAAAGAACTGCAAAAAGATGGGCGAAGAAGAAGTGCGGCTGGCAGCTTGCGTAAAATTATCCCAGCTCCCATCGCCAAGGGCGAACCCGGCCACCAGGAAAATCAGTATCACCAGAACCTTCACGGAAGTAAGCACGTTTTGCACGCGCGCTGCGCGGCGCACGCCC
Source organism: Bryobacteraceae bacterium (assembly GCA_035569875.1). Lineage (GTDB taxonomy): Bacteria > Acidobacteriota > Terriglobia > Bryobacterales > Bryobacteraceae > Palsa-89. Next base: position 16,996 of record DATMMD010000135.1, read on the forward strand.
AGGCAGTTGAGGATCGCGAACACAGCGATCAATGCGCAGGCCAGCAACTGTGGCAGTCCGAGCTTGAATTCCCAGGCTCCGGAGCCAACCAAATGCCGCGAGTTATCGAGCTTGAACGCCGGGTAGAAATGCCCAAAGTAATCCGAAAATGCCAGGGCCGCGGCGGCGATAGGCGCCGAGAAGCCCGCAAAGAAGGACACCCAACCGGACATGAAACCCCAGGTCGGACCGTAGGCCTGCGTGAGGTAAACATATTCGCCGCCCGAGCTGGGGAAGTTGACGCCCAGCTCGGAGTAGCAGAATGCTCCGGCCAGCGCGCAAATCGCCCCCACGGCCCAGATAAGCAGAACCAACTGGACCGAGCCGAGATCGCCCGCGAGGAATCCCGTGGTGGTCAGTATTCCGGAACCGATCATGTTGGAAATCACCAGCGCCGTCGCACTGACGATTCCGAGCTGCCGGAGCAGAGGTGCAGTTTGAGTTGTCAATGGCTTTCCGCGGTTGAAAGACTGGAGCGCACCAGCGACTGTCCGCCGTCGCACACATAGACTGCGCCGGTGATGTAAGCGGCCGCCTCGGAGCAAAGGAACAGCGCCAGGTCGGCCAACTCATCTTTGGTTCCAAAGCGCCGCAGCGGAACGGCATCTTCTACTTTCCGGCGAATTTCTGGAGTCGGCGCCAGCCGCCGCATACCCTCGGTGTCATCGGTGGGTCCGGGCGTGATGCAGTTGGCGCGAATGCCCGCCGGCCCCCATTCGATGGCCAGCGTTCGCGTGAGAAGATCGACACCGGCCTTGGCGGCGCACACATGTGATTGATTCGCAATCGGCATGGATGCATGGGACGCCGAGATGCTGATGATAGCTGCGCCCGGTTTTCGCAGATGCGCATAGGCGGCGCGGCAGGTGTTGAATGTACCCAGCAGGTCGATATCGATGACGGCCTTGAAGCCGTTGGCGGACATCCCCAGAACGGGCGCTGGGAAATTGCCGGCCGCGCCGCAGACCAGAATGTCGATCTCGCCGAATTGGTCGCGAGTCTTTTGAAGCGCCGCCTCGACCGCTGGATAATCACGCACGTCGAGGGACGCCGTAGCCGCCGTTCCTCCTGAAGATTCAATGGCAGACGCTGCGGCATCCAGTTTCTCCTGTTTGCGGCCCACCAACATCACCTTGGCTCCGTGTTCTGCGAAGCGCTCGGCCATGCGCTGCCCGATTCCGCTGCCTCCCCCGGTGACAAACGCGGTCTTTCCCGCCAGGAGACGATCCCGAAAGATACTGGCCATCGATCAGCAAATGTACCACACTGCGCTAACGTGCGATTCTCGAAGAATGAGTTTCACACGGACGCTGGCCTCGATTGCGGCTTTGTTCGCAATGTCAGGATGCACATTGAAGCGCGCCCCGGTGCTCGGGCATCTCGACCAGGCCGGATTCCAGAAGCTCATTGGAACCCTCACGGACGCCTGGGATTCGAACAACCCGCGCCAGGCAGCAGACTGTTTTACCCAGGACGCCATGTTCAGCTCGCCGCCGGATCCGGAGATCCGGAAAGGGCGGAAAGCGCTGTTCGAATTTTTCGGAGGCGACAAAGGCCGGCCGAAACCCGTATCCATTTTATGGCATCACCTGATTTTCGACCCGGCTTTGCAAATCGGCGCCGGCGAATACACCTTCACTTATCAGGTGAGGACTCACGGAATGGTGATCCTGCGTATTGTGAATGGCAAGATCGCCAACTGGCGGCAATATGAAGTGGAGTCGCGAATGAACTGGGAGGAGATGGTTGCTGAGAACCGGTTTTGAATTTATTGTGTCCGGAACCGGACAGTCGCAGAAAACGAGGTCCTTTAATTTTCTTAGATTTACAGACGGATGTTCAGTTGCACCCCAGCTCACGTATGATCAATCCGTTCGAAGACCTGCGCTACGCGCTTCGGGGCTTGCGAAAGAGCCCAATGTTCACGATAGTAGCGCTGTTATCGTTGGGTCTCGGCATCGGTGCGAACACGGCCATCTTCAGTTTGATGGACCAAGCCCTGCTGCGGTCGCTCCCCGTGAAGCATCCCGAGCAACTGGTTTTATTCAGTGCCAAGGGGCCGCGCCGGGGACAGGTCAACACCAGCTACGGTGATATTTACACGTTTTCGTACCCCATGTATCGCGACTTTCGCGACGGCAACCAGGTGTTTAGTGGGGTGCTGGCTCGATTTCCAATCAGCTTCTCGGTGAGTTGGCACGATCAGACTGAGCGCGTTTACGGCGACTTGGTTTCGGGCAATTACTTCGATGTGCTGGGCGTACACGCGGCGATCGGGCGCACATTCACACCCGAAGAGGACCGCAGGCCCGGCGCCAATCCGGTAGTGGTGCTCAGCTACGGATATTGGAAGGGGCGTTTCGGCGGAGATCCAGGCGTGTTGAACCAGACCATCATGCTGAACGCGCATCCCATGACGATCGTCGGAATCGCGCAGCCTGGTTTCAAAGGTGTAGGGGTGGGCGAGGCGCCCGACGTTTTCGTTCCGATGATGATGCGGAACCAGATGTCGCCGTTGATGAACGACCTGGAGAACCGGCGCTCGATGTGGCTGAATATTTTCGGGCGCTTAAAGCCGGGAATATCGCTCCAGCAAGCCGAAGCAGCCCTGAATACGTCCTGGAGGCCGATTCTGGAGCTGGAAGCGAAAGACTTGAATTTTTCGCCGCGCCTGCGGGAGCAATTCTTGAATCGCCATCTTTCGCTGCTCGACGGCCGGAAGGGGATCTCGGCCGCTTCCTCGCAGATCAGCTCGGCCATCGTGGTGCTGATGTGCATGGTGGGATTGTTGTTGTTGATTGCTTGCGCAAACGTGGCCAATCTATTGATCGCGCGCGCGACGGCCCGGCAGCGCGAGATAAGCATCCGGTTGGCTATGGGCGCAAGCCGGATGCGGTTGATTCGGCAGTGGTTGGTGGAAAGTCTGCTTCTGGCTTTCGGCGGCGGTGCGTTGGGGCTGCTGGTTGCGGAATGGACGGGGGAGGCTCTGCTCAAGTTTCTGCCGTCAGATCAATCCATGCTGGGAATCTCCAGCCAGCCAGACCAGCGAGTCTTGTTGTTCGCGTTGGCGTTATCGGTGGTAACGGGACTCTTGTTCGGAATCGTTCCTTCCTTGCAAGCCACCAAAAGCGAATTGGCTTCAACACTAAAAGACCAAGCCGCTGCGGTGGTAGGCGGCGGCAGGAGTCATCTGCGCCTTCGGAAGAGCCTGGTAGTTACGCAAGTCGCGCTCTCGTTGATGCTGCTGATTGGAGCGGGGCTGTTCGCGCGAAGCCTTTACAACGTGAAAAACATCGACGCCGGTTTTCACACGGATCATCTCATCTCTTTCGCGGTACAGCCTTCACTGAGCGGATACAGCCAGGAACGAATGCGCGCCTTATTCGAACAGTTGCAGCAGAATATCGCGCGGCTGCCAGGCATCCGAGCGGCGTCTCTTGCGGAAGTGACTCTGCTCTCGGGAGACAACGAAGACACGTCCATCCAGATCGAAGGCTATCAAGCTAAAGAGGACGAGGACATGGTGGTCGCGCAAAACAAAATCGGCCCAGGATTCTTTGCCACTCTGGGCATTCCACTTCTGGCAGGCCGCGATTTCACGAATGCGGATGGGCCCAAAGCGCCTCTGACGGTGATCGTGAACGAACGTTTTGCCAAACACTATTTCGGTGATGAGAATCCGATCGGGCGGCGGATTCAGTTTCGACGCGAAAAGGACAGTATTGAAATCGTCGGGGTGGTTCGCGATGGAAAAATTGTGGATCTTCGGGAAAAACCGCTCCGATGCATTTATTTGCCCTACGCCCAGGCCCAGATCGGATACATGACTTTCTATGCGCGGACCACGCAGGAGCCGTCCGCGGCAGCCCAAATGCTGCGCGAAGAAGTGCGGCGGCAAGATCCCAACTTGCCAATTTTCAACGTGCGGACGATGGAGCGGCAGATCGATGAATCGCTGTTTATGGATCGGCTGGTGGCGGCGCTATCCGCCAGCTTCGGCGCGCTGGCAACGCTGCTGGCTGGGATAGGGCTGTACGGAGTGATGGCGTACATGGTGGTAAGGCGCACGCGTGAAATCGGCATCCGCATGGCTTTAGGCGCGGGCCGGCGTGAGGTCCTCCGGCTGGTGATGAAAGAGGTCGTGATGCTGGCCGCTGCCGGCATCTGGATCGCGGTGCTGGCTTCGCTTGCCTTGGGCCGCCTGATGCAATCGCAGCTCCTGGACGTTAGCGCGCGCGATCCGTGGGTTATGGCCGCTGCCACGTTGGCTCTTGGCGCGGTGGCGCTGTTGGCCGGTTTTCTGCCTGCGCTGCGGGCTACACGCGTGGATCCGCTGACGGCCTTGCGATACGAATAAGCACCCGCTAACGGTTGAGCCAGGGCCGAACGATCCTGTACTCGGGAACCGCCGTCGCCGAATCGCGGTGGATGCGAACCAAGTCACGCCGCAACAGCCGGCGCATGCCAATCTGCACAGCGCTTTTTGAAAGGCCCGTGGCATCGGCAATCGTTTGATGACTGAGACGCGCGGTCTTCACTCGCCGGCCGATGGTCTGACTCCACAAATGCAGGTATACGAGATAGGCCGAGGGCGCATGATCGTGGCCAGCTAGGTCGCGCATCAGGACGTCCAGCACGTAGTCGTCGATCTTCATCGCTTAGCTATAGTATTTATCACTATAGCCAAACAAATAGGATTGCAGCCGGAACGAAAGTTCCTTACGCTGATAGCATGATCAAATCCGTCAGCATAGTCAGCATCCCAGTTCGCGACCAAAGCCAGGCACTCGAGTTCTACACTAAGAAGCTAGGCTTTCAAATTCTGACCGACCAGCCGTTCGGTACCCAGCGCTGGATTGAGATCTGCGTTCCGGGCTCAGAGACAAAATTGGCCTTGTTCACTCCACCTGGCCAGGAAAGCCGCATCGGAACGTTCTCGAACATTGGCTTTTTCACCGACGACATGGATAAGACGTATCAGACGCTGACAGCCCACGGGGTCGAATTTGAAAAACCGCCAAAGAAAGAGTCCTGGGGCACTTCGGCCGTCTTCAAAGACCTGGACGGCAACACCTTCGCTCTGTCATCGAAGTGAAGGCCTTCATTTATCGAGGGCTTCCAAGAATAGCTTCCGCCAGGTTGCGCCATCCGCATCCAGGGCGACGCGCGCGTTCGGCCGGCCCGGAGTTTGTATGGTTCGCCCTTCTTCGGGAGGGTCTTGGCGGATGTCGATGTGGATATTCGAAGTTTTGAGCACTGCCGGATGGAGCAGCGCGACGGCCGCCAGCGGATCCCATGCGTAGAAGATTCCGGCCTGGATAAATGCGCGATCCGTTTCGAGCACCTGGGCTACAACTCGCGCCAACGGCGAACGCACGCCGGATTGAAACTTGGTGAGGAAGGCGAGATCGACGGGAACTTTGTTGGTGGCGTCGAGTGGAATCAGGCGGATCGGAATGCCGGAGCGAAGGACGATGCGTGCAGCCAGTGGATCAATGAATAGATTCCATTCCGCAGTGGTGTTGTTGGTCTTATATGCGCCGCCGTCGCCGAGGTTGCCGGGAACGCGCACTGCGCCGCCCATGATAACCAGCTCTTCAATCGCGCTGGCAACGGCGGGCTCGCGCTTCAGCGCTTCCGCAAGGTTGGTCAACGGACCGAGAGCGAGAATCCGTAGCGGGTGGGTTTGGTCTCTGAGACGTTCGATCAAATAATCGGCGGCTGGCTTTGATTCCGGTGGTCGCGATGATGCCGGAAGCGTGACGCCGGGAAGGTCATCAGAGGTCTTGCGCCATTCGGCGGGAAATTCGGCCTTTCCCTGGAGCGGGGTGCTTCGTCCGGCGAAGACCGGGATGTCTTTGCGGCCGGCCACTTCGAGCAAACGGACGATGTTCTTCGCGCCGGCATCAGGATGTGCCAGGCCATTCACCACGGTAATGGCTTCGATGCGCACGCTGGGCTGAGAGGCGAGAAAGGCGATGGCCATGAGGTCGTCGGAGCCGGCATCGGTGTCGATGAGGATGGGGTGCTGCGCCAGAGCCGCTACTGCAAAACACAAAGGGAGGACTAGCCGGAGGGGAGCCATCCGAAGGTACAGAATAGCAGAAGGCAGGCGGCAGAAGGCAGAAGCGCCGGGGCTTATGGGTGAGCGTCCGCTGTTCGATGAACGCGCCTCACACGAATTTCCTTCTCCCGCTTACGCGTCTGCGCGATATCGTAGGCGGATTGCATTCGCATCAGTGTGTCCATCCTAACGCCGAATGCCTTCTCGATTCGTAAAGCCATTTCGCCCGACAAGCCGGCCTTTCCGTTGAGCAAACTCGATAAGGCGGGGCGTGAAACATGAAGCGCGTCGGCCGCGGCAGTGACGGAGAGGCCGGTGGGTTCAATGATTTCGGTACGAATGAAATCTCCGGGATGGGGCGGATTCTTAATGGGCATAACGGTTGCGCCTGTAGTTAGTGGTAATCCTCTAAATTCACGTCCCAGATTTCGCGCTCAGCGGTGTCGATACAGAACGTCAGACGCCGGTTCCGCGTTACGCTTAGGCTCCACGTGTATTGACGGTCACCCCTGAGCGTATGTACCTTCCATGCCGTGAGCGCTCGCAATTCTTCCGGGTCTTCCATATTGTCAAGATATGCGAGAATTTTTCGCAACTTGGCCACCGTATCAGGTGGCACGCCTTTCGCGCTGTCTTCCGTGTAAAGCCGCTTGAGGCCCTTATGGGCAAAACTTCGTATTTTCACGGGTGGACTGTAACCTGTAGCTTAACACTTATCAAGGCACAAATGCTAGCGTCGCTCCGGCTAGTAGGAGAGATTACGTGGTTTTGGAGGTGAGCGCTTTGGGATAGACCATCACACCGCTCTCGGAAGCGCTGAAGATCTTGTGCAGGATCTGATTGGTGGGCAACTGGCTCTCCAGATAATCGACGCCCTCGGCACTGATGATAAAGCTGCTGCGGTCATCCTGCACGACGTAGCGCTTGGCACGGAGATACCACAGCGCGAACAACAAGCGCTCGCGGGGAAACGCCATGATGTTCTCCATGTCTAGCAAAGAAAGCGCGGCATAGTCCGGATTCGCGCGGCGTTTGCTATAGAGAAGACATAGGACGCCGATGCGGATCTTGGCTTCTGAATCGATACCGTCGGCGAATTCCTTGCCAAGAAAAATGGCTAGCGGACCGGCCGGCGCCGCTTGGAACTGCTTGTCGTATTCGGCGCGCTTGGCTGGATCACGCAGGATCTGATACGCATCGCTTAACACGCGGAATTTTTCAGCATTGCCAGTGGCCTGATTGTCCGGATGATAGCGGCCCGCCAAGATCCGATACACCCGTTCGATGGTCTCGATCTCGGCATGGGGATTAATTTGAAGCAGGTCGTAATAGTTGACGGCTGGCTGGAGCGGCATCCTGCGTGTTTATCGGCAGAATGGGCAGGATCGCAATATGGTACTACGCTATTTGCGGTAAGGCCTGCTCCAGCGCCTCGACGAAGTAGTACTCGCCCCACATGACCGATTCATCCACGCCCAGTTCCTTGTGCAGATGATAGACGCCGCCTTTCAGAATACCTTCCCACTTCTTATCTTTCTTGGCGAGGTGCTTTTCGCACAGCGTACGCAGGATGAGAATCGCGGTGGACCAATAGTAGTGACCCTTCACTGGATCGTGCAACAGCCGGCACAGCCGCAAGAGACCGGAAGCCGCAATGGCGGCCGAGGAAGTATCGAGCAGCTTGCGGCTTTCCGGCGGCGCGTTGAAATCCCAGGGCGGCACGCCGTCGCTGTTGGAGTGAGTGACGTAATAATCGGCACAGGCCTCGGCGGTCTCCAGAAACCGTGGATCACGGCTGTACTCGTAGGCGTTCCCGAATCCATACAGCGCCCACGCTAGCCCGCGCGACCAGCAGGAATCTCCCCGGTAACCCTGCTGCGTGGCTTGGCGGAGAAACTCGCCGGTTTCGAGGTCGAAGATACCTTCGTGTGCAGTGGATCCATCGCCGCGGACCAGAACGCGCCGTGTGGTGAGGCAATGCCGTAGCGCGATGTCGCGCAACCGGCGGTCGGCTGTTTCGCGGGCGGCGAAGAAGATGATGCCGACGTTCATCATGATATCGATGAACAAAGAATTTTCCGCCACGAACGACCGCAGGTATTGGCCGTTTTCCTGAAAGCGCATGGCCTGGGTCTTCCCGGCCTCAATGATCACGTCCTTGAGCTTGGGATCGTGTGTGGCCTGATACCAGCGATAGTAGGTGGGCATGAAGAGGAAGCCGAGATCGTGGACCTCGCGGTCGTGCTTGCGGACCTCGATCGGGCCGGTGTAACGAACGGCCTGCTCCAACCAATACTTGCTGTCATCGCCGTTGTGAGCCGGCCGCTTCTGGAACAGCCACATCATGCCGGGCAGAAAGCCTTCGCACCAATTGGTCCAGACCGGACCTTCGTGTTTCCAGCGGCCGTTGCTGGTATACATGGGATAAAAACCGGGATGATTCTCGATGAGCTTGCGTACCTGCTGGCGGGCAAAGCGAAAGGCCTCGCCGAACTGCTCGCGGTCGCTTTCAAGAACGAATTGGATCATCGGTGCCTGCTAAACCACAGTCTTCGGTGGAGGTAGTTCTCGGGCGGGGCAGCTCGATTCAAAACCCTGGGCCTTGTGATTGCCATCACAGAACGGCTTGTTTTGCGACAAGCCGCAGCGGCAGAGCGAGATTACTTTGCGGCCCGCCAGTCCGTATTCTTTTCCTTCAGGATCATGTATCGTAAAATCCCCTTCAATGCGGATTGGTCCATTATTGTTCACCGTGACTTTAGTTGATGCCATCACAGCGATGGTATCAAAAGCCTGAACTAGCTTGATTGCTCGGTGAGGACGCAGATGTCTCGAAGGTTGCGATAATCTTCGGCGAAGTCCAGCCCGTAGCCGACTACGAACTCATCCGGGATCTTGAAGCCCACATAAGATACCTCCACCGGACGCAGGCGCCGCTCGGGTTTATCGAGCAGAGTGGCGATGTTCAACGATTTCGGCCGGCGCTGTTTCAGGACGTTCATCAAGTAGGTCAGCGTCACGCCGCTGTCGACGATGTCTTCAACCACTAACACATGATGGCCCTCGATGGAGACATCCAGATCTTTCGTGACCTTGACCTGGCCGGAGGTGGTCTTGCCGCGGCCGTAGCTGGAAATCCCCATGAACTCGACGCGCGAGGGGGTCTGGATGGCGCGCGAAAGGTCGGCCAGGAACATGAACGCGCCTTTGAGTATCGCAACCAGGTAAATGGGTCCGTCAGGAAAGTCGGTGCTGATCTGCCGGCCCATCTCGCGCACGCGGCTTTGGATCTGTTCAGCCGTGAGGAAGACGCGCGGGACTAAAGCCATCGGCTAGTCGGCGGCAGTGCTATGCAAACGAGTACTTCCAGGACCAATATGAATGTGCGCCGCAGTGGCTTTGCCGGGGATCGCGCGCGTGAACGCGTAGTAGGGGATTTTGCGTGCCTTGAGATAGCCGCGCAGCCAGACTCCTTCGGGAGCGTTGGGGCTCACAGCCACATCGACGCGGCCACGATGATCAAAACCCAGCGCGCGATGCAGACCGGTCTCTCCTTCGGCGCTGATCGGAAGAGGATGATCGAACTTCTGCGCGAAAGCCAAGGCCAGAGGCTTCAAATCTTTTGATTCCCGGAATAAACCGTTGCCTTCATAATGCTCCATGCCGGGGGCGAAGGCATCCGAAAATGCTGCGCTGGTAACGTCATGGATTTCGGCCGCCGCTTTTTCGTACTTCGCCAATGCAGCCATCTCGCCCATCAGGCTGGCGCGGGAGTGTGCCAGATTCAGGTTAGTCTGACGGATAGCAAGTTCTTCCTGAACCGGCGTCAGGGAGGACTGCGGGGCAATACCACCGGCGACCAGTTTCTTGGCTTCCTCGAGCTTGATCTGCTGGCGCTCCAAGCGACGCTGGGCGGCGGCGATCATGTCGTCCAGCATTTGATCGTTGACCTTGTCAACCTGCAGGTCGCCGTAAAGAGTGCGTTCGAGGATCGCTTCATCCTTGGCATCTTCAACGTTCTGTTGGGCCTGTTCGAGGCGGACGCGCGGCAGCGCACCTGTCTGGACTAAATCGTTGACCCGCTGAAGTTCTTGATTGGCTAGTTCAATCTGTTTGTTTGCAATCGTTTCGGGACTATCTGGAGGAGTTTGACCAAAGATTGCCAGGGCGCCAAAGGACAAAAACAAAGCTACGAATTGTCGCATTGGTATTTTCAGTGTACCATACCAATAGGGAGATTTACCTAGCTATCCGACAGCAAAGTACCACCGTCATTCAGCCTATCGCGTCACCGCTTAACACCCCTCCTTGGCTCACCGCGGTCCGGGCCGCCGAATCGAAGAAAGCGATCGACATTCGAGTGCTTGATTTGCGCGAGGTCACGTCGTTCGCAGACTTTTTTGTGGTCTGCAGCGGCGCGAATCCTAAGCAAATTCAAGCCATCTGCGAAGAGATCGGCTCGCAACTGGCAGAGCGGGGCGAGCACCCGGTCAGCGTGGAAGGTTTCGACAACGCCGAGTGGGTATTGGCCGATTACGGCGATTACCTCATCCACGTTTTATCCGCGAAGGCGCGCACGTATTACGACCTGGAGCGGTTGTGGCGGCATGCTAAAGTGGTGGCGATTCCAGAAGCGTCGTAGCCACGGGCGGCGGCCTATCAAACGGTATTAACGTTGGATATGCTGCCTGCGATCTTTTTCGGCCACGGCAATCCGATGAATGCCGTGTGGAACAATCGCTACACCGAAGCTTGGCGGCGGATCGGGGTAGAGACTCCTCGACCCAAAGCGATTTTGTCGATCTCGGCGCACTGGTTTGTTCCAGAAACCGGTGTAACTATCACCACGGCGCCCAAAACAATTCACGACTTCGGCGGATTTCCACGCGAGCTTTATCAGGTGCAATATCCGGCTCCCGGTGATCCGGAGCTGGCGCGCAGAGTGCAGCGGATGCTCGCGCCTTTACCGGTCACGCTCGACGAATCCTGGGGACTCGATCACGGGACCTGGTCCGTGCTCCGGCATGCTTACCCGGACGCCGACGTGCCGGTGGTCCAGTTGAGCATTGATGAAACCCGGCCGGCGGCCTTCCATTTCGAGATCGGAAGGAAGCTTGCGCCGCTCCGGGATGAAAACATTTTGATCGTGGGCAGTGGAAATCTGATCCACAATCTGCACGCGTACGCGTGGGGACGCCACATGCCGGAACCATACGACTGGGCCGTCCGCTTCGAGCAAGCCGCGCGCGAGATGATGCTCGCCTCAGAAGACCAGCCGCTCATCGATTACGAAAAACTGGGCCGTGATGCGATGCTCTCGATTCCCACGCCGGATCATTATCTACCGCTGCTATACGTAATCGCGACCCGGCAGGCCGGCGAGAAAATCGCCTTTCCCGTCGAAGGCGTCGACGGAGGATCGATATCGATGCTGTCAGTGCAGGTGGGATAAGTTAAAACTGGAAGTAGACGAACGGCACGGCAGCTTCTGTATAGCCGAGCAGTTCCACGCTCAACAGCAGCAGCGCGCAGACCGCGCCATAAGCCCACGCGGGGCCGATCGCGATTCTATCGAACCAGGTCTTCTTTTCTTCGAGCAACGCCAGCAAGAGCGTGATCAGGGCCAAATCAATCTGCCACCTCATTAGGAACATTGCTCCGATGTGGCCCGTGAACATCTGCCCCAGAACATAGATGCTGTCGTGGAAGTTAACGGCTCGGAAGAAGACCCATCCGATCATGACCAGCCCGAATGTGAGTAAGGCCCGGATCGGATAGAGAATTGTCCAGCGGTTCACTTCCGGCACCCGTTTCAGACCAAACATTCGTTCGACGCTCAGCAGCGCGCCATGATAGCCGCCCCAGACCACAAAGTTCCAACTTGCGCCGTGCCATAATCCGCCGAATAGCATGGTGAGCATCAGATTGCGATAGGTCATCAGGCGGCCATGGCGGTTTCCGCCGAGCGGAATGTAGAGATAATCCCGCAGCCAGCGAGATAGCGACATGTGCCAGCGATGCCAAAAGTCAGTAATGCTGGACGCCAGATAAGGGCGGCGGAAGTTCACGGGGAAGTGAAAGCCGAGCAGCAGCGCCATGCCGATGGCCATGTCAGTGTAGCCGGAGAAATCGAAATAGATCTGGATGCCGAAGGCGACCACTCCGGACCAGGCTGCCAGCAAGCCGGGATGTCCGGCGACGTCCCTGAAATAATTGTTGGCGACCTGGGCGAATTGGTCGGCCATCACCATTTTTTTAGCGAGCCCTAGAATCACCAGCAACAGGCCGCGCAGTAATTCCGCGGAGTTGGGCGCTTGCCATTGATAGAGATCCCCGAAAAACTCGCGGGCGCGCACGATGGGGCCGGCCACCAATTGCGGGAAGAAGGATATGTAGAGCGCGTAGTCGATGGGATTGACGATTGGCTTTTGTTCACGGCGATAAACGTCGATGACGTAGGACATGCTCTGGAAGGTGTGAAAGCTGATACCCAGTGGCAGGATGATGCTGACGGCGAACGCACCTTCCGGCTTGCCGAGCAGATGCGCGATATTGGCGGCGAAGAAATTGTAGTATTTGAAAAAGCCCAGCAGCCCGAGATTCGCCGAGAGACTCACAATCAACGCTATTTTCCGGGAGCGCAGCGATTCGGTTCGCGCTATCCAGCGGGCGGCCGTGTAGTCGATCACCGTCAGGGCGAGCAGGAGCAAAATGAACTTCGGAATCCAGCTCATGTAGAAAAAATAACTGGCAACCAGCAGGATGACTCTTCTCCAGGAGCGCGGCGAGCAATAGAAGGCGATCAGGACAATGGCGAGGAACGCAAAAAACTGGGGTGTGTTGAACAGCATCGCCGGCTCAGGACTTGGGAGGCCCAAGCACCCGTCGAACCTCGGTAGCCAGGGTCCTGGAGAATCGGTCCATTCCCTCGCCGGTCAGGTGCATGGGGTCGGCGAACAAGTCGGTGCGCTCGAGCGGGTCGAAGAGATGTTCATCCAGCACGATGACATCCGGTTCGGACGCAATCTGGCGAATCGCGCTGTTCAGTTTGGGCGGCTGTTCAGGCGGCGGCACGGGCGCGCGCGGCACGCGCATGAAGATGAGCCTGGTTCCCGAACCGCGATAATGATCGAGGATGCGGCCGTACCAGTGTTGGAGATAACGGGAGAGCCGGCCCGCATCCGGTGGTCTTGGTTGAAACAAGACATCTTCGATGAGTTTCCTTTGTTCGGGAGTGAAGCTTGCGGGGAAGCGAGCGGCATTATGCTGCCAATCAATCTGCAAACCGGCGACGCTATGCTCCGGTCCCCGGTAATCATAAATCCAACTGCTCGAGTGAACCTTAGATAAACGCGCCTTGGCGATGCGCGCCTTGGTGGCCGACAAAAACTCGAGAAAATCGCGCTTATAGACGTAGCCTTTGAAGAGAATGTCGCCGAAAGTCACCCATTTGAGTTTGTAGTCGTCAAACGACCAGGGATATTCGGTTAGATCGCTGAGTTTAAGGCGGCTAATCAGGTAGCGGGTGTCGAGTTCGCGGTTGTTAGGTTCCTCGTAGGTATCCGGCTCGTTGAAGTCGTCGGTGGGAATGATGATCGCGGCGTAACGGCGCGCAGTGGGGTCGAGTTCCCGGAGTTCGTAATACCAGCAGCGCGGCGTGGTGCCGCCGAGACCGACGCTGGCGAACCGGTAGCCTGTGGAGGGCTGCATATCGTTTGCAACCCGCGGCAACAGCGCCATGCGCGAATGACCGACGGCCAGCACTTGATTGCGATCGGGCTTGGGCCGCTTGAACTCGTTGTTCAACTGCGTCTCCATGGCGCCCGCGGTGGACTCGGGCTCGAGGATGGATGGATAGAGACGCGTGTGGAAGATCAGCCCCTCGTAAGCCACGAAGAAAAGCAGCGTGGCCAGGATACGCGGAATCACGGTAATCGAGTTGGCCGCCAACGAACTAATATAGCGTCGAAGAGGGAGGGCACGGCCCTGCCCGACATGGTAGGCTTCCAACATGCGCAATCGATTCCTCGGCAGTGGACTGTCCGGGCTTTTAATGGCGGGGCTATCCCTGTCGTCCGCTTTAGCGAAGAACAAGGAGAAGACGCCGGTGCTGAAAGATCAATTCGTTCAAGTGAGTGGTTTGCGAGTGCATTGCGTGACCGCGGGAAAAGGCCCGCTGATCGTTTTTCTGCACGGCTTCCCGGAGTTCTGGTACGAATGGAAGAATCAGCTCGCGGAATTCGGCAAAGACCATCTGGCGGTAGCGCCCGATATGCGCGGCTACAACCTGTCTGACAAGCCGAATAGCGAGGAGCAATACCGGATGTCTTATCTGGTAGATGATGTCCTATCGCTGGCCAATCATTTTTCTCCCGGCAAGAAGTTTGTATTGGTGGGGCACGACTGGGGCGGCGCGGTGGCTTGGGCTTTCGCCATTGCGCATCCGGAGCGCCTGGACAAACTGGTGATCGTGAATGCGCCGCATCCGGGTGTGTTCGGGCGCCTGTTGGCGTCGGACCCGAAGCAACAGCAGGCCAGCCAGTACATGCTGATGTTTCGCAGCCCGCAAGCGGAGCAGACGCTCTCGGCGAACAACTATACTCCGCTGGTGAACGCGGTGTTGGGCTCAGGCCTGCAGAACGGCGTCTTCACCGACGAAGACAAGCAGGCCTACATCAAAGCCTGGTCTGAGCCGGGAGCACTGACGGGCGGCTTGAACTACTATCGCGCGAACGCGGTCGGACCGCCTCCACCGGGACAAACTCCCGCGAGCACGCCGGCTTCATCGGGCAATTTCGGAGCGGACCCATCGCGGCTGATGGTAAAAGTGCCTACCTTGGTGATCTGGGGTGAAAAGGACACTGCGCTGCTCACCGGCAATCTGGATGGCCTGGACCAATTCGTCCCGCAGCTAACCATCAAGCGCATCCCCGAAGGCACGCATTGGGTGATTCACGAGAAGCCGGCAGAGGTAAACGGCTACATCCGGGAGTTTATTCGTTAAACGGGCGCTGAGGCGCCATCTTTCGAGACCAACGGCTCAAGAATGCCTGTGATTACTTCAAAAATGTAGCTGGGCGAGCGATCGCCGCGGATCTGGTAATAGTTCCGATCCTGGTAATAGGCGAGCACGGGACGCGTAAGCTCATCATAAGTGCGGAGCCGGTCTCGCACAACATCTTCCTGATCGTCCTTCCGGGTGACTAGCGGCGTGCCATCGTCATCGCAGACTCCCGCTTTCTTGGGCGGCTGATGCAGCAGGTTGTAGATTCTCCCGCACTTGGGACATTGGCGGCGCGAGGTCAGCCGGCCGATCAGAGCATCCATTGGCACGTCGAGATGCAGGATGATGGGCTTTGGCAAGCCCCGTTCTTTCACCAAAGCGTCGAAATACTCAGCCTGCTGCAAGGTGCGCGGGTAGCCGTCGAGAAGAAATCCCCTCTGGCAGTCGGGCTGAGCGACGCGGCGCGCGAGCATTTTGTTGACGAGATCGTCGCTTACTAATCCCCCGCTGGCCATGATGGATCGCGCGGCGTTACCTAGCTCCGTGCCGGCCTGAATTTCCGCCCGCAGCATGTCGCCGGTCGAAATCGCCGGTATCCCCAACCAGTTTGTGATCAGCCTCGACTGCGTCCCTTTGCCGCTGCCTGGCGGTCCAAAGAGCAGAAGGACCACGCTACTTACCCCTCATTAAGATACGGAAACCCCTTGTTAAGATACTGAAACCTGGGAAAAGGGTCAAGCTGATAGAATCAGCAAGACTCCTATGTTGAGACTAGTACTATTTTGCATTATTTCGGCGGGCTGCGTGTGTCGCGCCGCCGATCTCGAGTTGAAGGCGACGCCGCAGACCGTGGTTTGGGGCTATTATTCCGCATCGGCCAAGCCCGCGCTGCGCATTCATTCTGGCGACACGGTGAAGATCGAGACCATGTCCACCGGGAGTCCGGCGCAGTTCGAGGCGGCCGGTGTGCCCGCCAGTCAGATTTCAGAAGCATTTCGCACCATCTACAAAGAGGTGACCGACCGTGGGCCAGGCCGGCATATTCTTACTGGACCGGTTTATGTTGAAGGCGCCGAGCCCGGAGACGTGCTCGAAGTTCGCATTCGAAAGATCGAACTGACCTCGCCATTCGCGTACAACGGTTTTCGTCCCGGCTTCGGATTTCTTCAGGACGATTTTCCCTATGAGCGGCTCAAGATCATTCCACTCGACCGGGCTCGTATGCTGGCGCACTTCAGCGATTCCGTCGAGATTCCGATTAAGCCCTTTTTCGGCAGCATGGGCGTTGCGCCGCCAGAGGTAAATGGCCGGATCAGCAGCGCTCCGCCGTGGGTGCACGCCGGCAACATCGATAACCGCGAACTGGTGGAAGGCACGACGCTCTTTATTCCGGTACATGCCAAGGGCGCCCTATTCGAGGTCGGTGACGGGCACGCCGGACAAGGCAATGGCGAGGTGGACATCACGGCCATGGAGACGCAGCTCACTGGAACGTTCGAGTTCATCGTTCGAAAAGACATGCGGCTGAAGTGGCCGCGCGCTGAGACACCGGCGTACTACATCAGCATGGGCTTCCACGAAGATCTGACCGAGGCGACCAGGATCGCGATTCGCGAGACGATCGATTTCCTGGTAAGCGAGAAGCACCTGAGCCGCGACGAAGCTTACATGCTCGCGAGCGTCGCGGTAGATTTTTGTGTGACGCAACTGGTGGATGGGAACAAGGGCGTGCATGCCATGATCCCCAAGAGCATCTTCGTGCGAAGTCAGCGCTGACGGGCCCCGTCCATTACTTTTCGCGCCGCCTCGACGCCGCAGACAGGCAGTGTAGGATCGTTGAGCAGGCCAATCTGTTTCAAGACCGACGCCTGATCCCAGTAAATGTGCTCATGCGCGAGCTTGCCATCGCGAAAGTGCACGATTGCTACCAGCGGCACTTCCACCCGCTTGTTGGTGGGCGCAACACCAGGCAACATCCAGGGCATTTCCATGGTGTGTGTGAAAGAGAAGATCATCTCGTCGACCAGTTGATCTTTACCGACCGTACGAGACACCGGCGTCAGCGTTGTGTCTGGCGGCATCTTGGGTATGAAGTCCGACGAATAGAAGCGGCGTAGCGCGCCCTTGCCATGGGCGCCGGTCATCACGGGAATGTGATTGACGTAGGCATCTTCGACCATCGTGTCGAGAGTGGCCTGGGTGTCGCGGGTCGCAAACTCGTGCTCGGTGTGCTTTTCCCAAAGCGCGCTCAGATCCGAATTGTCCATGACGCTTATGGTACTGCGCTAGCTTTGATCGCGGCTCGAAATCGTGTGTGGTCACGGCTCACTTTAACTACTCACTTTTTGCAGGCGAGCGTCAGGCCATCCCGTATCGGGAGCATGCTGAGCCATACTCGTTCATCGTTATGCAGACTTTCGTTGAAGGCGCGAATTGCGCGTGTGTCGGCATCGTTCACTGACGGATCGATTACTTTCCCATCCCAGAGAACGTTGTCTACGGCAATCAATCCTCCCTGACGAAGCAGTACCAACGCGCGCTCGTAGTAGTTGATGTAGTTCCCTTTATCGGCGTCGATAAAGGCGAAATCGAACCGGCCGCCCTGTCCTTGCGCGATGAGATCGTCCAGGGTCTTCAAGGCCGGGCCCAGCCGGAGATCGATCTTGCGCTCGACACCCGCCTCGCGCCAGTAGCGCCGCGCTATGGAGGTCCATTCCTCACTGACATCACAAGCGATGATCCGGCCGTCATCGGGAAGCGCCAATGCCACCGCAAGCGAGCTGTAACCGGTGAACACGCCGATCTCGAGAGTTTTGCGCGCCGACAGTAGATGAATGAGCAAGGCCATGAACTGCCCCTGCTCCGCCGAGATCTGCATGCTGGCGTAGGGATGGCAGGAAGTTTCATCGCGTAGCCTACGCAAAATCTCAGGTTCTCGCAGGGTAACGCGCCCGATGTAGTCCAGCAGCCCGTCGTCAATCGTGGTGTCGCCAGTCGCCATAACAACTATTGAAGCACCGGCGAACTGAAGGAAAGAGGTGTAGCGCTATCGGCCCGACAAAAACGAGAATGCTGTCAGACCCAGCGACACGATGAACGCCAGCGCGAGAAGCAGCGAGTATCCATTGCCAGCCGATCCGGAATGCACAGGCGCGCACTCGCCACAGCTATAACAGACTCGTTCATTCTTGGCCAGGATTCCGTTGCATTGGAGACATCGAGTCATGGCTAATTAAACCGCGGATTCAGTCTTCGATCCATCACCCTAAAGAACCATTTATTGCTCGGGCTTTCATCGCAGTACTGCAACAGCGGGCGTCGGGGTACGATGGAGCGGCACGTCGTGTTACAGGGGAGCGCGGAGTACCGAAAAATGCCGCTAGCCTCTCATGGTCTAGAGCGATCTCGAACCTAAACCCAGTACTCCGCCGAAGCAGTGTCCATCAGGATGTAGAAATGGTCCCCATTTTGCCCTCGCGGAAGTCCCGGAAGGCCTGGCCCACTTCCTCGCGTGTGTTCATTACGAATGGCCCATATCGTTCCACCGGCTCCCCGATTGGTTCACCGGCGATCAGTAACAATTCGACCGGCTCGGCAGATGGATTGGAAATCGAAATCTCATCGGCATCGTTCGCAAAGATCACTACTCGGCCTTCACCCTGTATCTCCGGTTGACCCGAAAACTGAGCCTTGCCTCGAATGACCAAGGCAAAAGCATTGAAGCTCTTCGGAACTGATTGCACGTGCGCGGCGCCGGGCTGGAGCGTTAGATGCAGGTAAAGGATGGGCGTACGGCTTTCGATCGCTCCGCCCGTTCCCAATGATTCGCCAGCGATCACGCGCACTTGAACATCTCCGGTCGCGTTGCTGGCGCGGGGAATCGCGGCCGCTTTCAACTCCTGGTAGCGCGGCGCCGTCATCTTATCGCGGCGCGGAAGATTCACCCACAGCTGGAATCCTTCCAGGCGCCCGCCCGTGCGTACGAGCTGGCGCCCCGGCATCTCGGAATGTACTAAGCCGGAGCCGGCGGTCATCCATTGCACGTCTCCGGCTTCGAGTAATCCGCGATTACGGAACGAGTCTTTATGCTCGATCTGGCCGTCCAGCAAATAAGTAACGGTTTCGAAACCGCGATGGGGATGATCGGGAAAGCCGACGCCTTCGCCCGGTTGAATCCGAATGGGTCCCATGTGATCGAGTAGCAAGAAAGGATCGATGTCGTCGAGCTGCTGCGTCGGGAAGGCACGGGCGATCTCTACGCCGCCGCCTTCGAGCGTGCGCAGGCTTGGGAACGCGCGGGCAACGGTCCGTGTCTTCACCGCTGTTTGGATCATGTTTTTTCGATGCAAAAAGATGCAAAAAGATTCAAGGGCCGACCCAGCGGTGTACCATGGACTCTGAGATGATTACCGACATTGAGCGCCAGAAAGCGCTGGAGTTGCTCGTCCGCAGCCGCCAAGCTTTGCTTGATGCAGTCGAGGGCGTCACGGAGCAGCAAGCTCACTGGAAGCCGGCGCCGGAGCGATGGTCCATTCTTGAATGCTCAGAGCAATGTCAGGACGCGCACCCAGATCGTATGACCTTTTTAGGAGAGCAATTCCTTCATCCGATTTGCCCGCAGTGAGATAGACTCGGGCTCTTGCCGCTAAGACCGTCGGGTCGTCGGGTTCAAGCCGATAGGCTTCATCAGCGTCACGATTGGCGCCCTCTCGTTCCTCGAGCAGGAGGTGGACATCAACCCTTTGGACAAGCGCCGCGACTTGCGAGTTCCGATCCCTTTCAGCACGAGAGATCTCGACAGATAAGGAACACTTCTCTTCTGCTTCCTTTAGGAGTGCATTCTGGCTCTCATTAATTGGTTGGAAGCCCGAGTCGAGCCGCAACGCCTTGGCGACATTGATCTCGGCAAAGGCGAGGTAGGGTTGTGCCCACCGGGGACTAGCAGCAATCGCGGCGTTGGAGTATCTGATCGCCTTATCAAAATCGCGTTCAACAATAGCCCGCCTGGAAAGAGCAACTGCTACTTCTCCGTCGGCTCGAAGTACAGAGTCAACGGAGGCTTCAAGCTCATAGAGCGGCTTTTCCCTCGGCGCGCTGGAGACCCATAGGCCAGCGACCCGAGCATTGGCTGGATATCGAACGCGAAGCAGACTAGCCTTTTCATGACAGGCGGAGACATCGTTGACCAATAGATACGCGAGAGCTTCGTTCGTCCTGCTCATCGTCCTGACGGTATGCGAGCGCCTCCAAGAAAGTACCCCGCGGCCAGTGCAGGCTTACCTTGGCCCAATGCTGCAGCACCGTGATTCGCCAGGATTCGATATCGTTGCTTGGGCGTCAGGTCAGTGGCCTTATGCTGGAGGAGGTTCAGAAGTAGAGTTGCGACCTGAAACTCCCGGTTGTTTATGCAATCGCGTGCTTCGTTGATTTTATTGTCGACGTCGTTACCGCACGCTTGAGACGTGAGCGACTGAACACCATCATTAATGGCTACGAGCCGGCCGTGGATTTTGTTGGCGGTATCGCTATCAATCTGGCCATAGAATATCTCCTGCACGGCTGAATATTGCTGCAACAAGGGGCAGATCTGATCCCATGTAAGCAGTTCAACCTCAAAGAGTCCCTGCGCTCTGTGAGCCTGATTAATCTCGCGAACGGCCAACTGCGACTGAGTGGAGACCTTCCCTGTCGTTAAAATCGCGTACTTTCCAAGCGGCGTTGCGAACTTCTTCGCTTCGTCCACTTCCACTTGAATTTCGGCCGGCTGGAGGCTTTTATGCTCCTCTTTTAGTTTGCATTGAGCGGCATAGACGGGCGTTTCTCCCGAAAGGTCTAGAATATCGATACCGTATTGACGTGCTCCCCGCTTGCCAAAGATCTGCAGTCCAGGCCGGGACCAATGTCGACGCAGTAGTTCCAGACACAATCGCTCGAATTCGTCGTCGCTCGTTGGTATCTGGAATCGCTGCGCATCAGGCATAGCGCGTAAGAACAAGCATAATCGAAGTGCAACAAATGTTTTTGAATCTGAGCAGCTCCTAGGCGGCCCGATTTACGACCAAGGTACTGATTACCAAGTATGTAAACTTAGAGCCGGGTCTTCGGTCAGAAATGCTCTGCGAGATCCTATCATAATGACTAGGACCGATAACGCGCTTGTCTCCTCGAATTCGATCAAGCCTGCCTCAACACGCATCAGTGCCGGTAAGTCCCGTCACCCCAACTTAGCGAAAAAGTCCCGCCCAGTCACCCGCCAAAATTCTTTTTCTTCCGTTCCCACTCAGCCACATCCCTGCTTCCACCCCGTCGCGCCCCGGTCGCGCAAGTTAAAACCGAATTGAAGGAGATTATGAAATGCCAGATTCAAAAGCCCCCAATGGTGCCCCCAAGCCCAATGGTCACGACCGCTCCACAGGTCCCGATACCATCGATCGCGCCATCCAGCGTGCCGCCATCAATCGCGCTAACGCCCAACACTCTACCGGTCCCCGCACCGCAGCCGGTAAGCAGCGCGCCTCTCTCAACGCTTGGCGTCATGGATTAACTGGCCAAACCGTCGTCCTGCCCTCCGAGGACCAATCCGCCTACCAGCGCCACTCCCAATCCTTCCTCGATGAATACCGGCCCAAAGGCGCCACCGAAACCCAGCTCGTCCAGTCGCTCCTCGACTCCTCTTGGCAACTCAACCGCGCTGCCGCAGTCGAGACCAACCTCTTCTCGCTCGGCATCACTGAAATGGAGGACCGGATCCGCGCCAACCATCCCGAGGCCGAGACTGCTCTCGCCATGGCTCTGGCCGCGAGCACAACCGGGCCTTCGCCAACATCAGCACTTACCGCCAGCGCCTCACGCGCCAGTTCGAACGCACCCTCGTTCTGCTCCGCCAGATCCAGGCCGAGCGTCGCGCAAACGAAGATCGCCAGCTCGACAATGCCGCTAAGATTTTGAAAATGCACAAGGACGAGAACGCCCCTTACAATCCCATTGACGATGGGTTCGTTTTTTCAAAAGCCGAAATCGAGACTTATATGAACCGCGAACAACGCCGCCAGCAGGCCA
Organism: Bryobacteraceae bacterium; assembly: GCA_035569875.1. Classification (GTDB taxonomy): domain Bacteria; phylum Acidobacteriota; class Terriglobia; order Bryobacterales; family Bryobacteraceae; genus Palsa-89. The sequence goes on from DATMMD010000135.1 coordinate 39,162, forward strand.
ATCATCATAACTTCTGCGCCGGTGCCTAGGACTTAACAATGGGCCGCGACCCAGCAGAGAGCTAAGCTTTAACAACCCACCGAAATAGGGGACTTGGAGGCGCAGCCTTCTCCCTTCAATTCCGATCAACTGTTAATGGGGCAACTTGGCAAGTTTGTCCGCTTCTGCTTTGGGCTGGAGGCTCTGAGCCTCATCGCAGGCATACCCATTTTCTTGATCGCGGCCTTCAGACTGAGCTTGAAGCTGGGATGGCAACAAGCGTCTTCCACCCTGTTCCTCATTACGGAAATGTTGGCTCTCGGCATGCTGGCACTGCAGATGGTTCCGGCCATCGCCTGGTGGACGCTGAAGAAGGGCAACCGCCACGCGCGCGTGTGGGCGTTGGCGGCGAGCGTCCTGAATGTGCTGCCCCTTCCCGCCGTCTCGCGCTCGTGGATGATTTTTTCCGGGCTTAAGCATTCCCCGGCCGGGCTGATAAGCGCGCTCATTGGAGTGGCCGGACTGATCGCGTTCTCGCGCGGGCCGGTAGTGTCCCAAGTTGCCGACGCGGCTAAGCCCAAGCCGCAGCGCCTGCCTGGAGATGGAACGAGTAAGGCCGCTGAACGGCTGGCCGGTGTTGTGGCAGTTGCGTGGCTCTTCTTCTGTCTCCACTTTTGGAGGGTATGGGGGCGCGGCCAGCACCTGCGTCAGTCGGATTTCCTGGTTTGGGTGGCGGAGGTGCAGGTTGCGGTGTTGATTTGTATTGCGATTCATGAATTCGGCCACGTACTGGCTGGCTGGGCGTCTGACATGAAGCTGCGGAGCTTTCAGGTTGGACCATTCCGCTGGTCTCATCGGAGAGGCAAGTGGAAATTCAAGCTGCTCGCGAGTATGGGCGGCGTGACTGGGATGGCGCCGACGCGTTTGACCAATGTTCGAGGACGGAGCGCATTCTTTACCTTTGGAGGTCCGGTTGCGTCGCTGGTACTGGCGGGAATCGGTTGCATCGCTACCCTCGCTGCGAAGGGTCATTTTTGGGAAGGGTCTTGGACGCTGCTGAGTATAATCGCCACTATTGCTTCCCTGGATTTCATGGTCAACCTGATTCCACAAAAGCCGGAGGCGCAGTATTCAGACGGCGCGCGCATTTATCAACTGGTGACCAATGGTCCGTGGGCTCAAGTGGAACAGGCTTTTTCTATGGTGGCGTCCAGTCTCGTAACATCGCGGCGGCCGCGCGATTACGACATCGATGTCCTCCACGCAGCGGGGAATTTCCTGGCGCGAGGCGATCGGGGCATGCTGCTCCGCTTGTATTCTTGCACGCACTACCTGGACACAGGCCAAGTGCCGGAAGCAGTCGCGAGTCTTCAAGAAGCAGAAACGTTATACGAAGGCGGCGCGTTGCAGAGCCCCGCCGGTATTTGTGCGTTGTTCGTATTCCTGAATGCGATCTTCAAGCGGGATGTGGCGGCCGCGGAACTTTGGTGGCAACGATTGCAGGCACACCGCGACATCGATTACGATGCCGAATATTGGCAGGCTCGCGCGTCGATTCTATGGCTTCAAGGACAGACTGACGAAGCCCGCGCGGCGTGCGAGAGTGGCTATGCGCTGGCGCTCGAACTGCCGGCCGCCGGGGCGTATGATTACACGCGTTCAGGTTTCGATGCGCTGCGCGACGCGTTGAATGAGCCGCCGCCGGTGGCGCTGGCGGACATGCTGAACGCTATCGCGTCGGAGGAGGTAGCGGCCGAACCGGAAGCAGTCCCGGAGGCTACTTAAATTTATGCTGATGTTTTTCCATCCACACTCTGCCGTTGCGGAACGCCACGCCTTCAGTCTCCAGGCGCAATCGCTGTTCCAGGCCGTTCTCACCCGGCAGCATGATTTTTCCGCCAGCGCCCACCACCCGATGCCAGGGCAGGCCGCGCGCGCCACGCAACGCCCACACCACTTGCCGGGCGCGTCCCGGAAAACCCGCGGCACTAGCCACGTCACCATATGTCGCTACCTTCCCTTTCGGAATGGTTCGAATAGTGTCGCGGATAGTGCTGAGCAAAGCCGGCCTATTGCGCGCGGTACCACGCCAGCGTGCGGCGCAGCCCCTGCTCCAGCGTGAACTGCGGGTCGTGACCCAGATCGCGACGCGCCGCCGTCGTATCGGCTTGCGAGTCCCGCACATCGCCTTCACGAGGAGCCGCATAGAGCGGCTTCAATGCTATGCCTTCGATTTTCTGTAAGAGGTTCCACACGTGGTTGAGCGTGTAGCGGTTGCCATTGCCGGCGTTGTACATCTTGCCGCCCACGCCTTTGGCTCGCGAGGCCTTCACGCACAGTCCCGCGACATCCTCCACATAGGTGAAATCGCGGCTCTGTTCGCCATCGCCAAAGAGCGTCGGAGGCCGCTGCTCAATGAGAGCCCGCATGAACAACGAGAGTACGCCCGAATATGGGCTGGAGGGATCTTGCCGCTCGCCGTACACATTAAAGAAGCGCAGGGCTACGGTTTCCATCGCGAAGCATTCGTGAAAAACGCTGGCGTAGTATTCGCCCATCAGCTTTTGAACGGCATATGGCGATTTCGGCCTCGGAAGCATGCTCTCCACTTTCGGCAGGACCTCCGTATCGCCGTAGGCCGAGGACGAGGCAGCGTAGACTACCCGTCGCACCTTCGCTTCCCCGCACGCCCGAAAGACATTGAAGGTGCCATCAATGTTGACTTCGTGCGAGGGCGCGGGCTCGCGTATCGAACGCGGCACCGATGGAATAGCCGCCAGGTGAAACACGACCTCCGCGCCCGCCATTGCCTTCGCAGTCGCCGCATAGTCGCGAATGTCCACCTCAGTGAAACTAATTCGCGAACGAACCTCTTCCAGGTTCCTGGCATGGCCGGTCAGAAAGTTGTCGATTACGAGCACCTCGGCATCGGGCTCGGTCAGGAGCTGCCGCACTAGCGTGGACCCGATGAATCCCGCGCCTCCGGTGACCACGAATCGTGTCATACGGCCACTTGCTCGACTATCCGTTCGATGAACCGCAGCGAATCGGCGGCAACTCTCTCCGCGCCGGGCGTAAAGTCAAAAGCCTCCAGAGATACCCAATGATCGTAGCCGCGCCGCTGCAAGACCTCGAACAGCGGTTTGAAATCGTAGGTTCCCGTACCAGGATGCCTGCCATCCATTTCGTTGATGTGCACGTGCCGGATCAGATCGAAATAACGATCCACCAGAATTGCGTGCGCCTCCTTTTCATCCACCGCATTGTGTGTGTCAAACATCGTTCGGACCGCCGGGCTGTTAATTTGTTTCACAATCGTCGCGGCTTCGGCCAGCGTCGTAATCACGTCGCACTGGCCGATCGGCAAGGCTTCCACCAGAATCGTCACGCCTCGTTGTTCGGCTTTAGGTGCCACGCTCGCGAGGCCATCGGTGTAATTCCTGGTTGCTTCCTCGCGGCTCAGCCCACCCACGGTCCCGCGTTGCTTGGGCGATCCGAAAACCATAAGGCCATTCTCGCCAAGATCAGCGCACAGATCGATGAGATCGGAGACATGCCGCCAGCTGCGTTCCCGAAGAGCGCCATCGGGCGTAGTCACGTGCAGACCCGGGGGCGAAGCCATCAGCCAATGCAGGCCTACGAATGTCAGTCCTTCGTCGCGAATGGTGTCGCGATAACGCCGCCGTTCTGCGGACGTAATATCGGAAGGCCGCTCCGCCAGCGTGAACGGCGCAATCTCAATGCCGGTATATCCAATCTGACGAATGCTCCCGCACACGTCGGCCAGCGGCCGTTTCTCATAAACCTCGTTGCAGATGGCTTGTCGAAAACGATAAAAAGCGCTCACGCCGTCTTTTCCTTGGTGGCCACCGCTACCAGCGACAGCCCGCGCCATGGCAACAAGCCATCAACGCGCCGCCAGATCCACACCGTCTTATCGAACACCTTCAGCATCACTTTGCTTATGCGGCTTCGATGCAGTACTCTTCCATACAGCCACCAGGCCGGCGTCGAGATCTTATTAAGATTCGCCATGCGCTGCACTCTGAAGCCGTGCTCTTCGAGCAGCGCGCTCAGTTGCTGTCTGCTGAATCGCCGCAGATGCCCCAGTTTCTCATCGAGGCTGCCAAACAAAGCGGGACCTTGCGGCGCCAGCAGGACAATCGTTCCGCCGCTCTTCAAAACGCCGTTCGCTGACTCGATCAGGGCTCCGGGATCCGCCGCATATTCGAGCACGTTGACGCACAAGACAGTATCGAATGGGCCGCCCGCCTCCGCGAAGTCTTCTGGACGTTCCGGATCAAGCTGGAGCACCAAAACGTTGGGAGTCCGAAGGAAGCGATTACGAAGCGAGTGCAAGTACAGAGGGTCTTTCTCGGTTGCGGCGTACAGGAGTCTGCGGCCCATCAGGCGGCCTGCCAGATTTCCGATTCCAGCGCCAAGCTCCAAAATGGTGTCGCCTAAATGAGGCCGCAACACGCCGGCTATCCAGCTCAGATATTGCGGCGTGCCGGTCAGGTTATTGAGAAACGCTCGGCCGTACGGTTCCACATACAGATCGTCGATAATCCAAAACCGCACGATCACACCCAGGGCTTTGACCCCGTCTTTCCAGCCGATCTTCTTGCCTTCTTCGTAAGTGCGGCCGTGATAGCTGATAGGGACTTCATAAATCCGGAGCTTGCGTTTGGCCGCTTTCATCGTGATCTCGGGTTCAAACCCAAAACGGTTCGATCGGATGGGAATGCTCTTCAGCAGGTCGGTGCGAAATACTTTGTAGCCGGTCTCCATGTCGGTCAGTTTAAGATTGCAGAACATGTTGGAGAGCAGTGTCAGCCACTTGTTGATCATCGAATGCCAGAAGGGCAGTACGCGCGTCTGTTCGCCGGCCAGGTAGCGCGACCCGAAAACTGCATCGGCGTGTCCATCCAGCAACGGCCGCAAGAGTCTGGGATACTCCGAGGGATCATACTCGAGGTCGGCATCCTGAACGATGCAGAAGTCGCCGTGGGCCTCCTGGATCGCGGTTCGGACCGCGGCGCCCTTGCCCTCGTTCACCTTTTTTCGAATCAACCGGATGCCCGGCTCACGGGCAGCCAACCGATCCAGGATCTCTGAGGTGCCATCAGTGGAGCAGTCATCCACGATGATCAGTTCCCGATCCATGTTTTCCGGAAGTGGCGCGGCCAGGACTTGTGCCAGGCTCCGTTCCACCATGGTGCGCTCGTTGTAAACAGGGATAAGTATCGAGAGCCGCATTCCCCAGTATATAGGCGTGGTGTTGGCACAAAAAAGGCCGCCCTGCGGGCGGCCCAGGATTCCATAAAAACGTAAGTTGCAAAAAGTGGGCTTACCGTCTGGTGGTCGTGGCGTGTGTGGGTTCGTCTTCGAACTTTTGCGCCTTCACCCATTCGTCGGCTTGCTTTTGGGCTTCATCTTTTGAAATTCCGTAGCGCTCCTGGATGCGGCCAACCAGTTGATCCTTCTTGCCGGCCACCTGCTCAAAATCGCTGTCCGTGAGCTTGCCCCACTTTTCGCGGGCCTTGCCCTTGAGTTGTTTCCAGTTGCCTTCTACTCTGTCCCAATTCATGATTCACACTCCTTCACCCGGATATCAGCAAGGCGGCGTCCACTCCTAACTAATTGATTGTTCGATGCCACCTGGAAGTAACCTTGCAAAATGTACTAGGAGAAAGACGCGAGCTCGTGATACCACTAGAGATTGGACGCTATCTTTGAGACCAGCCTGCCCGGTATCGAGCGGCACGCCCGAGGCAAGGTTCGCGATGTTTACGCCGCCGGCGAATTTTTGGTGATCGTCGCCACCGACCGCCTGTCAGCATTCGATTATGTTCTTCCCACGCCCATACCCGACAAGGGAAAAGTGCTGACGCAGCTCACCCTCTTCTGGTTGGATCTGCTGCGCGATATCGTGCCCAATCATTTCGTATCGGCCAACCTCGCGGATTATCCCGCGCAGTTTCGCCCTTACGGGGAGCAATTGGAAGGACGGTCGATGCTGGTTCGCCGCGCCAAGATGATCGACGTCGAATGCGTGGCGCGCGGCTATGTCTCCGGCTCCGGCTGGAAGGACTATAAGCGAGAGGGGCGGATCTGCGGCATTTCGCTGCCGGCTGGTTTGCGTGAGTCCGATAAGCTCCCTGAGCCGATCTTCACGCCGGCCACCAAGGCTCAATCCGGTCACGATGAGAACATATCTTTCGAAACGGCCGCGAGCGCCATCGGCGATGACCTGGCTGGCCGATTGCGGACTCTGACACTGCAAATTTATCGCCGTGCCGCCGAGTATGCCGAAACTCGGGGCGTCATCATCGCCGACACCAAGTTCGAATTCGGTTTTATAGGCGATCAGTTGACGCTGGCCGATGAAGTGCTCACTCCCGATTCGTCACGGTTTTGGCCGCGCGCCAGCTACCAGCCGGGCAGTCCGCAGCCCTCCTTCGATAAGCAATACGTTCGGGATTATCTGGAATCCATTCACTGGAACAAGCAGCCGCCCGCGCCCGCGCTTCCGGCCGACGTCATCCAGCGGACCAGCGATAAATACCGGGAGGCGTATCGCGTCCTGACGGGGAGGCCGCTATGAATTGGATCGATCTGCTGCTTCTGCTGGTCATCGTATTCTCGATACTGTCGGGTCTGATGGCGGGCTTCGCGCGCGTAGGAGTTGGATTCATCGCCACCATTCTGGGTATTTTCTTCGGCTTCTGGTGTTACGGAATCGTCGCCGCTTATTTCCTCGATTACGTCAGCTCCCGAGCGATTGCGAACCTGATCGGCTTCTTGATCATCTTCATGGTCATTTCAGTGCTGGGCGCGATCGTGGGCCGTTTGCTGGCGAAGTTCTTCAAGTGGGTCGGACTCTCGTGGTTCGATCGGTTGCTGGGCGGCGCGTTCGGAGTGGTGCGGGGCGTAATTATCGCGATCGCGCTGGTCACGGTACTGATGGCTTTCGCTCCGTCGCCGCCGCCGCGCTCGGTGGTCGATTCCAAGCTGATGCCAACTCTGGCAGGCGCGTCGGACTTTTTCGCCCTCATGACTCCGCATGAGATCAAAGACGCTTTTCGGGATGCCAGGGAAAAAGCAGAAAAGGCCTGGTCCGAGCACGCGCGCCGCGAATCGGGGGGGCTGCGCCGGGAATGAATCTGTTGATTTTTGATTTGGACGGTACGCTCATCGACTCCAAAATCGACTTGGTCCATTCGGTCAACGCCGCGCGCGAGCTGATGAAGCTGCCGCCGATTTCCGAGGAACTTGTTTCTTCCTATGTAGGCAATGGCGCTCCGGTGTTGATGCGCCGTGCCCTGGGACCTGATGCGAGTGAGGCTGTCGTTCAACGCGCCCTCGAATATTTTCTGGGCTATTATCGCGAGCACATGTTGGACAACACGCGGCTATATTCCGGTGTTAAGGAGGCGCTCGATCGCCTGCGGGATGCCGGATCGCACATGGCCGTGCTTACCAATAAGCCGGTCCGCTTCAGCAGGGCACTGGTGGATGGGTTGGGATTGGGACAACACTTTTTCCAGGTCTACGGCGGCAACAGCTTCGAGCAAAAGAAACCGGATCCGATCGGAATCGAGACCTTGCTTAGAGAAAGCGGCATTGCGCGGGAGCGCAGCATCATGGTGGGCGATAGCGGCGTGGATATCCGGACCGCCCGCAATGCCAACATACGCGCCTGCGGCGTCACCTACGGCTTTCAACCGGAGGGCTTCGCAGAGGACCCACCTGACCTGGTGATCGACGATATGAACGAGCTAGCCGACTACGTTTTGGCTGAACTGGTTTAGCTGAAGTGCGCTAGCTGTTCGACTTTTTTCCAGGCGGCTCCAGTGTCGACAGAGTGAGCTGCCAGCCGCATCCCAGCGCGCAGATCGGTGGCCGGCCCGGCGGCCAACAACGCTGCCGCTGCGTTCACGAGGACTATATCGCGTCGCGGTCCACGCTCGCCCTGCAGCACCGCGATCGCGATGTCGCGATTCCGGACCGGATCGCCGCCGCTCAAATCCGCGGCATTGGCAAGGGCAACGCCAAAGTCCGCTGGCGTCCACGTTAGGGGAGTAACCTGGCGCCCCGCTACTTCGAAAACGATCGTCGAGCCGGTGGTGGTTACTTCATCCAAACCATCGGATCCGTGAACTACAAACGCGCGTTCGGGCTCAAGGCCAGCTAGCGCCTGCGCCATCAAAACCGCTGCATGCGGCGAGGGTGCGCCGATCAATTGCCGCTTTGCGCCGGCGGGGTTTGTCAGCGGCCCCAGCAGATTGAACACCGTCCGCATCTTCAATTCAAGCCGGGCCGGCTGGGCGTATTTCATGGCGGGATGGAGCGCGGGCGCGAAGAGGAACCCGATGCCGACTTCGCGAATCGCGCGGCCGATTTGTTCCGGGGAAATCGAAAGGCTAATGCCCAGTGCCTCGAGAACATCGGCGCTTCCGCACTGGCTGGATAGCGACCGATTGCCGTGTTTGGCCACTCGCACGCCCGCGCCCGCGACGACAAACGCGGTGATGGTGGAGATGTTGAAGGTGGATGGTCCATCGGCGGCGCCGGTGCCACAGGTGTCGAGCAATGGTTCCGAATCTACCGTCGCGTCAATTCGAGCAACCTTCTCGCGCATGGCACGCGCGAAGCCCAGCAGCTCGTCGGATGTTTCGCCCTTGGTCCGCAGGCCTACGAGAAACGCGGCGATCTGCGCTGTAGTTGCTTCGCCGCTGAGCACGGCCAGCATAGCTTGGCGCGCGTCTTCGGCCGATAGATTTTCCCGGGCCGCGACCCGGTGAAGGTAGGGCAACAACATGGAGGGCTTTGCTGGTGAGTTTAGCAGGATCTAGGCCGGCGTAAATGGTTACTGAGCGCTGGCGAACGTATTGCAGGCGGAGATCTGGCCGGAACTCAAGCCGGTCTGAAACCAGTGGTCGCGCTGCTGCGAAGAGCCGTGGGTGAAGGTCTCGGGACTGACACGGCCGGTCGCCATTCTCTGCAAACGGTCGTCGCCAACCGCTGCCGCGGCTCGCAGCCCGGCGCGGATATCAGCCTCGTGGACAATATTGCGTTGCTCGGTGGAGTTGGCCCACACGCCGGCAAAGCAGTCCGCTTGTAGTTCCACGCGAACAGATAGCGGGTTCGCTTCGGACGGGTCACTTCGACGCATGCGCTCCACTTTGCTTTCGATTCCAAGAATTTTCTGGACGTGATGTCCGATCTCGTGCGCTATGACGTAAGCCTGAGCGAATTCGCCGGGAGCCCCAAACTGGTTCTTCAGTTGATCAAAGAAGCCTAAGTCGAGGTAAACCTTTTCATCCTCAGGACAGTAGAATGGTCCAGTGGCGCTTCCAGCTTGCCCGCAGGGGGACTCGATTGAATCCCGGAAAAGCACCAGCTTGGCATGCCGATATTGTTTGCCGGCCTGAGCTGGGAGTAAATTCTGCCAGGTGGTCTGTACGTCGTCGAGAACAAAAGATACGAATTGAACCTCGGTCTTTTGCGCGTCGCCGGAGACCGGACCGGAGGTCACAGCTGGGCGGTCCGGCACGGAGCCGCCACCCAGGAAGAGCAGGAAAAGGTTGCGATGGAAGACCAAGCTGAGGATCCCGAGGAGGAGAATCCCCCCGATACTGAAGTGCGGTAGGCCGAAGCCGGAGAAGCCGCCTCCACCTCCGCTCTCATTCCGGCGATCCTCAATGTCGTTACTTACGCCGCCCGGAGTCCAGTCCATGCCCGCAGTGTAGCAATCGACGGTCCAATGTGGCCTAAGGCACTACACTCGATTAACAGCTAACCTGATTTTGTGAAGGAAGAAGCCGCTGAAGTGCTTTCGGTCGACGGACGCGAGGTCCGGGTAACGCATCCCGACAAGCTGTATTTTTCGAAGCAGACGAAAGTATCGAAACTGGACCTGGTCCGTTACTATTTATCGATCGCGCCGGGCGCTCTAGCCGGAATCGAGGATCGTCCAATCGTGCTGAAGCGCTTCGTGAATGGCGCCGAGGGAGAAGCGTTTTATCAGAAGCGCGCGCCAACGGAGCGGCCTGTGTGGCTCAGAACAGTGACGCTGTCATTCCCATCGGGACGCACTGCCGAGGAGGTTGTCGTAGATGATGCAGCGGGGCTGGCGTGGATCGTCAATCTGGGTTGCCTTGAGCTGCATCCGCACCCGGTGCGTTCGGCCGATCTGGAGCATCCAGATGAACTGCGGGTCGATCTCGACCCAGGGCCGGGTGTCGAGTGGGCGGACGTGCGGAGGGTCGCGCTGGAGGTGAAGGCGCTGCTCGAGGAGGTGGGACTTCGGGGCTGGCCCAAAACCAGTGGGTCCCGCGGAATGCACGTGAACGTACGTATCCAGCCGCGCTGGACTTTCGCTGAGGTGCGCCGCGCGGCGGTGGCGCTGTCGCGCGCAGTGGAGCGCCGCGTGCCGGCGCTGGCCAGTTCGAAATGGTGGAAGGAAGAGCGGCATGGCGTCTTCCTGGATTACAACCAGAACGCGAAGGATCGGACCACTTGCTCGGCTTATTCTGTACGGCCGCTGCCCGACGCCCGCGTTTCGATGCCGCTTAGCTGGAGTGAAGTTCCTGATTGCGAGCCATCAGACTTCACGATCCTCACGGTACCGAAGCGCTTCCAGAAAGTCGGCGATCCGCATGCGGGCATGAACGCTGCAGCGGGTTCGCTCGAACAATTATTGGAACTCGCGGCCAAAGATGAAGCAGCGGGCATGGCCGACGCGCCGTGGCCGCCGCACTTTCGCAAGATGGAGGGGGAAGCGCCGAGGGTGGCGCCATCGCGGGGTAAGTCTGCCGCGGGTACGGCAGTGACTAAGCAGCCGCGGACGAAAATGCCGTTGTTGGTGGTGGCGAATTCTCCGGACAAAGCGGCCGCGCTGGCGGGTCTGGAAAGATGGAAGCGCAAATATCCCGAGGCGGCCGGGCTGCTCGCAGTGGACGATGTTCTGGTGGACTCCATGCGAGGCAGGTCATCCACCTGGACCCGCATCCGTGTGAATTTGCGGCATGTGCCGGAAGCGATGCGGCCACCGCAGGAAACGCCTGACCCGGACGAGGATCCGACGCGGGAGTGGCGGGAACGATGGGCGAAGCGGAAGTCGAACGAGAGTGACGAGTCCTGAAGACCCGCCAGCGGACATGAGCGAAGAATTATGAAGCGCCCCCGGGACGTGTTGTGGTAGTGTTGGACCCCGACGTAGCTGCCGCGTTCCCTACGTCTGGCGTGCTAACGTCCTGGATTGGCTTCCTGGGAAGTTAGGGCGGCCAGTTCCACCGAATGGGCGTACCGGTCAAAGCTGCGGCGCTGGCGGGGCTCAGATCGCCGGCAGGCGGCGCCGAAGTTCGTCGAAGAAGTTCAGCAGGATGGTTGCGTGGACCGTAGCCGGCTCCTCGCCCCTGGATTCAGGCGGAGCGAGGACTAAAAAGCGCCGCCCATCCGGCGCTATGTCCAGATTCCAAAGAGCGTTGTTCGTTGGCCGGAAGAGAGGCGCCGGCGACCATAGCCGGGGTTTCTCCGAGACGAACAACTGATCATTGGCCGTGTAGCGGACGACCATGATGCGGTTGTCGGAATTCACATAGAATAGCTCGTTGCGATTGCGCGACCAGACGGGAAACTTTGCCCCGCTTTCTGATTCCGATACCGACCACCGGCCCGCCGAAGGCGCAAACGGAAACGGGCGTACGGTAATTTGGCCTCCCTTCCCCGCGCCGTTCGTAGATACATATGCGATCCAGCGGCCATCGGGTGAAAAGGCCGGGTCTACCTGGCTGAGGGATTCGCGCGCGAGCGGCTCGGGCTTCCCCGATTTGGGATGGTCCGGATCGTTCAAATCCAGCGGGAGGGTCCAAATCTCAAACCCCCTATACTGACCAGTCCGAACAAAAGCCAAGGTGGGTCCATCGGGGGAAATCGAAAACAATTGAAGAGGAGTTCTATCGCCGAACAACTTCAAAGGCTGACTCGAACCATCGCCGCGCACCCACCAGATGCCGAATTCACCGTCGCTCGCAGGAGCATCCGAGCTGTACGCAATGTGCTGTCCGTCCGGCGTCCAAGCCGGATGCCGGTTCAGAGCGGCATCGAAGGTCAGCCGGGTTGCCGCGCCGCGTTGGAGGTCGTGAACGAAGAGATCTCCCGCGACTTCCAGCGCCAGCCGGTTGCCGTTCGGCGAAAGGCGGGGAGTCTCCGCCTGCCGCGAGGCGTTGAGGGAAGGGCTTACAACCCGCTCTAACTTTCCGGCGCTATCCAGCCAGGCAATGGGGGCGACCCTTGTCGCTGCGCTCGCGTATAGCAGAATTCCCGTTCGGGAGAAAGAGATCCGGCCAGCCGCCGTGTTCTCCGAATCGGCGAGATCTTCAAGCAAGTGCGCCGGCGCGCCGTGTGTCTCCAGACGCCCGAGGTCGAACGATAAGCCGTAGAGCGTTCCCCGATGGACATATATCAGGTGACCGCTTGGCAGGTAGCGCCCAAAATAGCCGCCGCGCCGCACCACCTTGACCCGTCCCGACTTGAGCGAGAGAACTTCGATGTTGGCGCCATCCCCAGCGGCGTAGGAAGCTGCGGCGAGGCCGGTAAACAAAACGTTTTCGCCGCCGGGCAGAACCTGCGGCCAACGCCAGCTCCGCTCGCCGTGCTGCTCCGGCTTGCCAATGAGTTGCGGCTCACCCCCGGTCGCAGGCACGCTGAACAGATGGTAGCTATCCAGATTGGCAATGATCCCGCCGTCCGCTCCCCAGGAGGCGCCACGCTCCTGGCCGGCCGTATCGCACAACGAAACGACCTCGCCGCCTTGTAGTGGAATCTTCTTCAACTTCCGGCCGGCGAAGAATCCGATCCACTGGCCATCCGGAGAAAAGAAGGGATCGGTCGCGCCCTCGGTGCCTGCGAGCACGGTGACGATGGACTGGTCAAGGCGACGCGTTGCCAGTTGCTCACGTCCATCCGCCCCCTTCGCGGGGAAAACCAAACGTGTTCCGTCAGGCGAGACCACCGGGTTGAAGAATTCACCATTCTCTGCCCGTCCTTGGATAGCTTCGGGT